>JBNKTL010000021.1:0-86053 GCA_050298055.1 Spirochaetota bacterium
ATAAATAAATTTCCAGCAGTCTTGTCGGCCATAAAAAGTGTGAAGACACTCTTATTTACCTGTTTTTCAAGAGACTGCTAGTCAAAAATTATAAATCTGCTATTGAAGCACATTTCGTTCCGGGTTCCGGATTTCGAGTTGAAGATGAAGAGGGTACTCAGTTATAGGGAGTGCAGCGTGGCTATCCTGAAGAAACAATTAAATTTCACTGTACAATATACAGGTTAATTTTATATTGATTTATCGATCTATCTCAAAAGGACAGGATAGAATGCAAAAAGAATTCATTTCTGAATCAGCTGATGATACCATAAAGCTCGGGATTGAGCTGGGTAAAAATGCGCGGCCGGGAGATGTATTCGCACTCTCGGGTGAGCTGGGGTGCGGCAAGACTGTCCTTGCCAAGGGAATTGCCCTGGGGATGGGAATCAAAGACGAAATCACAAGCCCCACCTTCGCGCTCCTGGAGATATATGACAGTGAACCGGAACTCTATCACTTCGACCTCTACAGAATTGAATCACCCGGCGAGCTTGACCAGCTCTTTTTTGAGGAGTACTGGGAGGGGGACGGGATATCCATAATCGAATGGGCTGAAAAAGCAGGAAAAAGACTTCCCCGGGGAACAACATATATCAGCCTTAAATACCTTGATGAGGGAAGAAGGAGCATTAAAATTGAACAAACTACTGATTGATACCAGTAATGAAATCGAACTGGTTTCAGTTTCTGCAAACCACAGTATATTTGAAAGAGCAGAGGTCGTGAAGAAATCACACTCCGCCACACTGTTCAACAACATTCAGAGTGTCCTCGAAAATGCCGGCCTGGCAATCGGTGATATTCAGCTCATAAGCGTCGGTGTGGGACCGGGATCATTTACCGGTATTAGAATTGCAGTTTCAACCGCGCGAATGCTCGCCCAGCTTTTAGATGTTCCGCTGGCAGGTATAAAAACACAACTGATATATGCTTCATCTGTGAGTGCCCTCGAGAATGAAAATATTCTGGTTGCGTTTGACGCAAAGAAGCAGAGAGTTTTCGGCGCCCTCTACAGGAGAGGAAAAAGCCCCGGGGAAAACAGGGAAATAGTTCCTCCCGGAGACTATCCCATGGAGTACCTGGCCGAAAGGGCGGACAGGGACCACACCACACACCTTACGGGCAGCGGTTCATTTAAATACATGAATACTATTAAAGAAAAACTGAAAGACCCCGTTTACCATGAAGATTTTCTGCCTTCGGGCCGGATTGCACTTGAAATAATAGAAGAAGAGTACACAGGAAATCCCGGTTCCTACAGCAGAATAACCAAAACAGTTCCCTTCTATGCAAGAAAATCCGATGCGGAGCTTGGATAACTACCTGTTCCTTGATTTAAGTGACTTAATAAGCTTCGCTTTGTAATCAGATTCCATGGGCTTGATAATAGAGTAGAACCTCTTCATTTCATCTTTTCTTGATGAATTTCCTTCAAAGTCAACTCCTACCTGAAGCTCGCCTTCAACATTCTGTGTAGCCTTGATATCGCCATAAATTGTTATTGGCGCCTGCAGCTTAAAAACGATATCAAAAATAAAACCCTTGGATTTAAGAATAGACTTTTTCAATTCGGGATCAGTTATCCTGAGCTTTGCCCCTCCCCTGCTGATGTCAAGAATATGTTGATGAACCGGAAGAAAAACAGTATTGGCATCCCTTATCCTGTCAACAAGCCTGAAAGTTTCCTCCTTGAGATCTACGACCTTTCCCAGTTCAAAGTTCTCTGTTTTGGAGATGAGCTGTATATAGGCAAAAGGTATTGATTTTTCATTTTCGGTGATATAGATTATTGGTACGATAATAATTGATTTATACCCTTTCTGGGTATTTATTTTAATAAATTTGTTTAAATCGTTACCCAGAACATCCTGAAGGTCGACAAAATCTTCCGTCATTGGGACATAAGAACTTTCATCCGTTGCGTCCTGAATATAGAGAGTCCTGCATGTCTTCTTTATGTTCATTAATATCTGGTTTTTATCCTCAGATGAGAATACATCCACCTTCAGGATATCACCGAGCCGTGAATTTGATGTCTGAAACTGGTCAAGGACTACCTTTATACTTGTGGGAATTTTCAGGTTTGAGACATCAATGGTATGCTTGGATATTTTGAAGTTAGTTGCGACAACCTCTTCCGGTGTGACCCTGAAGCGAATATCTCTTCTTCCCTGCGCGGCCCTTCTCCCCGATATGATTTTACAGTGAAAATATCCCGGGCCTTTCTCTTCCAGAAGCTCCAGGTCAACCTCAACATACTTGTCTGAAAGTCCGTAAATACTGAAAGTCTTTTCCGGCTTAAAGGTGGGTTCTGTACCCATAATCAGTGTCTGGTCATCAAGGAATTCGTTGATGAGTATCTCGGTCTTATCCACAGTATACCTGACATACAACTTGCGGCCTACAAATTTTGTCTGCAGGATATCAAAAACCTCATTTACAGACTGAAGATCATTAAATCCACGCTGCTTTCTCTGAGTAACCTTGTCCAATTAAAACCTCTATTTCCTGTATAGATCTGCTCTTTGAGTAATTACTCTGTTTTTGTAACTACTCAGTTATATGGCGATAATCAACTTATTGACTAAAATATTAACAATACGTCACCGACGCCTTCGGTGGCGGGGACATACCTGTTATCTTTTTTATTGAATATGATTATTTTTATACATTGTTAAGTAATTACTTGTTTTTTTATACCTGAATAGTATCAAATAATGTAATTTATCATATTGAAAAAATAAAAATCAATAACTTTTATGCTTACTCAATAATATATGTCAATTTAATTCTCATATTAAATATCTATTATTATACCTCTCTTAAATATCGATATTAAAATTGTAAATCTGAAGTGATTTAATCCCTGATTTTCATTAAGTCCGTTCAAGCATCTTCTCCTGCTCTTTATAACCATACAACCCAGGTTATCAATAAAAAAAAGAGGGAATCATCCCTCTTTCAAGTAATAAAAACAGATTAAAAATGCAGCTGGAATAAGTTATTTCTTTTTTTTCTTTGCTTTTGGCTTGGCTTTCGGCTTGCTCTTTGCTTTTGCCTTAGCTTTTGCTTTAGCAGCCGCTTCAGCTTTCTTTGCGGCGGGTAATGCCTTTTCAAGTTTTTTTACATCTGCAGTTGCCGTACTAAGCTCTTTAGTTAACTTCTTAACTTTCTCTTTCTTCCTCTTCAATGCGCTTTCAATTTGTTTTACTGACTGGCCTTTCATTGATAATAACACCTCGGTTATGAAATTTTTTTCACTCTTAAAAGTAATAGTAAAAGTTAATTAATATTATTGCAAGAAAAAAAAAATTTTTTTTATTTTTAACAACTGTTAAAATATAAATAATTAATAAGAATAAATTAAATTGTATAAAATATTTTATCAAAATCATTTTCGCATAACTTTTGTTATAATATATATTATTGAAGTTTGTTCCAGGGGAACGACTCAGCTATATGTCAACAACTAATAAGTCTGTCATCCCGGCCGAAGCGAAGCGGAGAGCCGTGATCCATGTTAAGTTATCAGTAATATTCTATACATTTACAATTACGTATTAAATATATGGATTCCCGTTTTCACGGGAATGACACCAATACAAAATTTTTAGCAATAGCTGAGTAGTTACAGTATTATTATAAATTTCAATAGAATCTCCCCTCCACCCTGGCAGAGGGGACATGTAATTTATATTCTTCCATGAATATGATTATCCTGAAATATAACTGAGTCGTTGCGTTTCTGGTTAATAATAGCTTGACTCATTTCAGGGGTTTCCATATTTATTCAGTAATAATTCCTTAACGCATTCTCTCATAAAATATTTTAAGATTTGCCACGAAGGCACAGAAAAGAGGGGAGAAGAAGAAGAGGAAGAAAAGCATTTCATACGAAACGCACAAAGGTCACGAAGGATTTGTAAATGATAAGTGATAAATCTTGAATGTTAAATTGAAAAAAGTCTATTCAATGAATTAAAAACTTAAAATTTAACATTAAATATAAACTTCGTGTCTTTCATGATCTTTGTGGTTAAAAAATTAAAAGTAAGCATAGTAAAATCAAATGCCAAAAAAACTTCCCATAGTAACGATTGTAGGCAGACAGAATGTCGGAAAGTCCACATTGTTCAATTCAATAATAAAACAGAAGCGGGCAATAGTCGATCCCCTTCCCGGGCTTACACGGGACGTGATACAGTATGATGTGGAATATAACTCCATCCACTTTACTCTCTCGGATACACCGGGACTGGACCTTTCAAGCTCATCGGAACTCTCAGAACCTATTCTCCGGAACGCACGGGAACACCTGGAAAGGTCTTCCGTGATACTTCTTCTTATGGAAAATCCCTCACCCGGGTCTTTTGACATCGACCTGGCTGACATCATAAGAAAACTCTCACTTCCCACTATTATTGCCGTCAATAAAATGGACGACAGCCAGAAGCTTCTTAATATGGCCAACTTCTATGAAACCGGTTTTAATGAGCTCATACCTGTTTCCGCGTTAAACCGGTTCAACATAAAACTTCTTATGGAGAGCATTGTCCACCTCCTCCCCCAAAGCAGCGGGAAAGGAAGAAAACCGGACATCAGCCTTGCCATCGTGGGAAGGCCTAATTCGGGTAAATCAACACTTCTCAACTCATTTACCGGCTTCAACAGGTCGGTTGTTTCCGATATTCCGGGCACCACAAGAGATTCCGTTGACGAAGACTTTACCTATCACAAAAAGCTGGTAAGGATCATCGACACCGCGGGAATAAGGAAGAAGAGCAGGATCAAGGAAGACGTTGAGTTTTACTCATTTACCCGGACCCAAAATTCCGTTGAGAAATCTGATGTTGTTATCCATATAATCGACGCAGAGGCCGGGCTCACCGATACGGACAAAAAGATATCAGACGAGATCATGAAAGCCCGGAAGCCGATAATCATCGCAATAAATAAATGGGACAAGATTGAAAAGGACCACAACACCTTCAACAGGTTCAGGGATAAGCTGGTCTATAGTTTCTACCGGGCCGAAGATTTCCCCATACTATCGGTATCCGCCAGGGAGAAGCTCCGGATCAACAAAATTCTCGATACGGCCTTTGAACTGAAAGAGAGGGCCAACAGGAAAATCAGCACGCCTCTGCTCAACAAAATTGTCGCAGAGCTCCAAAAACCGGGAAGGATACCCCAGCTGGGAAGCAGGTTGAGGGTCTACTACGCGGTGCAGACCGATACCATTCCTCCGGAATTCAAGTTTTTTGTGAATAACCCCGACCTTTTCAGGCGTGAAATTATCCGCTACTTCGAAAAGAACCTCCAGAAGGAACTTGACCTCAAGGGAATTCCCATTATTATCCACATTGAGGGAAAGAAAAAAAGAAAGAGCTCGTGCTGAGCCCGCATGATTTTGTACTCAGCAGTTAACCAATTACGATTAGTTAAAAATCACGCAGTCGAAGTGCTAGATCTTTACACGCCCCTTTATTGATTTGATAATTGTCGCGGAATCGGTATATTCCAGGTCCGCCCCAACAGGGAGACCATGAGCAATCCGTGTAACCAGTACGCCTGTGCTCCTTAAAATATCTGAAAGATAGAGGGATGTTGCGTCACCCTCTACCGTGGGATTGAGAGCAAGGATGATTTCCCTGACAGCGCCGCCGGAACACCTCTCCAGGAGAGAACGTATGTTGAGGTCCTCGGGCCCGATCCCGTCCAGGGGGGAGAGGACTCCCATGAGCACATGATAAAGCCCCCTGTACTCACCGGTACTCTCAATGATAAGAATGTCCCTGGCATTCTCAACCACACAGACAGTTTCCCTGTCCCTCTTCTCATCGAGACAGATTGAGCAGGTATCGCCGTCAGAGATGCCGCCGCAGATTCCGCAGGTGACGATGTTCTCCTTGAGTTCAATAATGGAGCGGACCAGCCTGCGGGCATTCTCCTCTTCCATGTTCAGGATATGGAAGGCGAGCCGTGAGGCGCTCTTTCTGCCGATACCGGGCAGACCCGACAGTTCATCCATGAGGTCATCCAGGTATTTTGAAGGATTTTTCATCATAAAATCAGGACCCGCTCAACCTGTGAACCGGCAGTTCCCTTATTTCATAAAACTGGAGAGGTCCATGCCTCCCGTGATTTTTGCCATCTCCTTTGCGGATTGGTCTTTCATCCTCTCCACCGCGTCGTTCACGGCGAAGAGAATATTTTTTTCTATCTTCTTTGGCTCGCTGTTTTTCACAAAATCGGGGTCCAGTTTAATGTCAAGAAGCTGGAACTCACCGTTCACCACGGCCTTTACGGACTCGTCAGCAGTCCCGCCCTCGGCAGAGGACTTCTTCAGTTTCTTCTGGATATTTTTCATCTCCTTCTGCATCTTCATAAGGTTGCCAAGATCACCCAGTCCTTTAAGCATATTA
Source organism: Spirochaetota bacterium (assembly GCA_050298055.1). GTDB lineage: Bacteria > Spirochaetota > UBA4802 > UBA4802 > UBA5550 > JBNKTL01. The sequence continues at coordinate 6,468 of JBNKTL010000021.1, forward strand.
TTCTCCTTTTTTTACCTCTTCCCCATGGAATACACTTTTTATTTTTTCCACTGCAGGATCTCTCTCCCCGGCATCTCCTTCCTTTTTACCGGATTTGTCAGTGTGAGGTATATCTTCCTTCATTGAGGAACTATTTTCTTTTTTAAAATTTGTTTCTTCCTTATCCTCTTCCCGGATAATAACATCAACGTCATGTCCCGTCAAGCGGGAGATGCTGCTCTTTATAAAATTAATCTTTTCCCTGTCAAGAACTCTCCTGTTAATCGAAGACTTGCTGCTGTCCAGCGCCTTCAGGACGATACTCCTCTCCTCAAAGATCACATCTGCCTGTTTCAGGAGATAAAAGAGGTACCTGTCCTCGTTGTGCAGGGTGGCGTAAAATGATTTCCATGCCTCCCTCAGGTCAGTTGCCCTCCCGGGCGGACCGGTCTCTTCATCCTTTATTACAGACGGAGGTTCAGCTGCCGTTTTTTTTTCACCGGGAGGCATCATTTCATGGGCAACCACAAGGTTTTCCTCCTCCAGCTTTTTCAGTATTGCCGCAACGGAGGGGGACTTCTTAACGGCTATCATGTCAAGGAGGGCCATCTCCAGGTTGATCCTCGGGTTGCCCGAAAACTTCAATCCCCTGGACAGATCATCCGCCAGGCCGAAGATGAGAGAAAGTTCTTCATCGGTGAAGTTTCCCGCCATGTCCGCCAGTGTCCGTGATTCCTCCAGGGAAAGGCCAAGGAGTGAATTCACCGATATCCCGTTCTTTACCAGCCGGAGGGCCCTTACAATATCCATAAACCCCTCGATATAGCGTGAGATATCACCGCCGGATGTGACCACCCTGTCAATCTCGTCGATAACGGCAATGGTATCCAGCCCGGCAATGGAATCGAGAAGATTCATGTAGCTGTCCAGGGGGATAACACCGAGGATGGCGAGGATCTCCTCTTCACTGATCCCGGTCCCCTCATCCCCTCTCCCGGAAAAGGCAATCACCTGGTCAAGGAGTGACTGGGCGTCCCTCATGGAACCGTCCGCGGCCCGTGCAATGGGATAGAGGGCGTTCTCCGATATCCCGTATCCCTCGCTCTCCACGATCATCTTCAGATGTTCCACAATAGGTTCAACAGGTATCATCTTGAAGAAATACTTCTGGCACCGTGAGGCTATTGTCTCCGGGATCTTATGGAACTCTGTTGTGGCGAATATAAATTTGGCATGGGGGGGAGGTTCTTCAAGGGTCTTGAGGAGGGCGTTAAACCCCTCACGGGTGACCATGTGGACCTCATCGATGATATATATCTTGTACCTCGACTTCACCGGGGCGAAATTGACATTCTCACGGAGTTCCCTGATGTCATCGATCCCCCTGTTGGAGGCGCCGTCGATCTCCATGACATCGAAGGAATTTCCCGCCGTGATTTCCCTGCAGTTATCGCAGGAATCACAGGGCCGGGGCCCTTTCTCACCCGTGCAGTTGAGGGCCTTGGCAAGGATCCTCGCCATGGTGGTTTTCCCCACGCCCCGGGGCCCGGAGAAGAGATACGCGTGATAGATCCTGCCGTTTGCCAGGCTGTTCTGCAGGGTCTTTGAGATATGGTCCTGGTAGACGACTTCATCAAAGTTCCGGGGACGCCATTTTCTGGCAATGACCTGGTATGACATTTATGGTCCTTTTATTAGAAAAGTTGGTTCGGAGAAGGGGGGATTCGAACCCCCGGTAACTTGCGCTACACACGGTTTCCAACCGTGCTCCTTCGGCCTCTCGGACACCTCTCCCGGCTTTTGCGGCCATAAGATTACTTCTTAAAGATATTGATATTTGTAAAGTCTTTTCTTTAGAAAAGTTAAAGTCATTTTTTTATGGATACTTCAAAATAATATCGAACGCGATAGTTTATTTGAATAGTGTCTTAAATTCTGTTCGTCCAACCAGGAAGGAAATAGCAATGATATAAAGCAAAGTACTCAGCAATATAAAACCCATATAATCATGGTAATGCTTATACACAGTTGTACCGCCAAGTAAAATCCGTTTCAAGAGATAAATAAACAGTATTATCCCTGCCAACCCCCCTGTTACCGTAATTAATTGAATATACACACCGGCCAGCGAACCGATATCATGAACCAGTGATGTTTTCCCGACGACCAGAGAACCGGTCACAAAAAAAACAAATCCCCCGCCTGACAGGGTATATATTAATTGTGTTTTTGTTACTCTCTGGTTTTTCATATAATCAACAATACGAATAATAAATCCGGCCCATGCGATTAAACATGCCAGCATCGATGCGATGAGAACTATTTTACCTAACATAGACAATCCCTCCCCCCGGGTTTTCGGAAATAAATTTACACAGAAACATATATGACACGTAACTTCTGAATGATTAATCAACTGATAATATAATCCGCCGCGGTACTTGCCGCAAAGGCCTCCGGTTTGATCCGGCAGTTAAGTCCCTGCCCCTTCACATAACCCATTGCCGCGTTGAGGACCTTATTGCTTGCATAGCTTGGATCGGGATTGATGTCCAGGTGCACTTCGAAACGCCTGCCCTCAACCACATGCTGTACCCGCGTGGCGCAGAGCACCGCGTGCTCCACCTCCTTCATGAGCCTCTCCTTTATTCCCATGCGCCTCTCCTCCTTCATCTTATCGGCAAAACACATTCCGCCCTTGGCAGAATCGAGATGAAGAATAACAACGAGACCAAAAATAGTGTGGGGACCGGAAAGCCGGGAATCGCACCCGATGTAGATGGAACTGGTAGTGGAAAGATTTTTAATTGTGGAGATAACAGTATCGTAGCAGAGCTTTCTCATGGCGAGCCCCCTGTAACGACATGTATTCTCTTCCGTCTATATTGGACAAATGAACTGAATGCAGTATACTCTCCTTATGTTTATCATGTTAATTGCCAGATATTAATTTATACGATAATTTTGTCAATTAATAAGTTATTTTATCGTAACCACCCTGCTCGGGCGCGGATTATTTTTCGGGCAAATTAGTTCGCACCCGCCTGTAGCAGGGACCCTGCGGGGCTTTTAAGGGGTTTCCCCCCTTAGACCCCTTAAGAAGTTATTTCATGACGGATCCAATTTGTACTTTACCCCAAATTTAAAACACGCCCCCTGCTCTGTTGCAGAATTGTTAGATTTTATCTTTTTTTATTCCCCCCAGTTCCCGTATAAACCTGGGTTCTTCCTTCCCTTCCCGCAGGTAGAGGATATAGAGCTTCTCTTCGGCCCGGGTGAGGGCCACATAAAAGAGCCTCCTCTCCTCTTCAATGCTGTTTGTCCTGTCAGGGATGATCCTGTCCCACACCCCGGCAACGACCACTGTGCTGAACTCAAGTCCCTTTGAGCCGTGCATTGTCATAAAATGAAGATTTTTCTTTTCCCTGAATTTCCCGCCTGTCTGCTCTCTGATATTTTCAATCTGCCAGTTATTCCGGCAGAGGATTGCCAGGGACTTATCCTCCTCCCATTCTCTTTCAATGATCTCTTCTATTTTCTGCGCCTGGTCCCCGCTACCCACGGTTTCACAGACTTTAACCAGGCCTCCCCTCCCCTTATAGGAAACAAGGCGTTTCTTTGTCCTCTTTCTGTTTTTCCTGATAAACCTGTTTGAAAGCTTAACGATCTCACTCCTCGACCTGTAGTTTATCGTGAGCCTGTGGAGCTTTACGCCGGGAAAGTAGCTTTTCATCCTGATGATGTATTCCACCCGGGCGTTCCTGAAGCCGTATATGGACTGGTAGTCGTCCCCTACGGCAAAGAGATTTGGCTCCCGTTCCGGAAGAAGGACTTTGAGAAGCCGGAAGTTGTCCCCGGAGGTGTCCTGAAACTCATCGATGACCAGGTACCGTATCCTCCTGTTGATCTCTCTTCTCAGGAGCGGTCTCTTCAAAAGAAGATCCGTTGCGTACCGGATCATGTCGCCGAAATCCATGATATTCCGGGTAATCTTGATGTCCCGGTACTCTTGAATAATCTTCTCCAGGACTTCCCTTAAACCCGATTCGGTGAGTCGTTTCACCACAGTTCCGTCCAGGTTCTCATATCCCCCGATCAGGTCCAGGGCAACATCAACGGGCATCCCTTTAAGGTCAGGAAGCTTTCTCATGAGAATCTCCCTGTAGATTTCACCTGCAGCACTTTCATCGGCAACCTCCGGAAAGGAGGCAAAACCGAAACTTTCCCTGAAGACTTCTCCCTGCTCCTTCAGGAATCCCAGGCAGAAGGAGTGAAAGGTCCCGGCAAGGATCTTCCGGGCGCCTTCACCGATCCCCTGCCGGATCCTCTCCCTTATCTCATGGGCGGCCTTTCGGCTGAATGTCATCACCAGGATCTCCTCCGGTGCGAATCCACCCTCCCTGATGAGGTTCTTCACCTTCTCCACAAGGGTCTTTGTCTTTCCCGTCCCCGCCCCTGCCAGGACAAGGCTCACCCCGCATTCGGGACGCGAAGCACGTTCCTGCTCTTTGTTTAATTCTGTCATAGTTATTAATACGATCGGGGAACGGGTTTCATGAAAAGAAAACAGGGAACAGTTGAATTAATTTCATTTTCCGGGATGTCATTCCCGTGCAGACGGGAAACCACTTCCCTGTAAAAAAAGATTGATATAAAGATTATTTCGGGTTAAGAATTAAGAAGAAAGTTCCACACAAAACACAATAGAAATAAATGAAGCACAATCTTGAAAGTTAAAGAGGAAGATTTTAAAAACGTGTAATGAACACAGACATCCGATAATAAATTATTGACTCTATTCGATAAATGATAAAAACTATGCACTGATATATCTACTGTTTAAAAGGAGTCGCAATGTCAATCAGCAAAATATACAATAAGATGTTTCTCTCCCGTTATAATAAGATGGATGTTTTTACTCGTTTCAGCGCGAATTTTCTTGTGGTCATCTGCCTGATTTTTTTTGCGGTAATGTTTATTTTATTTTTTATAAACTTGAAGACCTCGGGAATTTTGATCTCCCTGGTTTCCAGCGGTACATCATGTACCGTGGCCACCATTACAATATTGCTCGTGAGAAAGGGAAAAGTATGGACTGCCGGTACCTTCATGACAATTATCCAGTCACTGGTTATCTTTCTCGCCGGTATAGTCAGAACTCCGGAAATCGCACTCTCAACAAGCGCTTTTTTCTGTTTTCCCCTGACCCTGCTTGCCGTTATCTACACCAAGCCATGGTTAAATCGTTCCGTAATAATTTATCTTGTTATTCTTATGGTCCTGAACATTCTCCGTTTTGATCCGTCAACAGTGGTCTTAAATGCTTCCGAAGTGGGAAAAGCAAAGGCAATATTTATGCGGGGAAGCTTTACAAGTATTGCAAACCTGATAATGGTCTATGTTCTTGCGTATATAACCATGCATGCATTGAAAATTTCACTTCAGATAAGTAAAGATGAAACAAAAAAAAGCATGGAAAAAAATAATTTTATTACCCGGCTTATGGATACTATTAAGAAGTCATACCAGGACCTGACCACATCCATGGAGAAGACCGACAAAGCCGTTTCAAATATTTTTCAAAATATCCAGACAGAAACCGCCACTATTGAAGAACTTGTTGCTTCCATTGAAGAAATATCAACAAGCACGTCAGGTATCGAAGAGACGGTGAAAAGACAGAGCGAATCGGTCAAGGAGTTGAAGAACAGCATTACCGAACTTTCCGGTTCAATTGACTCACTGCAAAATCTGGGAAACTCCCTCCAGATCGAATTTACCGGTATCGGCAAGACCGCTGAAACAGGCAATGAGTCCTCAAAATCACTGGATGATGTTAACAGGAGAACACTTGAAAATTCCGACAACATACAGGAGATCACCGGAATTATTAATAATTTTTTTGAACGGATAAATTTACTCTCATTAAATGCCTCAATTGAAGCTGCCAGGGCTGGCGAGCATGGGAGGGGTTTTGCCGTGGTTGCCAACGAGATAGGGAAACTGGCTGACAGCTCATCAAGCGAGCTGAAAAAGATACAGGACCTGATCGATAAAAATAAAAGCGATGTTGAATTCTCAAACTCAATAATAGGGAAAATCATCAATTTTATTGAGTCCCTTAACAGGAGCCTTATCAATGTCCAGGGTAAAGGCATGGATACACTGAAACTCATATCCCAGCAGAAAGAACTACAGAGCGATATGCTCCGGGGAACAGAAAAAGTTTTTGAAAACTCGGAATTTGTCAAATCATCCTCCGTGGAACAGGCAGTTGCCATCCAGGACGTGGTAAAATCAATTGACCACACAAACACCCTGATTCAGTCAAATAACTCCGACGCAGAAATTCTCATGGACAATTATAACAGTCTCAAATCCCTTGTTTCTCATCTTGAATCAATAATATTCGCCGACGAGAAGGAGTCCGGGGTTGTGGGTTAAGGTTTGCCACTAAAGCACGGAGACACAGAGAGATTAAGAAGAAAGAGTGTAAGAAAGGAGATATGGGGATGGAAAAGAGAACAGGGGACAGGAAAGTCATAAATATATTATCTCCTCATCTCCTCTTTATCCCCCTATCCCCTTTTGACTTTATCCTGTATAAGCTATAAATCAATGAACAGAGATCATGGCAGAATTTCTTTCAATTTTTATCAATGTAATACTCCCTGTATTCGGGATCGTCCTCCTGGGATACCTGCTGGGGGGACGTCTGAAGCTGGAGTCCCGGAGCCTCACACGGTCCGCATACTACGTTTTTGTTCCGGCATTTATCTTTAACGTTATCAGCAAGTCCAGTGTCAGCTTTGAGAGCGCGGCCAGGATGTTTGCCTTTATCATCCTGGTCCATCTTCTTGCGGCCTTCCTGGGCGGGCTCATGGGAAAACTTCTTGGCCGTTCACGGGAGGTGATCGCTGCTTTTATCATGATCGCCGTTTTCGGGAACGTGGGAAATTACGGCCTGGCGGTGATCCGCTTCAGACTGGGAGAGGAGGCCGTTCTCCCCTCAACAATATACTTTGTGATCATCACGATAACCTCATTCATTGTCTGTGTCAGCGCGGCGGGATGGGCCCGGGGAGGGACACGGGGAGCCCTGATGGGACTTGTCAGGACCCCGGCCCTCTGGGCGGTGGTTCCGGCGGTTATCGTCTCCGGAACCGGCATTACCGTTCCCCTGATGATCTTCCGGATGCTGGGACTCCTGGGAGACGCCATGATCCCCGTCATGCTCTTTGCCCTGGGGATTCAGCTTCTGGAGCAGAGTGACGTGAAGATATCCCCGGATGTTTTTACCGCATCCGCATTGCGGCTCATCTTAGCCCCTGCCCTTGCGGCGGTTACCGGTCTCTTTTTCGGTCTCTCCCCTGTGGCCTATGCCTCGGGAATACTCCAGGCGGGAATGCCCGCAGCGGTCCTTGTGGCCATCATTTCCGGTGAGTACAATATCGTCCACGGTTTTGTGACTTCGGTGGTACTCTTTACCACGCTTGCCAGTCTATTAAGTCTCACGGTGATAATGGTTTTGCTGTAGTTCCGGGTTGAAGATAGTTTCGAGTTCCGAGTTCCAAGTTTCGGGTTGAAGAGGGAGAAAAAGGAAAGTATTGAACCGCAAAGGCGCAAAGGGCGCGAAGAAAGTTTTAAGTAATACCTGCCTTTTTCAGGTCTTCTTCTGAGAGTTCAGTTATATCAGTAATTTCTTTAAGGGAGAATCCCTTCTCATACATTTTCACTGCATCCTCTAATTTTCCTTCGATTTTGCCTTCTTTTAGTCCTTTAATTTTACCTCTTTTTATTAACTCTTCTACAATCATGTTTGATTCCCCCCTTTCCTCCATATTGTCAGTAATCATTTTTTTCTCAGTATTATCAATATGGAGATAATAATCTCAAATTGAGACCAATAATTAAAATTTAAATATTTTCCAACAACCTTTTACCATGTATAATGGTAACTATACTGATCTCTTTTTCTGAAATCTCATATATTAATCTATACTGCTAGACAAATAATTCTCTTATTGATTTTTTACCAAATTCAGGAACAACCCGTCCCATAGAGGGGAACTTAATAAGGTTCTGAGCGGCCTCAAAAAAACTATCTGCAACTGATTCTGCGTAATAGATTGAATCTCTGGCAATATAACTGCATATCGCATCAATATCATCAAGCGCGTCAGGCGACCAGATTATTTTGTAATCCATTTTGAAAGTCGCGCTTTCGCTTCTTCGTTTGATATTCCTTTACCATCTTTAATTGACTGCCGGCCCTTGCGAACTTTTTCAAGGACGTAAAGATGGTACTGGATGTCCTCAAGTGACGAATCATCAGGCATATTGTGGATCATATCGGCGACTTCATCTTTGAGTGAGTTCATTGTAGTTTTTACCTGTTGTTACTTTTTATTATGAGTATAAAAAAATTTATGACATACATCAACATTGTTTTCAATGACCGGGAACAATTCAACTGTTTTTTTGTCTCTCAGGAAATGAGATTTTTCAAATGAGGAGGAGTTCCGGGAGTAAGAGGGAGAGTTTAGCCGCAGATTAACGCGGATGGACGTTCCGGGTTCCAAGTTCCGAGTTCAGAGTTCCGGATTTCGAATTACGTCATTTCAGTAAGTTGAGCATCTATAGGTTGGACTCAGTGTTCCGTCACAACATACGATATTATCTCCACTGCATCCACAAACACCCTGGTGCCATGAACAGCAATATCCTGCGGGTGAAGCCCGCAAAAACTCATATTTTCATTGACTTTTCACAAGTACTTTTGTACAATACACTTGTACAAGACAAACAAAAGGTATTAAGAATGAAAACCGTAAAAATAAGCGACTTGAGAAAAAACCTTCTCTCCTTTCTAAAAAAAGCCAACGCGGGAGAATTTATAACGGTCACCTCCCGGGGGAAAAAAATCGCCATGATTGTACCGGCAAAAAGTGAAAAAGAAAACTCCAGAAAGATCCTTCAAAACCTTGCGCAGACCGCTGTGATCGAAGATATTGTTTCTCCCATCAATGAAGAGTGGAAGGCAGAAAAGTGATAGTCGCAGACACTCATATTATAATCTGGGACGCTTTAACCCCCCGCATGCTTTCAAATAAGGCAAAAAAAGCACTGGGAGACGCTAATAATGCTAAAGGAATTATTTTCTGTGAAATATCTCTCTGGGAAATTGCCATACTCATGAAAAAAAAGAGACTTCAGGTGAACTGCAGCTTCATTGAATTTATAAACCTGCTGCTGGAATCCAGAAACTACACATTAAAAGGGATTACTCCGGAAATCGCTGACCTCTCTGTGGATATCGAAGGATTAAGAGGCGACCCCGCAGACAGAATAATCGCCGCAACAACTCTTGCGGAAAAAACGAAATTAGTTACGGCAGACAAAGAAATAATAAAATCAAATCGTGTAACAACAATCTGGTGATAATAAATATTACCCTTGACAAACCGTTTCCCATAAATTCACCTAAACTCGCAAACACAAAAAAACCTTCAAATCAAATGACAGAACAAAAACAGGGATGAAACTTATGAAATATATTATTTCTCTTTTAATAATCACCATCACCGCCCTCCCCTCCTGCACCAGGGTGGACCCGGACAGCAAGGCGTTCCAGGACGCCGTGGTGAAGGCCGTAGAGGCCCGGAAAGAAGAGATCTTCAAAATCATGTCCCGGGAAGCAAGGGAATCCCGGGTCAGGCAAAGGGAAGAGGCCCTGAAGAAGGCAAAGGCCGAGATGGAGGAACAGTTTAAAAAACCCCTGGAGCCTGCAATTGACGGACGATATGTCATGGGCAGTAAAAACGCTCCCATTACCATTATTGAGTACAGCGACTTCCAGTGCCCCTACTGTAAAAAAGGCTCGCAGATCGTCCACCGGGTCATGAACATCTACAAAGGGAAGGTGAGGCTGATATTCAAGCACCTCCCCCTGAACATTCACAAAAACGCGATGACCGCCGCCAGGGGAGCTATTGCCGCGGAAAAACAGGGCAGGTTTAAAGAATATTATACTGTTCTCTTCAACAACCAGAAGAAGATAGACAGGAACTTTATCCTGGGCACCGCGCGGTCCCTGGGAATGAATGTTTCGAAATTTACCCGGGACATGGACTCCCCGGAGGCGGAGAAGATCATCAGGGCGGACATGGACGAGGCAAAAAGGTTCGGCATCACCGGAACACCGGCATATGTCATCAACGGGGTGGCACTGAAAGGGGCTTATCCCCTGGAGGAGTTCAAAGCTGTGATTGACCGGCACCTTTCCGGGAAGTAAAGGAGTCACACCTTCCTGTCGATGAAGAAGGCCTTCTTTATTTTTCCCAGGTGTCTTTTCAGGTACTTTTTTACAATTGCGGGGTGTCTCCTGTACCATTTACGGTGCATTTCCCTGTTATCGTCTTCCGATAAGTCATCGGGCATATTCTCCCGGGAGTCATGGTCAGGGGCCTGTTCGCCGTTCCTGTGCTGGTGGTGACCTTCGGGAAGGTCCCGCTTCTTCCCGGGCAGGGTGATCAGCCTGCTCTTTTTTACAGGTGGGATCTCATCCATAATTGACTCCGCGCATCAGCACCATGATACACATTTATTATCGTTCCCTTTTCCTATCCTGATACAGTTATTTTTTGTCAACCTCTCAATTTCTCTCTCCGCCCCTTCCCTCTCCAAGGGTATCTCCCGGGCAACGTAATCGATAAAACGCTCCGCTGCTTCTCCGTCCCGGCCATTCTCATTTTTATTAAAATCATCTATGAGATCGGAAAAAATGAGCCTTTGCACAAACTTCTGGGTCTTTCTCATAGTGAGGATCTTCATCTCGGCATCAGAAATGTCTTCGCCCCGGCCCGCCTTTCTCTCAATGTTCTTCACATAGTCGTCCACCCCTTCCCGGTAAGCGGCAGCGGTCCTCTCTACCTCCGCGGCGTCACACCCAACAGATTCCGAAACAGTATGCTTCGCGTCATAGAGGTCCCAGTCACTGTTCAGGATCCTGATCCCATACTCACGGGCCTTCTCCCGTACCTCCGAACCGGGAACAGGGGCAAGGACATGATAGCCGTAGCTGTCACTGAGGGACCGGGAAAATTCCAGGGTCTGCCGTAAGGTTTCGGGGGTCTCTCCCGGCAGGCCCAGGATGTACGCGGTCATGGCCCTGATCCCGGCCTTTCCGCACATGTCTACCGCGTCCCTGCACATCTTCAAATTTGTTTTCTTTTTTACCCTGTCCAGGATCTCCTGGTTCCCGCTCTCAATGCCGAAACAGAGGGTGGTGCAGCCCGCCCTCTTCATCAGGCGCAGCAGTTCTTCCGATACCGTATCAACCCGGGCAAACGCCGTCCACTCCTGTTTTATCCCCCGCCTGATTATCTCGTTGCAGATCTCACTGCACCGTCTCCTGTTGGCAGTAAAGAGGTCGTCCGCGATGTTTATCTGGGAGGGCCCTGTCTCCGCCAGGGACTGGAATTCATCCACCACTCTCATGGTGTGCAAATACCTCACCCTGTTCCCCACCATCCTGTTCCCCACACAGAAGACGCACCTGTGGGGACATCCCCGGGAAGTGGTCATGTTGACCGGCATCCCCAGGGCCCTGTACTTACCCAGCTCCGCAAGGCCGGGGTCCGGACAGGGGAGGATATTAAGATCAGCAATAAAATCCCTCTCCCTGTTGTGGAGAATACCATTTTCCTTCCGGTAAGAGAGCCCGTCTATCTTCGCGTAATCCTTATCTCCCCCTGCGGCACGGAGAAGCACTTCCGTGGTAAGCTCCCCCTCCCCCCTGACAATAAAATCCAGGTGGGGGTTCTCCCGAAGTACCGCCTCCGCGTCAAAGGTCACATGGGGCCCGCCGGCAATGGTGGTTACGCCGGGAAGGACGTCCCTGTAGACCTTGAGGATTTCCAGCGCTTTCCTGATATTCATGGTGGCGCCGGTGATACCGATAAATCCGGGCCTGAACCCGGCGGCAATCCTCTCCACCCTTTCCCGGGAGAAGCTGTTGACCACAAGGTCATCTATCATCACGGCATAGCCCTTGCTTTCAAGATATGCTCCCAGGGACATGAGACCCAGTGGAGGTGACGGGCAATCAGCCAGGGGATAGGGGGGGTTGACCAGGACAATTCTCTTATTCATGGATTTACGGATAATATGATCAGGACCCCTGGGAGCGCCGGGAAGCGGTCTTCCTCATCCAGAGCGAATCCCTGTTCCTCTCCATTTTGGAGTAGATACAGCCGCAGTAATTCTGCCTGTAAAATCCCCTCTCCCGGGAAATCTCAACAGACTTCCGGTAACCGTTGTTTTTCTTAAAATCAGCCCGGAAGAACTCTATCCCGAACCTCCCTTCCAGTTCTTTCCCGATGCTGTTTATCATGTTCGCGTCCTTATGGGGACTGATACTCAGTGTGGCCGCGACTCTCCCCATACCCTGCTCTGCTGCTGTTTCAAAGGTTTTCTCAAGCCTCATGCTGATGCACTCCCTGCACCGCGGGGACCTCTCTCCCATGAAGCGGTATTCCTTTACCCGCGCAGTCCAGCTCCTGATATCATAACTGCCCACAAGGACCTTCAGCCCGATACCCGCTGAATAAGCTTCAAGTTCTTCAAGCCTTTTCCTGTATTCGCTTTCGGGTGAGATATTGGGATTATAATAAAAAGCTGTCACCTGGAAGTCCTGTGACAGCATTTCATTCACATACGCGATGCAGGGGGCACAGCATGTGTGGAGAAGGATTTTTTTTTGATTCAAATGAATTACTTCAAATACTGGTTAATAAAATTCGACAGCCTTTCCGCGTTGTCCGGATTTGTTTTACTGTCAAGCCATAACAGCAGTCTTGACCTTATTCCATCTTCCCGCGCGTACACATGGTGGATAACATAACGAGCGACCTCAAACTTAAGACTTTCGAAGATTTCCTCCGCTAACTGCAGGTTAGACGGACAGGGACCGAGAATATCACAGATCTTAACAATAATCTCGTGTTTATCGATTTCTTTAAGCTCCTCCTGCCAATCTTTACCAAAAATAGATGTCTTGAGGTTAACTTCTTCCCTTCTCTCGCTGTTCTTTCTTCTCTCAATCCTTCCCTGGTACATAAGGTCCCCCTTAAAAGCCCCATATTTTATTTTTTTTTATCATATTCTTTCAAAACTCTCTGGAATAATTTATGCGAAAGATCCCGGTTGAACTTCTCTCATCGTTTAATAAAATCTTTTATTGATTAATATATTATACACAAAATAAACCTTTTCGTCAAGATTGATAGTAAAAATTTATTATTTATTTTAGTATTTATTCCGGGATCATTCATCAAATAAATTTTATCGAAACCTCAGCCCCACAAAAAAGCCGCTCATTGCGGAGTTAAAAAATCCGGACCCATCGTAAAACGTCAGATAGTCTCCGAACAGGCCTATATGAAGTTTGTAAGGAATTACGGGATATGTAATTTGAAGACCGGCTGTTCCGGCCAGTACAGTACTGCTGAATTCATCACCCTCGCCGTCATTGAATTCAAACATTGACACTCCGGCACCAATCTTTGGCGTCACCTCTATTCCCAGGGGGACGGTAAAACGATAAGCCGCGCTGAGAGTGACAGGCACTGCCTTTAGATACCGCTCCGAAGTCTTGCTGTTTTCACTCTGAACATATCCCGATTCCAGGGAAAAACGCAGATTCCTTCTGAACATTGAACTGAATCCCGCTCCCGCCAGAACGGCAGGGGCGGGTTCCAGTTTCGCGCCGCCGGAATTAAGAGGAAAAAACGCGCACAGTTTTAAGGTAAATTCAAGATCAACAGGACGGATCTCTTCATTGGACAATTGAAGAATGTCCAGTTTTGAAATGGTTTTTGTGTCAGGAGAATCCTCTTTTATCTTGTATTCAACCCGCATGGAATCCTGTTCCACAAGAAATCCCGCGATGACATTATTATCCCGGGTGAATATGTATATCCTGTCCAGTCCGGTCTTCTCTTTTTCAATTGCCGCAAGATCATAGCGCGCGATTTTTCGCGTCTGGTACCGGGTCTTTACGGTAATAAACCGCTCATCCCTGCCGATTATTTCACCGTTGAGGACCTGGCCGTCCTTTAAGCGGATAATCTCCGCCGAAAGGTCCGCGGTAAAAAGAAGGAGAGTAAAGATATTTATAATAAAACAAATTTTTTTCATTTCTCAGTACAATTGCAAAAATCCGTGTATTTCTTTTTCATTAATTATTATTCCGTAAATAGGGATAACCGTCATTTATTAATCCGGAGATTCCCCAGATAGTACTAAAATCCCAGCCTGTATATGTTGCCTGAATTTTCATGTCTGTTGTTATAGCCGGTGTTCCCGCTACAGTCCAGCCGGCATAATCTGAATAACCGCATAAACCCGCGTCATAATAACAATAATTTACTGTTCCGCCTCCTGTATATCCAATAAGCCCGCCATAATAAGAACCCCCGGCTGCAGCCAAATCTCTTGCCGCATAGCTGTACGAGACATCACCGTTATTATATCCCACAAGCCCGCCGATCCTGCTATCTCCATATACAGAGTTTGCCAGAGGAGAAACGGAATAACAGTTTTCAATCTTGCCGCCTGTATCCAGGAGACCCACAAGCCCGCCGATCTGCGAAAAACCTGTAACTTCACCTGTCGCGTAGCATTCGTCTATTATCACTCCAGCTCCGGCTACGCCAACCAGGCCGCCGCACAACCCTCCCAAAGAGGTATCCACAGAACCGGTTGCGTAGCTTCGGGATAATACAAAACCTGATCCTTCAAAGCTGCCGATCAATCCGCCGTTATTATCATTATCACCATTCTCATCATATGATTCGACATCTCCAGTTGCGTAACAGCCGGTTATATTCGCATCGGTACTGCGTCCTATCAGTCCTCCGTGATTAGCTCCCATGAGCGTTACAATACTGTTATTATACGTTAGATTTCCTACAGCGTAACAACCGGTTATTGTTCCGCCGGTATTAAATCCAATCAGTCCTCCATTATTGCTGACATAATTAGCATTGGCAATAACATGACCTGTTGCATAACTGTTTGTAACAGAAGCACCCGAACCATTGTTATATCCAATCAGTCCTCCGTTATCATTTCCGCTGCCTGTTACGATTCCCTCTGCGTGACAACCAGTAACCGGTCCATTGTTGTTATAACCGATCAGTCCTCCATTGTTGGTCATAACACCTGTTACACTTCCCGTGGCATATGAATTCGCAACGGATCCGTTATAGTTATACCCGATCAGTCCTCCATTGTTATTCATCTCGCCTGTGACATTTCCTGTGGCGTGTGAATTCGCAATGGTTCCAAGTACGTTTTGCCCGATCAGTCCTCCAGCATGATTTCCCTGACCATAAACTACAGCGTTGGAGCTGGAATCAATGATTCTGCTGCCGTTATTGTATCCTGCCAGTCCGCCAACCATATTATCTCCCTGAATGCTGGAACCCCCCTCTATATGACAATTGGAAATAACTCCAAAATTACTGCCGGCAAGTCCGCCCACATAGTCCTGTCCTGTAACAGTACAGTCCTGAATCGTAATGTTCATCAACTGAGCATTGCCGTCTGTATATCCAAACAGTCCCTGATAAACAGTTGATCCCTGATCAATAAACAAACCGCTTATAGTATGATCGTTCCCGTCAAATGTTCCTTTGAAAGGAGCGCCGTTGTCCCCAATAGCAGTCCATTCACCATATCCACTCAGATCAATATCCGTCATTAATATATAGTAGTTGTCAAGTTCCCAGCCGGCTGCGACACCGCCTCGCATGGCATTCAGGTCCTCGGAAGAATAAACGTAATGCACAGGCACATAGCTGGCAGGGGGTGTGATGGTAATCGTGCTGGCAGTTGATTCATTATATGATGTATCAACAGCAGTTATTGTCAGTGTATAAGTGGTTCCTGTTGTAAACCCTGTTTGGGTTCTTGATGTTGTTCCGGCAGGTACCGTGGTACCTGTTGCGCCGTCAGGGACCCAGGTGATCAATATGTGATCCAGGTCGCTGTCCGAGGGCTCGGTCCATGAAAGGGAGATCTGCCCGCCCCCTGCCTGTGTGGCTATTAAGTCAGTTACCGGCCCCGGCTCAACTGCATCTGCCTGAATAATATAAGTTTCTGTTTTAATATCTTCAAGATTTCCGAGATTATCCTTAGCCCGGTATCTCAGGGTATAGCTTCCCACACCGTCTGTACCCACGGTAATACTGGCCGAGCTTCCGCTTACGACAGTACCATTGCCGGAAAAATCAGGGACTGACCCGTCCAGGGTATAGGATATGGCGGCAACTCCCGACTTTGCGTCTGTTGATGAAATTGTTACAGGTATTGGCGAGAAAGAAGACGTACCCGCCACATCTACGCTTGATACGGGAGCATCATCGTCAATATCAAGGATAAATGAATATGTCGCAACACTTTCAAGGGAATCTTTTAAGACAACGGCAACTCTGTCGGGAGGATTCACCATCTGCGCATTGCCCGATTCCCCGGCCCATGAAGGTCCGTCAATTGAAATAATCACCTCGTCACCGGCGCCGTAAAAATAGCTTGCCCCCGAATCATCCCAGGTGGCAGTTGCGCCGGTATCGTCATACACCAGGACCTCATAAAGACCGCTTTGATTGGCGGAAAAAGTCATCTCCGCCTGTGACGTTGATTTGATATATTCCGGTACGGTCCCAATGGCCGTTACCGTGGGACCGTCACGTGTTTCACCAAGTTCCAGCTGCCGGGAAACTGAAAATCCCTTGTTATCACTTACTTTAACTGAAACAGTTACCGACTGCGCCGACGTAAGATAACTTGCCGTATGAAATACGACCGTTGATCTATTGTCCGAATCGTTCTGATTTGAAAAACTCCCGTCTTCGGAATCATATTCGAAAACCAGGGGTTCTCCTTCCGGATCGAGGGCGTCCACTGAAAGTGTAACTGCCAGATTTGGAGTAAGTTCCGTTCCCTCCGGGAGATCGCTGGCAAAGGATATGATGTCTGGATATTCATTTGTTTTAAAATCCTGCATGGGCTCAATGACATCATCGCATCCGGGCAAAATCGCGATGAAAATCAGAAGACTGCTTATTTTATGAATAATGTTCTGTTTTCTCATTATAATCCTTTTTTCTCCGGCAGTTATTTTAATATCAGTTAATACGTAAAATCTTCAGATCTAAAAACCTGGCGTTGAAAATTATCAATTAATATTATATATACAGTATACGTACCTGATGGTGTTAACTCAACATCAACGCCTCCTCCTGTACCTGCTTTAATTATAAAAGAAGCGGTTTCTCCACGATTATAAAAATGGCTGGCGCTTGCCTGGTCAAATTCGGAATTGCCGATGCGCGTTTGATAAAATCCCGAAGAGTCGGCAACAAATGAAACGTTAACCGTTTGTCCGTTAGTCAGTGTTGTTTCGGGCCATGTTACCGTAATATTCGGAGCGGACCTCCCGTCGCCTATATCGAGTATTGATACGGAAGAACCGCCTTTACTGTCCGTTGCTGTAACTGTTATGGGGATTGACTCGCTTGTGGGGCATTCACTGCTTATGAAAAATTCAATATTGCATCCGCCTTCCCTGTCCTGCTGCCGCCTGAAGGTACCGTAATCCGAACTGAATGTATAAGTAATATTATCATTTTCCTCATCCAGTGCCTCTACAGAAAGATTGACCTGCATGTTGGGAAGTATTTCTTCATCTTCTGCAATATCCGAGTTAAAGCTGACAATTTGAGGCGGCGTATTTTTTTCAAAGTCTTTTAATTCGGAAATCAACTCACCTTCGCAACCTGTGAATAAGAACAGAATTGTCATTATGATATTTAAAGATACTGCCTGGTTATTCGTTTTCATCTTGATAATCTCTATAACATATAATGGCATGAAATACTGAATAATGCGCTCTGTAAATAATCCGATTTGTCATAAAAGACCACATATTCCCCCCATACACCGAGACGGACCCTGTGGCGTATTTCATACGTAATCCCGGCGCCGGCAAGCCCTTCTAATGCATTGGATTTTAAGACTTCACCTTCACCGGTATCAAATTCCATAACTCCCATACCCGCACCCAGCTTAGGAAAAAAATTAAATTTCCCAATTTTCAGATTATAAACCGCGCTGAGCGTTACCGGGATGACCTGAAGATACTGGCCGGTATTCCCGCTTCCCGCACGCAGGTACCCGGATTCAACCAGGAGACGAAGGTTTGCTGCCAGCATGGAGTTAAATCCGATACCAAAACCATACAGAAGTGAAGGTTTTAGTTCGGCTCCCCCTGAATCCATGGGAAGAAACAGAGACGGTTTCAGAAATAATTCAAGATCAACCGGGTAGATGCTGTCCCGTGATATTTGCCTGATCTCACTTTTACTGATTGTTTTTTCGTCAGGTGAATTGCGGTTTTCTCTGAGGATTAATTTCTTATCATCCTGATCAACAAGAAAACCTTTAATAATCCTTCCGTCCTGCATTAAGATATAGACCTGCTCCATATCCATGTTTCCGTAAAGAATTCTTTTAATCTCGCTGATCCTGACATCCCTGTTACCGGCATCTGTCCGAACGGTAATACCTGTTTTCCCTTCTTTGACAATGGCGCCCTTAATGACCTTACCATTTTTAAGGTATACAATTTCTCCCGAGGCAGGAAGAGCAAAAAAAACAGGTATTAAAAGAAAAAAGAATTTTATTGCAACATAGTGCTTACGCATTTTATTTAACTTCTGTTATCTGTATTATTTTGCCGGTATCCTTCGTCTTATTTCCGATTTTGGAATTGAAATAATATTTTCCCCTGTATTAAGATTTACCTTATCTGCTGTAGTATTCTCAACAGCGCCGATCAACTGGCTACCGTCTTTAAGATAGAGCTTAACAAGAGGTTTTCCCTGCTTTCTGAGTTTATCAAGGAGAGTTTCCTGTAGGCCCAGTCTCTCTTCATTGATTTTTTCCTTTTCGGAATTTACCTTTTCGAACTCTTTTTCAATCTCTTCGGTAGTTTTACTTTCAACATTTTTAACAAAAGGGTGCAACGCGTACTGTTCGAGTACCAGCTCCTCAGCTCTTTTTTGAGAAGAAAGTGAAATTCTTTCATTTTGATCAACAAGAGCACTCATCTTTTTCGTTACGATTTTTTCTTTTCCGGTTGTTTTTCCCGCAACAGCAACTGAACCTTCTCTCACGAGCACTTTCTGAAAACCCGGGTTGGCCTGCACAAGAAACTGCGTACCGCGAACAGAAGCAACCAGTGTTTTAGTCTGAACTCTATAATGGATACCTGTTCTTTTTTCAATTTTTGAAAAAACCGAACCTGATTTAAGATTAACAACAGTGCTTTCATCCCCACCAAATATCTCTTTCATTTCCAGCCGGGAATTTTCAGTAAGATGCAGAACCCCGATCCTTTTTATTTGAAATGTTGCATAGGATTTATTACCGGTTTCTATTGTGGAACCCGGTTTAACAACGTCCTTTACTTTCAACGGACCGGACATACCGTCTGCGGATATAGATTTAACATTACCTGCTATGAAAGTAACCACTGCTTTTTGAACTGTTTTCAGAGATTCTTCAGCAGACTCATTCTTTTTACAGGATAATGGAATAAAAAGAAGGGCTACTAAAAAACTAATAATAAATTTTAGAAAATTTGTGCTTATCATTTTAAATGACCTCATATGTTTTAAATTAAATAATTTCCTAATTATAGAAAGTTTTCTGCCAACAGAGAAAAAGAATAACAAGAAGGATGAAAACGAGGATCGGATATCACATATGAAGCCTCATGAACGGGACACATTAAAGATTACGTGAAGACCTGATGCCTTGATATTAATTCCCTCTCCGGGACATAATATTCCCTCACAAGCTTTATTTTCTTGCTTTCTTAACGTATTCTCTCTTAATACTTTAAAATTTCCCAGAAGAATGACTCAAGAGAGGGAATTCTCTTTTAGTTTAAAAATTTTTATTAATTTCGCTATAATATACACAAAAAAACTCATTTTGTCAATATTGATAGTACACTTTTTTTATTTTATTGTATTTTCTCAACTGTATGATGATGAATTGTAATTATAACACACTATTAATAATAATGTCATTCCCGCGAAGAAAGATAAAGAAGAAGTTTCTCACGAAGCTCACAAAAATCACGAAGGAAGAGGAAGAAGAGTGTAATAATGGAGATAAAAAAAACCTACATCACCTTGAAGATAAGAACAAGGACATCTGACTCAGGTTTGGCGGAACCCATAAAATCCAGGTAAGACCTGTTAAATATATCGGTAATCTCGTGGGGCCTCCTCGTTCTGTTTTCGCGAATGATATTTCTCAGCCTGACCAGTCCGAATGCCTGTTCATCATCATTTTTAGAACTGAGTAGTGATTTTGAGTAGAGGATACCTATATCGTCCTTTTGAAGCTGAGTTTTTCCTATACCGTAATTGGTATTTTCATCGTAACCCAGGGGTATCCCTTCGGTATCAAGTGAATCAAAATCACCCCTCTCTACTCTGAAAACTTCAAGAGCGGGGAAACCGGCATTGGTATACATAAGCCCCATACTTTTATAATCGAAGAAAAAGTAGTATGACGTAACCAGGCCCCCCTTCCCCCCGGTGTACAGATAAAGCAGCTTGTTCAACTTCTGCATAATGGCATATGTGGAGGGGGCCTCGTTAACGGAGGACTGAAAAGCCGATCTTAAAAGGACAGAATAGAGAGCACTGTTTACTCCTATTCCGGAAACGTCTGTGGCAATGACACCTATTCCCATATCAGCCGGTCTTATGAAATCAAAATAATCCACACCTTCTTCATACCGGGGAATCATAAAAGCGCCGAACTTAATCCCCTTAACCCTGGGAAGATGTTTCGGCACAGAGTTTGATAAGATATACGATGAAAGGTAACCGGTCCTTCTGATATACTGCTCCTGCTTTGCCTTCTGGGCAAAAAATGCTGTTGAAATAAAATCGTTACTCTCAAGGTGAAATTGTTCAAGCCGTGTCATCTCGTCTGTTGTAAATGAAAGCATTTTTTCTTTTTCCCCGAGACAGAGCATTCCAAAGAGTCTTTTTTCGTGATAGACAGGAAAGATTATTTTAAACCCGTTTGATTCGAAGTACTCTGCAAGATCATCCCTGACCGATTCAAAACTAACATCATCTCTATAGATCCTGTCCCTGTGGAGCATATGGTGATTTCTCACAAACCATTTGATAACAGGTGAACTTCTCTCCACAGGTTTAACATCCAACTCGCCTATGTTTTTTGCTGTTCTATAATATGCCAGTTCATACATTCTTGAATTTTCATTAAAAACGAGAAAAACAACCCTTTGCAGCTGCATGGCTTCGAACATTACATCTACCGTTCTCTGGATAACATATTCGGGACTGATAAATTTCCTGACCTCCCTGACAAACTCATTGAGAGTTCTCTCAAATTCATAAAATTTTCTTTTAAAGAGCTTATCAATCTGCGGAACAAGTGAAATTGAAAAGACAATAAAAACAAGAACGATACTGCCGGCAATCACATGAGACTCCAAACCGGAAAATAACACTGTTTTATTTTCAGTGAAATAAAGGATAAGATATACAGGAGTAAATGTTATAATCAGATGAAATATTACCATGGGGACCCTGTTAATAACCGTAGAGAGGTCCATAAGGTTGTGATTGATAACAGAATAGAACACCGATGATGCTCCAATAATGACTGCCAGAGAAGGTCCAATAATATAGAGGTCTGAATAGTTAAAAAATCTCGGAAGAATAAGAGCACAGACCGCGGCAATTATTGCAGAGATACAGGAACCGAGAAACACGTATTTTAACTGCAAACGGTAAACATCGATCTTTATTTTTATATATTTTCGAATAAAATTACCCGTTGCCAGGAAAAGATAGAACAGCGCGATACCTGCGTATATATTGTAAAAGGGCCCGAAATCCCTGACAATCACTCCTTCCACCATTCGTGCAGAGGTAATTGAAAAATCCGTAACCATGATTATGATACCAGTCACCAGGGCCGGAAGAATTGAAATAACCATTACGGTCATTGACGGCCTTTTCTCCAGAAGGGGGAAAACCAGTGAGATAAGAAAAGCAGATGAGAAAAAGAGAACTGTAAAAAACTGGGTAATCCTGTTCATATATGTCAGGGCAGGCGTGTCAGGGAATGCATAGGAGAGAAACATTGAGAAGATAATACCAAAGACAGTAATGAGAAAAAAGAAAAGGTACCTGTTAAGAATAGCCCTCCAGTTCTTTATTAAAACAAATACTGCCATATAGAGCGGCAATGCAGATGCCATCAGTGATATTATCAGACTGAGTGTATACATTTTATATCCCTGTTTCCTGTCTTTATGGATTTACAGAATTTTTAATCACTATTCAAATATGAATAAAATATATATATCAAAAAAATTTAATGATGTTTCCCCGCCGCCTTCGGCGGCGGGGAACACCCGTTATGTTTTGTTAATGAATATAACTTTTCTTATACATAACTGAGTAGATACGATTATTTATTGATATTCAGGGAAGAAATGACAAGGAAAAAACAAAGAGAAGTGTATTTTTTTGTTATTGAACCGCAAAGAAACAAGGCCGCTGAGGGAGAAAGATTAAAGAAAAGGTTTAACAGAAAGCTCACGAAGAAAGAGGAAGTTGAATGTAAATAAGGAAAATTAAAACTTACTTTTTTTTATCAGCTGAGAAAAAGAAGATCACGGGTAAACCCTGAACCTTATACTCCTCTTCCCGGTTAATTCAGTTCCGCTCCCCTTCGGCAGCATCCTGTTGCCTGTACTGACTTCTTCGAAATTCCCTGAACCGGGATTGAGAGACCTGAAAGACTGGTCAGATCCTGACACGATTTTAAACTTTATCTTATGGAAACCGCTGTGCCCCAGTTTTCTGTAGAGGGTCTTGAACCTGTCATAGTTTATTTCTCCCTCAACATAGTTATCGGAAACCTTGAGAACTTTTGCCTTCAGATCGCTTACGATATTCACAATTCTCTCCTGGTTGCCGATCTCACTCCTGCCGTCAGAATGCAGAATGATCCTCTTTTCCCCGGCATCCCTTGATATTGTTGTTTCCTGGGAATCGGCAAAATATGTTGTGGCAATGTATGAACCGGAGAGAATAACCAGTACCGCAGCTGCCGCGGGCAGATACCTCAGGACAAGTTTCTTTCTCTTTCCAATTTTTATCATCCTGAGAGTATTACCGGACAGATCACAGAGGTTAAAGTCCTGGTATCTGAGGCACGATACGAACTTCACAGTCTTCTTGAGCCTGCCGTACTCCTCGTTGCACCGGGGGCAGTCATCCAGGTGACGGAGAGTATTTTCTTTTTCTTCAAAGGTTGGCAGTTCATCATCAAACAGGTCTGACAACGTTGAGAACTCAAAACATGATTTGCTCATATTATATCAATCCTCTTGCATAAAGTCTGTTTTTTAAAAATTCTCTTCCTCTGTGTATTCTCACTTTAACATTGGATAGTTTTATGTCAAGAATTTCTGCAATTTCATTGTACGAAAGTCCTTCAATATCCCTCATTAAAAGGATCTCTTTATAATCTTCGGGGAGTTTATTTATCTCTTCCCTGACGATTCTCAAAGAGTCATTTGTAATAACTTCATCTTCCGGGTTCTCTCTTTCATCGGGAAGCTGAATATCGAACTCATCTTCACCCCTCGTTATATTGAGAGGGACCGTACTGTACCGTGAATTCTTTTTCTGATAATTTTTACAATAATTAACCATAATACTGTATAACCATGTGGAAAACTTGGCTGCTCTTCTGAATGATGCAAGTGCTTCAATTGACATGATAAATATTTCCTGTGTAATGTCTAATGCTTCATCATAGTTATGAAACTTGGAATAGACATACCTGAATACCATCTTTTGATATTTCTCAATAATATGAGAAAATGCTTCAACATCACCGTCTAAAACCCGGTCAATTATCATTATATCATCTGAATTTGTCATTTAATGTCCTTTAGAGTTACAAAATTATCCGGAAATTTTTATAAATCTTCTCTTGCCAACCTTCAGTATTCCTTCAACAGGGAGCTCGAATTCAAAGTTACTGTCTGTTATCCTTTCATCGTCGAAAGAGACGCCTCCCCCCTGGATCACCCTTCTGGCTTCACCGTTGGTTTTGGACATTCCGCTTGAAACAAGAAGTTTGACGATCCAGACACGGCCTTCAGTTTTTAACTCATCGGAAATTTCAAATTCTTCCACCTCATCGGGAAGTCCTTTATCAACAAAAATCTTGTTGAACTCCGCTTCAGCGCTCTCTGCCGTTTCCCTGTCATAAAACTGCGCGCAGATCTCTTTGGCAAGCCTGACCTTGGCGTCCCTGGGGTGGAGTTTCCCGCTCTTCATATTGGATTTAATGGATTCAACCTCATCCATGGGAACATCCGTCACAAGCTCATAGTAATGAAACATCAGGTCATCGGATATTGACATTATCTTGCCGAATATTTCTCCCGGTTTTTCATCAATACCCACATAATTGTTGAGGGATTTACTCATCTTATCTGTTCCGTCAAGACCCACCAGAAGCGGCATGGTAATGACTATCTGGGGTTTCTGCCCGTATTCCCTCTGGAGATCCCGGCCCACAAGAAGGTTGAACTTCTGGTCGGTCCCCCCGAGCTCAACATCGGCCTTTAAGGCCACTGAATCGTAACCCTGAATAAGCGGGTACATAAATTCAAGAATTGAGATGGATACACCCGTCTGGTACCTCTTTTTAAAATCGTCCCTCTCAAGCATCCGGGCAACATTATATTTGGAGGTAAGTTCAAGGACTTCCGCAAAGTCCATACCGCTGCACCACTTTGAGTTGAACTCTACAATGGTCTTATCCTTATTGAGAATCTTAAAGAACTGCTTCTTATAGGTTTCGGCATTTTCAAGGACCTCTTCCCGTGTGAGCCTCTTCCTGGTTTCCGATTTTCCCGTGGGATCACCGATCATACCGGTAAAATCGCCTATGAGGAAAACAACATGGTGCCCCATATCCTGAAAATGCCTCATCTTCCTGAGGAGCACCGTATGCCCCAGGTGTATGTCCGGTGCCGTGGGATCAAATCCCGCTTTTATGACCAGGGGTTTTTGCTTTTCCTCCGACTCATGAATCAGCCTGTCAAAATCATCCCCGGGGATTATCTCTTCGGTTCCCCGCTTCAGGAGGTCAATGTCATTTTTAATTTCACGTTTATCGCTTGTATTCATGGTATTCTCTTCTGATTCCCTCTGTTTATTTCAACTCAGTGTTCCTTTTTATTATTATCATCCCGGCTCTCTTCGTCTCCATCAGCCTCTTCATCAAGCCCTTCCCTGCCGTCCTCATCCATGGTCTCCATGAGGTCCTCTATCTCAAAATCGGGGCCATACTCCCGGGTAAAATAGTATTGTGCCACAATCCCGATAAGCTCCTTCCGCGATTCTTCGGCATCATTTTCTTCAAAAAACCCGATAATGAGCGGGTCTTCCTTCCCGGTCAGATAAACCTCAAACCCGAAACCATTTTCGACTTTTACCAGGGCCCCTACCGCAGAAATACTGGGAATCACAACAGCGATATCACCATAATCTATTACCGGAAGCATAGTTTTTCTCCATATTACACGTTTTTAAAATAAAATGAAAAACCGGGAGATTCACTCTTTTAATAGAATTCCCTGGTTTTATTTCCCACATCCTGACCGTTGAGTTTTGAGAATTCTTTGAGTAATTCTTTCTGGCGGGGAGTAAGTTTTTTAGGCACCTGTATGTTTATTTTCACAAGCTGGTCCCCCTTGCCGTATGACCCCAGGTAGGGAATCCCGTTTCCCTTCAACCTGAAGACCTGTCCGTTTTCTGTTCCGGGGGGTATTTTCATCTTTGCCGTACCACCGGAGAGCGTTGGGACCACTATTTCACCCCCAAGACAGACCAGGGGAAATGATACATCTACCACGCTCAATACGTCATTTCCATGTCTCTCAAAATCAGGATGCTTTTGCACATGGATGACCACATAAAGGTCACCGCTTGCGCCGCTGTTCGGACCCTGTTCTCCTTCACCGCTTATCTTCAGCCGTGAACCGGATTCAACTCCCGCCGGGATCTTGGCCGTAATCTTTCTGTTCTTGACCTTCAGACCGGACCCGCCGCATGCTTTACACGGGTTCTTTATGATTTTACCCGCTCCTTTACAGTTATAACATGTCTGAGTTATGGAGAAAAATCCCTGGGTCTGTCTTACCTGCCCCATGCCGTTACAGACATTACACACGGATGGGGACGTCCCCGCTGCCGATCCCGAACCACTGCAGGAATCACAGACTTCTTTCCGGGGAATCTCTAAAAGGGCTTCCTTCCCCGTGGCAGCTTCTTCCAGTGTGATAAGGAGATCATATTGCAGATCCGCCCCTCTCCGCGACCTCTTGGACCGTGACCTGCTCCCGAAAGATGATCCGAAAAATCCTTCAAAAATATCACCCAGATCAAAATCCCCGAAAATATCTGAAAAGTCCGCCTGGGTCCCTCTGAAACCGTCAAAACCGGAAACAGCGTCATGACCATACTTATCGTATTGCGCCCGCTTCTTGGGATCTCTCAGAACCTCGTATGCCTCTGTTGCTTCCTTGAACTTCTCTTCTGCTTCAGGATTGTTCTTATTTTTATCCGGGTGAAACTTCAGAGCAAGTTTCCTGTAAGCCTGTTTCAGCTCATTCTCCGTTGCGTTCTTTGCTATTCCCAGAACTTCATAATAATCTCGTTTAGCCAATTTAATCCCTCATAATATTTGTTTAAACACTGCTCCAGACTTATACCGTGTAAAGACAGCCACTTTTATTAACAGACCGGCACCGGTCCATGCCCCTGCGTCCGCAGGGACACGGATTTACAATCCGGGATCTAAGATTCGTTTTTCTCATCATCCACAACTTCGTAGTCGGCATCATAGACCTTTTCGCCGCTGTCAGCCGCGGTTTCACTCTCTTCGGCTTCCGGTTCCTGCTGTCCCTGTTGAGCCTGCTGCCCCGCAGTCTCCTGGTAAATTCTCTCGGCAAATTTGTGAGATGCCTGCTCGAGCTTTGTCTTGGCCTCCCTGATAGACGCCGCGTCCCCGGACTCCATCTCCTTTCTCAGGTTAGCGATCTCAGCCTCTATCTGCTCCTTCTCCGCGGCCTCGATCTTCTCCTTGTTTTCGTTGATCATTTTTTCAAGAGAGTAGATCAGGGTATCGGCTTCATTTCTTATCTCAATGGCCTCCCTTTCCTTCTTGTCCTCTTCAGCGTGGGCTTCCGCGTCTTTTACCATCTTATCGATCTCATCGTCCGAAAGACCGCTGGATGATTCAATCCTGATCTTCTGCTCCTTACCGGTTCCCAGGTCCTTGGCGGAAACATGCACAATACCGTTTGCGTCAATATCGAAAGCAACTTCAATCTGGGGAACTCCCCTTGGCGCGGGAGGAATACCCACGAGGTCAAACCTTCCCAGCGTCCTGTTCTGTGACGCGAGCTCTCTTTCACCCTGAAGAACATGGATTGATACCGCAGGCTGGTTGTCAGCCGCGGTTGAAAATATCTGGCTCTTCTTTGTGGGTATTGTAGTGTTTCTCTCAATGAGTTTTGTCATAACGCCGCCCAGTGTCTCAATTCCCAGAGAAAGCGGCGTAACATCCAGGAGAAGTACATCGTGTACGTCCCCGGCGAGCACACCGCCCTGTATTGCCGCGCCGATGGCAACAACCTCGTCCGGGTTGACTCCCCTGTGCGGCTCTTTGCCGAATATTCTTTTTACAAGTTCCTGTACTGCGGGAATCCGCGTGGAACCTCCTACAAGAATAACTTCATCGATGTCACCCGGCGTGAGACCGGCATCATCAAGGGCCCTCATGCAGGGGTCCTTTGTGGAATCAACAAGATCTTCTATGAGCTGCTCGAACTTGGACCGGGCAAGCTGAAGCTGAAGGTGTTTGGGACCGCTCTGGTCTGCCGTGAGGAACGGTATATTTATATCGGTCTGCATCTTACTGGAAAGTTCAATCTTTGCCTGCTCGGCAGATTCCTTGAGCCTCTGAAGGGCCATTTTGTCCGCTGATACATCAATACCCGACTGTTTCTTGAACTCTGCAATCATCCATTCCATGACACGCTGATCAAAATCATCACCGCCCAGGTGGGTATTTCCATTTGTGGATTTTACCTCAAAAACTCCGTCACCCAGTTCAAGGATAGAGATATCAAAGGTACCGCCGCCAAGGTCATATACGGCAATCTTCTCGTTCTCCTTTCCCTTCTCCAATCCGTAGGCAAGGGCCGCCGCCGTCGGCTCATTAATGATCCTTTCAACTTCCAGTCCCGCTATCCTTCCCGCATCCTTGGTGGCCTGTCTCTGGGCATCGTTAAAGTATGCGGGAACAGTGATGACCGCTTTCGAGACCGTTTCACCGAGAAAATCCTCCGCTGTCTGCTTCATCTTCTGCAGTACACGGGCGGATATCTCCTGGGGGGCGAATTCACCGGCAACGGTTTTTACCTTGAGCCCCCCCTTTCCGTCATCATCAATTTTATAGGGCACCATCTTGATTTCATTCTGGACCTCGTCAAATCTTCGTCCCATGAACCGTTTGATAGACCTGACAGTATTCTCGGGATTGGTAATGATCTGGTTCTTGGCGACCTGCCCGACAAATCTTTCACCCTTATCCGTATATGCCACAATTGACGGCGTTGTCCTCTGACCTTCAGCATTCTGAATGACGCTTGGCTCCCCGCCGGTCATAACTGCAACACACGAATTTGTCGTACCGAGATCAATTCCGATTATTTTACTCATTACTATTTACCTCTTATTTTTTTTATCTCATTTTAAAAATATAATTGTATTTCTTTACAGCACCATTCCGATTCAATGCACCATCTCCTGGAAGCTGTTAACAGAGACTAACTCTGTTTTCCCTCTCCTTCATCTGCGGTTGGACCTGAAGGTTTCGTGACCTTTACCTTTGCCGAACGGACAACAAGATCATCAATGCGAAAACCTTTCTGATGCACCCTGGTTACCGTATCACATTCCACATCATCACCTGTTTCTATCTCAACCGCTTCATGAAAATTGGGATCAAACTCCAGGTTAAGTGACTCAATTTCCTTAATACCAAATTTGCCCAGTGTTGACTCGATCCTGCCCGAGATCATGGATACACCCTCAACAAATGAGTTGTGGGCCTTTTCAAGAGATTCACCTTCGGGGATCTTCCCGGATACCTCAATGGCCCGGAGGAGGTCATCGTTGATATTGATAATTTCCAGCGCGAAGTCTCTGATGGCAAACTTTTTGTTGTCCTCGAGAAGCTTGAGGTTTCTCTTTTTGAAGTTTTCAAAATCGGCCTGTCTCCTCTGGATGAGCTCCTTTATGGATTCTATCTCCTTATTCAGCTCCATAATCTCATCATCCTTTTCAGAGATGACCTTTTTCAGCTGAAACTCCGCGCTGTCCTCATCCTCCCGGGAACTTTTCCTCCTTTCTCTCAGCCTCCTTACATCTCTTCTCCTTTCCTCATTTCTCCTGTTGTTTTCACCGGTAAAACCCGTTTCACTGTTTTCCCCGGGATTCCCGTTACCGGCAGTTTCTTCAATGTTTTCGCTTTTTTCTCCGTTTTCCTCCAGGTTTTCCCCCTGGAGTTTTTCACTCTTTTTCGACATGTCCATCATCTCCAAAAATTTATCAAATGAATTCAGCAATAATTCTTTATTGTTAAAAATATCTTAAACCGCAAAGGCGCAAAGGGCGCAAAGTTTAAGAAAACGTTAAATTTTAAATGTTGATTTATCCCATCTAAAACAGTTTCTTAAATTTAACATTCAACATTTAAAACTCAACATTAATAAACTCTTCCTTTGCGAACTTGGCGTCTTAGCGGTTAAAAAATCTTCTTCCTCTCTTCTTCATTCTTTTTACTTGGACATCTGAGTCAACAGGTCAGATACCAGCTTCCCGGAATAGTCAACCAGGGGAACAACCTTGTCATAGTCCATCCTTGTGGGTCCTATGATCCCGATTGAACCGACCTTTCTATTGCCAATTTTATATGTGGTCGTAACAATGCTGCACCCGGAAACCTTCTCATCATCAATCTCATTGCCGATGAAAGTCCTGATCCCGTCCATACCCAGGGAGAGTTCCATGATCTCTCTCAGGATATTTTTCTCTTCTATTATATTCAACAGGCTGTTAAGCCTCGCCTCTTCAACCATTTCAGGAATTTTCAGAAGGTTTTCAACACCATCCAGGCAGATATCCGACTCTACGCTCTCCATAAGTGCAAGCTCGGCAAAGTCGATTGCCATCTCCTTTTTAAAGCCGAGGTTCTTTTCTTTCCTGATCTTTTCAAAGATCGTGTCCTTTATTTCAAGAAGGGAATAACCGCAGAGTTCAGTTGTCAGAAATTTTGAAAATTCATAGAGTTCATCCTGTGTCACAGTTGATGAAACATGGATCTTTTTATTGATGACCATACCGGTCCGCGTGACCAGTATAACAAGGACCTGGTTGATATCCAGGTTAACGAGCTCAATTCTCTTCACTACTGTAAAATCGAGTTTGGGTGTAAGCATGATAGCGGCATATTTTGATATATGAGAGAGCATCTTTGTAATGGTACAGAATACCTTGTCGAGCTGAAGTTCCTTTTTGATAAACTCATCCTTGACCCGCACCTCCTGGTTTGAGGAATAGCTGTACTTGTCCAGAAGGAAATCAACGTAATACCTGTAACCTTTGTCAGTGGGGATCCGGCCTGCTGAGGTATGGGGCTGCATGAGATACCCCATCCCCTCAAGGTCAAACATGATATTTCTCATTGTGGCGGGCGAGAGGGAAAATGAATATTTTTGAACGAAAGACCTTGATCCAACAGGTTTACTGGTTTCAATATATTCATGAACAATGGCGCTTAATATTGCTGACTCCCTGTCATCCAGCGCTCTCTCTGTAGATATTCCCCGTGGCATCCCTTTTTAACCTTTCAATCATTAGCACTCAGCAAAACAGAGTGCTAATAGAAAAATAATTATTATTCAGGTATTCGTCAAGGGGAAAAGTAAAAAATATTATAAGAAGATCATTTTTTTGTATTTTTTTTCTTATCTTTGGCCTCATCCTCTGCCTGGAGGGCCTGTTTATTGGCATCGATTGTGGTTTTCAGTTTGTTGGCCTCTTCGCTCTCACCGAAGAGAACATGTATTTTTCTCAGCGCAGAGAGAAGCTC
Organism: Spirochaetota bacterium; assembly: GCA_050298055.1. Classification (GTDB taxonomy): domain Bacteria; phylum Spirochaetota; class UBA4802; order UBA4802; family UBA5550; genus JBNKTL01. The sequence goes on from JBNKTL010000021.1 coordinate 37,821, forward strand.
GATTGTCTGCTTCATATCATCCCTGGCCTTACCTGTAAGCTCGTACTTGGTCCTGAACTGTTTCGCGGCTTCCGCAAGACCGTCCTTGCACATCTGCATCATCTCTTTTCTTTCATGATAGAACTCGGTACGCGGGTCACGGAGTTTCGCAATATCGGAAAAGTTTGTAATATTCTTTGTAATGACGGCAACCCGGGAGTGGAGCTCCACGAAAGACCACTTCCATTTGGAACTATCCCCCAGCTGGGACCTGATATTTACGAACACATCGTTGACGCGCCTGATGAGATCAAGAATCTCTGCGGGATTTAACATCCGGATCTTAGCAAGGTATTCGTCATTGGAGCGGAGGGTCCTGTCCGTTTCACTCCCGACCACGGCTTCCAGCGCCTGCAGTACCTTGTAGAATTCCTTCCTTGCCTCATTGAGAAACTTTTCATTTCTCTGTTTCAGCATGTCAAGGGAGAGGTTGTTCATCCTGAGGTAGAGGTTTATGATATTCATGTAATATGTTGCGATTTCAAGGTTATAATAATCAGACAGTTTTGCCATCTTCTTCATCTTCGTCAGCTGGATATCCCTGATCTTCCTGGAGTACTCCTCGACCTCTTTTTTCAGGTCCTTTATCTCATCATTGTATGCCGCCTTTTCCGCTTTCCCGATAGCCATGATATTATCCTCTTAAATTAACCTTAAAAAGCCCATAAATTCTGAAATTTCCAGCTCTAATTCTTAACTATTCAACCAGGGGATTATCCCCGTTTTAATTTTCCTTGACTAATAATCGTATTTTAATTTTATATCTTAACTAACTATTTATATCTTTACAAAATCTCAATATATTGAGTAAAATACAATTATAATTTTATTATCTACAAAAAAGGCAAAAAACATTATATTTTTTAAAGGGAATGAAATTTATGGGTAACTCAAATAAAATATATGTGACAACTACTCAGCTCTATGGCTAAAAATATGTCTCTTTACGAAAATATCAACAATGTGTTAGTTTGTTAACATGCCATTTTTAATACATAGCTGAGCAGATACTGAACGTGCAGAGTTTAACAGTCACATAAAACTAATAATTGATTTAAGGCAGGAAAGAATTGGAAAAATTTGAGATCAAACCGGCTAAAGGAAAACTTGGAGTTGTGATCCCCGGCCTGGGTGCCGTAGGGACCACGTTTATTGCCGGCGTAATGCTGGTGAGGAAGGGACTGAATATACCCGTTGGTTCCCTTACCCAGATGGGGAAAATAGAAATTGGAAGAGGCGAGAATGCCAGGAATATAAACTTAAACGAGTTTGTTCCGCTGGCAAAGCTTGAGGATATTGAATTCGGCGGATGGGATATCTTCGAAGACAGCGTCTACGAGGCAGTTGTAAATGCCGGCGTTCTGAGAAGAGAAGATTTTGACCAGGTTAAAGATGAACTTGAATCAATAAAACCGTGGAAAGCCGTGTTCAACAGGGACTATGTTAAAAAACTGGACGGCAAATGGGTAAAAGAAGGAAAAACATACTGGGACCTCGCAGAGAAGCTCAAGAAGGATATGGAGAACTTCAAAAAGGAGAAAAACCTGGACCGCCTTGTCATGGTCTGGTGCGGTAGTACCGAGATCTACCAGGAGGTTGTACCCGGGATACACGACACCCTGGAAAACTTTGAGAAGGCCCTGAAGGAAAGCAATCCGAAAATCGCACCGAGCATGATGTATGCCTATGCGGCCCTTTCTTCCGGGATACCCTTTGCCAACGGGGCCCCGAACCTTGCCAACAGCATACCGGCACTCTGGGAACTGGCAGAGAGTAAAAAAGTCCCCATGGGAGGGAGCGACTTCAAAACCGGTCAGACACTTATGAAAACAATACTGGCTCCGGGATTTAAGGCGAGAATGCTCGGGCTGGCCGGCTGGTTTTCAACGAATATCCTTGGCAACAGAGACGGTGAAGTGCTTGATGATCCTGAAAGCTTCAAGACAAAGGAAGTATCAAAGCTCTCGGTACTTGACCAGATACTCCAGCCCAAACTCTATCCCGAACTCTACGAAGGGTACTCTCACAAGGTAAGGATCAATTACTATCCCCCCAGGGGAGACAATAAAGAGGGATGGGACAACATAGACATCTTCGGATGGCTCGGTTACCCCATGCAGATCAAGATCGATTTCCTCTGCAGGGACTCGATACTTGCCGCACCAATAGTGCTTGACCTCCTCCTCTTTATGGATCTTGCACAGAGAGCAAACCTCTTTGGAAACCAGGAGTGGCTCTCATTCTACTGGAAAAGCCCGCAGCACGCGCCGGGCACACAACCTCAGCATGATATTTTTATTCAGCTCATGAAGCTGAAAAACACCCTTCGATGGCTCATGAACGAACCACCCGTGACCTACGCGGAATCGGAAGTAGATCAATAAGAATATATGTTATTGCAGGGGCGCAATGTATTGCGCCCCTGCGACATTACATCATAAAAGCGGATCAATCTCCCCGGGGAACCTCATCAGGTCACCCTTTTCAAAAACCCATTCAGGGGTGACAAGTTTTCCCGAAAACCTTATCGAGTACCAGGGACTCAGTGAACTGTTTTGGGGATTCTTCAGTATGTGAATACTCTGCGCGGGCATATAGCTCTGGGCAAGAAGGAAGATCTTTTCACCGTTCATTTTATTTGTAGCAGTGTCTACGACAATTACCGCATGCCCCGGGGCACCCCCCTGTATAAAGATATCGCCAATATCAAGATCAGCTATTCTCTTTACCTTAACCAGTTCCCGGGAAAGGGAGAGGGAACCTGCATACTGGAATATCTTCTCCATGTATCTCCTGAAATTCCCGTATGAATAGTCCCTTGTGCTTTTCTTCTGGAAAAGCACCCTCCTCCCTTTGACCACCGGACGGTATCCTTCGGCCCATTTAAGATAGTCTACCCTGTCTCCGGAAGTAAATTTAAAGTGTATCTTTCTTAACAACTTCTTTCGGAAGAGATACTCACCCCGCAGCCGAATAATCGCATCGGCACACTGCTGCAGGTCACGCCTGCCAACATCCATCTCTATAACTGCATAGTGAATGCCCCGGTCGGGCTTTATCATCCCGTTATAATACCTCACAGGCGTTCCCGGTTTCATTAACCTCAAACCCCTGAGCCATTCACCGAAACTCCCTCTCGGCATGGTATTTCTAGAAAATCCCGCGGGCAGAGGAATCCCGGACACACTGCTTCCCCGCCCGGGAGCGAAAGCATTCCCGGAATGCGGTTCACCGCAGGAAAAAAAGAAAATGAAAATTATCACTGCAAAGGGAGTTGGAACTCTGTCTCTCGATCCTGCCTTGCATTTTCGGTTTGGGAATTGCATATGGTATTGTTATCTCCAGTAATGGGTAAAACTGCAAGTGACTATTATAAACATCAAATGTTTGGAGTCATTAAGAAAATCAACACCACAAAATCAGCCGCATATTTTCTGTATGGGTTGAGTTTATCTGTTATCTGTTTTTCAATTATGTGAAGAGGCCTGATAACTGACACCAATCCCAACTCATGTCTATTATCACATCAATTTTTAATGAGAGAGTTCAATTAAAAATTACTTAAAAAAGATCAAGAAATGACTTAAAGCCCGCCTTAATTTTTGGTAAATCTGATAAATTTTTTAGAATCCAGGTTATTAATGATCCAATCCCGGTTAATATACTTGCTACAATAATAAACCAGGTCTTTTTAAAGAATGGTTTTTTTTCTTTTGGAGTTACTATGGCAATATTTAATGGATTTGTCTCACTGTAGTATTCATAGCCTACACTCTCTTTTTCTAAAAACTCAATACCTGAAAAAAGATTATCAACTTTCACAACTTTAAAACTGGACTGACATTGAAGTTCTTGTATTTTCAGTTGTGCATTTTTCGCATTAATCAACGTTTTGTAATCAAATAAATATGGCTCTTTAGAGTCTCTGCATCGCTCACAAACACAGGGGACCAGTTTTTTGGTTTTTAATTTTTTAAACTGCCGGTTTATCTCATCAATTTTACGGATAATTACCGCGCGAATATCTTCCTTCCGTTTTCCTTTTACTTTTATCTGGATCAGGTTTTTTTCATTAATTTCTATTACTTCCGCTTCAGTATCGTTAAAATCCAGCAAAATGCCGAAACGCCAAACCAGATCGTCTTTAATTTCTTCTTTCATTTCAACGATAAACTGCCACAATATTCCAGCCGGCATAAAAATTTCGTATTCGAAATGGAATTGAATGTTTTCTTTATTATCCCAATGATATTTCGGTGCATCGTAGGGAAGCATCTGTGGTGCGATAATAAAACCATCTTTTTCATAAACCAGGTAGAATTTTTTCATAAGAGCGATAATCTCCGGGACATAACCGGAATATTCATGAGAAAAGATCATTTCAATATCAGAGCGTTCAAATCGTCCCTGTTTTTTTGCTAAACTTTTGTCATCAAGAATCATGTAAGCGGCATCCAGAACCCACTCCTTATCTACAAAAATGAGCCGATGCAGGACATCGTCATTCTTGAAATGCAAAAATATACCTAAATCATTGAAAAACTCGCAAACAATATCCTGGTCTTTATGTACTGTTAGTTGGTGTTTGGTACAAAGTTCACGGTAAGTTTTTAAAGATATAACTTTTTCATTTTCTAATTCAGCTATTTCTTCCCTTACTTTTTTCCAATTAGCGGGAATAGGATCACCGATATGTTTTAAATGGCTAATCTCATATTTTAGTTTATCCATTAAATTATCGAAACGTTCATCAGTGTTTTTAAAATTAACTTCCTTTTTATCTTTTAAATGAGAAAAACGTATTTGTAACTTTTGATAAGGGAGATCGCGCTTGCGGTCTTCCTTTTCGTTGATAACGATCAATACAGGGCTTTCTTCACCAAATAGTTCTACAGTGTGTAACCAGTAGTAAAAGTCTGTATTTTCTTTACGAGCATCAGCCAAAATTGTATAAAAAGAACGATGAGTCAGGAAAAAACGGTGAGTTGCTTTATAAATAGATTGGCCACCAAAATCCCAGATATTCACTGTAATTTCCATTTCCCCCTGATTATATATGTTATAGATGAATTTCCATTTTTTGACGTCAATACCGCGGGTGGTCTCTTCTTCTTCAGGCATCCTGGCAGTTTTGTCTTTTATTTTTCGGGCAAAGGTTGTTTTTCCTGCACCTGGTTCACCAAGAATCAGCAGTTTAGCTTCATAAATATAATCTGTTCCTTCTTTTTCGATGTCTTTAAAGTACTTACGAATTGCATCATTACCCTGTTTAACAACCTGCAACGGTGGACTTTCCAGAGGATTACCGTATAAATTTATACATTTTTTTTCTCTTTTATCTTCTATCTTAATATCTAATCTATTTTCAACTAGCCAGGATTCAAAGTTTTTAATATTATTATCAGCTAAATCAACAGTATTGTAGCTTTTCATTTCTTTCAAAAAAGAAACATCGCTTAAATCATTGTTCCTTAATGACAGAGAAATCAGCCCTTTCAGTTCTTTCAGAAAAGAAACATTACTTAAATAATTGTTCATTAATGACAGAGAAGTCAACCCTTGCATTTTCTGCAGAAAAGAAACATCACTTAAATAATTATAACTTAAATCGAGAGAAGTTAGATCTTCCATCTCCTTTAAAAAAGAAACATCACTTATATCATTGTTTCTTAATGAGAGAGAAGACAACCCTTTGATTTCTTTCAGAAAAGTAACATCGCTTATATTATTGTAACTTAGACAAAGAGAAGTCAGTTCTTCCATCTCCTGCAGAAAAGAAACATCACTTAAATAATTATAACTCAAATCGAGAGAAGTCAGACCTTTCATTTCCTTTAAAAAAGAAACATCACTTAAATTATTGTAACTCAAATCGAGAGAAGTCAGACCTTCTATCTCCTGTAAAAAAGAAACATCATTTAAATCATTGTTCCTTAACGAGAGAGAAGCCAGTCTTTTCAGTTCTTGAGGAAAAGGCATATACTTTAATTTACTATTACTTAAATCAAGAGAAGTCAAACATTTAAACTCCTTCAGAAATGAAACATCACTTAAATCATTGTAACTTAAAGCAAGGGAAGTCAGGCCTCCCATCTCCTTCAGAAAAGAAACATCACTTAATTTATTATAACTTAAATCGAGAGAAGTCAGGCCCTCCATATCCTTTAAAAAAGAAACATCCCTTAAATTATTATAACTCAGATCAAGAGAAGTCAGACCTTCCATCTCTTTTAAAAAAGAAACATCACTTATATTATTGCAACTAAGATTGAGAGAAATCAGACCTTCCATCTCTTTAAGAAAAGAAATGTCTTTTATATTTTTATTACTACTTAAACTGAGAGAAGTCAGACCTTCCATCTCCTTCAGAAAAGAAAAATCTTTTATATTTCTATTATCACTTAAATCGAGAAAAGTCAGACCTCCCATCTCCTTTAAAAAAGAAACATCGTTTAAACAAATAGATCGCATACTTAAAAATATTAAGTTTTTAAATTCCATGAAGAAGTTCTTTGGCAAGAGAAAACAGGGGGAATAATCCAAGGAAAAACCGGTTATGTTACCGGACTCATTAACAGAATAATTTCTGGCACCTTTATATGGGGAACTTTGCTTCTCCCGATCGTATAGAGATAACTCAAAGGGATTAATTATGTAAAATTGCTTTACATCTCTTTTGTCCGTATCTACCTTCTTTAGTTTAAAACCAAAAGTTTCTTCAATAACCTGTAGATATTCCAAATCGCTCATATAACTCCCTCAAACAATGAAACTCAAAATGAAATCATTCACTACTTCCCAAGCTGAGTAGAAATAATTATATAAAAGTAAAATTTATAAATAAAAAACATACCTTATATATCCCCGCTTCTTTCAGTAGGATAGACACATTCTTGATATTAAAAAAATCTATATAAAAACACTCTTCATACTTTCGACCATCATAGAGGACTGTTTTTAACAATAAATTCAATACCCTTAAAGTGCCCGGATTACTTATATTAACTCGTTCTCATCTGCATAAAAAAAGAGGAAAAACCACAATATTATATCACTGTAAAATAATACACCCGTCATGCTAGCTGTCAATATTAATTCTTTCAAAGTTCCCCATCCCACTCACACATAGGTTTTAAAATAGAAATGAAATCAGGAGATGGGGTATATAGTTAAAAGACTAACACCTGTTGGGCAACAAAACTCTGTGTTGCAACTAATTGAAGTTATAAAAAGAAAATGGGCAATTTATTTTTTTTTATGAAAATCAAAGTTCCAGATGAAAGGACAAGTTTTGATAGAGCCGTCATGAAAAAGGCCAATCGGCATACTGCAAGAATGCCGTATACACCGATTAACCCTTCCGGCATTCGATAAGAGCATTTCTTGTGTTTGTTTTTTAGGCAAATAAAGAAATGAACATCCTGTTTGTCCCGGCTCCCGGGACAAACAGGCGGGTAAGACACATAAAATTACAATTCGAAATTGAAATCTCCTCACAGGTAAAATCTGTAAATAAAAGAAGGGATTAAGCTTCTTTGACTATTCCATTTATGATTTCTAAAAACTTTTCGGGCTCCTCGTACATCACACCATGGGCTGAATTATCAAAAACAACGAAATTTTTTTCCGGGGCTTTTAATCCCTCAAAAAACTCCCGGGCAACCGAAAGAGGCACCTGGTTGTCAAAAGCCCCGTGAAAAAAGTAGACGGGAACTTTCACTGACTTTATCTCTTTCTGCAGTTGAATATCTCTTATATCATCATACAGGCATTTTAATGAAAATGCAGCCCCTTTCGGATAATTAAGTTTTTCTCGCAGAGAATAGACCTGGGATTTCAATATATCTTTCATCCATGGCCAGATACTCTTATCCTTATGAAACGCGGCCCCTCCAAAATAGCGCACCCACTTGAGTTTAATCCCCTTTCCTCTCTCTCCGCTGGAATGCATTTCCCGCTGTTTTCCTAATTTTTCCAGTTCTTTCACCGCACTCATATTGTTCGCCTCTTTTGCCTGCTCCAGGACCCTCTCGTAGGTCAAAAGTTCTTCCCTTTGAACATCAGATGTCTGCGCAATGGCAAGATATGCATGATAATCTTCAGGATACTGATGTACGGCTCTTATCCCTATGAGGCTCCCCCAGGAATGGCCCATGAGATAAATTTTTTCCTTTCCAAATTTCTCTTTAAGGTATTGTGTCAACTCATGGGTGTCAGCTATAAATTGATTGACATTCATGCTTTCGGGAGGAGTCTCTTTTGAGAACGATTTTCCCGATCCCCTCTGGTCCCAGGAAACAACGGTAATGATATTTTCCAGATCTGAATTATACTTTAGAAGAAAAGGCGTTTCAGGTGTCCCGGGCCCCCCGTGAAGAAAGAGCAGTACAGGATTGTTCTGATCTGCTCCGCGGATGCTTAACCATTGCTCAGAGTTTCCCAGTGTCACTTCAACCCATTTCGTAATGCTGTTTTCCAAAGGCATTCCGTTTTCATAGGTTATTCTCGGCTGCTTTTCCCTGAAGAAGAAGGTCATTGCAATAACAAAAAATAAAGTTATGAAAAATGATATTAAATACATTAGAGACCTCTTGATGGCATCATATATTTGTTGCTGATTTCAGAGTTACTCCTCATCAAATACCCGGGGGAAAAAACAATACAATTATCGCAACGATTCAGCTGCATGGCTAAAAGATACACACATCAGTTATCTTTTATCCATATTAAGATCACTATTTTTATACACAGCTGAGCAGTAACAATTTATCTTTTATATATAAAACCAAATTTATTTTGATCTGAAAGTAAAGCAAATCTTATTTTTCATAAAAATGATATCCTGAGGAATGGCAGTGAATTAAATTTTGGTATGATATACATACGAATCACCAATAAAAATTTCCTCTTAACAAAAAATGATCCGCCTGTCAGTGGATTTTTACCGGTCATTTCGGCAGAAGATGTCAATGGTCTTTCCATCCACAGCGAGAATCACATTGCCGTTTTGCAGAGTCAGGGCTTCACCTGTTTGCCAGTGCTTCAATCCTCCGCTTATCATCTTCACAACGCGCCGCGGGATGACCGACGTGTTCAGGTTCAAACGGATAGGGGCGGACATCTTCATATAGCCGTTGTTAATGATCACCAGGGCCACATCGTCCGCCGCAATGCGCAGGAACGCGTAAACCAGTTCGTCCGACCAGAGTGTTATGGTCGCACCATATTTCAAAGCGGCATTCCCCCTGCGCAGGCGGATAAGGTCCCGGGTCCACTCATAGATCTCCTGTTCCTTCCGGAACTGCTGTTTCGGATGATTGTCATCGCCGATCAGGTGCCAGGGAAAATCACGGCGCAGGTCACGGTCATCCTCCGCCTTCCATCCCTCGAGCCCGATCTCGGTTCCGTAGTAAATCTGAGGGATCCCGCGAATAGTGAAGAGAGCGCCCAGGCAGAGTTTTGTGACCCGCACTGCCCAGTCAAGCCCTTCACCCCCGCCGGTATGTTTTGTCCGGGCATGGCTCATGATGCGCCTGTCCAGGTCATGGTTATCGAGAAGTGTGACGAGGCTGTTGGCGTTCCGGTACCCGTTCCTAAAGGGATTGTCATTATCAAGCACCCCCAGCGGTTCTTCATCGTTCAGCCGGGGACGGGCGAGCCAGTATTGAAGACTTTCGTCGTAAATGAGTGTAGACCTCAGCGCCGTGCAGAGGGGAAAGTCAAAAATTGAATCAAAGTCATGGTAGTTCTGATACTGAAGCAGCCGGGCGACGTCCTCCTTTCTCTCACACAATACTTCCCCGATGAGACAGATATCGGGATACTTGCCGCGGATCTGCGACTTGAAATAGTGCCAGAACTTCGGCTCAACATGTTTCACCGTATCCATGCGGATATTGGTAACCCTGCCCCGGGTAATCCAGTCTTCGATGTTGTTGATGAAAAAGTCGAGGACCTCGGGATTATCATGATTGAGGTCCGGCAGGCCCGCCAGTTCCCCTTTGATATCCCCCGTTCCCCCCATATTGAACCAGGAGGGATCAAACTCTCCCCGGGCCCCGTATCCCACGTGGTTTACGATCATGTCAAGGACAACCTTCATCCCCCTGGCTTCACACCGGTCAACGAATTTTCCGAAGGTCTTCATCTCCGGCGCACCGGGCAGATGGGTCCCGTCAAGGAGACGTTTGTCAATCTGCTCAAAGTTAAGGGGCCAGTAGTAGTGGTAAGGCTCCGAGGGTCCGTTATTCCGGATATTTTCATAAACCGGGGACACCCAGATGGTGGTCACTCCCAGTTCAATGAGATAATCAAGTTTATCCAGAATACCGTCCAGAGTCCCTCCGTGGATACTCGTATCCGACGGATCGGCACTCCGTTTGTTCCTGCCGAAAAACCGGTCTGTTACAAGAAAGTAAATAACATCATCCTGGGTAACCCGTGTATTCATCATCTTATCCCCCAAATCAGAATGAATAATCTCACAGCAGCCAAGATATTTTGAAAATGTACCGTATATTACAGCTATTGGAATAATATGTAAAGAAGAAAACTTATCTTCAGGACCCCAGGGATATTATAAATCCCGTATAATTCTTGCTCCCAGAACAGCCCCGGACAACAGGATAATCGCTATCATAGCTCCCAGCATTTTATAATCCTCCCAAAATAATGAAAAAAGGAATTTTTTTAACTTCAGACCATTACATCAAAAGACCGGATGATGAGAGAAATGGTTGCAAAAAAAATACATAGCTGAATTTTAGTTGACATTATCAAATTTATGATTATTAAATTCACACTTATAACAAGCTTGATTAAACCTCAATTGGAAAAGGGATAAAAAAATGAAGTATCTTCTTCAAAAAGTGCTTATGTGTTCCATTGTACTGCTCATTTTTTTAATTGTTACCCAATCGGACGTGATTAGCGCGGAAGACCAGGACAAAATGGACATGGTAATCCAGAACGGTCATTCCCTGGGGTCGTTGAGATTACACTATTCGCCGGATGGGAATTATATTATTACAGCAAGTAATTCACAGGTTATTATAAGAAATAATGAAGGGATCATCTTAAAAAAGATTCACGCTCATATGGGCAGTATATACGCGCTGGCGGTTTCACCGGACGGGAAATATGTAGTAACCGGTGCAACGGATAAGATTGTGAAAATATGGAACTATTACGGAAAGCAAATTCATCAATTAAGCGGGCATACCGAAAGTATTGATAAAGTATTAATAAGCAGCGACAGCAAAGAGATTGTATCTGTGTCGAAAAATGAAATTATAATCTGGGATTTTAAAGGGAAAATATTAAGAACTTTAAATATAAAACATCAACGAAGTATCGGGCAGGCCGGGCTGACACCCGATAAAAAGAAAATTATAACTACTTCAGACGATGATACAATTAAAATATGGGACTCTTTTACGGGAAATTTATTAAAATCAATTCGGGTAAAGAACACAAAATCAGGTCTTGTTCTTTCTCCCGATGGGACGAAATTTTATACCTGCGCATGGAGTGATAAATTAATTGAAGTCTGGGATATAAAGGGAAACAAATTAAAAGAATTCAAAACCGGTTTTCATTCATCAAACCTTTTTATAAATAAAAAGGAAAATCTTCTTATTGCTTTGAGCGGCCAGGATTTGTATCTTCTTGATCATCAGGGGAGTGTTAAATTCAGAAAAATAAAGAAGAACAGCAGTCAGGGTAGTTTTGTGACCGCGGCATTTCATCCGAACCTTCGTAAAATTGCAGTATTTCAGGAAAAAGACAAAAATTTAAACATGGTACTGTTTAATTACAAAGGTGATGAAATATTTAAAGCAAATAAATCCATGAGCACCATGAAACGAGTTGCTTTTTTGCCGGGAACGAACCGTTTTATAACCTGGTCAACGGACAGGCGGTTCAGAATATGGGAATTGAACGGTAATCTTCATAAGTCTTTTGAACCCTACTATTATTTTTCAGTTGCTTACCCAATGGCAGTCAGTAAAAATGGGAAATACCTGGCGTTTTCATATGGCCGGCCTTTTGTCGGCAACCGGTATGTTTATATCTACACCATAAGAAACGGAAGTATCGATCGTTATATTTACAAATCAATATATGTTGATTATAAGGGAAAATATACACCCTTTGTCAAGAAACTCTCATTTCATCCCAATAACAACTGGATCGCTGTTGCAATGTCCGATGAGACGGTAAAACTTTATACTCTTCAGGGCAGGCATATAAAAACATTTGACGGACACAACGGAGAAATAACCAGCATATCATTTTCATCAGACGGTAAACATTTTATTTCAGGAACTCCCTACCAGATAATTTTGTGGCATACCAGCGGTCGAAAAGTCAAAGAAGTAAAGAAAAAAGAATATGTGAAATACCAGAGATTTACACCTGACGGAAAATATATTGTCTCCCTGAATGATGATAATATCCAGATCTATAGCAGATGGTTAAAGCCTCTCAAACAATTTAATTTACAGATAAAAGAAGCATCCCAAAATTATTTTTATAAAATTTCATCATGGGCAATAAGCCCTGACAGCAAAATGATTGCCATTGGATATATGGGAGGGATGATAAAAATCTACGATTTAAAAGGGAAACTGATCAAATTCTTAAAAGGCGGGCATAAAGAAAAAATAACCGGTATTGCTTTCAGTCCCGACAACCGGTTATTATTGACCGGGTCCTGGGATTCTACCGCCTGCATCTGGAATATTGATAATGGCAGCAGGTATACATATGTTGCCAGTAACGGGGAATGGGTATTCTATAGTAATGACGGGTATTATGACTCGTCAAAAAACGGAGGCAATCTCGTAAAAATGGTTATGGGATTAACTCCCTACAGCATAGATCAATTCGCAATCCGTAATAACAGGCCTGATCTCATTTTAAAAAAAACCGGGACCGGGGACCCTTCTCTCATAGACCACTACTATAACCAGTATAAGCGCCGCCTCAGAAGGTTCGGGATGTCAGAATCCGATTTAAAATCTGACTTTCATGTCCCGGAAGTTAAAATACTGGAAAAAGACATATCCGGGAAAAACGTTAATCTTGAGTTCCGGATCAGTGACACAAAATATGATTTAAGAAGCTACAATATCTATGTTAATGATGTTCCCCTCTTTGGAGCATATGGAAAGAAGGTAAGCGGACAAAAAAAAATAATCAATGAAGAGATAGAGCTCTCTGAAGGAAATAATAAAATTGAAGTCTCATGCTATAATGCTATAGGTTTTGAATCTTACCGGGCAATAACTTATGTCGATTATCAAAAGAAAAATACGAACGATCTTTATTTTATCGGATTTGGAGTTTCTCAATATAAAAATAAGGATTTGAATTTAAAATACGCCCACAAAGATGTAACAGACCTTGCGGAAATGTTTAATAAGATGAAGGGCAAATATTACAGGAACATTTATTCCAGAACCTATCTGGACAACAGGGTGACACGGAAAAATATTCGTGAAGCAAAAGATTTATTGAGCAAAGCAGGTGTGGATGATACATTCGTTCTTTTTATTGCAGGGCATGGTGTTCATGACGTTGATAAAGCAAGCACCTATTACTTTTTGACACATGATACCGATATCAATAACCTTTCCGGAACTGCCGCACCCTTTGAAATGATTGAAAGTCTTTTACTGGATATTAAACCGCGAAAAAAATTATTTTTAATGGACACCTGCGAATCAGGGGAACTTGAAGATAATCAGGAAATGAATTATTATAAATCGGCAGGAACCAGGGGGATAAAGCCCAGGGCCGTCAGAGCTTTTAAATTAAAAAAATTAAGAAAGAAAAAAAAGAGAACATATATTCTGCAAAGGAACAGGTATATTTATAATGACCTTATCAGGCGTTCAGGGGCCATTGTGTTTTCATCATCCAGGGGCGGTGAATTTTCCTATGAAAAAGACAGTCTGCAAAATGGCTTATTTACCGAAGAGATATTGGAAAGTATTTATTCGGGAACCGCTGACAAAAACAGGGACGGTCTTATAACATCCGATGAGTTAAGGGATTATGTATCAAGAAGGGTCTCCAGCATGAGCAGTGAACTTCAGCATCCAACTGTTGACAGGGACAACATCCATCAAAAAATTCTGTTTCCCTCTATTAAATAATATTTATTCCTTGACTCTTTTATCGCACCTGTCCAGACAATTTCGATAACTCTCCTCGCGACGTTTTCACATTTACTCATATCAGGGGCAAAAAAGCTTTTGCATGATAAAAAATTTGAGCCAGAAAAAATTATTATAAAAAGCATGAATTTTATGATGGTTTTATGCATTGATTTCCTCAATAATTTATAATTGTGACAACAAGACCCTATAATTCCAGTACAGGATGTCAATGGAATTTTTCTGTTCAAAAAAGAACATACCTGCCAAAGAGTTCTGTAAAAAAGCATTTACATATTTAATGATGAGAATATGAATTGCAAAATAACTGGAGTCATGAATATGCATTATGAAAATCTCTTAAAACAACTCACACCGGTTTTATCAAAAACTTCGAAAGATCTCCTTGAACCTCTTCTTCTCTATTCCCGGATCAGCAGGGTCGATTCCGGGATCTGCTGTGAAATTGAAGGATTAGATAATGAAAACGAATCACTGATTTTTCTTGATCCCCGGGAGATAAACAAGTCAACGCCGGAGCCTTTTAGAAATTTCTTTTCTCTTTGCAGCGGGATAGAGATGGGAACCCAGGGAGATACAGACCAGCTGATACTTCATGACGGCTTTTCCGGAACATTGCAAACAGAAGGGATCGACGCCTGGTCAGAAAACTTTCCTTTTCCCTTTTCCGAAGACCTCTGCGCTCCCATTGATAAGGGCCTGTCCGATTATTATGTCTTCCACCCGGGAAACGGGAAACTCTGCCGGCAGACAGAGGGCACACTGAGATATATCCGTGAGTGCAATGATCCGGTTGAGATTTATCTCCGAGAAGTCCATTACCGGCTCAGGATTGAATTAAGAGAGGGAAGCGACCTTTATAAAATTGTCAGTTCAATGCCGCATCCTCATGAATGGGTGGAAGAGGAATGGCTGCATGATCCCGAAGGATATAAAGAACATATAGAGTGGAAAAAACAGGAGGCCTCCTATAATACTCTCAGCAAGCAGCTTCAGGATGCCGTTAACAGCGGAGATTTCTCCGGGGCGGCAGAGATCGGGGATTCCCTGCTCCAGCTTCCCCATGTAACTCCCGGCGAGATAGATGCAAACGACTGCCAGTTGATCAGCATGTCCTACACCTCCACGGGAAGACATGATAAATCAATAGAGCTTGTTGAAAACTGGAAGCCCCTGAAAGAAAACAAAAGAATGATGTCGTGGTTCATAACCATAATGATACATGCCTCCTCCTTCGAAAAAGCAATTGAGACCTGGAAGCGCCATAAACCTTTTCTTACACATGAAGAATTTGACCCCTTTATGATCACTAACCTGCTTTGCGCATATGACCGGCTGGGACGTTATGAAGAAGCCATAAATGAACTGGAAGACTATTTCACAAAAAAGGGAGCCGGCGGCGACAAAGGGCTCATGAAATTTAATGCCGCCTGCCTCTACTCTCTCTGCGGCCGGATAGACCACAGCCTGAAAATGGCAGCCCTCTCCCTTGAAGAAGGGAAAGACAGGGAGAGCTTTTATTCCGATCCGGGCCTCGAGAACTTCCGGAAAGAGCCTGCCTTTGCCCTGCTCATGAGTGAAGAACCCGTTACTGCACTGGCTTTTCTTCAGAAGGGAACTGCCCGCTATGCTGAGCTTGTTCTCAACAGGAAGAGACAGGAAGTGATCACCAGGGAAAGTTCCCATAAAGAAAATCCCGTTTCGTGCCGGGAATCAGTAGAGGAACATAAAAACCGGGCAGACACCATTCTGGCATATCTGCACAAAAAGAAAGATTATCTTGACGCCGGATATGAAGAGACACCACCCCTGTGTATTGAATACTGGGTAAAGCAGTTCACCCTGGACCTCAGGATAGTCAAAGAGAGACAGGAAAAGGGAGAGCTCCCGGCATTCGGATGTTATTATATTGAATGGAATCCCGGGGAGAGTGACTGCCAGAGAAATATCTGGATAGGATATTACAACCATGCGGCAATAGGGGAAATTGATCTCTCCGCCGGCAAACATTTCTCTTTAGATAATGAACTGGGAGAAGGCACTGACGGCGGACCTCCCATTGATACTTCCGGACAGTTTGAAACGATTGTTAAAGAACTTATTCAGACAAAAGAGTATCAGGCCATACAAAAAGAGTCCCCCTTCTATTTTGTTTACCAGGAACATGACGGACCGCACATCTCCACTGTGAAGATATAAGGGAACTTAAACTGCTTACGCTTCGCGTAAAAAACTCTCTATCGATGTCCCATAATGACTGATAAACCATTAGTTATATTTGATGAATCCGGCACAGGATCCTGAAGCATTTCCGGCCCTGGTGATTTCCGGAAAGAGGAACTCTATTGTTTATGATGCCATGAGAACCGATCAAAAGGAGAATAAGGGGGAAGAAAAACTCCGGCAAGGTAATCAGGACCGGGAGTGGCAACAGGTTGATGCACGGGTTCTCGGGCAGATGCTTGCCATGCAAAATTTTCTGTTTCTTTTACCCCATGAAAAGCAAATTGCCGAATTCTTTTCCGAAGCTATCGGTAAAATCCCGGGTGTGGCTTCCTGTCTCGTCTGCCTGGGAGGACCTCCCGAACCGGCGGGGACCGTAAATGACCTCTGCAATGAATGGTTGACAGGATGTATGAGCTGTATGGGGTAAACAGGGAAGACTCTACGGGAGCCTATGAAACCTGGCTGAACAGGGTACATCCCGATGACCGCGCTGCCAGCAATGAGATATCGGAACAGGCTCAGAGGGGCGAGAGGGACTACGACACCGAGTTTCGTGTTGTATGGCCCGATAAGAGCGTCCATTATCTCAAAGCATACGGACAATTCGTGAGGGACAGTGAGGGCAGACCGTTACGGATGACGGAGATCAACTATGATATTACCCACTGGAAACGCGCCGAAGAAAAAATCCTTCAGCTTAACCAGGAACTTGAACAGCGGGTCTTCGAGCGTACCGCCCAGCTGGAATTGACAAACAGGGAACTGGAGGCCTTTGCCTATTCGGTCTCCCACGACCTGCGCGCGCCGCTGCGTCATATCAACGGCTTCCTGAAACTGCTGCATCAGAGAATAGACGGTGTTCTCGACGATCCCGGCCGGAAATATATGTCCACTATCTCCGAATCCACAGACCGAATGGACCAGTTAATCAATGACCTGCTCTCATTTTCCCGCATGGGACGGAATGAGATGACAAAAATGAAGGTGAACCTGGAGGAACTTGTCCGGGAGGTCATCCGGGAATATGAACCGGAGATACAGGACCGCTCCATCAAGTGGAACATCGGCACTCTTCCCGAAGTCATCTGCGACAGGGCGATGCTGCGACTGGTTTTTGTCAATCTCATCTCCAATGCCCTGAAATTCACCCGTGCCCGCCGGCAGGCAGAAATCGAAATCGGGTCCCTGGATGACAGGGAGAATGAGACCGTCATTTATGTCCGGGATAATGGAGTGGGTTTTGATATTTCTTATTCTGACAGGCTTTTTATCGTGTTCCAGCGATTGCACCAATCCAATGAATTTGAAGGCACCGGTATCGGCCTGGCCAATGTGCGCCGGATCATCCGCCGGCATGGAGGCCGTACCTGGGCCGAAGGTGTCCTCAACGTGGGAGCGACCTTTTACTTCTCGCTGCCGTCATCTTCTCAGGATGAAAAATTCACTTAATTTGCTTGAGCCACTGTAGCTGCTGGTATAAACCTGCAGCTACAGTGGTTATTTGCCTCTGATCAAAGAAGATCAAAACGATCAAGATTCATAACCTTGTTCCACACCGCTATAAAGTCACGCACAAACTTCTCCTGTGAGTCTTCAGATCCATAGACTTCCGACACTGCCCGGAGTTGGGAGTTTGAACCGAAAATAAGATCAACACGGGTACCGGTCCACTTGAGTTCTCCTGTTAAACGGTCATGGCCCTGGAATATCTCTTCATCTTCCGGGCTTGCATTCCAAACCGTGTTCATGTCCAGAAGATTCAAAAAGAAATCATTGGTAAGTACCTCCGGCTGCCCGGTGAAAACACCATGCGGAGACTGGCAAAAATTGGTATTCAGGACACGCATCCCACCAAGGAGAACCGTCATTTCAGGCGCGGAAAGTGTCAGGAGCTGGGCACGATCAACCAGCAATTCCTCCGCCGGTACAGAATATTTTGCTTTTATGTAGTTGCGAAACCCGTCCGCGGCCGGTTCCAGTACGGAAAATGACATTGTATCGGTTTGCTCCTGAGACGCATCCGTACGTCCCGGCAGAAAGGGAACAACCACATTGTAACCGGCATTTTTCGCTGCCTGCTCCACACCGGCACATCCCCCCAGGACAATCATGTCGGCAAGGGAAATTCTCTTCCCCCCTTTTTCTGCGCTGTTAAATTCCTTCCTGATTCCCTCAAGGACCTGCAGCACATTCTTCAGCCGGGACGGCTGGTTGACTTCCCAATCCTTTTGCGGTGTAAGTCGAATACGCGCCCCGTTGGCGCCGCCCCGCTTGTCTGAGCCGCGAAATGTAGATGCCGACGCCCAGGCAGTGGAAACCAGTTCCGAAACAGACAGTCCCGATTTAAGGATCTTCCCCTTTAAGTCTGCTATCTCCTGCTCATTGATCAGTTCATGATCCACTGCAGGAACCGGATCCTGCCAGATCAGTTCCTCCGAGGGGACTTCCGGACCGAGATAGCGGGAACGGGGACCCATGTCCCGGTGGGTCAGCTTGAACCATGCCCGGGAAAAGGCGTCCGCAAATTCTCCGGGATTTTGCTGAAAACGCCGGGCAATCTTCTCATATACCGGATCGAAACGCAGAGAGAGATCCGCAGTAGTCATCATGGGCCGGTGCTTTTTCGACGGATCGTGGGCATCAGCCACCATATCCTCCTCCGCTACATCCTTTGCCAGCCACTGGTTGGCACCGGCGGGACTCTTTACCAGCTCCCATTCGTATTTAAACAGCACATTTAAATATCCCATATCCCATTTTGTGGGGTTCGGCTTCCAGGCGCCCTCAATACCACTGCCGATGGTATCGCCCCCTTTACCGCTGCCAAAACTGCTCTTCCATCCCAAACCCTGTTCTTCAATTCCGGCGGCCTCAGGTTCCGGGCCCACATGCACCGGGTCGCCGGCCCCATGCGCCTTGCCAAAGGTGTGCCCGCCGGCAACCAGGGCCACGGTCTCCTCATCGTTCATAGCCATGCGAGCGAATGTCTCCCGAACATCACGGCCCGACGCAACCGGGTCCGGGTTGCCGTCAGGTCCTTCAGGATTCACATAGATCAATCCCATCTGCACGGCGGCAAGGGGATTTTCGAGGTCCCTGTCACCGCTGTAACGGCTCCTGGGCATATTGCTCGTGGCCAGCCATTCCTCTTCGGCACCCCAGTAGATATCCTCCTCCGGCTCCCAGATATCCTCCCGCCCCCCGGCGAAACCGAATGTCCTGAACCCCATGGATTCCAGGGCGCAGTTGCCCGCAAGGATCATGAGGTCGGCCCAGGAGATCTTTTTCCCATATTTCTTTTTTATGGGCCAGAGGAGCCGGCGGGCCTTGTCGAGGTTCACGTTATCGGGCCAGCTGTTTAAGGGCGCAAAGCGCTGAGAGCCGGATCCCCCGCCTCCGCGGCCGTCGCCCATCCGGTAGGTTCCTGCACTGTGCCACGCCATCCGGATAAAAAGCCCGCCATAGTGACCATAATCTGCCGGCCACCAATCCTGTGAATCGGTCATCAGCGCAAAGAGATCCTTCTTCAGGGCCTTCAGGTCAAGTTTCTTGAATTCCTCAGCATAGTTAAAATCCTCTCCCATGGGATTGCTCATAGCAGAGTGCTGGTGAAGAATTTTAAGGTTCAACTGGTTCGGCCACCAGTCCCGGTTCGACGTACCGCTACTGGAGACAGGTTTTTTTTCACTGTCAATTTTCAGATTCTTACTTTTTTCACTCATAAGATTGTCTCCTTATGTTAATAAAATTTACGCACCAAGGTGCAATGAGTTAAGTCGTTCAGAGAATATCTTTCGAATGAGTAACTATTCAGTTATATGGATATAAATATACACACCGGTCATCTATCACTGACTTTTGCAGCAGATAAAAATATCATATTACTCATTTAATAACATGTCTATTCATAAATATATCTGATCAGCTATCCCATATCAATAAATAATATTATATGATAATAATTATCATTTAAAAACAAAAAAATATTATTCATTTCTAGCCATACACTTACCGCATATACCAAAAAAGTCGAGCCGGTGATTAAGGATCTTAAAATTCGTCTCTGATGCCACCTCTTTTTTCAGTTCATCAAGACTCTCCAGGTCCGGGTCCACAATTTTTTTACACCTGATACAGATAACATGGGGATGAGGAAGGGGCCTTTTCCCATCATACCGGTTGCTCCCATCGGGAAATCCCAGCTCAAGGACTTCACCAAGTGATTTGATTATGAGGATATTTCTGTATACAGTAGCAAGACTCATGGTGGGAAAATCTGTTTTTATCTGCTCATAGATATCCTCAACACTGGGATGTCCTTCACTTTCAGCCAGAATATCAGCTATAGCCAGTCTCTGGGGTGTTATCTTATGGCCATTGTCCCTGAGTTTTTGAATAATTGCTTCAAATCTTTTATTTTTCTCTGTCACCGGAAGTCACTTTGTATTAAATAATAACAGTTATTATATAACAATAATTTTCTTTAAAGTCAACTTTTTTTTAAATATCCGGGAAAATTTTACCAATACGATTTTATTACCGTGACATGCCACAATAGCCACGGATTAAAACCCGTGGCTATTGTAGCAACATCTTCTACAAATTTACTTGATTATATAATAAAGCAGATTTTACTGTCCGGATAGTTACCCGGTTTAAAAACATGTCACAGTATAAAATAATCGCAACCGCCGCCTTCGGCCTTGAATCCGTCGTCGCCCGCGAGCTGAGGAATCTCGGCTGCGAAAACCTCACCACGGAAAACGGGAGGGTGTCATTTACCGGTGACGAGACCGATATCGCCCGGTGCAACATTTGGCTCCGCTGCGCGGACAGGGTCCTTGTTGAAATCGCCTCCTTCCCGGCAACGGACTTCGAGGAGCTTTTCCAGGGAACAAAATCGGTAAAGTGGGAGGAGTTCCTCCCGGAGAACGCCTTTATCCATGTAAAGGGAAAATCCATAAAATCAAAACTTTACAGTGTCCCGGACTGCCAGTCCATTGTCAAGAAGGCCATCATCGAATCCATGAAAAGAAAATACAGGCGAGAGACATTCCCCGAAGACGGAGAAAGGTACAGGATAGAAATCGCCCTTCTCAAGGACAGGGCATCCATCACGGTTGATACCAGCGGTGAAGGCCTCCACAAGCGGGGATACCGGACAAAGGCTGGTGAGGCCCCTCTCCGGGAGACACTGGCCGCGGCACTGGTGATCCTCAGCAGGTGGGACCCGGACAGGGTCCTGGCGGACCCCCTCTGCGGCTCCGGGACCATCCCCGTTGAAGCGGCCCTTATAGGCCGAAACATGGCGCCGGGACTCAACAGGTCCTTCGCCTCGGAGAAATGGAAGGAGGTCCCCCCCCATATCTGGAAGAAGCTGAGGAAGGAGGCTGAGGAAGCGATCAATTACCGGGAGATGACCATCCTGGGATCGGACAAAGAGAAGAGGTCCGTCCAGGTGGCAATGGACAACGCGGAGAGGGCGGGTGTCGCCGACGCGGTCACTTTCCAGAAAAAGCCCCTCACGGAATTCAGTTCAAAGAAGAAGTACGGGTGCGTCATAACAAACCCTCCCTACGGGGTACGGGTGGAAGCGGAATCAGGGACCGGGAAGCTTTCCCGGGAACTGGGAGAAGTTCTGGAACACCTTGAGGACTGGTCCTTTTTCATCATAACCCCGGATGAAAACTTCGAAAAAGATTTCGGAAGGAAGTCGGATAAAAACAGGAAGCTCTACAACGGAAAGATCAAGTGCTGGCTCCACTCCTACCTGGGGGAACTGCCCCCGCGGAAAGGCAGATAGGTCTATTCCAGCAGTATATACTCTCCGTCTTTTTCGGTGAATGTTCCGGTCTTGAGGATATCCGTATACTCCCTGAAGTCTTTATCACCGGTGAGTGTTTCCAGGAGTAAGTCGATCCTCACGGAGTCCGGGGTCCCGGTAAAGAGCCTGACACTGAGCATATCCTCCCCCGTGAAGCCGAAACTCTCAACCGCTTCATCAAAGGCAACACTCTTCTCCCCCTTCTTGCTCCTCTTGACAAGGGCCGTCTTCTTTTCACAGTTCTCCCCGGCTTTCTCCCATGCATCCTTCCGGCGGATCCGCACCCGGTACTCCGCTGCGGAGCTTATTGCCATGAGAGAGCTTTTGCCGTCATAATACCTGTATGAATGGAGACGGATACCCTCGGGGACTTTTTTATTAAAACTTTCGATAAAACCGGGACCAAACTCCTCGTAGAGATCCAGGTCAAGAAGCTCATGTCCGCTCTCAATCCCCAGGGGCAGGGGAAATCCCAGGGAGATCCTCTCCCTCTTGTTAAACCCCTGTGTAAAGCTCACAGGGGCCCCTGCCATCCTGAGCCCCCTCTTAATCACCTCCATAAAATCGATATGGGGAATAAACCGGGCAGGCCCCCTCTTGGAGAGGACCAGCCGTGCCTTCAACTCCACCCTGTACCTCTCCCGGAAAATATCCGCCCCCTTCTCAATCCTCTCCAGATCAAGCTTGTCCCCGGTATCCGGCGACCTTCTCTCATAGTTCTCCAGGTCAAGGGACCTTGCCCCCATGGAATCCTTCACCTTTTCGAAACCGGTTTCAACCATGCTCCAGGGAAGGAAGCTCTTCTCATCCCGCTCTTCAAGAAATTCACACCAGCCGGGGACTTTATCATTGAGGGCCGCTTCCCATTTTTCGGGCTCAAAGTGTTCGCTCCATGAATCGAACCTGCAGCCCGATTTGTAGGCCCCGAGGATGGCGCCCCCCACCCTGCTGTCTCCCCGGGATATCACACCCTCCAGGAGGGAGGCCTTTATGTTGTGACTTTTAATCTTTACAAAGGAGGGAAGGTTCTTCTTAATAAAGACCACTTTCTCAAGAAAGTAGTCTTCGTCCATCTGCTCCTCCCGCTCAAAGGGAGTGTGGGGCTTGGGCACAAAGGGTGAGAGGGTCACGTTGATGTTTTTCTTTTTCCCGGGGATAGCGATTATCCTCTTGAGAAGAGAAACAATGGCCTCCCCTTCGTCATACTCCCGGCACCCGGGAAGCCCCAGCATGAAGTAGAGCTTGATATGGTTCCACCCGCTGTTAAAGACATGTTCAATGATGGCAAGGAGATCACCGGTATTCACCCTCTTGTAGACCCGGGAGCGTATCTCCTCGGAAGCGGACTCAACGGCGAAGGTCAGGGATGACTTCCTGATATCCGACACGGCCTCAATAAGGGGTAGTGTAGCCACGTCCACCTTCATGGAGGGAAGAGAGACCGATACCCCCCGTGATGAGAGCAGGGGAAGTATTTCATTGAGAAGTTCAGGCAGACCCTTAACATCACTCACCGAGAGGGAGAGGAGTGACAGTTCATCGTAGCCGGTGTTGTTGATGATGGAGATGATACTATCCGCCGCCCCTTCCCGGCTGAGCCCCCTGTAGGGAAGGTCGTAGTATCCCGCGTGACAGAACTTGCACATGTTGCCGCAGCCCCGGGTAATCTCGTAAACAGCCCTCTCCTGTGTTATACGGATATTGGGAACAACCGGCCTCAGGGGATTGCGGGCCTCGCCGGGCCGGGATACCCTTTTCCGGACACTGGCCCCGGCTATACTCACGAGCTTACCACTTTTGTACTCCGGTACATAGTCGCCGGGGATAAGCACCCCTTCGATCTTTCTCAGGAGACTTATCCTCTCTTCCCGGGAGATGTTCCCGCCCGAGGTTTTGAGCAGCACCTCCGTTATCTCCCTTATCCCCTCCTCGCCGTTCCCCAGGAAAACAGCGTCAACAAAATCAAAGACCGGCAGGGGATTGGAGACCGCCGATCCCCCGGCCATGACCAGGGGATCTCCCTCGCCCCTTTCGGCCCCCAGGAAAGGGACCCTCCCCAGGTCCAGGATCTGGAGCATGTTTGTAGCAAGGAGCTCGTGCGAAAGGTTGAAGGCGATAAGGTCCAGTTCATGAAGTGGGGTGAATGTCTCCAGGGTGTAGAGGGGGATATCCTCCTCCCTGAGAAGGGCCTCAAAATCGGGGGCAGCGGCAAAGACCCGTTCGCACGCGGCGTCATCCATGCCGTTAACTATATCGTAGAGGATACGTATCCCGTTGTTTGACATCCCCACTTCGTACATGTCGGGGTACGACACGGCCATCCTCACACGGGCGCTTTCCTTCACCACCGAATTGAGTTCCCCCCCGGCATACTGCCCCGGCTTCTGCACCTTCAGAAGATGTTTTTCTACCTGTTCCCGTAAGCTTTTCATAGAGGGCCAGAGAAAAGGGGGAGGGGATTTTTTTCAAGGAAATAAAATAATTGTCCCCCCTGTGAATGTAAGTTCTCAAAAACATGGGGGTTATTTAAATCCGACTTAAGCCCCCGGCTCAAATAACTTTGCCTTGCTTGCTTTACTGAAACGAGCCACCCCCTCAGGGGGTTATTAAATAAAATTAATTTCAATATCAACATAGCGGATTTAGGGGGCTAAACGGAATATGTACCCCCCTTGAAAATGAGAACTTACCTGTCAATCAAGACGTGAATTAAATTCAGGGAAAATTACCAAAAATTAAAAAAAGTTTTAATCAATCCGGTTTCATAATCGTATTAATATTAAGAAAAAATTGCAATCCTGCTTAAAATACCGGAGGTTGAAGATTATGAGGACCACAATCACTATTGATACGGAACTGCTTGAAAAACTGGAAGAGGCCGCGGGTTCACTCCGTCTGTCAAATAATGAACTGATTTCACTTCTCCTTGCGCGAATTATCAGAAAAGATGAGTTTGAATCCCGGCCCTATGAGAGAGTTACGTACCAGAAGTGGGGTAAGGATTTTATTATCCTGGAAAAAGAGCATATTAACATAGATTCTGTTTTTTATGAGAAGTATCTGGATTTAAGAAGGAATTTTAAGTTTTCTGTTTCTTGGTTTATTGCTTTTGCCATCAGGAATTATCTTGATGAACTTGTTTATGATTTGAGTAATCCGCGTGATACTAAAAAAATCCTGGATAACTATGAAAGAAATTTTGTATATATTACACGCATGCATGATAATGTTCATGTTTTTATTTCAATTCTAGGATTTCCGGACCAAAAAACCCTGGAAAGACTCATGCTCTAGCCAAAAAACAATAAAAACCCCCTCAACACAACCACCGGGCTTTACCCGGAAGTTCAGTCACGCCCAGTCAATTATAAGATTATTCGGAAAAAGCAGAACATTAAAACCTGATATCACATTCACCATAGACAAGCCTGATATGGTCGATCTCGATAAGTATGGCGTTACAGATAGTTTCCGGGTCGGTTATTCCTTCGCTTACCATCTCCATGGTCTTCCTCACCGTGGTCTCCACGATCTTCTGCACGGAAAACCGGTACCTCTTCAGCTTTGTCTCAGGCACCATTTTCCGGACCTGGTCGATCCGGTGTTCGGTAAAATCATATATTTCAGTCATGGTTTTGTCCCCAGGTAAAAGGATACTGAGGGTGTGTAGGGTTTTCAAAAAGTTGTGGGGATTTTGGGTACTCACTAAAAAACTATCATTTTACAGTTTATTACTTGACTAAGCGGTCATATGACTATACTTTATATGTCATATGACCGCTAGGAGAAAAGACCATGTCGATGAATCATGATGCAATGATGTTTAACTATGCTTATTTACATGAAATGTATAAAATTCCCGAATCAATGATTAAAAAAATTCATAATGATATTGAGCTTATTGAAGTTATTCGAAAATATTTTATTTCAAGCTACGCAGAAAGTTTTATCAATTTTTCCGAATTACCCCTCAAGACTTTATCAGGTTTACTCCCGATTTCATTAAGTACACTCCAGAGAGAATTGAAGTCAAAGAAAAAGAAACTGGAAATACCTGTAAGCGAGGCTTTTATTGAAATCGGGGAGGTTTATAAAATGGGTCTGATCGCTTTTGACGGTGATAAAGACCGTTTCAATGAATGGCTTAATACCAAAAACCCCTATTTTAATAACGAAAGGCCCCTGTATATTATGGACACTCACAAAGGACGTGACCTGGTAAAAGATGAGTTGATACGTATAGAATACAGTGAGTTTAGCTGATGATTTTATACAGGATGGCAAAGAAAAGACGGGCAGATGATTTAAGCGGAGAAGGATCAGAAAAAGCCGGGGGACGATGGAACAATAAAGGATACCCGGCTCTTTATCTCGCACATAACCGTTCGTTAGCCGTTCTTGAAACAATAGTGCATTCTCAATGTATCAGGGACCTGTATAACAGGTATATTCTGTCCATTGAAGTTCCTGAGGATATGATTGATATCTTTGATAGGAAGAAATTGCCCAATAACTGGAATACAACACCGTATAGTAATTTTACCATTATAGAAGGAACAAAGTGGTTACAGTCATTCAATAATCTCATATTAAAAATGCCGTCAGCCGTGGTTCCCGAAGAATATATTTTTATGGTTAACCCAAGGCATCCGGAAGCAAAGAGAGTAAGAATAATTGGGAAAGAAATATTCAAGCCTGATAACAGGCTTGTTTTGGGGAAATAGGATAGTTTCCTGATATTAAATCAATAACCGTGGTCTTTATAATGAACTGACCAAAAACTGGGCATCCTGCCCAGCAGTTAAATCAATTAAAAAAAATTACTTTCCTTTAACATTTACTAATGAAAACCAACCCTTACCATTATGATTTTCTATCATTTTAACACATTGTGTCACATCAAATGTCACCATTGTTGCGTGAAATATTGATAAAACTAAATCTTGCAGTTTAGGATCATCTTCTAGTAAAGTAATTTTAAGCCCTTTATCTTTAGCAGCTTTAATATCAATAGGCTTACCATGTGTTAAATGCTCCGAAGCACTACCTAGCCATTCCGCAATTGTTTTCCCATTTTCAATTTGATCATTTTTAAACATATATGAATCAAGCCATGTTTCTACCATGGTTTTGGCTAACCTTATAGTATCTTCACATTTCTTAAAAAAACCGTGTGGATATGAATTAATTCTATTTACCCATAGTGTTGCTAGTTTAGGATTTGCTTTTACTTCTTCTTTAGCTTGCTCAAATTCATCGAGTATTGATTGTGCAGCAATAAAATACCTACTCCCATTTCCAGATATAACACCCATTTGTGGATCAATTGGTCCTAGAGCAGAATGTTTAGCCATAACAATTTCATCACTAGCACAAGCAAGCATTGTTGCTGCTGACATAGCATTTTGCGGGATTATAACTCTTATGTAATTATATTTTGATCTTAAATAGTTTACTATCTGCTCAGTTGCTTCAGCAGACCCGCCAGGACTATGAATTATAAGATCTAATTCATTTCCCTTTAAGCCATGTATTGCTGACATAAAACCCTGTATATCTTCAGTTGTTAAGGAAAGAAGCATATCAGGTATTTGTTGCATCTGAACCTTTTTACAGGTATATGCTGTTGAATATATTATTACATTTCTTCCAGTATATTGAAACAACTTCTTAAGGTATTTTCGCCTTGCAATATCTTGGCGATCAGTACTAGTTATCTCATGCTGAATATCGTTTCTGCTTGGCATAATATTTATTCAGTTGTTGTGCCAGAATATGAATTTGATACTTCGATTTTATTAACACAATCAACATTCATTTCAAAAACAAGTTGAATATCTTTTAATAATTCAGGATCAATTTCATTTAATGCTTCATCAAAAACTTCTTTTATTTCTGATTCATAATCTCTATTTTTTTTATTATTTTCTTGCATTATTATTCCCCTTAATTATTTGTTTATTATTAATCTTAATATAATATTTTTGTCAACATTTTAAACATTTATGTTAATTATCGGGTTCATAGATCCTTGTCTTCACCCGTTTTTCAGTATTAAGGCACACACAAATTTAATATAACGCGGTCACGTTATGCGCCATAATTTAATGTTCATAGTAATTTCTTAAAAGCATTCTACAATTTAAATCCTCTACTCGAATATACCTACTATTAGTTACTTCATTTTTATGAGCATATGATTTGCCAACAATTTTTTTTGTTATATTTTTTCTTTCGTTTTCAGTATGACTGTATGCAGTTGCATAAATTTTGTTTCCAGAATACTTATCAGGAAAACCCAAAATTTTTAGATTTTCTAAATCAAAACCAAATCCCAAGAAATACACACTTTCGCTATTATGAATATAGTCCTGTGCATCTTGTATTTCTTTCGCTTCCTGTCTTTTTTCATAAATTAATTCAATCATGTTCATGATAAGGTTACAATGATCTAAAAGCTTAATATCTGATTTGCCATACGATGTTATTTGATTTTGATATTGTGGATGTTCCCATTCAAGGTATCCAGCTTTTCCGTATATATGGATAATTGGGATTGCTTTAATAAGTTTTATGATATCATCTTCTTTCACTTCATGTTTTAAAATATTTAACAAATTATTATAGATGAAATTTTCAAATGATCTATCATAGTTAAAAGTAATAAAGGCGCAATCTTTACCAAAATTTTCCATTATATCATTGATTGTACCAAGACCATTTAACATTCTTGAAAATAAATATTCGTACCAATCATCTTCGGAATCAATGAGTTTACTTGAATTTTCGCTATGAAGAATTTCCATTAATATGGCTGTTTTTCCAATATCTAAATAATCTTGATTGAGATTTAAATATTTATCAATTGAAATACCCTTAATTTTTGATAGAAGGTTGCAAAACTTTTCGGCTTCTCTATATTCCGGAGATGCATCTGGAATTTTGTAAGACATAACCTGTCTAATATAATTTTTTACATGACGATGGTATCTTTGACGTATTCTATCAAACAATTCATTTCCGAGTGGAAAATTATATGAATGAGAGCCTCCCGCTCCAATAATAAATACTCTTTTCATAAGACCTCATAATTTTGGTGCATAATGTTTCCGGTATTAAGCGACGTAGCCCGCCAAGGCTATGTACCGCAAGCCATGGAGTGTAGTGACACAGCGTTTAATTCGTGTTATATGAAATAACATGCACTTGCAAATGATTTATTTGAAATCTTTATAATGTACCTCATTTAGTTTACCGTTATTCAAAATCTGATTGATTGCTTCTTTTAGTTTTTCAGTTAATTTCAATGTTTCTATCATATTACTCTGGTCTATGGGACCATTTTCTTTTAAAAAAGAATAAATAATTTTATATATTATTTGTTTTTTGGAATTTATTTCAGATTCAAATTCTTTATTATTCTCTATTGCAAAAACAATAGTACAGTTGTAATAAGAAACATTTTTTTTAATTGGAGGAAAAGATATTTCAGTACGTAAATAGCCAAAAGATAAGGCAAAATTAAACAATAATATAGAGAATAAAGTAAGTTTTAATAAATTTTTTTTCATAGAACCTGTTTGCGCGTCATTTCATTTAAGTAATCTCATCCAACACCAAAACCCCAAACCCCCAAAAACCTCATCAAAAAATAAAAACCCAATAAAAGAAAATAATAACCTCTCAGAAAGCAACTTACACCACCTGTCAAAGTATTAACAACTTACTTTTCCCTGTCAATAGAAATTCAACAAACAAGCCTATTGAATACTTTTCCGCAAAAATGAAAACAGCAGATATCTGCTAAATGCATATTCACTTAAGAACCGATGTTCTTATTTCCCTGACAGAGAAAAGAAGCGAGGGAGGACTCCAGGTGCATAAGTAAGTGCATCCATAGTACTCTTGCAAATAGAAAAAAGGTCAACTCAACATGGACGTTGAGTTGAATGGACTGCAGCCGAGGACTGTCAGGAGGACGCTCCGCAGGCTGCACTGAGATAGTTTTTGAATACTGAAAGTCCAAGCCCCTCCCGGCGTCTGAGGGAGCGCGCGGGGGTCGCAAGGGGGTGTCCGCGCTGACACCCCTTTGCATTCTTCCTGTCCGGGCCCGGACAAAAATCCCCTGCGGGTGATAACCCGCAAAAATATTTTTTGCAGCACAACTCTTTAATTTTCTAAACTCATTTTATATTCTCAAGCACCTCAACCCTCCTCCGCGCCTCTTTAACACTCCGGCCAAGCCTCAAAGGGACCTCCGTATACTCCATCTTTTTGAGAAGAAACCTGTAAAACCTCAGGGCATTTTTTCTGTCACCCCTCCCGTCATAGATCTTCGCCATTCGGAATGCCGCTTCCACCACAGAGGCCGATTCCGAAATGATATACTCCCTGAACCTGTAGGGCCTCTCCCTCCCCATGATCTTTCCGTAGAGAAGAAGGGCGGCGCGGATATCCCCCCCCTTCTCTTTTTTTTCCGCCTCCGCATAGAGTTTCCTGTTGGCCCGGAGGTATTCATCCTTCCCCTTTGTATAAATCATACCGGCAAGCTCTCCTGCCCAAGGGGCCCTCATGCCTCTCTTTATTTTGAACTTCAGAAGCCGCCGGGGGCCGGCACCCCCCTTGTCAAAGGCCACCGAGAATTCCACCTTCTCGAATTTTTCTTTGGAGAAGTACTCCGCGAGCTTCACCAGCCCCCTCATGGCCCTGCTGTTTTTTCCGGTATTTTCCAGCGTAAATTCCAGCTTGAGTCTCGGGTGCCTGGTATGTTCAACCAGCTCCCTGTACCCGCCGTAAAATTCAAGCTCCGATGTATTGAACACCAGTGAGTTGTTGGCCCTGAGTGTGGCTCTGACCCCTTTCACCGGGGAGTACCCCTTCAGGACATTCTTCACATCCGCCGAGACCTGCTCCTCCCAGAAGGCCTTCTTATACTGGTCCCCGGTGACCCGGCCCTCGCTGTAGTTGTATCTCACCTTAAACTGTATCTTTGGGTTCTCCCCGGGTGAGGCCGTGATGTTCAGCCGGTGCTTCCAGAGCCCCCCGTGAAAATACCTTTTATAACTCACGATCCTGAACTCCTTCCCGTATTTCTTCCCCAGGTAGCCAAGGCACTTTTCCCTGACCTCCCTGTCACTCTCACCGCCCACCGCGGCCGGTGCGTACAAAAAGACGATGACGACCGGTAAAAGGAAAGAGCCCAAAATCTGTAAAGGTGTTTTCATGAACAAGTACCCCGGTAAGTTTCTGCCTGATATTTTCAAGCCCCCTCCTCCGGAACCAGGTCCGCCATCCGGAGAAAATCATCCATCCCCAGCTCCTCTCCCCGGGTACTCTCCCCAATCCCCGATCTCTCCAGAAGGAGCCTGACCTTCTCCCGGGGAAGATCCATATGCGGGGAAGCGGAGAGTGACTTGAGGATGGTCTTCTGCCTTCCCCAGAATGCCGATTTCACAAGGAGATGAAAGGCCTCCCTCTTTTTCCTGTCAGGGACCCTCTCATTCCGCCTGAGGTGCATGAAGCTTGAGATGACGTCAGGCCGGGGGTAGAAGGCGCTCCGGGGAATATCAAAGAGACGTTTGGACGTAAAATAAATCCCGAGGTTGAGGGTCAGGGCCCCGTAGCTTTTCTCTCCCGGCCCGGAGCTTATCCTCTCCGCCAGTTCCTTCTGAAGCATGACGAAGAGATCGGGGGCCGTGAATTCAGCCGCCAGCCTGAAGAGGATCTCCGAGGAGCAGTAATAAGGAAGGTTGGAGACCACACAGGAAAAGTCAGCGTCAATATCCGCCTTTAGAAAATCTTCATGGATGATGGTAACATTGTTCCTCCCACGGAACCTCTTTTTTAAATAGTCCGCGAACCCCGAATCGATCTCCACCGCAGTAAGGAGCGCTCCCGACTTCGCGATCTCTTCCGTAAGGGAACCGAGCCCCGGCCCGATCTCCAAGACCTTTTTCTTCTCATGAAGATCCAGGAGCCCGGTAATCCTCTCCCGTATTTCAAGGGAGACAAGGAAGTTCTGCCCCAGCCCCTTGCCGGGGTTCAGCCCGTACTCCCTGCAGATTTCCAGGATTTCAGTTTTGTTCATATTAATAAATTATTCATTATCCTGAACGGGAAAATAATGATTTTGAACCGCAAAGGCACCAAGAGCGCAAAGTTTTTTCAATTCTCATTGAGAAATATAGTCTTATTATCTCCAAAATACACCGTTGAAAAGATGTGTAAAAAGGGGGATAAGTTCAATTTTGAATGTTACGTTTTAAATGTTAAATTTAAGAAAAATTCTATTCATAAAATCAATAACTCAACATTCAACATTTAAAATTTAACATTGAAAAAATCTCCTTTCTTACACTCTTTCTTTCTCTTCCTTTCTCTTCCTTTCTCTTCCTTTCTCTTCCTTTCTCTTCCTTTGCGGCCTTGGCGCCTTCGCGGTTCAGAAAATCTTTTCTTAACCTCTTCTTTTTTAGTTCCCGGAATACGATGCCGCGAACTGCTTCGCCGTCCTTCCACTCCGGGAGGCACGTGAGATGGAGAACCTCCGGGCAGCGTTATGGAGCTCCTCCCTGTCGCCGGGAAACCCGGGAAAATATGAATCCACGATCTTCAGATAAGTCTCCATTGAAACCGGGGGAAAGGGGATCCAGAGCCCGAAGCGGTGGGAGAGGGAAATCTTCTCCTCAACGGTATCGGTGTAGTGGATCTCCCCGCCGCGGATCACGGTGTTCCGGTTTTCCTCCATGTATTCCGGGACCAGGTGCCTCCGGTTTGAGGTCACATAGATGAGGACATTCTCCGGGGGAAGCTCGATGGAGCCCTCCAGGACGCTCTTTATTCCCCGGTAGACCTCTTCCCCTTCATCGAAGGAGAGGTCGTCGGAATAGATGATGAAGTGAAAGGGCTCGGACCTCAGCCGGTCCACGATCTCCGGAAAGGAGATGAGATCGTAGCGGTTCACCTCCACGATCCTGAGTCCCCGGGACCTGAATTCATTGAACACCGCCTTGACCAGGGAGGACTTCCCGGTCCCCGTGGCCCCCCAGAGGAGGGCGTTATGGGCCTTCTCTCCATCGAGGAAGCGTTCGGTGTTCTTCACCAGCTCCTCCATCTGGTTGTTGATACACACAAGATCTTTGAGGGAGATGGGATCAATGGCCTTCACCGGCCGCATTGTCTCCTTCTCCCTTCGCCAGACCGCGGCGTAGTTGTTGTTCCAGTCTATGCCCATACACTATTTTTTTTAATAATTTAATTTCTTCTACAGAATATAATAGGGGCATTAATCTGTCAATAAATGAACAGGGGATATAAGTGTTAATAGTATTATTAGATATTAATTTTATTTTTTTATATTTTTTTTGATAGCATATGGAAATAGGCATAATAATTAAAAATAAAAATAATAAAACCAATAAAAACACTTATACATATAAAAATTATATGAAGACATATATCATTCATATTATATTTATGCCTTCCGATACAAACCAGTAACAAGATAAACTCGGTTTAAACTGTTCTTCAACGATTTCCCTTTTTACTCATTCAATAATTTCTGAACTTCATTTTTTAGGACCGGCAAATGATCATTCACAGCATTCCAGACGATCAATTCATCAACTATATCATAACCGTGTATCAGAATATTTCTAAAACCGATAATTCTCTGATGCTCGGAAATGTTATTAAGAAAATCAGCATCAATTTTTCTGATTCTTGAAAGGGCTTCTCCAATGATCTCAAAATCTCTTTCCACAGCCCGTTGTGTGACAGGGCTTTCCTGATACGATTTTAAGTCAATACCGCGGGTAAAATTCTGTATTTCTTCGGCAGCCTGGAGAATATCGATTAAATTCTTCTGTATTTCATCTTTCATAAATAGTCATCCTTGACTTCTCCACCGATCTCCTGAAAACCGGGTTTTTAAAATGTTTATCGATAATAAGATCAACTTCCCGTTCAAAAACTTCTTCAAGCTGCTCTTTTAATGTAAAATAACTGTCAAAATAATCAATATTTTCATCTGAATCAAAAAGTACTAACACGTCGATATCGCTTTCCGGAGAAAATTTATCTGTCAGTGCCGAACCATAGATCCCAAGACGTTTTACGGGCAGCAAACTGCAAATATCATTTATTTTTGGTTTAACTTTCTTAAGATTTAACACTGGATTTTTTTCCTTATTTAATCTTCTATTCACCATACTCTGCTGACAAAATTCATAAGTCAAGAAGAATCAAAAGTAACCGTTCAACTGTGTTCAGAACAATCATCTTCACACGGATATTAAGAGAGCTTTTTCCTTTGAAAAATAATTTCTTGATTAAGGAGAGGAAGAATAAATATTATCCAGTATGAGAATAATATCAACGATAACTTCAGGAAACATCCTGAGAAAGAGACCCGGCAAGCTGAAGATTGTTTTATTCCTTTTCCTTCTTTCAATTCTCGTTACTCTTTTCATCAATTATTCAATAGTGAAAACGAGCAGGGGGAACATTCACAATTCTCTGAATAAAATTAAACCGGCATATGCCGCGATACTTCCCGGGGCGGGGGTCTATGGGAGGAAAAGGGTCTCTGCCATTGTTTATGACAGGATACAAAAAACCGTTGAGCTCTATAAAAACCATAAGGTGTCCCGGATCCTTGTTACCGGGGACCATGGGACAAGACATTACGACGAGGTCAATACCATTAAATATCATTTAGTCAAGAGGGGGGTCCCGGGAAACAGGATCTTTACCGACCATGCGGGCTTTTCCACATATGACAGCATCTACCGTGCCGCGGCAATTTTTCAGGTAAAATCTGGAATTATCGTGACTCAGAATTATCACCTGCCGAGAGCTGTTTACCTGGCGTTAAAACATAACATAAAGGTCCAGGGATATCCTGCTGACCGGAGAAAATACCTGTATATCCGGAGATACCGGCTCAGGGAATACCTGGCAAGAATAAAAGATTTTCTCCTCATTAACTTACTAAAACCGGGACCCCGCTTTCTGGGTGATAAAATTCCCATAACCGGCAGTAGTAAAAAATCTCAAGGATAAAAGAATTAAATCACACAATAAGGGCGCCGGGATGACAATTGAATGGAGGGGCCGTTTAAGTGTTCGTTGACAGCTTACTTATTCCTGAAACTGATTTTTTTTCCATTTTTATTATCATTTTTTAACGGGTCCTTTCCGGGGCTTTCATCCGGATCTTTTATCATTACCATCCTGCCCCAGATTTTCTCCCTGCCCCTGAACACGGACCCCAGCTTCTGTGTGTCAACGATACCGTCCGCCCTGGTCCAGACCCTGTTAAACTGGGACTGCAAAAGGGCCCCGAGGTTAAGATGCCCATAGGTGGAGACGATGCACCCTTCACTCCACGCCCCCGAATGGATCATGATCCCTGTCCTTATACCGGGCCATATGTATCCCGGCACCGTGTTCAATGAGGGGTAAAATCCCCGGAGAAGGTTCCCGTTCCGTGATATGGCGGCCCGGGGTATCAGGTTATAGGGGATCCGGTCATGCTCCCAGAGTTTGAATTGTGATGATTTTAACATCTCATTTTTAAGAAACGGGTCTATCCTGTCCGGAACAAATATCCTGTTTGAATAGAATACGCGGCTGACTTCCGTGGCATTGTTCATGCCGTCGGTTTTATCGATCCGGTAAATGATCATCCATGCGTTGCTTGCCTGAAGAACGGCCCTTTTAAGCCGGGAGATATAATAAAGGACAAAGCCCCTGTCATAGAACCTCTCCTTCTGTTCACGGTCCTTTATGATCCATAGCCTGTACCTGCCCTTCCGGCTGTCTTCCATGCCGGGTGCCAGGCCCTGGAGGTGCCTGTACGCGGCCAGCTCCTCTTCCGGTGAATTGTACCCGGGGACGATTTTTTTTAATCCCCGGAAAACAATCTCATGTTTTTCAAGGAGCATGTCCAGCACACTGTTCCAGGCATTCAAAATGTCGGACTTTGTTACGGCGGTTTTTTTCCAGAAAGCAAGTGCCCGGGAATAATACCGGTCGGCATGCTGCATAAAAATCCCCGGGACCATACTCCTGTTCAATTCTTCCCATTTTTTGTACCCGCCGGCCGTATAGCTGTTTTTGCCCACAAAGAACGAGAGGTCTGCAAGGAATAATATTGATATGATAAACGCGGCAACCCTGGTGATGCCGGCAACCCGTTTAACAGGACTTAAGCGAAAAAAGGAAAGGATCCCGGCGCCGGTATGGAGTAAAAAAGTGATCCCGGTAAAGAGAAGCGATATGTAAATAATATGCCAGTTATGCCAGAAGATCCTTCCCCACCCTCCCTGCATGGTTTTATCCGGCCAGAAAAGGGCAATCCCCCCCCAGGGACCGGGAGGTGTCAGTATATCACCCGCAAGGTGAGATCCGTACGCTATGAACGCGGCAAGGAAAGCTCCCATGAAACGGAGGGACCTCTTTTCCAGCAGGACCTTGTCCCGCCTGAAGAGGTTCGCGGTTCCCCTGACAGTTGTGGCCCCCAGAAGATAAAGAAATGCCATCACCAGGCCCGTAACCAGGGCGGCCGCAATTGAGTGCCCGAACATATGGTGGGAATACCACTCCTTCCCATAATAAATTTTATGGCTGATAAAGAGAGAGAGGCCGTCAATATCGGGAAAAACCGAAGCTATTGCAGAGACGGCTATAATGGCCCTGTAGGAAATACCGAAGAACCTGTTAAGAGGCAGGGCAACCATACCCGTTGCCGCAAGTCCCGTACCCAGATGACCAATGGGTGTCATTTCCTTTTTCCCCCTGCGGGGAATATACCGGACAGGACTTTCCCGGGTGTAAAACGGAGTATAAATGCTTTTAAAGTTTCTTTTTTATGGGGATCTTTCAAAAGAGATAAACAGCCGGTTGCACAGAGGAAAAACAGGGAGTAGTATAATTTCAAAACAATGTCCCAGTCATATTCGGGAATATGCGCTCCCCATCTGTATTCCGAGTAGTAACGGGAAAAAACCGCTTTAACGATCACGGCAAAGGACCAGGCCACTGCAAGAGCTTTTCCCCATTTTTTATTTCTCAGGATACCTATCCCTGATAACCAGAGGAGCAGGGAAGTCGATTCTGAAATATAATTATAAACGCCCCAGAAGATGCCCAGCTGAAATACCTCATCATAACCGATAAGCAAAAGAGAGATCAGCGACCAGAGGGAAGAAGAGAAACCCGCGATAATGTGAAGAAGACCGGTAAGGGTATCAAAAAAACCTCTCCTGAAGACCAGACTTTCTGACATGTTTTTTCTCTTAATATTATCCGTTAGATATACAATATAAAAAAAAGTGAGGATTTATGCCATCCCGGGAATAGTCTGTCAAATATTAAATTTTATTTTTCCATTTCTTTGCAGTCAAAAACGGTCATAACCCCTTTCGCGGAACTATTTTCATTGACATCAGACCTTCTTTCTGAAAAAATTCGAAAGTCATTCATTAAAAGAAGACTAATATTTCCCTTTGCGGAGCAGGTATGATAAACAAACTGAAAAAATACTTCGACCTGAAAACAGAAAGCGGCACAGCCGCAAAAAAAGAGGACACCCGGCAGAAGCTTAAAGTAGCAGTATGCGCCCTGCTCCTGGAAACAGCCTATTCCGACGAGGAATTCAGTGAGGATGAAAAGACCCGGCTGGTTGATATGATAAAAACAGGTTTCGGGCTCACCGGGGAAGAGGCCGATGAGCTGATAGGAATCGCCCAGAAGGAGAGGGAAAAAAGTGTTGACCTCTGGCACTTTACAAAACTCATCAATGAAAACTACTCCCGGGAAGAGAAGATAAACCTCATGGAGATGCTCTGGGAGATCGTCTACGCGGACTCCGTCCTGGACAAGCATGAGGACTACCTGATGCATACCCTCACCAAACTCCTGAAGCTGG
Source organism: Spirochaetota bacterium (assembly GCA_050298055.1). GTDB lineage: Bacteria > Spirochaetota > UBA4802 > UBA4802 > UBA5550 > JBNKTL01. The sequence goes on from JBNKTL010000021.1 coordinate 76,021, forward strand.
AACACAGGCAGATGATCGCCGCGAAGCTCAGGGCAAAGCCGGATTAATACGGAATAAAGGTATCTGCCCATGAAAACACCCATTGAATATATTGAGAGCCTGAGAAAACTGGACCTTGTGGTTTACCTCTTCGGTGAGAAAATAACCGATGTCACGGAAAACCCCGTTATCAAACCGTCATTGAACGCGGTGGCTACCACGTACTCCCTGGCGCATAACAGCGACTATGAAGATATCATGACCGCAGTCTCCCATATAACGGGAAAGAGGATCAACCGTTTCAACCACATTCACCAGAGTGTGGAGGACCTGGTAAAAAAGAGTAAAATGGGAAGGCTCATGGGATCACATACCGGGTGCTGCTTCCAGAGGTGCGTGGGGATGGATACCCTCAACGCCCTTTCCATCACCACCTTCAATATCGATAAAAAGTACGGAACGGAATACAACAGCCGCTTCCTTAAATACCTGGAGTATGTTCAGGAGAACGACCTGGTCTGTGACGGGGCCATGACCGATCCCAAGGGCGACCGGTCCCTCCCCCCCCACAGGCAGGAAGATCCCGACATGTACCTGAGAGTGGTCAGGGAGGAAAAGGAGGGCATCGTGGTGCGGGGGGCCAAGGCCCACCAGACCGGCGCGGTAAACTCACATGAAATTGTTGTCATGCCCACCATAAGCATGAAGGAGGAGGACAGGGACTACGCGGTGTCATTCGCCCTCCCCTCCGATACACAGGGGATAAGCTATGTGATCGGCAGACAATCCTGCGACAGGAGAAAACTTGAGAAGGGCCTCATGGACAGGGGGAACATTTTTTTCGGCGGTCACGAGGCCCTTGTGATCTTCGATGATGTCTTCGTTCCCCGGGAGCAGATCTTCATGTTTCGTGAATACGAGTTTGCCGGTGAACTTGTGGAGAAGTTCGCGTCATACCACAGGCAGAGTTACGCCTGCAAGGTGGGTGTGGGTGACGTCCTCATCGGGGCCGCCCAGGCAGCGGCGGAGTATAACGGTGTGGAGAAAGCGTCCCATATCAAAGACAAGATCATAGAGATGAACCACCTCAACGAGACCCTCTTCTGCGGATGCATCGCGTGCGCCTCGGAAGGCGCCGAGGAGCCAAGCGGGACCTACTCTGTGAATACCCTTCTTGCCAATGTCCATAAACAGAACGTGACCCGCTTTCCCTACGAGATTTCCCGGCTGGCGCAGGACATTGCCGGGGGTCTCATGGTGACCCTTCCCTCGGAAGACGACCTCAACTCACCGGTTACGGGAAAGTGGATAAGGAAATTTTTTCAGGGCAGGAAAGGCTCATCGCCGGAGGAGAGAATGAAGATCCTCAGGCTCATAGAAAATCTTACCCTGGGAACCGCCGCAGTGGGTTACCTTACCGAGTCCATGCATGGCGCGGGTTCTCCCCAGGCCCAGCGGATCATGATATCACGGGAAGTGGATATGGAAAAGAAAAAAGCCTTTGCCAGGAAACTCTGCGGTATTATCCATGAAGATGAGGAAACGGATAAATGAATATTCACTACTTTCAGCATGTGGGCTTTGAAGACCTCGCTGCCATAGAACAGTGGTTAATTCAGAGGGGACATCATATTACCTGTACACGGCTCTTCATGGATGAACCGCTCCCCGAATATGAGAGCTTTGACATGCTCATTGTCATGGGAGGGCCCATGGGTGTCAAAGATGAGAAGGAGTATCCCTGGCTTCTTGATGAAAAGATCTTCCTGGAAGAGGCAATTAAAAAAGAAAAGAAGATACTGGGAATCTGCCTGGGAGCGCAGCTTCTGGCCGAAGTCATGGGAGCCAGGATATTCAGGAATGCCCATCCGGAGATAGGCTGGTTCCCCGTAAGGCTGACCCCGGAAGCGTCCGCGTCTCCCCTTTTCCGCGGCCTCCCCGAAGAATTCACCCCCTTTCACTGGCACGGCGACACCTTCGAGGTCCCGGAGGGCGCTGTGAGGACATCAGAGAGTGATGGCTGCAGGAACCAGTCCTTCACCTGCGGCAGCAATATAATGGGTCTGCAGTTTCACATTGAAATGGAAGAGTTCAGCATAAACAACCTCATCGCAAACTGTTATGATGAAATCAAAGACGGCAGGTATATCCAGGAACCGGCTGACATGTCCCGGGATGCTGCGGGAAATATGAAGGGGAGCTTAGAGGTCATGGACAGGCTGCTGACAAACTTGATTGATGCGTGAAAAGAAGATTACCGGGATCCTCAAAATTTATTTTTTCACAATTAAAAAAACTATTGACAATTTTCGGGTTATTCCATATATTCGATATATGTCGAAATATAAGAACATAAACATAGAAAGGTTCAGTGAGATTTTCAAGGCTCTTTCAAATCCCAATCGTCTGAAGATCTATCTTAAACTGCTCTCAAGCTGCAAGGCCGGGGAGATCCACCAGGTAACCGATGAAGTCTGCACCTGTATCGGAGATCTGGGGGAAAACCTGGGCATTGTACCCTCTACAATGTCCCATCACATTAAGGAACTGCGAAGGGCCGGTCTCATTCAAATAAGGAGACAGGGGCAGAAAATTGAGAGCTGGATCGATAAAGAGACCATTGAGGAACTGGCAGAATTTTTTAAAAGTTCATTAAATGAGCTATAAGGCATTTTATGAATATTTCATCGTATAATAACAAAAGACCGGGAGTGTAAAAAAATTTTTAACATTTATTTCGATATTCTTGGAAATATCGAACACAGGAGGTCAGACATGGATAACGGAGAAATGATTTTACAGAGGTATAGAGAGTGTGATGAAGCGGAGAGGCTCTGTCTTTACATGGGGTACAGGGATTTAAGGGAGGATTTTCAGGCTATTGAAAATGAAGCGAGAAAATTGGTGTCGGGAAAACCGGCAAAAGAGAGATCGGAAGCTGATGGGATATCCCCTGTTAAAAGTTTTTTATCAAAAGTCCTGATATACCTTTCTTTCATAATAGCGAACCTGTCACTTTTTCTTTTTCTCATATTCCTCTACAGGGGGCCCTTTGATCTTTTTAACTTCAAAATGAAAGGCATCCCTCTTCTTATCTTTAATGCCGCTCTCTCTCTCACTTTTTTTATTCAACACAGTATAATGGTGAGAAAATCATTCCGGAATTTTCTGGTTCAATTCATAGACAGGGCTTATCATGGAGCGCTCTATTCTCTCTTTTCCGGATTCTTCTTACTCTCTGTTGTTGTTCTCTGGCAGAAATCCGATTACATCCTCGTCCAGGTCCCTGAATCGATTGCTCTCATAATGCGGGTTCTCTTCTTCCTGGCACTTGTCTGTCTCATATGGGGGGTCAGGGAGCTCGGTAGATTTGATCCCTTCGGTACCGGGGAAATTCGCCGTCACCTGAAGGGAAAACCTCATAAAAAACCGGTTCCCTTTACAATAAAGGGCCCCTACCGTTATGTGCGCCATCCTCTCTATTTTTTCACCCTGATAATGGTCTGGCTCCCTCTCCAATACACTGCTGATCGTCTGCTCTTCAACATCCTTCTGACTTCCTGGACTGTCATAGGGACTTTTCTGGAAGAGAGGGACCTGACGGAACAATTCGGTGAGCAATACAGGGATTATCGCAGGAGAGTCTCCATGCTTATTCCCCTTCCCGGAAAAAAGGTGAATGAATAATGTCCAACTGTTATTAAATTACTTAACTGGCGGAAGCTCCTTCTCTCCCAGGGTATAGACCTCAACAGGGGTTTCCCGCCCTTTCACCTGTACATTCCCGAGCCTTTTAAAAGAAAAGTCACCCTGTATGAGTTCCATGGTCTCCCGGGAGATCATGATGTCTTCCGAAAATTTTCGGGAAACACCTTCGAGCCGTGATGCCAGGTTCACCGCGTCCCCGATGACCGTGTATTCATTGCGCTCTTTCGCCCCGATATTTCCCGCGACCACTTCGCCCGTGTGGATCCCGATCCCCGTTTTTATGGCAGGCAGGCCGGTATCCCGCAGTTTTCTGTTTAACTCTTCGCGCTGTTCAATCATTTCAATGGCGGCGAGAACCGCCTGGTCCGGGTGGTCGGGGACCTCCAGGGGGGCGTTAAAGAGGGCCATAATGGCGTCCCCGATGTACTTATTGACGATCCCCCTGTGCGCAAGGATGGGCCCGTGCATCCGCTGGAAGTATTCGTTGAGAAGCTCAACGATCTGCTCGGGAGTTTCCCGTTCGGATATCCCCGTAAATCCGCGAATATCGCTGAAAAGGACCGTTACAATCCTCTTTTCCCCTCCCGGCTTGAAATGGCTGGAGAGAAGATGGTCCCGGATGGCCGGGTCAACCACACGCCCGAAGGTATCCTTGATAAACTCCTTTTCACTGAGTCCCTTTGCGGCTTTCCGGAGGGCCTCGGTGAGAATCCCCACTTCATCGTTCGCGTAGGGGCGGATATTCAGATCAAAGTCACTCTGTTCTATCTTACCGGTTGCCACCGCCAGTTCATTCAGGGGATTTTGATAGGATGATGCCACAAGCCAGATGATAGAAAATCCCGCGGCATAAAACAGGAATAAAAACCCGCCCAAAAAGGGGAGAAGAGGATCCAACAATGATTTTTCTATCTTGACCAGGAAAATATTTAAGAACAGAACCGTCGGGAAAACCCCTGTGGCCACAAAGCTGATCTGCATTCGAAAAAGGATGGATATCTTCAAACCTCCCACCTTGCTGATATCTTCATCCCGGTCAAAAACATAAGGCAAAAAAAACCGTCGAAGACTCCATTCAAGGGAGAAATAGACAAAGGTAAAACTGAAAATCGCCAGTAAAACAAAATTAAGGATGGTAATCAAAATTCTGGTGAAAGGAATTTCAACACCAATCAGGTAAAGCCCCAGGAGAGTAATCACAAGGGCGGAAAGCCAGCCTGTTGTGGCAATGAGAGATTGTCCAAAAGGGAGATTCAAAAAACGCCGTTTTCTTTTTTGTGCTGTTGCCTCATTTCGGGCCCCGCCCTTTACTGCTAACAGGGCCGGGATGGCATGAATAATGGCCAGGATTGTGGGAAGCATAAAGGCAAGGGGCAATAATATGGCATCAAGCAACGGATAACTTGCCGCGATCATATTTAACTGTTCCGCTCTCTCCGGGCCGAAGATAAAATCCGCAAGGACATACTGGAAGGCCACAATGAGTCCGTTGGCCCCGGCATTAATGACAACCAGTGTAACGATCAGCCAGACAGAGCGGCAATAGTTCATCTCCCTTCCTCAATATTCTCCATAAACTCCTCTTTATTTATTCCATAAAAAAGACTTTATGTCAACAGGAAATCAGAAATGACTCAGCTCTCTGTGAGAATACTTATTTACAAAAAGAGGTAACCGGGATCTCCCCGCATTTAATCTTCAATAACAAATAATGCTTCCCTGATCATCTCTTTAAGACCGGGACTTTTCGTCCTTCTCATGGCTCGTTTCAGTGCGGGGACCGCGGACCGGGCCCTGACTCCCATTTTCCTGAGTATACGGACAATCTGCTGCTGCTCATAGTATCCCTCGTTGTTTAAGACCTGAATGAGATAGGGCATTATCGGCTTCCCGTAGTATTGAGAGATAATTTTTTCGGCCCGTGAACCGCCTTTCTTCGCGATCCTGACAACGATTTTCAGGGCCTCCGGATTTCCTGTGTTGATATTGCCGAGAATCTGAAGGCAGGAGTATTTAATCTGAACACTGTTCCCGATCCTCTTTTTTTCCGCGAGCCTGAGGAGCCTGACGATCTCCCCTTCAAGAGGCAGTGCCGCCTCCTTCATCTCCCCGGCAATTTCAAGGGCCTTCAGGACTGTCCCGGTCTCTTTTTCGCGAAGCTTTTTTTTCAGAGCGGGAAAATCCGGGACCAGGTCGGGGCAATAGATATTCGCTTTTATACAGAAGAGGGTCCTCCATTTCTTCTGCTGGCTGTTCCCGGTCATCGGCAGGGCCCTGGCGAGCTTCTCCCTGCATACTGTTTTGTATTTCCCGAAAAGTTCATCAAGCAGCCTCTCCCTTCCGGACTTTCTTTTGTTTATATTTTCCGTATAAAGAAACCGGGCGAAATCATACATATCCTGCCCCAGCATCTCATCGGGGTTCGCTTTGTTGAAGTTCATACATATCCAATAAAAGACCCTCCTGACCTCATTTTCATTCTTTTCATTTTTAAAGATCTTTATAAGGTTATAATAGCTTTGCCTGGCCCGGGTTTTTTTTAACTCCGGGTAATACTTTTCAAAACAGTATTTGGCCAGGATATAATTTTTTCTCTGAAAGTAATTTAAGAGTCCGGACATTATCTCGTAATACGAGTCATCAAATGAAAGCGGAACGGGCAGACCCGCCTTACCCTTTTTTACACGTTCAAAGTATTCATCGATACGGTTTTTCTGGACCGCCAACTGCTTTTCCGTAAGTCCCCGGGAATGGAAGAGAAAGGTCAGGTGACTCTCCATGTAACCCTTCTCATTTCTGAGAGATACATCCAGCCCGGCATCCCATTTTTCCTTATTGAGTATTCCCTGGGAATGAAAAAATGAGAGGATAAAGGTTGCCCGGCGGTCATCATGGGGGCCTTTGATGGTACCGAGGGTTTTTATCAGAAATTGATTATAACTTTTCTGTTTTATCCCGTATTTTTTAAATCTATTAATAACGTTAAAGTGGATCTTTCCGCATTCCCCGTGAAAGGGCATCTCAACCGCCTTTGCTGCGGCATTGTTAATCCTCGATGCCGTGGATAAATTCGTGAGAGATTCATTTATCTCACTCCATTTCCTTTCACATTTTCCTCCCTTTACGGACCCGGAACCCTTTCTGTGAAAAGGAGTAATTTCAAAATCGAATATTCCCGCAAGCTCCCTGTCAATTTTTACTTTATCCGAAAAGGTAAAGAGAATTTCACCGGTGACAACATCTATGCCCCTTCCATTAACCTCAATATATCTCCGGAATTTCGTATAGGTCCCCGTTATAAGATAATCGATTGGCACCAGTTCTCCGATCCTTTTCGCCATTTTCGGATCCATGAGCCCTGTAAGGGAAAGGGAGTGTTCCCTGACAACGGACCCAATTCTTTTCCGTTCAAAAAGTCTTATGCGGGGATGGTCTCTCTTAATGGAAGTTATCAGTTTTTCCGCGATATAGATCCCAAACTCATTTTTGGGAAATTCCTTTTTCTGTGCCGGGATAAAATCAACAATGGCCGCTCTCACCGGCCTTCCCTTCTCCCCGAGGTTTCCCGCTTTACCGGAGATATGATCAATGACCCCGGAAAAATTTCCTCCGTTCTCATTAACCGGGGAAGATGAACAGGAGAAGTAAAATGTAACAAGAAAAAGTAACAGGAGTAATTTTCTCATGATATTTTATCCTTGTGATGTATTCTCTCTTGCTGACTTCAGAAGCGCTCCGGGAAAGAACACCCATCTAACAACTTCCGGATGAATGAGTCAAGAAAAGTTTTAATAAAAAAAATCAACCTACTTCCTGTGCATCCCCTGGTAGATATCGGTTCTCTTAATATCCACGGACACAAGATCATAATTTTTGTTTGATGATTTTATCCCCAGTTTCACTTTTACTTTGCCGATTTCCGCTTCCTTTTCCCTGTTTTTTCTGTCCAGTTTATAGACATTCTTTTTACCATTATAGATAACGACAACAGAGGCTTCGGCATTTTCTTTAAAACGCCTGGCATTGACCGATACCTTGAGACTGACTTTCTTTCCTTTTCTGTCTGTAAACAGGATCTCCTTTTTATCCGATGAAGAAGGTTCCACATCGGTCAATCGATAGTCCCTGTTCATAAGCCTGGCGTGTTTATAAATCACATGGTTAAAATGAGAAACAGGGGCACGGAGGACTGTTTTGCGTCCCGGTTTGATAGTTACCTTCTCTTCCCAGTCTGAAAAGGTAAATTCAGGGAGTTTAACCATTCCGAAATTTTCTGAGAGATGAATTCTTAATCTATATGTACCGGGATCAATATCCGTAAGAGAAACTGCCTTATACATGTCGCCCTTTGAATAACCGACAAATTTATCATTCAGTAAAATTTCCGCGTTTAACAGGTTGCAATACAGGTCAAGCGAACCGGGGACCATATCCCGCAATGTTATCAGGCTCCTTTTTTCAGCTTTGTTTATAAATGTATAATTTTTACCGGTAAGCTTATTCACCAGGGTTTCAGCAAGCCTGTGAATATCATTCTCCGTTTTCCCCCGGGAAGTAAAAACCCGGATAGTCCCCCTTTCCGTGTCCGCGAGTCTTAATGTAAATGCCGCTTCCCCTCCAATAATTGTATAATCCACAGAGACCAGGTACTTTGCCGCGAGAAGCCTGCCCATTTTCATTGAGTTCTTTTTATCCTCACTCAGGAGGCCCGATAACATCAACTGCTGCTCGGCAACTATCCTCTCAAGTCTTTTTCGCTCAACCAGGGTGATCTCCTTTACTTTCGAGAGGTCATAGAGTATGACGCCCTCGGTAAATGCCGCGAGGTAATCGTATTCGATATTTTTTGAGAGATTCTGTACTCCCATAAATGCTAACGTTTCGGCAAACAGTGCGAAGGAAGATGAGAAGAGAAGCACTGTTATTATCAATAATCTTAAAGACAATTTCTTCATTGTTTTATTTCTCCTGTAAAAGAAAAGCTCCGGGAAATACCCGGTTACGGGCTAACAATTAATATATTTCCCGAAAAACTAACAGCATGTCCCCTCCGCCTTGGACGGCGGGGTATATACAAGTTATGTTTTTCAATGAATATCAATATTCTTAAACAGAGCAGTAGTTACAAGTTCTTTTACTTGAAAAATAAAATAATTTAAAAAAAGAAAAGTCAATTCATATTTTAATCCCGGTCTGTGATCTGCAAAAATGTTGACATCTTCCCGGTTCACTGGTATTCTCTAATTTATGATTGTTTAAATTACGGGGAAAAGGATAGAGAGAATGATCATTGGCTGTCCAAGAGAAGTTAAGGACAAGGAGTTCAGGGTGGGGATCGTCCCCTCAGGTGTGAGGGACTTGACCGCTTCGGGGCACACCGTTTATATTGAGAAGAGTGCCGGCACCGGGAGCAGGATCAGCGACAGGGAATACAGCGATGCCGGGGGAGTTCTCCTCGGGACAGCCGAAGAAGTCTATTCAAAATCAGAAATGGTCATAAAGGTCAAGGAACCCGTAAAGGAGGAGTTCAGGTTTCTCAGGGAAGGCCTCATCCTCTTTACCTTTCTTCACCTGGCGCCCCTGAAGGAGCTTACGGAAGAACTCCTGGAAAAGGGAGTGACAGGTATCGGCTATGAAACAGTTCAGCTTGAAAGCGGCTACCTTCCTCTCCTTGCCCCCATGAGTGAGGTTGCCGGAAGAATGTCGGTCCACATCGGCGCGCAGATGCTCAAACAGGAGAACGGCAGGGGGATTCTCCTGGGCGGTGTTCCCGGTGTGGAGCACGGGAAGGTGGTGATAATCGGAGGTGGGATAGCGGGAAGCAACGCGGCCCGGGTCGCCACGGCCCTGGGGGCAATGGTCAGCGTCCTTGACATCGATATCAGAAGGCTTGAATACCTCGAGGACATATTCCAGGGAAAGATAAACACACTGATATCCAACATGCAGAACATTGAAGACCAGCTGAAGGCGGCGGACCTTGTTATCGGCGCGGTACTCCTGCCGGGAAGAAGCGCCCCCCGGCTTGTGACACGGAAGATGCTCGGGCTGATGAAAAGAGGTTCGGTCATCGTGGACATTGCCATAGACCAGGGCGGGTGTTTCGAGACATCGTCTCCCACCACCCACACCGATCCCACATACGAGGTTGAGGGTGTCATACACTACTGTGTGACAAATATGCCGGGAGCCGTCCCCAGGACCTCCACCTTCGCTTTAACAAATGCCACAATGCACTTCGCGTCCGAGATCGCCAACAACGGACTTATTGAAGCGGCAAAAAGAAATAAAGCCATCCTCTCGGGGATAAACACCTATAACGGAAAACTCCTTAACCGCCATGTAG
>JBNKTL010000022.1:0-84822 GCA_050298055.1 Spirochaetota bacterium
GCTTTTAATATTCTTTTTGTAGCAACAGAGAACATCACAGTTATCTATAAAGGCTTTCTGCTGGGAATCGTAACACTTCCCCTCCTTCATAACGCCAACCGCTATGAGGATGTTCTTTTTCATATCAGTCTCAAAATTGAACTGCTGTTTATCTTTCAGACTCTGGGAAGCGAATGAGAGAATCAATGCAGCCAGAGCAGATATTATCGTAATAAAGATATAGGTATAGAGATTAGTTTGACGCACGGCTCAGCCTCCTCTTTATGTTTCGGGATACCAGAATATTATCAATTAGAGGCGCAAAAGCATTCATGAATAATATTGCCAGCATCATGCCCTCCGGGTAAGCAGGGTTAAGCCCCCTGACCATGACTGCGAGGAATCCTATAAAGAATCCATATATATACTTGCCTGCATTTGTCTGGGAGGCGGATACCGGGTCAGTTGCCATAAAAACGGCGCCGAACGCAAACCCGCCCATGACCAGGTGATAATAAGGGGGAAGCGCAAGGAAGCTCGCTGGGTCCGGTGCGAGGGTGTTGAGGATGATCCCCATGACCAGCCCGCCGGCTATAACAGATAAGATTATTCTCCAGCTGGCAACACCTGTTATAAGGAGGAAAATGCCCCCGGCAAAAATCAGGAGGGCCGACGTCTCACCGGTACATCCCGGAACTGTTCCCACGAACATGTTCCAGAACGTATAGCCTTTTGATGCAAGGTAATCAACGACACTGCCCCCGGTGGCTCCCATTGCCGCTGCAAGAGGCGTTGCCTTCGTATAAGAATCCACAACCTTGTCCCCGAATACGGCCCATACCTTGTTACCGGAGATTGCTGCGGGATACGCGAAAAAGAGAAAGGCCCGTGTAACCAGTGCGGGATTGAAGATATTCATTCCCGTGCCGCCGAAAAGCTCCTTTCCAACCACAACACCGAATGTAACGGCAACTGCGACCTGCCAGAGTGGGATTGTTGGAGGTACGATCATCGGGACAAGCCATCCCGTTACAAGGAGGCCTTCATTGACCTCTTCCTGACGAACAACCGCAAAGAGAACTTCCCAGAATCCACCCACTGCATACGAAACAATCAGGATAGGAACCATATAGGTAGCACCTTTCAAGATATATTCCATGGTAGACCCGGTCATTCCCTGGGAAATATAGTGCTGATAACCTGCATTGTACATTCCAAAAACAAACGCGGGGAATGCGGCAATGATAACAAACATCATCAGCCTTTTAATGTCAAAATTATCTCTGATATGGGCGCCTTTCTTTGTTCTGGCCGATGTAACGAACAACAGGGTCTCCATCATTTCGTAAACCGGATAAAACCTTTCGAACTTGCCGCCCTTTTCAAACAGTTTTTTCATAATTTAAATACCACCTGAATTATCTGCTAAATCTGAAAGTCTCTCAATATATATTCACTTTAGAATTTATATTGACTCTATCTCTTAACCTTCGGTCTCAATCAGACGAAGACCCTGTCTCAATATCTCCTGGATATTGTTCTTTGATGGATCAATATATTCACAGAGAGCGAAATCCTCTTCCGCGACCTCGTATATTCCCAGACCCTCCATCTCCTCTATATCTCCTACAATTATGCTCTTGAGAAGATACACTGGCAATATGTCCATGGGAAGAACATCTTCGTATATCCCGGAAGCAATAAAGGGTCTGTGTCCGCCGTTAAGAGCAGTGGTCTGCACAAATTTTCCCGATCCGAAAAGCGATGAAAGAAAAGTCCTGGATGCGCTTGCCTTGTCCGCTCCCGGTCTTATCCATCCAAGAAACTCATAGTGCTGTCTCTCGGGAATAATTGTAAGCAGATTATCATAATATCCGATAAATCCATCGTGATCAATATGCTTACCGGTAAGAACATCACCGGATATATGTCTGACAGCCTTGTCAAACTCTGCCATTTCTTCATAATGATCCGGATAATCGCTTCCGTGATAGCAGTTTGAAGCAGTCGAACCGAGAAGCGTTCTGTAATACTTTCTGCTGCTTGCCATTGAGCCGGCAACTCCTACTGTAACGGTAAAATCCAGTTTCCCGGTGGAGAACAACCTTCCGATAAGGATGACTCCCTGCGGCGAACATGTCCAGACAATATCATCCCTGTTCTTTATGGGAGAAATATGGTGTATCTGGACACCGACGTTTCCTGCGGGATGAGGTCCTGAAAACTTATGGAGTTCAACACCTTTGGCATTGAGGAATGTTTTTGAAACATCGTCCCTGTTTCCGTCAATTGTAAGGTGAACATTTCCCTTGGTAAGTTTTTTCAGGATGTTTAATCCGGACTGGAAATCCTTTTCATATCCATCTACTATTACATTGGGATCCGCGGCCAGAGGCGCCGTGTTCATGGTGGATATAAAGATGTCCCTGGGTGTGTCATCGGGATTTGCTATCCTGGCAAAAGGCCTCTGAATAAAAAAAGGGAAAAGACCGTATGTGAGGAGTGCCTCAATTATCTTTTCCCTTTTTTGAGCAGATCCCGTGGGGATCGTAATTCTCTCCGATGTCATCCTGCCATCAGTCTCAATGATTACTTCCCGGATGGCTCTTCGGGCACCCCGTGTTATCTCTTTGACTTTGCCGCTTGCAGGCGCAGTAAACCTGATCCTTTCATCCCGCTTCGCGTAAAAGAGAGGGGTCCCCACTTTGACCTTATCACCCTCTTTCACCAGCAGCTTTGCTTTAAGATCAACAAAATCCGAGGGCTTAAGGGCAACCATTTTCGGATGAGGGGAATCAAGAATTTCTCTGTCGATCTCCCCTACTAACTTAATGTCATAACCGCGTTTTAAATTAATCTCTGCCATAAGATCTCACACTATAAAATAATTTTTTATGAGTACCATCCTGTATTCTCATGGTACCAGGGGAGAAAGCAGCATTACGAAACCGCAGTCTCCGATTTTTTCAACGAGCTTATATTCCCTGATCTCTGCTCACAAAGTGAGCATCCAGAAGGGTCACAACCTTTATCCCCGGAGCAACCGGCTCCATTAATATTCTCCTCACCCCTGACCAGCATTTTCAGGACAAGTGCGACCGAAAAAAAGATGAAAATGAAAAGGGAGAGAATAAATATTTTCAGCATATCAGTGTGTATTGTGTTTATTGTGGCTATTTTTTATTTATTAAATTATCCAAATCTGAGTCAATCCTATTAACGGGCAATATTATGTCAAATATATATTCAGGTTTTTAATAATTGTCAAAATATTTCTTATAATGAAGAAGATAATGACTTATCCGTCAGAGTGTCTCTCTGATTGTGTTAATGAGAGTGTGGCGTTCAACCGGTTTTACCAGGTAACCGCCGGGATTTGTTCCCTTTGCCCTCTCCTTTATGCTTTCATCAGAGTACGCAGTCAGATAGATAAAGGGAATATTATATTTCGACCTGATCTGTTTCATTGTATCAATCCCGTCAATATTCCCCTGGAGGATGATATCCATAACCATGAGATCAGGTTTTTCATTCATCACAGACTCTATGGCATCTTCACCCCTGGCAAAGATCCCGGTTACCGAAAATCCCTCCTGTTCCAGGATCTTCATAATAAAGGAAGCAGTAATCAGTTCATCTTCTACAATGATTATTTTCCTGCCCGTATTACTGCTGTTATTGACGGTTTTATTCTTCTTTAGATTCTCTTTACTGCTTTTTTTTTGCTGATGTCCGAAAATGATGTTCGCGGTAACACCATTATCAGAATTCATACTGAGAGAACCACCGAGCTGTTTTACAAGGTCTTCTATCAGATGGAGCCCGAAACTCCTGGTACTTGACATATTGATATCTACAGGGAACCCCCTGCCGTTATCAGAGACTTTTAGCTGAAAGATATCCCCGGCATTATGGATGAAGTCGATTCTAATCGTATTATCATTTCTTCCGGGAAAAGCATGCTTTATTGAATTTGAGACAAGCTCGTAGATTATGATCCCGCAGGGTATTGCCATATCTATGGCAACAGGTACGCTGTCGATATTCAGGAAAAACCTGATGTCTCCCGGGTTGAGGTTATATATCTCTTTCAGTTCGTTGATAAAGTTGCTCACATACTCTTTAAAATTTATATGGGAAAGATCATAGGTCTTATAGAGTTTATCGTGTACCATAGACATGGCAAGAAGCCTGTTGCTGTTGTCCATGAATACCTGCCTGTCTTTGTCATTGAGAATATATTCAGCCTGGAGATTCAGAAGGCTTGAAATGACCTGCATATTGTTCTTCACCCTGTGGTGGATCTCGCGGAGCATAACTTCTTTTTCAGCACGTGAACTCCTGATGGTTTTTTCCGCTTTATCCAGTTCAATTGAAGATAAGACAAAATACCTCATGACTGTAGACATGAAAAAAACAAGCATGATAGTAAGATTGAGTGAAAAACGCGAATAATATTCATCGGGAAAAAAATCATAATTCCTGCCGGTATAGATAAACAGTATATCAACAATTCCGCCAAACATCATAAGCAGGATACCCAGCGCGGGGAAAAAAAGCTGTTTCAACCGTGAATTGATAATAATATCGCTTATGATAGAGACAAGGCTGAATATAATAAGGAGACCTATTAAAACGTCCCTCACGGAATAGAGGATTCCCTCCTTCCCCCTTGTGAAATCAGCTTCGTATATAACCGATGTCTCCTTCGGTGTTGTAATGGAAATGAAACTGTCAGGATAGATATATGCGGCTATGGTCATCAGGACCGCAATCACCAGGCCGGTATATGTTATCATTTCAGCTGTTTTCTTCCACCTGTCATTAAGTTGGAGAATATGGATAAGCATAAAAGGGAGAGCAAAGAGAAAATAAACACCGATGAGCTGTTCGATCCTGTGAAACTGCAGTCCCAGCGGCTGGTTCCTGAATACACTGCTGGATATGAGTATCATTGTTTCCGCAAAGGTAAAAATGAGAGCCAGCAGAGTAATAATCATAATGGACAAATAGACCTTCAGCCTGTATGAGTACCACATATAGAAGTAGAGAGAGAAACCGCCAAGCAGTATACCGAAGGAAACAGAGGGGATCAGAAACTGTATTGCAGTAATGTCCTGTTGAAATTCAATCAATTGTTTATATAATATAATTTAATTTATGAGTAAATGTATTAAATTAAGTATACCCTGTTATTTAAATATTGTCAATAATTATAGTCTATGCTCCAATAAAAGATCAATTGTCATGAATCAATACAATAGGCACGGGTTTAAACCCGTGCCTATTGATTCGTTGCGATTAATTTATTGGATCCACCCGTCCCCTTTCTTCATATGAGAGGGGATACCATTGGTTATTGGCCCTGTCCTTACATCATTAATAAACTTTCTCAGGTTTGCAGCTTCGGGATGGCGCGGATTGATCTTCAGCATCTCCTCCCATGCGTCTGCGGCTTTTATCATGTTTTTTTTGTCGTGATAGTAGACAATACCAAGGTTGTACCTTGACTGAACATGCCGGGGATTGCTCCTGGCAGCCGTCCGAAAAGCCTCTATAGCTTCATCGAACTTTCCCATCCTCCTGTACATGACGCCCATATCTGTCCTGACATTTGAGTCATGGGGACTCAGCTTCAGGGCCCGTTGATACATCTCTACGGCCTTGCCGGGCCGGTTCGTATCAAAGTAGTGATTACCCAGATTAATGAGTGCGGCCAGGTTCTTCGGGTCCTGCTCCAGCAGACTGAGGTACCGGCTCTCTTCACCGGACGTTCCGCTTCCCAGGAGGCTCTCCTGTTCCTTTATTACATTATATACCTGTTTTTTCTCTTCCTTCTGGCAACCGGCGGCAAAAAGAACCGCCGATACCAGTAAATTTATACATAGTCTCATATAACCGAATTCTCTCTCAGAGCTTATCTATTCTCACTGCCGCAACCTTTGTCTCCGGTATTTTTGCCACCGGGTCAAGGGCCGGATTTGTTATATCATTGGTGGGGATCTCATGGAAGTGAAAAGTCATGGATACCACTCCCGGGGGACAGATATCTGTTGTTTTAACCTTAACATCCAGTTTGCCCCTTCTCGAGGATATCTTGACAATCTCTTCGTCCGAAATACCCAGTTTTCCCGCATCTTCCGGGTTGATCTTCAGGACCTCCTCACTGTTCATCTCCTCCAGTCCCCTGACCTGCCGGGTCATGGTACTTGTGTGGAAATGAAAGATACTCCTGTCAGTGGTCAGGATAAAAGGATACTCCTTGTCCGGGACCTCGGCACTCTCCCTGTACTCCAGGGCTACAAAATTCCCGAGCCCCCGGGGGAACTTCTCCGTATGAAGTATGGGTGTTCCGGGATGGTCCCCTGACGGACAGGGCCACTGGAGACCCTGCTCCTTAATCCTCTCGTAGCTTATCCCCGCATAACTGGGAGTGAGCGATCTTATCTCTTCGAATATCTCCTCCGGGCTTTCATAGTCAAAGCCCTTACCTCCCGTTCTCTTTGCTATCTCGGAGCTGATCCACCAGTCCTGTTTTGCTTCACCGGGAGGATCCAGGGCCTTGTACATCCTCTGGACACGGCGCTCGGTATTTGTCACGGTTCCGTCTTTCTCCGCAAATGCGGCCCCCGGGAGGACAACATCGGCAAGCTGCGCCGTTTCGGTGAGGAAGATATCCTGCACAACCATAAAGTCCATCTTTTTAATGGCTTCACGGGCGTGATGGGCATTGGCCTCGCTGAGGATGGGGTTCTCTCCCACAACGTAGAGTCCTTTGATATTCCCCTTGTGGGCCTCGTCAAAGATAACGGTGTGTGTGAGCCCCACCCTGCCGTCCAGCTTTACACCCCACGCTTCCTCAAATTTTTTCTGCGCGTCGGGATTGTCCACCCTCTGGTACCCGGGATAGACATCGGGAAGACCGCCAACGTCACATGCCCCCTGCACATTGTTCTGTCCCCTCAGGGGATTGACCCCCGCCCCCGGTTTCCCGATATTTCCGGTGAGCATGGCCAGGTTCGCGGTTGCCATAACATTGTCCGTGCCGTGGGAGTGCTGGGTAATACCCATGGCGTATATGATGGCCGCGGGACTGTTCTCCGCGTACATCCTTGCCGCTGCCGCGATCTTTTCTCCCGGCACGCCGGTTATCTTTTCAACCTTGTCCAGGGTGAAGTCTTTCAGTGATTTCTTCAGTTTGTCAAAGTTTTCGGTTCTCTCTTTAATAAATGTTTCATCCTGGAGGTTCTCATCCAGAATGACCTTCATCATCCCCATAAGAAGGGCAACATCGGTACCGGGCTTATGCTGGATAAAAATATCAGCATGCTCAGTAAGCCGGATATTTTTGGGGTTCGCCACAATCAGCTTCGCGCCGTTTTTTACCGCTGCTTTTACGTTGACGGCAAAGACAGGATGAGCCGCGGTTGTATTGGAACCGATTGAGAATATACAGGAAGATTCCCTTATATCATTTACATTGTTTGTCATGGCACCGCTGCCGAAGGAAGTGACCAGACCGGCCACAGTAGGAGCGTGTCATAAGCGCGCGCAGTGATCAACACTGTTGGTGCCCATCACCGCCCGGGTAAACTTCTGTATAAGATAGTTTTCTTCATTGGTACACTTTGCCGACGCAAATGTGGCAAACTCTCCCTTCTTATAGCTCCTGAACTTTTCGGCCACCAGGTCAAGGGCCTCGTCCCAGTCAGACTCAACCAGCTCACCGTTCTTTCTAATCAGGGGCCTGGTAAGCCTCTCCCCGCTGTTAACATATTCATAGCCGTAACGTCCCTTAACACAGAGGGAACCTTTGTTGACCGGACTCTTTCTGTCGCCCCTCACGCTGACAATACTGTCCCCCCGGACACCGAGATAGATTCCGCACCCCACACCGCAGTAGGAGCAGATTGATTTGACCTCCCGGGCGGGTTCCTTCACATTCTTCGGCAGGAGGGCCCCCACCGGGCACCTGACCACGCACTCACCGCACGACTCACAGCGGGATTCCTTGATGGGCCTGTGCCCGAAGGTGCTGATCCTGGTATCGTATCCCCTGTTGGCATAGTCGATGGCAAAAATGTTCTGGATCTCGTCACATGTCCTGACACATATGCCGCAGTAGATGCACTTATTGGGGTCCCTGTCAAAAAAGGGATTGGACGTGTCCATCTCCTCATCCATTTCCGCGAAGCGGATTTCTCCCAGGTCTTCCGGCTTGAGATCGAGGTAGGAAGCCACTCTCTGGAGCTGGCAATCGTTCCCTTTTCCACAGGTCACACAGTCCGTTTTGTGGTTCGCGAAGATCAGCTCAACGGGGACTTTTCTAATCCTGTTCAGCTCCTTGCCGTCGGTCTTGATCTTCATCCCCTCTTCTACCTGGGTCCTGCACGAGATCGTGGCACCCCGGCCCTCGATATCCACCATGCAGACCCTGCAGACCCCTGCGGGTTCAAGGTCCTGGTGATGGCAGAGATGGGGTATATAGATACCGTTTTCAAGGGCTGTTTCAAGAATAGTCCTCCCCTTGTCCGCGGTTACGGTCATTCCGTCAATTGTAAGTGTAACTTTTTCCATTATGATTATACTCCTCCGATTTGTCCCGGAATCATGTTGATTGCATTGAATTTTGGCGGGCATTTTTCAAAACATGCTCCGCAGAGTATGCATTTGCCCTGGTCGATCACATGTATCTGCTTTTTCGCACCGGTGACGGCATCTGCCGGGCAGACAGAGGCACAGATCCTGCATCCGGCACACTTCAGGGGATCGATATAGTAGGATATGAGCTCCCTGCAGACCTTTGAGGGACACTTCTTCTCGGTAATGTGCGCCTCATACTCCTTCCTGAAGTATCTCAGTGTGGAGAGTACCGGGTTGGGGGCAGTCTGCCCCAGTCCGCAGAGAGAAGTCCTCTTTATGGAGTGTCCCAGCTCCTCAAGGAGGTCCAGGTCTTCCATCTTCCCCCTTCCCTGGGTAATATCGTTGAGAATGTCGAGCATCTGCTTTGTTCCCAGCCTGCAGGGAACGCATTTACCGCATGATTCCTTCTGGGTAAATTCCAGGAAGTACCTTGCAACATCAACCATGCAGTTGCCCTCATCCATAACAACCATACCGCCGGAGCCCATTATCGTTCCCGCGGCATTGAGGGAATCGTAATCAACAGGGATATCGAGCTTCTCGGCGGGAAGACATCCCCCCGAGGGCCCGCCGGTCTGTACGGCCTTGAACTCCTTGTCATCGAGGATACCGCCCCCGATATCGTATATCATCTCCCTCAGGGTAATCCCCATGGGGACCTCAACAAGCCCCGTGTTCTTTACCTTACCCACAAGCGCAAAGGTCTTTGTCCCTTTACTGGCCTCGGAACCTACCTCCCGGAACCAGTCCGAACCGTTCTGAAGGATGAGGGCAACCGAAGCCAGGGACTCCACGTTGTTTATGATGGTGGGCTTGCCCCAGAGCCCGGAAACAGCGGGAAAGGGAGGCCGGGGTCTCGGCATCCCCCTGTCCCCTTCAACGGAGGCGATCAGGGCCGTCTCTTCGCCGCATACGAAAGCGCCGGCCCCTTCCTTGATCTTCAGTTCGAAGTCAAATCCGGCCCCCATGATGTCCCCGCCGAGAAAACCCAGTTCTCTCGCCTGCCTCAGGGCAAGATCAAGCCTCTCAAGGGCCAGGGGATATTCAGCGCGGCAGTAGATATAACCTTTTGTTGCGCCAATTGCCCTTCCGGCTATTACCATACCCTCCACCAGGGCATGGGGATCGCCTTCAAGAAGCGAACGGTTCATGAAGGCGCCGGGATCTCCTTCATCGGCATTACAGATGAGATACTTCTGGTCTCCCGGGGCATCGGAACAGAACTGCCACTTTCTCCATGTGGGGAAACCGGCACCGCCCCGTCCCCTGAGGCCCGATTCTTTTATTTCATCAATAATTTCCCGGGGTGTCATACTCACGGCTTTTTTCAGGCCGCTGTATCCCCCGGTTGCTATGTAGTGGTTCACATTGCTGGGATTGATATCGCCGCACCTCCTGGTTACCCTTCTAACCTGGGGTTTGTAGACATTGCTTTCATCAAGCCGGGGGATACCCTCCAGTGTTCCTTCACCTATGGTGCCAACAATGTACTCCTTTACCGGCTCGTTACCGGAGATATGCTTTTCGATGATCTCCTTTGTTTTTGCCACGTCGATATTGCTGTAGACAACAGTGGGCTGTGAAGGCTTTGATACGGTCACCAGGGGCTCAAGAAAACAGAGACCATTGCAGCCAACCTGTACCACTTCACTCTCTACATCCAGATAGGTCAGCTCGTTCTGAAATTCCCGGAGGGTCTCCATTGAGCCGGCGGAACGCCCGCAGGTTGCTGTTCCCACACTGATCACGGGCTTATCAACCGACTTGAGCTCTTTCCACTCTTCTACCGCTTTTCCCATTATATCTTTAAATTTTTTGCTCATTTCTTGCTTCCCTTGCCAAAAAGATCGGCGACCTTTTTCGGCGTAAGCTTTGCCTCAACCTTCTTGTTCACCATAACACAGGGCGCGAGACTGCAGGCACCGATACAGGCAACTGACTCTAATGTATATTCAAGGTCGGGAGTGGTCCCTCCCTCCCTGACATTCAGTTGTGTTTCAAGCTCCTCCAGGATCCGGGGCGCGCCCCTCACGTGACATGCCGTCCCCCTGCAAACCATGACCAGGTTCTTCCCCATGGGGGTAAACCTGAACTGCGCGTAGAAGGTGGCCACAGCATAGACCTTGCTCTCCGATACACCTGTAAAACCGGCTATCAGTTCCATGGCTTCATCGGGAAGATAGCCCAGTTCGCCCTGAACTTCCTGTAATATAGGAATCAACTCCTCTTTGGTCCCTTTGTAGGACGAAAAGATCTCGTTAAGTCTGACCTTCATATCTAATCTCCTCTTGTTTGGTCCCGGTTAATGCCGGAAAAAGCAAACATTTTACATACTATTCAAACACCTCGAAAGAATACAAATTAAAAAAAACAAAAAAACCATTCGAGTCAAGTAATTATTGATTTAATAGACATTGAAACAATATAAATATTATTAGCGAGTCCGGAACAGTTTTATTTTAAAATTTATTAAATATTTTTATATTTTACTACCGGATATCAGAATCCGTGACATATAAGAAATTAAGTCAAACTAATTGCAAGAAAAAAAAACTGATTAATCTTCTTTAAACCTTCTCATGGCATCATACCCCGCCTCTATCCCCAGCATATAGTCCGGTTCAAGGACCCTGATATTGGTTGTGAGCCTCCCTGTCCTGAAGCCCTTGGGGGGAGAGATTTCCATTATCTCGGTCCCGGGTGGGGGATTTTTGATAAATTCAACTGACTTCATGTAGTTTTCGGCCCTCCGAAGCAGTGCTTTCCGGAATTCAGGATATTTTCTGAAAAGCCATGAATGGAGCCTGTGCATTTTCCCGGTCTTCTTCACATAATTGCTTTTCCGTGTTCGGACAACAAGTATCCTCCGTGCTCCCCTCCTGTGGGCCTCAATAACAGGTATTGAGTCGGCAATTCCCCCGTCTGAAGCCGGTTCACTGCCGACTTTCAGTATATTCCGGTAAACAACAGGGAGGGAACTGGAGACCTTGAGGTAGTGCTCCAGGGTTGTCTCGTCAGGTTTAAGGTAGATTGGCTTCCCGGTAACCATAGAGGTTACTACAACGATATACTCCTTATCCTTACGGGAAAATATTCTCTCCAGGTCAAGCCTGTATTCCTTTATGGTAATGTCCCAGAGCCAGTCCAGGTCCACAAGGTGCCCCCCGGCAAGAAACTTCTTCATGCTGATACAGTTTGGGGTGGCCGTATACCTTTCAATGATATCAAAGTTCCTTCTGTTCTGTCCCGCGAGGTGTGATGCCAGGTTGCAGGCCCCCGCTGATACGCCCAGATAGAGCTGAAAGGGATCAAAGTCCTCCCTGCCGAAGGCATGGAGGACCCCCGCGGAAAAGACCCCCCGCATGGCCCCCCCTTCCAGGACAAGTGCTGTTTTTTTCTCTTTCATGGGGGCAAAAGTAAAAAACGGGGGCCTTTTCGTCCCGTATTTTTTTCAAAAAATCTCTCTTTCTGTCTCAGAACTGACCCTGATCAATTAAATTCAAACTCAGCAGATCAATGAATCTCCTGGTATACTCCAGTAAATTTCAAACAATGACCCTCATCACTTCATATTTCTTATTATACTCGAAGAGGTGCTGCTGTGTCTTTTCAGGATATTGCTCAGAACCCTGTATGCTCGCTGAAATGTGTTCATTGCTTCCTGGAGCTCAAACTGGAGTTTCTGTGTGTTATCACTGATACTATTTATATCCCTTTTTAAAATACTTTCGTTTTTTCCCAGGGAATTTTTCTTACGCTCAAGAAACCGGGTATACCTCTTCAGTTTTGCCGCCAGAGACCGGGCGGCCCTTAAATCCGGGCCCTTTATCCGTTTATCCTTCCCGGATTCCAGTTTCCTGATCTCACGGTCAAGGTCCGTCGATGCCTTCCGGCTTGAGGCGATCAGTTTATTAATTCTGTTCAGTGTGGCTCTGCGGCGGCTGGTAAAGGATGCAGAGTATGAAAAGTCTGTTAAGATGAGAGCGGTAAGTGCTGTTAAGACCAGGACCCTCTTACGCATGTTAAGCCTCCGTTATTTAATTATTTTTACATCAAACAGATTGACACCTGTTTTTTATTAGTCAATCAATATTTATTGACAGCCGTTTAATCCATCCTCTCTGCGCGCCCCCTTTGGTAAAGGGGGCTTTCTGGGGATGAATTGTTCCGTCTCACAGGCTCCCCTTTAGCAAAGGCCGGCTTTTTCGCACCCTCCTGGCGCTGTGCCCACAGGGTTACCTCCTGTAAACTCGGGAGCTGCCAGAGGCTGAGGGGATTTGAATTTTCGGTACCCCGGTGAGACTTAACACAATAGCCTACGGAAATGATAACATCAAGATTATCAATACTTCGTGATATTTCTCTTTTTCCTTCAAGCTGAACTGTTGCAAAATTTGCAACAGTTGAATCTTTAGCAAGCTCTGCTTCATCATAAATATTTTTTATATGCCGCGATATTACTGATTTATCCCGCTGAAACAATTCAGCCATTTGATTTATAGACAGCCATACAGTTTCATCCTCAAGACGAACATCGATCCTGGTATCACCATCATCGGTTTGATAAATATGAATATCTGATTTTTTTTCAGTCATAATTTTTTTCAACCACGAACCACATGAAATACACACTAAAGCAAATTCAAGGAATAATCACCTGTGCTCTTTGGATGAACACCTCTGTGAAAACACTTATATCAATCACCAGGGGTATAATCCACCCCTTATTAATCAAAGCTGAAAGGGAGATTTGTCAACAATAAATGATCAAATAACACACATTGTAATTACTTCAGATTATTTATGAAACAATATATTACATTCTCAATTAATATTTATTGACAAAATCATTTGTTAATGCACTGACTCGAATCCCCGGTAATTTAAATACTTTTCCGCAGGAGCATATCATGAAGAGCGGTGAGATCAACGAAATATACTACGATGCAGGAACATGGCCCCCTGACCCGGACAGGCCCACCATTCTCTTCATACATGGAGCCACAAACTCCCGAAAGCTCTGGAGCAAACAACTCACGGCACTCTCCCAATACATGAACACACTGGCAATAGACCTTCCCGGTCACGGGAAAAGCGGGGGACCGGGGATGGATACTATCTCCGGTTATGCGGATTCCGTCATGAAATTTATAAACCGGGCGCGAATAGAAAGACCTGTTCTCTGCGGATTGAGCATGGGGGGAGCAATCGTCCTTGAGCTTCTAACCAGAAATAATATGCCGATTCAGGGAGGAATACTGATAAATACAGGAGCCCGGCTCAGGGTTAATCCCGGTTTTTTCAGCGCCATTGAAAATGACTACGGGGCTTTTCTCGGGACCTTTGAAAAATTTGCCCTCTCGGAAAGTTCGGACCCGGACTGTCTCGGGGAACTCATGGAGGATGCTTCCGCCATGGAGATAGCAACCGCCCTCAGTGATTTTCGCGCCTGTGATTCATTCGACCTCATGGACAGGCTTCAGGGGATTGAAGTTCCCGTCCTTGTTCTCACCTCAGAAGAAGACCGGATAACACCTCCCAAATACGGGATCTTCCTCGAAGAGAATATCAGGAATGCCCGCAGGGTCCATATTGATAAAGCGGCACACTTCTCCCCCCTGGAGCAGCCGGAAGCGGTAAACAGGGCTATCCTGGATTTTATCAAACAGCTGGAAGGACAAAAAAAAGATTTTAGACACGGATAAACACGGGGTAGTATAGGTTCCTAGTTACGAGTTCCGGGTTCCGAGTTTTTATTCATATACAAAGTCTTCAACTCGGAACTCGAAACCCGTAACCCGGAACTAAAGATCTTTTAGTGCACGTCTTTAAGAAACGATTCCGAGAACTGGTCCCAGAGCGCGTCATCCATAACGGGTTCCAGTATGAGATCATCAGCCTGGACATCCTTATCCTCACTCTCAACCTCAACCTCTTTTTTGAGTTCCGAGATCATCCGGACATACTTATCGATCTCCGTCTGGTACCATGATACGGCATCCGAGCCGATCTTCAGGGACTGGAGTTCGCCGCCCAGATTAGAGGCTTCAATATAACAGACCCATCCGTGCTCATAGGGCTTTATCTTGAGGAGTTCCACGTTGTCATGGAGTTTTTCGTTAACATACTTGATTATGCCGGAAACAGGTGAAAGAAAATCAGCAACCCTCTTTCCCTGCTTTACGGAAAAAAGGACATTGCCCCGAGTGACTTCATCCCCCCTGGCGGGAAGGACCACCTCGTCTATGGGGCCCATTATCTTCTGGACAAAATCATCCAAGCCTACTTTCACAAGCCCGTTCTGTTCAATACTTCCCCAGGTATGACTGGATGATATAAAGACACCGGATGGCACGTTGAATTCATGGATTGAGTCTGACTCCTTTGATGAGGGCGTAACAAGGTTCACGGTTGGTTTGACTTTCCGTTCGATCCTGTCCTGTCTCTTTATCAGGGACTTGTTTACAAAGCTGATAAGTTCATCCTCTGTGAAGGGCTTCTGCACATAGTCCATTGCACCGTATTTCATGGTCTCTACGGCAGTTTCTATTGTGGCATAACCCGTTATAACGATGATATCAATATCGGGACGCAGGTGTTTGACGGCCTTGGTGACCTCAACACCATCCATTCCCGGCATCTTCAGATCGGTAAAGACAAAGTCGTAGTCTTTTCGTTTTACCAGCATCAGCGCTTCGGGACCCGATTCGACGGTATCTATAGAGTAACCGTCCAGTACAAGTATCTTTCTAAAGCTGTCCAGGACAATCTCCTCATCATCGATAGCAAGAATACTGGCCTTTGGTTTTTCTACCCTGACGCGCTTTAGTGTCTTGGCCTCATCGGCAACAATAATTTTAAGACCGCTGTCAAGGGCCTTCTGCCTCTCCTTGTGAGTTTTTGCATCATTGAACTTTTTAATGACTATTCTCAGCAAAAGATCAACAAGTATAAAAGACAGAATTGTAACAATAACTATCCCAATAACCATTTTAAACCTCCTTAATGGAAAACAATAAACCCAAATTAGATGAGACTTTTATCTGTTTTTAATTGAAGATATACCACTTCTCTTTCTCTGTCCTGTGGTATAATTCGAGTTAACCAGCCATTAAAAAAAGGATCACGATTTATCAGATCATGATCTTTCAGAAGTTCACTGTTATTCTCTATTATTCTCCCGCTCAGGGGTGAGAGAATCCTGTGTGTAATACTGTTTCCCGATACAATATTTACAAACTCATTACCCTGTGCTATCTCCTGGTTGTTATCAGGCATCTGGAGATCTTTAATCTCACCCATTGAATGGGAAAAGGTAATACCCACGCCTAACTTTGCGGAACCGTCATCATTGAACTTGACCCAGGAGTGGTCCCCGAGAAAATAGTAGTCCTCAAGATTATCATCATGTGTAAAGCTTTTCAGGTATTCCTCGCGGCTGTTGAATTCCAGGGAACAGGCAGCATAATTGAGTCCCCTGCTTACTACCGAGAGGAGTTCATCGAAGCTGAAAGGCTTCGGAATAAAGTCAAATGCTCCACCGTTAAAGGTATCCATGATGTTGGTCAGCGTGGCATATCCGGTAATGATGATGATCGGCATCCGGGGAAATTTTGCGTTTACCTTTTCCAGGAGCTGAAATCCCGATTTTCCCGGCATCATCAGGTCTGTGATCATCATTCGATAGCTCTTTTCATCCAGGAGTTCAATTGCTTCTTCAGCACTATTCACCGCGTCAAGTGAATATCCTTCACTTTTTAATATTTTCAGAGATGAATCAAGAACCACATCCTCATCATCAACCAGAATGATATCCTTTTTATCAATTTTATCCATATTATCCGTCAATTCCGCACCCTGAATATAATATACATTATACTCTTTTACCAATCAAATTCACAGGGGTAATTTTATGGTAAAAGTGGTCCCTTTCTCCACTTCGCTCTCAACATCTATCTTTCCATTGTGTTCGTCGATAATTCCCAGTACAACCGAGAGCCCGAGACCGGTACCCTCCTGGCCTTTCGTGCTGAAAAAGGGATCAAAAATACTATTGATCTTGTCCCGGGGAATGCCGTGCCCGGTATCGGAAATTTTAACTTCAATAAACTTTGAGCTGTTGACATCTTTCAAATGTGTCAATATGACGATCCCGCCTCCCTTCTCCCCGATTGCATGGGCCGCGTTGGTTATAAGATTTATAAATACCTGCTGAAGCTGTACAAAGTCGGCTTCAATATCGGGAATGTCATCCAGGAAAAACTTGTCAACACTTATGTTCTTCATGACAAGCTCATTTTCAAGGATTGCAAGTGCCTGTTCAATAACGACATTAATATTATTTTTCGTCTTCTTCGGCGGGACCTGCCGCGCAAAATCGAGAAGCCCTTTGATGATCTCCCTGCATCTCTTGGTCTCCCTTACGATCACATTAAGGCTCTCTTTAAGCTCCTTTTTGTCCAGCTTGTCACCCTCAATCCTTTTCAGGTGATAGCTGCTGTAGGTCAGGACACCGGTGAGGGGGTTGTTTATCTCATGGGCGATCCCCGCAGCGATCTGACCCAGTGAAGCGAGCTTCGCGTTGTGATAGAGCTGGTTCTGGGTCTCGGAGATCTTGTCGATCATTGCATTGAAAGACAGTGCAAGTTTTCTCATTTCATGCTTTTCGCCTATATTGACCTTATACTTATAATCTCCCGCGGAAACCGCATCGGTTGCCGCCAGAAGCTCCTTTGTCGGTTTACCAAACAGTTTATAAACAAGGAACCAGAGGACAAAGCCGTTTGCCGCAATGGCAATAAAAGCAAGAATCATCAGCTCAGCCGTAAAGGTATTGATCTGGGTATCAACGGTCTCAAGGGACATGATAACATCCATGACACCCAGGACTTTGCTATCGGGACCGTGGACATGGCAGCTGCTCTCCCAGCACGCCCTTTCATTGTAGACCGGGCTTATTATACCGAGATACTTATGCCCGTCCACCGTTTTAAAGAACCTGGTCCTCTGGGAAATTGTCAGCTTATCAAGAACAAGTCCCTGCCCATGGCATCCATAACACATCTCTCCCTTCATATCAACAATGCTGTTCACCTCTCCTTCAAGTGAAGAATAGATAATTGTCCCCACCTTGTTGATCACACGGACCCTTTCGATCCCGCCCTGTTGTCCGATGGTGTCAATTATCCTCCGTATCCTGGGCCTGTTGTTCTGGAGCATATCGTACCTGGTGCTCCGCTTAACGGTCTCACTCAGCTGGTTTGCATGATTTTCAATTCCTGTTATTATCTGTTTTCGGTACGATTTCGCACTTAAATATGAGAATATGCTTATACTGATCATTCCCACAATTCCGATAGCAAATATTAATTTATAACTTGTAAGCATGGAAAAACTCTTTTTACTGTTGACTCTTAAATTATCTTATTGAAAAAATCAGTACAAGTAATTTATTTAATTGTAATGACTCCGCTGTATAAAATAATTTAAAGCTATTTACAAAAATGCTCCCAACCTGTTTCCGCAACACAAAGCGGCGGAAACATTTCAATTATATTTTTATAGTGAATATGATTATTTTTTCACATTGCTGAGTATCTACATTTAATTTCCCGGTAATATACAATAATTTTGATAGAAAAAACAGTCAATGCTTTTAATTTTTTTTATTATTTAATTGACAATATATATATTATATAATAACGATTGAAAAAAATAAATCGAGAAGTAACAATGGAGGAATAGTGAAAGCTTATGGGGACTTCTAAAGATTAAATTTACCATATTTCACCTGTAGATAATTTTCTTCTTAATTTAATCTTATTTACTATGTATCGTTATGCGGGCAGTGTATTTTGCTTCTTTAAAAAAGCAAATAGGCCTTAAGAATTCCCCGGCAATCTCCATCACAAAAACACATTCAAACAATTGAACTAAAACGGGCTGAGAGATAATTTAACAATCCGGAGTAATTAAAGAGGTAATTATGAAGATAATCTACGTTCTTTTTATACCTGTTCTTCTCCTCTTAGTGTTAACCGTTGGATACGGGCAGAAGGGGAGCGGAGCATTAAAGATACCCGATAAAATTAAAACCCCCTCTCACGTAGGTGAAGTAAATTTTCCTCACAGGGCACATTTTGACGATTTCAATGTTGAATGCCAAAACTGCCATCACAGGATCAGAGCATCTTCATTAAAAATACCCCACAGGTTTTCTACCAGGGACAACTGGAAAGACTGTACCTACTGTCACAATCCTGATCGTAAGAGGCATAATCTCTACAGCTGCAGGAACTGTCACAATAAACTTGAAAAGAACTACATGAAACAGGTCCTCAGCTATAAAGTGGTCATTCACAAATCATGTGTTGAATGCCATGAAATGGGAAAAGGGGTAGAAGCAAGTAAATCGTGTAAATTCTGCCATTCCGGGAAAAAGCAGGAATATTAATATCCAGAGTAACGACTCAGCTATGATCATGAATAATCAGAGAATCCCTGCTATTCAATTTGAATGACATATTAAAAAAAAGGATGTTTGACAATGGATAGAAGAAAGTTTATTAAAACACTCGCATCAGCATGCGGCATATTGTCCGGAAAAAATCTTTTTGCTCAAAACCGTGAAAAACCGTCTCCAAAGGAATTTATAGGAATACTCACCGATATAAGCAGATGCATTGGGTGCCGTTCCTGTGAAGTGGCCTGCGGAAAGGCTAATAATATGCATGTCCCCCAAGTGGAAAAGGACGGCGCCCTCAATAAGATACGAAAAACCAGTGAAAAACAGCTGACAGTGGTAAACAGGTTCAAGACAAGCAAGGGAGAGTTTTATGTAAAAAAACAGTGCATGCACTGCTGGCAGCCGGCATGTGCATCGGCATGCCTGACCAATGCCATGTACAAGACAAAAGAAGGACCCATTATCTGGAGGGAGGAGATGTGCATGGGCTGCAGGTACTGTATGGTGGCATGCCCCTTCGAGATACCAAAGTACGAGTACAACTCCCGGAACCCAAAGGTCCAAAAATGTACAATGTGCTTCCGGCGGCTGGAGAAAGGACAGCTGCCCGCGTGCGTGGAGACCTGCCCCAGAGGCGCCCTTACCTTCGGCTTAAAGAGAGACCTTATGGAGATAGCGCGAACCAGGATCTATAGAAATCCGGACAGGTATGAACATCACATCTATGGCGAGCATGAGGCGGGAGGTACCGGCTGGCTTTATATATCCCCCGTCCCATTTAATGAACTGGGATTCAAAACAGACCTGGGCTCGGAACCGTACCCGGGATATACCAGGGAATTCCTCTATGCAGTACCGGGAGTATTGCTGGTTGTCCCTCCCCTGCTCTACGGGCTCAGCCAGTTAACAAAAAGAGATGAAGATGTTATACCTGCAAGAGGGAGGGAAAACCATGACTAAGACAACAGTGGAAAGAGAAGAAATCACCGATGAACCTGATCTCATAAAAAAAAAGAGCACCTTGCGATTTGTTCTCCGGGAGATGAAACCGAAGGGGAATATCTTCACTCCGTTTAATTTTATTTCAATACCCATCATCATCACAGGACTGGTTATTCTCTTCTTCAGGTTCTATTACGGGCTTGGTTCCGTGACAAACCTGTCACAGGAGTTTCCCTGGGGCTTCTGGGTGGGTTTTGATGTTGTAACGGGGGTCGCTTTCGCAGCAGGAGCGTATATCATAACCTTTACCGTATATATCATGAGGGCCGAGAAGTATCACCCCATTGTCAAGGTCACGGTCCTGAACGGGTTTCTGGCTTATGTCTTCTACGCCGGGGCGCTGGCCCTTGACCTCGGACGTCCCTGGAAGATCATTAACCCGCTCATAGGGAACTCTTTCGGTTATAACTCGGTCCTCTTCCTTGTGGCCTGGCATTTTATGCTCTATATGATAGCGCAGTTTATCGAGTTTTCACCGGTTGTAGCGGAATGGCTGGGATATGAAAAAGCCAGACGGTTTCTCCGGAAGCTCACACTGGGGGCAGTGATATTCGGAATAACCCTTTCCCTCCTGCACCAGTCGGGGCTGGGGGCGCTCTTTCTCCTGGCGAAGTCGAAGATCCATCCCCTCTGGTATACGGAGTTCATCCCCCTCCTCTTTGTGGCGTCGAGCATACCCGCGGGCCTCTCCATGATACTCTTTGAGAGCAGTATAAGCCACAGGGTGTTCAGCCATAAGATCGACCCGGAAAGCCATCACAGGTTTGAGGATATCCGGTTCGGCCTGGCGAAGGGGGCCGCCATATCCCTTTTTGTCTATTACTTCTTCAAGGCGATCATTTTTATCCACGGCCACCACTGGTCGCTCATGGGGGACATCTGGGGTGTATGGTACTTTGTGGAAGTCATCGGCTTTGTGCTTGTACCCTGCGTTATGTACGCCCACGCATACAGGAACAGGAACAGGGGCCTCATCAGTATAGCATCGGTCATAACACTTATCGGTATCGTGATCAACAGGCTCAATATATCGATTATTACATTCAACTGGAAGTCGGAGGTCAGGTACTACCCTTCGTGGCAGGAGATCGTTGTGACCCTGATGATCATCTCAATTGAGATATGGGCCTTCCGCTGGGTAGTCAACAGGATGCGGGTCTTTGAAGAAGACCATTAAAAGGAGGTAAAAAAAATGCCGGGACATCTGGAAACATACACATACGTGAATATCTTCGAAACAAAGGGCCTGGAGTACCTGCTGCTCATCAGCTTCCTGGTGCTCTTTATTCTCTTTATCAGGTATTTTCTCTCGGACAGACCCGCTGGGAAATAGTCAATGGAAGTGACACAGAGGGGAAGATGCTCCCCTCTCTGACATTTAATTTTTCATCTGAGAATTTTCTCAGGGTACAATGGTCTATGTTTAATCACAATTGACTGTAGCGTTAACCTTAATTAGATCAGAGTCCCCATAATTAGTATGATAAGTTACCGCATCAATACCTGTTTCTTCAACTGTCCCGCTCACAACATGATCACCCTCATAGACGGTCAGTGTTGTCCCGTCATACCTGTAGATTATGGGATCATCGGTATCAACACAGTAATCCGAATTTTCGTATGAAAGGTCATAGCCGCCCCCTTTCCCGTCAAAGCGGGAACCGTCACCAACACCCGTACCAAATACACTATCACTCCACCAGTCTCCCACAATCTGGTCCTCCGCTCCCCCCATGGGAATGCTGTCGCTTTCGTCTCCCCCAAAGCATGAGAGGAACAGGCCCATGCATATCAGTAAAAAAACCGCCAGTATGCTGTTCATTTTTTCCATAATTTTCTCCTTAATTGCGAAATGCTATCCGCTATTACCCGGATGTCAAAAACTTTTTTTATTATTCGGCACAAAAGTGAATGTGCTTGCAATATACACCCTTATTTTTACTCTATCAAAAATTACAGGCGAGGAGAATGTTATGCTTTTTATTGAACCTCCAAAAATAAAAAATCCGCTTTTAAAATTCCTTATCTGGATCGGTGATAAAGGTGCGGGGAAAAAGATGATGCCCTCCCGGATCCTGGCATGGTATCCCCGGGCGCTCATCAATTCGGGGATCTTCGAGAGCCTGGTGACCCACAGCGACCGGTCGGTAAGCAAAAGGATCCTCAAGCTGGTGAGAATGACCGTCTCCTTTACCGTGTCCTGCCCCTTCTGTATCGATATGAACTCCTGGGAATTCGAAAAGATGAACATAAGTGAAGAGGAGATAGAGGCACTTCAGGAGGTAATAGTCCTCGATAAAGTAACAACTCTCAATGAAAGGGAAAAAACGGCCATACGGTATGCCCGGGCAATCTGCAGCACCCCCATTGCATTTGATGAGACATTAATAGCTGATTTAAAAAATTTATTCGATGAAAGAGAAATCGTCATTCTCGCCTCCACAGCGTCGCAGGTCAATTACTGGACCCGGCTCATTCAGAGCTTCGGGATAACCCCGGCGGGTTTTCATGACAACTGCCCCATATTAAAACTTGATAAATATGCGGGGGACTAAAAATCACAACAAGAGCTTTTTATATATATACCCGATCTGGGACGAATCAACATCATATTTCAGTGCGATATCCAGCCATGTTGAGCCTTCAAGAAGCATTTTAACAATTCCCTGTATAGTATCAACTGATAAATCTTTTACATATTTATCATCCATTGTGTCCATGAGACTTCCCCATTGAAAATTTCTTCCGGTCTGTCTGCACTATTTTTACCGGATGATTCTCATTATAAATATCTCTTTTCAATGAGACTTTTCATGTTGACTTTCATCCGGAGAAAACAAATAACCTGCGTTATATACTGATTATAGACACTCAGGATAATATAACAATCGTTAAAACGATGATATTTTTGTGGTCATTTCGTTTACGGCAAACAGGAAAGAAGAAAGCCGGGCCGGGAGTAATTTATTTTTACGAAAAAGACTATTTCGAAATAAACCTGTAGTACTCATACATTTTCGCGAAGGCCTTCACGGCGCGTTCGGGAGATTCATAGAAAAGTCCTTTGTAGGGGCTCCCCTCCACCTGGTAGACTGTCAGGTCTTTTTCATCGGAGAGAAGATTGACTCCATAAACGGGTTTTTCATACTTTTCCATGATCCGGGCGATAAACTCCCGGTATTCGCTTTCAAATTGTAACATGAGCTCATTTATCGAGTTCAGGGTCTCAACAGGATACGAGGGGTCCGCCCTCTGCATTTTCTCTATCTGCATTTTTACGAATATCCTCCTCCCGTGAATCCCGAGGTTTATCACGCCGTCACACCCCTCCCACTGAAGAAGCGCCTCCATGACCGCCAGGGGGATTTTCGGGTCATACTCGCCCACAAGGTCCAGGGGATTTGCCCTGCTCCAGTAATCGGGAAGTATTTTGTCCACGGATTTTATGATCCCGGGAGAGAGTTCCGGGACCTCAAGCCCGTAGTAGGTGCACAGATCAGCCGTTATGACTCCCCAGCCTCCCCCAAAGGTCATAATACCCACACGCTTTCCTCTGGGGAGAGGAAGCGACGAAAAAGCGGCTGCCAGGTCAAGCAGGTCCAGAGACTGCTTCACCGTTACAATACCGCTCTGCCGGCAGGCAACGTCAAAGATCTTCGAGTCGGATGTCATGGCGCCCGTATGACTGGACGCGGCTTTGTTGCCCGCTTCGCTCTGTCCTCCCTTGAGGAGAATGATGGGCTTTTTCTTTCCCACTCTTTTTGCGCTTTCAAAAAAGCGGCGCCCGTTTTTCACGCTTTCCATATAAATGATCACAGTCTCCGTAAGTTCATCCACTTCAAAACCGTCAAGGAAATCTTCGATGCTGATCATCGCCTCATTCCCGGAACCGCAGAAGCCCCGGATACCGATCCCCTGCTGCTCCGCAAAGGCCATAAGCTGTACACCCATATTTCCCGACTGGGAGACCATGGCAGTACTTCCCGGGAGCGGTGAAACCGGGGCGCCAACTGTGTGGAGGGAGATATGGGGATTTGAAATACCCATTGTGTTCGGGCCCAGGACCAGGACCCCGGCCTTCCGGGCGCTTTCCACCAGTTCCCTTTCAAGCTCTTTCCCCTTTTCACCTGTTTCACTGAAACCGGATGAAATGAGCAGCATGTTCTTTACACCCTTCTCTTTAAACTGCGG
The DNA here is from genome assembly GCA_050298055.1 of Spirochaetota bacterium. Classification (GTDB taxonomy): domain Bacteria; phylum Spirochaetota; class UBA4802; order UBA4802; family UBA5550; genus JBNKTL01. Next base: position 24,281 of record JBNKTL010000022.1, read on the forward strand.
GAGCAGGTCCCTGACCAGCGAGGCCGGAATGGTTACGATACCGAGGTCCACATCACCGGGAATATCCGGAAGGGATTTATATACGGTTCTGCCGGCAATCTCCCCTCCCCGGGGATTCACGAGATAAATTTCACCTTCGTAACCGCCGCTTATGGTGTTGACGACCAGGGTATTCCCCCACTTTCCTATCTGCCCCGATGCGCCGATAAACGCAATAGACCTGGGATAGAAAAGGTCTCTTATCCGGGAAGGATCAACCGCAGGGGGATAAATCGTCTCCTCCGTTTGTTTTGAGAGTACCACAAGGGCGTCAACGGCTGTGACTTCTCCCCCGGGACTAACGAGAAGCGGGTTAATATCTATTTCTGATATTTCAGGATGTTCGGTCCCTATTTGAGAAAGGCCCGTAAGTGTCCTGATCAGCATCTCCCTGTGGGCCTCTTCCTCTCCCCTGAACCCGCCGAGGAGTTTTTTCGCATTGATCTCCTCCAGCATTTCACCTGCATCATCCGCTGTGACAGGGGCAACACGGAATGTAACGTCAGAGAGAGCCTCTGTAAAGACACCTCCCAGGCCGAACATGACCACGGGCCCAAACTGCTCATCACGGAAAAGACCGGCAACAAATTCCCTTTTTCCCCGGAGATAAGGCTGCACCAGGAACCCTTCAAGGGCATCTCCCCCGCTCTTCCTCATTTCAATAAGGGATTTTCTTATTTCATCTTCACTTTTAATGTCCAGATGGACAAGGCCCATCTCGGTCTTGTGAAGGATCCCGGCGCCCATGCCTTTGATCACCAGGGGAAAGCCGATTTTTTCCGCAGCCTTAAAAGCTTCCTTTTTACCGGCAACCTCAATCTCCCTGACCACCGGTATTCCAAAGCTGCCGAGAAAATCTTTTGCGTCCTTCTCTGAAAGTGTATTTCTGCCCGACTGCAGTTCCCTGTTAATTATTGTCTTTATGTTCACCCATGGACCTCTTCATTCACACTCTCGTGCTCTTTTTCATTCTCTCTTTTAAGCCGGGACCCGCAACGGGAAACCGGTAACTATTTTTTCTTAAACTGTTCTATGAACTTTACCATATTCTCTTCGGGAATATCGCCGCTTATCCTGTCCAGTTCCTTTTCACCGGGCCCCATGAGGATAAATGTCGGTGTTGCAGTAATCCCGAACACAATCAGCTTGTCCCTTCCCTCTTCTGTTTTTATGTTTATGATTCTAAACTCATTGAGCAGCGGTTCATACTGTTTCCTTAGCCTCTCAACGACAGGCTCCATCTTATGGCAGATCGGTCAGGTTGGATCATAAAACTGGACAAAGGTAATATCTTTAAGTGTATAGGTCTTCTTCCCGGAACAGCCTGGTCCGGAAACCAGTGCAAAAAGAACAAGTACTGTAAAGAACGGATTAAATATCTTTACCATCTATTTACCTCCTTCGAGTTCTTCGACTTTTTTCAGCATGCTCTTGAGGTCCCGGGGATCATTGAGCCCGGAACTCTGCCTGTACCACACAATACCCTTTTTATCAATAAGAAAACTGTACCTGTTGGCGACCCTTTCCCTTTCATTATAAATACCGTACAGCCTTGAGACCTTCCTGTCCCAGTCAGAGAGAAGGTCAAAGGGAAGATTCAGCTCTTTCCTGAAGGCCGCGTGAGACGCGTAACTGTCAAGACTGATACCGAAAACTTCGGTATTCAACTCCCCTAACCGTCTCATGTTCTTACGGTAATCAGAGAGTTCTCCCGCTCAGGTTGATGTAAAATCCAGGGGATAAAAGACCAGGATCACATTTCTCTTTCCCCTGAAATTGCTCAGTGTAACATTCATCTGCACCTGGTTTTTGAGAGTGAAATCGGGTGCGGTGTCTCCCGTACCGGGTATTTTTCCCTTTCTCCCGCACCCGGCTGAAAAGTTCAGGAGCAGAAGAACGGCCAGTAATTGAACGGTTAACTTCTTTAACTGCACTTAGATTACCTCCTGTAGTGGAATGACCAGTTTATAAAGGCTATTTTATATTCATTCTCATGTCAAGCCTGATATTTCTCATTCCTTAAGCGAATAGAGGAGTGTGAATTAAATTCCGGAAAATTATGGTATAAATGTACTTTTTGTAAAAAGTTTTAATTAATCCCGGTCATCAATCGTATTAATATTTGGGAAGAATATTGCTATTCTCACTTTATACAATGAGAGGATGGGATAATATGAGAACGATCACAACCGAATAGAGTATTTTATTACTGATGTCACAATGAATAAAATGTTCTTTGTAACTGGTAAATTCATTATAATACTGGAATGCCCGAAGAAAAACTAAAATAATTTTCATAAAAATATCTGAATGTCAAAAATCTTACAAAATATTACACAAACCTTCATCCAAGCATTTTATTCACATCTCTACGGGATAATAACAAATAAAAAATATTGACATTCTTCATTCCTCCTTTTTATATTTATTCCAGTTTATATTGGGATTCACTCCTAAACAGTGTAGAGATCCATATAAATATTGAAAGGATTTCTGCTTTCTTACCGTTTATTAAAAACTTAGTTTTTTTACAACTATTGGAGAGCTAAATTATGGAGAAAATCAGTCGAAGGTCTTTTTTCGGAAAAGGGGCTGCTTCGGTAGGGACAGCTGTGTCCGTTTTCTCGCTTTCTACCAATTCTGCCCGGGCCGACACCGGGGTCTTTAAAACATACAGAACTAAAGAGACAACCACTATTTGTCCCTTCTGTGCTGTGGGCTGCGGGCTGATCGTCAGCCAGCGGGACGGCAGAATTGTTAATACTGAAGGCGACCCGGATCATCCTATTAATGAAGGTTCTTTATGCTCTAAAGGAGCAGGGCTGATTCAGACCTCGGTAAACAAGAGAAGATTAAATCATGTTCTCTATCGCGCGCCGGGATCAAATCAGTGGGAAAAAAAGGACTGGAAGTGGGCAATTGAAAAAATTGCAAAGAACATCAAGGCGACAAGGGACAAAACCCTTGTGAGAAAAAAAGGCGGCTTTCTTGTCAACAGGACAGACGGGATTGCCCAGATCGGAGGGGCCGCCCTTGACAACGAAGAATGCTACCTGATTGTCAAAATGGCCCGGGCGCTGGGTCTTACCTGGATCGAACACCAGGCCCGTATCTGACACTCCTCAACTGTCGCCAGTCTGGCGAACTCTTTTGGCCGCGGGGCCATGACCAATCACTGGATAGATATCCAGCACTCAGACGTTATTATCATCATTGGCAGCAATGCCGCGGAAAATCACACCGTTGGAATGAAATATGTGAACAAGGCGCTTGAGAAGGGAGCCAAACTTATCAGCATTGACCCAAGGTTTACCCGGTCATCATCCCTCTCTGACATCTATGCTCCCCTTCGTTCGGGCACGGATATCGCCTTTATGGGGGGTATCATTAACTATGCCCTGCAGAACAACAGGGTGCATAAGGACTATATCGTTAACGCCACAAACGGTTCCTTCCTCATCAACCCGGGGTTCGGGTTCAGGGACGGACTGTTTACCGGCTACAGCGAAGCCAAAAGGTCCTATAACAACTCCACCTGGGGATACCAGCTGGACGGAGGGGGTAATCCCCGACAGGACAAGTCCCTCAGCAGCCCTAACTGTGTATACCAGATCATGAAAAAACATTACTCACGGTATACACCCGATGTGGTTTCCGGCATAACCGGGTGCCCCAAGGATGTTTTCCTCAAGGTCGCGGAGCTCTATACATCCACCTCTGCTCCTGACAGGGTGGGTACCATAATGTATGCCATGGGAACCACCCAGCATACTGTGGGGACCCAGAACATTCGGACATACGCCATGCTGCAGCTCCTTATGGGTAATGTTGGAAAAGCCGGCGGCGGAATCAATGCCCTCAGGGGTGAATCGAATGTCCAGGGTTCTACCGATATGTGTCTTCTCTTTCATATCCTGCCCGGCTATCTCAAAACACCCCAGCCAAAGGACAGGGACCTGGCAACCTATATCAAGAAGTATACACCGGTTTCAAATGACAAGAAGTCCGCTAACTGGTGGTCAAACACAAACAAGTATATTGTCAGCCTCCTGAAGGCCTGGTGGAATGACCATGCCACTGCCGATAAGGAGGGAGGGTTCTGCTACAACTACCTGCCCAAGCGTGAGGGATGGATGGACCACATCACCCTCTTCGAGCAGATGTACGTGGGCCAGTTTGAAGGCCTCATCCTCTGGGGACAGAACCCGGTTGTGGGCGGTCCCAACGTCCAGAAGGAGCAAAAAGCCCTGGAAAAACTGAAGTGGATGGTCGCCGTGGATCTCTGGGAAACGGAAACTTCCGCATTCTGGAAAGCACCGGGGGCTGATTCTTCAAAGATCAACACAGAGGTTTTCCTCCTTCCCGCGGCCTCTTCAATGGAGAAGGAGGGTTCCGTAACAAACTCGGGACGCTGGGCACAGTGGAGATACGCTGCCATTCAGCCGGGTGATCCGGGCTGGCACGGTGACGCGCGTCCGGACCTCTGGATCGTTGATGCCCTGTTTAAGGAAGTGAGGAACCAGTATAAAAAAGATAAAGGCACGTTTCCCGACCCTATCCTCAACCTCTTCTGGGACTACGGGACAGGTGAGACCACCGACCCCCACAGGGAGCCGGATGTCCACCAGGTTGCCCGTGAGATTAATGGTTACTTCACCCGGGACACAAAGGTAAAGGGAAAACTCTTCAAAAAGGGGACCCAGGCCCCCAGCTTCGGTTTCCTCCAGGCAGACGGTTCAACAATGAGCGGCAACTGGCTCATGAGCGGAAGCTATGTTGGATGGAGCTCCAGTGAGGGGAAAAAGACTGATACGCACTATGTTAACAATAACGCCGGGCAGTTCTCAAACAGGCTGGCAAGAAGAATAGCCGAAAAGAACGAACCGAAGGCGCAGAAGCTCATTGCCCGGGGACGGGCCGAAGGCCTCAACCTCAACTGGTCATGGACATGGCCTGTTAACAGGAGGATCATCTATAACCGCGCGTCTGTAGACAACAGCGGCGTTCCCTATGATAAGGACAAATGGGTTATCAACTGGAATCCTTCCCTCAAGGGGGGAAAGGGGGCCTTTGAAGGAGATGTTCCCGACGGTGGATGGGCCCCGGGGACAAAATATCCCTTTATTATGCTTCCGGAAGGTCATGCGCGGCTCTTTGCCAAGGGCCTCAGAGACGGACCCATGCCGGAGCACTATGAGCCGGTGGAATCTCCCTTCGGAAAGGAAAATCCCATGCCGGGAAACAGCATCGCTTTCAACCCCGTAATTCTCCAGTACTTCAAGGGCACGAAGCTTCAATGCGAGATGAACAAGATCGGTGAATGCGATGTCTTTCCCATCGTCTGTACAACATACAGGCTCAGCGAACACTGGCAGGCAGGGGCCATGACAAGGAACCAGCCGTGGCTCTCAGAGCTTATGCCCGACTTCTTTGTGGAGATGAGCAAGGAGCTGGCCGCAAAGATCAAGGTCAAAAACGGTGAAAAGGTAAAGCTTAACTCTGCCCGGGGAAGTGTGGAGGCATACGCCCTGGTTACCGCGCGTTTTAAACCGTTTAAACTTAAAGACAGCAAGGGTAAGGATATGTTAGTCCACCAGGTGGGCATCCCGTGGCATTTCGGATACCAGGGTATCTCACAGGGTGATAGTGCAAACTTCCTTACGCCTCATGTGGGGGATGCTAACACCAATATTCCGGAATTTAAAGCATTCCTCTGCAATGTTGTGAAGGCATAAGGAGCATCACTATGAAAAGTACAATAAAACAGAAAGGTTTTTTAATCGACGGAACCAAGTGTATAGGATGCAGGGCTTGCCAGGTGGCATGCAAGCAGTGGAATGAGCTCCCGGCGGAAAAGACAGAGTTTTTCGGAGGTCCGGGATATCAGAACCCCGCTAATCTTTCCAGCAAAACCTATACTCTGATCAAGTACAGGGAAATTGAAAAGAAGGGACAGCTTATTGACTGGACTTTCCACAAATCCCAGTGCCAGCACTGCCTTGAGCCCGCCTGCGAAGCCGCCTGTATTGTGGGCGCTTTCACGAAGACAGCAGAAGGCCCGGTGGAATGGGATGAGAAAAAGTGTATCGGGTGCAGGTACTGCATGCTTGCGTGCCCCTATCAAATCCCGACTTTTGAATGGTCCAGTATCAATCCAAAAATCAGGAAGTGTACCCTCTGCAGTGACAGGATCAAGAACGGGCTGCAGCCGGCATGTTCCAAGGCCTGTTCAACAGGGGCAATACTCTTTGGTAACCGGGACGAGCTGTTGAAAATAGCAAAACAGCGCCTGAAGGCGGAACCGAAAAAATACTACCAGCATATCTATGGTGAAAACGAGGTGGGAGGGACCTGTGTCCTGAACATTTCCAGCGTAGCTCTGGATAAGGAGTTCGGATATCCGAAGAACCTTCCCAATAAAGCCATGATAAGCTTTACGGAACCCGCGATGAAATCAATTCCTGGAGTAGTAATGGGTCTCGGGGCCCTTCTGGGAATATCAGCTTATATTGTCAATAAGCACAACAGGAACGCTGCAGCTGAATCTGATTCAGAGGGAGGGAGCCATGAATAAATTTGGTGTGACTTTCGGGAAAGGTTCAAGAACTCTGTTCATTCTCATGTCAATTGGCGCGGTTCTGATTCTCATCAGGTTCGTCATGGGGCTCGGTTCGGTAACAAACCTCACCGACGCTTATCCCTGGGGGTTCTGGATCGGCATTGATGTTCTCACCGGTGTTGCCCTTGCCGCAGGGGGGTTTACCGTGGCGGCATTGACGCACATCTTCGGAAAGGAAAAATACAAGGCTGTAATCAGGCCGGCCATTCTTACCGCCTTCCTCGGCTATATCTTCGTGGCCCTGGGCCTCGTTGTAGACCTGGGAAGGGGCTGGAACATCTGGCACGTTATCTTTTTCTGGAACCATAATTCCGCCATGTTTGAAGTGGGCTGGTGCGTACTTCTCTACCTCACGGTTCTTGCCCTGGAGTTTGCACCGGTAGTTTTTGAAGAGTACAAGATGACAAAGGCACAGGAGAATTGGGACATCTTCGCACCCTGGGTCAGTATAGTGCTTGTTTCCTGGTTTGTATTCGTAATGACCGGGTTTCCCTGGTACGCGGGCATCACCTTTATCATTCTCTCCTTCTTCTATGTTCTCTTCAGGAACAGGCTCCCAAAGGGGAGTACAGTGCTTCTCCTTATCATGGCAGGGGTTATTTTCTCAGTGGAGCACCAGTCATCTCTGGGTTCACTCTTTCTCATTGTGCCCACCAAGCTGTCATCGCTCTGGTACACTCCCTACCTGCCGCTCAACTTCCTGGCAAGCGCGATAATGGTGGGATTTGCCATGGTCATTTTCGAATCGTCCCTTTCATCCCGGGTATTCGGATTTGGACTTGAGAAAGACGTGATTAAAGGTCTTGTGAGGATACTCCCCGTCTTTGTAGCGGCAACTGCAATCCTGAGATTCTGGAGTCTGTTTAACCAGACAGGGTTTTCATTTGCAGGGGCCAGCGGGGCACAGCTCTTCTTCTTCGGGCTTGAAGTGGGAGTGGGATTGCTCATACCCTTTGTACTCCTTATTATACCGGGTACAGCAAATTCACCCAATGCAAGCTTTCTGGCCGCCACACTGATTGTCCTGGGTGTTCTCATCAACAGGGTCAATGTTTCAATAGTCGGGATATCAGTACCCGAAAGGGGTGTGTATATCCCGGCAATAGGGGAAGTCTTGATATCGGTGGGAATAATCTCAACGGGGATTATGCTTTACTATATTATGTGCAGTAAACTGCCGGTTTTTGAGAAGAGATAAACAACAATTATTAAATTTACTGTTAACAGCGATGGATTTTATCCATCGCTGTTTTTATAATCGGAACTACTTTACTATTTGAAAAAATATTACAAATCTCCTAAAATTATCAACAATATGTCCCCGTTGCCTAAGGCGGTGGGGACATATCAGTTATCTTTTTTTCTTAAATATTGTTATTCATCATAACAGTAAACTTGATGAAAAACCGATAATTTATCATTCTTTCAAAAATAAATGGACTTTTTATTGATCAGGATATTTTACTGGCATGAGACAAATGTAAATACCGGAAACAGAAGGAGAAAAAATGGAAAGCGAAAACAGGGCAATTGAAACATTTATCTATGATCTCATGAACCTCTACCTGGAGCATGAAAAATACTTTTCCGCATCGCTTAACGGGAAGACCAGGGAAAAGGGGAGAGAACTTATTAAGGACTTCAGGTACGCGTTAAACGGGAAAATGTGGAAGATAAAAAAAGAGGACAATCACAGTTTTCTTGTGTCCCTTCTCCAGATCTTTCTCAACCACATCCCCGATTATGCCCGGGACATTGAAACAGTGGACAGCTTTCTTGAAAAAGGATCACCCGGTTCCCTGGACATCATAAAGACCATTCTTGCCAATGACCAGAAATCTCTTCTGGAGATCACACGGGAAAATGACCTCTCCATGGAGTTTATGACCTTCTTTTCAATTTTTTCCGCTTACGGATACAGGAACAGCCTGAGCAGATCCATTGAATCGGAATATAATCTTAACGAACATGTATCCGGGATCTGTCCAGTCTGCGGCCACTGGCCCGGTATGGCATACCTTGTGGGCAAAAAGGGAACAAGACGAATGAGCTGTATCTGCTGCGGGACAAACTGGACCTTCAAACGCATGGTCTGTTCATTCTGCCTGACAACGGACAAAGAGAAGCTCGGTTATCTCAATATTGAAGGAGAAGATGAAGTCTCTGCATATGTCTGCGAAAACTGCAGGCGCTACCTGAAAACCGTCAGGGTGGACCTTGAATATGTTGACCTTACAAACGGGAAACCGCTGATTGATTACCTCAACGCAAGTTTTATTGATATAGCGGCGCTTCAAAAGAGCTATATTCAGGAATCTCTCCTGGGCACGAGGTTTGACGGTCCCGGGAGCAAAGAGTACACTGAGTACCGAAAATTGATGATCAGCGAATAGGTCATATGGGAATATGACGCCTTCTCTCTCCCAGGAGGACAATATCCCTCAGGACCTCGCTGTTCTTTGCGGACATCCATTTTTTTTCAAAGTCGGGGTCCTGGATTATCTGGGCTATGGCAGAGAGGGCCCGGAGGTGGAAATTCCTCTCATCCTTTGTCCCGATAAGAAAGAAGACCGCCGTAACACCGGGCGCGTCATCTGAAAACCTGACGCCTTTTCTGCTCCTGGCTATGAGGATATCAAACTTCTTCTCCCCCTGGATGACTATATGGGGTATGGCAAATCCCGGGCCCAGGGCGGTACTGCTCTCATTTTCCCTCTCCACAAGAAGGTCGAACAGGATATTTTCATCAACATCCACTCTTTCTGTCAAAGGCTTTACGGCAGCCCTGAAAAACTCACCGAGGGAGAGCTCTTCATCCAGGTCAAGCACAACAGAGTGTTCAATCATCTGGTCAAACCTGTCCCCCACAATATCATCCCTCTCTCTTATCACCTCTTTCAGTTCCGTTTCAAGGGAATGACCGGTCAACTCCTTTGCGGTGATCCTTTCAATCAGGTGAAGAAGCGCGAACTCTCTCCGGGCCTTTATCCTGCCAAAAATCCAGTATATGAGGAAACCAAAAACAATCAGCGCCACGCTGATGAGGAGAGCGTCCTTTCCAATCTCAATAAGCAGGAAGATAAATCCGCAGATGCCGAATACCTGCACCCAGGGATAAAGGGGGGCCTTAAACTGCGGCTTATAGTTCTGGAGCCTGCTCTCCCTCATAATAATATTTGCCAGGCAGGAAAAAATGTATGTAAGGATAAGAACACTTGATGCTGCTTTAATGATAATATCCAGTTTCATGAAAAGTGAAACGGCTATCATGAAGCCGGTAAGAATTATGGCATTATGGGGCGACTTGAACCTGTTGTTGATCTTTCCCAGGAACTTTGGAAGAAGGTTGTCTCTGCTCAGGGCAAGGGGGTACCGGGACGCTCCCAGAATGCCCGCGTTGGCCGCGGATGAAAAACCGAGAATGGCAACAATGGTAACCGCAATAACTTCCCATTTCCCGGCGAACACGGACGCTCCATCGGTAACAGGCCTCAGAGATTTTGACAGGACGTCGCCCTGCAGGGTCCCCGTGGTGACAAAGATGACCCCCATATAGAGGAAGATGATTGTTATCAGCGACATTATCATCCCCAGGGGAAGGACCCTGCCCGGGTCCTTTACCTCTTCGGCGATACTTGCCACCTTTAAAAGACCGCCATATGAAACAAAAACAAAACCGGCAGTGGAAAAAACACTCAACAGCCCGTTTGGTGTGAAGGGAACAAAATTATGTACATCAACATGCGGCAGTCCCATTATGGAATAGAGGAGAAGGACCGGGATGATGAGAAACACAAGCACTGCCTGTATCCTTCCCGCGCCCTTGGCCCCGAGAATATTTATGAGGATAAAAATAACACAGAGCAGAAGACCGATTATCCTGATATCCAGCTGAATAAGAAATGATGTAAATGCCGCCATGCTTATCAGTTCAAAAGCGCTCTTTAATGCGAGGGAGAGCATTGTAATAAGACCGTAAACAGTACCGATTGCCGCCCCCATGCTCCTTGTGACAAAGTAATAGGTCCCCCCGGATTTAGGCATGGCTGACGTAAGTTCCGCCTGGCTGAGCATACCTGCTGCCGCGAGAACCCCCGCCACAAAATATGAGAGAAAAACCGATGGACCCACCTTTGCAAAAGCAAGAGCGGGTAGAAGGAAAATACCGGAACTCAGCATGGCACCAGTTGTAATGCAGAATATATCGAAAAGGTTCAGGTCTTTTTTCAGTTCCATAGAGCAATTTACCCGGGACAGCGGACCCGGTCAATATTTAAATCACATTATAAATAAAGACAAAAAAATACAATAAAAAATTATTTGCATGGGCTCCCCTACTTATTTGCGCTCCGCTCCTTTAAATATGCAATGACCCGCTTACATCCGGTTCTCTTTGCATACCCGTAGGCGCTGACATTGTACTTATCTTTTATATTGACCAGCGCGCCTTTTAATACCAGGTATTTGACAACCTCCAGTTGACTGTTCCCTGCGGCAAACATTAATGCGGTCTGTCCATACCTGTCACGGGCATTAATACCCGCACCTTTTGCCAGTAACAGCTTTACAATTTCCACTGTTTTCCTGCCATAACCTTTTTTAATGGCCCACATGAGAACAGTTCTCTTTAAATTATCTCTTAAATGAACATTCGCTCCTTTTAAGAGTAAATATTTTACGGCATTCACCTTCCCTTTATACGCTGCCACACTGAGAACTGTTCTTCCGGCATGGTCCCGGTGATTGACATTCGCTCCATTTATCACTAAATGCCTGATGACATGCATATTTCCTTTTGTTATTGCCGTCATTAAAACACTCGTCCCGATATTGTTCTGCGCATTAACATCAGCACCTTTTGATATTAACTGTTTGACAATATTTGTTTTGCCGTTTGATGCGGCAAACATTAACGCGGTATAACCGCGTCTGCTTTTTACATTTACATCTTTACTCCAGGGAAGTAAAAAAAGCGCTATTTCCCAGTTGCGTTTTAAGAGCGCGGAAAACAACGCAGTAGCACCCGATTTTGTTTTCTTATTAACATCGGCCCTGTACTGCTTTAAGAGTTTAACGATTTTCAAATGTCCATTCAATGAAGCCAGGATAAGCGCCGTATCCCCTGCCCTGTTTTGAGTATCCACATCTGCTTTCCGGGAAAGCAGATACTTTACTACTGTGTAATACCCCTTGCGTGAAGCAGCCATTAAAGGGGTTGCGCCTTTATTGTTTTTTAAATTTACATCGGCACCTTTTGATACTAAATACTTTATTACAGGGAGATGACCTTTCAATGAAGCATTGAACAGCGCGCTGTTCCCTTTTCTGTTTTTATTGTTTATACGGGCTCCCCGGGCAAGGGCTTTTTTTACCCCGGATATACTGCCCCCTGCTGCCGCTGTAAATAACTCATTTTTTACATCTGCAGAGAGGTGTGTGCTAAAAAGTGTCAGCATACAGAGACTGAGGAGTACGTTTTTCATTACAGATTCCTTTTTTTATAAATTATTCAGTTTTATTTGAATTTTTGTCATTACTCAGCTATGGGAGACACGCTAATATTTATCAGGTTTTTTATCAATAAAATTCTTGCGCCCGCCAATGAGGAAGAATAAAAAAATCGGCTTGACACAGGATAAATATCATAGAGTCATTTGACTATCGGCTGAAATTATCTCTGGCTGACAGTGAAAGTAATAAAAGTGAGAAGGAGTTGTTCCATGGCACATAAACTGAGAAGTTCCGCTTCAACCCAGGGGAGAAAGATGGCCGGGGCAAGAAGCCTCTGGCGGGCAAACGGCATTAAAGAGAATCAGTTCGGGAAACCGATCATTGCCGTGGTCAATTCATTCACACAGTTTGTCCCCGGTCATGTTCATCTTCACCATATCGGGCAAACCGTAAAAAGTGAAATCGAGAAACTGGGCTGTTTTGCAGCGGAGTTCAATACCATTGCCATTGATGACGGCATCGCAATGGGGCATAACGGGATGCTCTACTCCCTCCCTTCACGGGACCTCATTGCCGACAGCGTCGAGTATATGTGCAACGCCCACACGGCCGATGCCATGATCTGTATTTCAAACTGCGATAAGATAACACCGGGAATGCTCATGGCCGCCATGAGGCTCAACATTCCCGCTGTCTTTGTATCGGGGGGCCCCATGGAAGCGGGAATCGTCAAAGAAAAGAAATACGATCTCATTGATGCCATGATCATGGGTGCCGATGAAACCGTTCCCGATGAAGAAGTTGATGAAGTCGAGAGGTCCGCCTGCCCCACATGCGGTTCATGCTCCGGAATGTTTACGGCAAATTCCATGAACTGTCTCAACGAGGCAATCGGTCTTGCCCTCCCCGGAAACGGCACAGTAGTGGCAACTCATAAAAACAGGCTGAAACTCTTTGAAAGAGCAGCACAGCTGATTGTGGAAAACAGCCGAAAATATTACACAGAGGGTGATGATTCGGTCCTTCCCCGGTCAATAGTCACAAAGGAATCATTCATAAATGCAATGGCCCTGGATATAGCAATGGGAGGGTCAACAAACACTATCCTTCACCTCCTGGCTGTTGCCCATGAGGCCGGGGTGAATTTTACCCTGGATGATATTGACGGCCTTTCAAAAAAGGTCCCCTGTATCTGCAAGGTGGCGCCCAGCTCCCACTACCATGTTGAGGACGTGAACCGCGCCGGGGGTATCCTCTCCATAATGGGGGAGCTTGACCGGAACGGACTTCTCCACAGATCGGTAAAACGGGTGGACGGATACACCCTGGGTGAAGCCCTTGAGAAATACGACCTGATGCGGGAGACTGTTTCCCCTGAAGCACTTGCTTTATGGGAAAGCGCTCCCGCGCACTCGGGAAGAAACCTTGTGATGGGCTCACAGGAGAAGAGCTACGACGAACTGGACAGAGACCGTGAAAATGGCTGTGTCAGGGACATGGACCACGCGTATACCGTGGAGGGAGGGCTCGCGGTCCTCACCGGTAATATTGCCGCTAAGGGATGCATTGTTAAGACCGCAGGTGTGGATGAGAGTATCTTCACCTTCTCCGGCCCCGCGAAGGTCTTCGACTCTCAGGAAGCGGCATGCGACGGGATTCTGGGTGGAGACGTTAAAGCGGGGGACGTGGTAGTCATCAGGTATGAAGGCCCCCGGGGCGGTCCCGGCATGCAGGAGATGCTCTACCCCACTTCATACATCAAGTCCATGCGTTTGGGGAAAGAGTGCGCCCTGATTACCGACGGCAGGTTCTCCGGGGGGACATCGGGCCTTTCAATAGGGCATATTTCACCGGAAGCCGCAGCAGGGGGTAATATCGCCCTGATAAAAGACGGAGACATTATCGATATCGATATTCCCGGAAGGAGTATCAGCCTCAGGATAAGCGATTCCGAGCTGGCAAAGAGGCGCAAAAAAGAGGAGAGTAAGGGACCGAATGGTTATAAACCGGCAGAGAGAAACCGGCCGATTTCAAAAGCGCTGAAAGTCTATGCCCTGCACGCCGCATCCGCAGACAGGGGTGCCGTCAGGCTGCTGCCCGATGAAGAGTAGCTTTTATATCGATTAATTATCTGCTTTACCCACCTCCAGTCGAAGAGGTTCTTCCTCAAGCTGTGCAATTTTAAAATAGCTCACCTGTTCCGAAAGGCTTTGCGAGTGGGCGTTAAGCATTTCAGACGTATTGGAGAGTTCTTCTGCTGAGGAGGCATTTGTCTGGACCACTTCATTAATCTGGCCGATGCCATTGGTTATCTGGTTCATGCCATGGTTCTGTTCTTCAACAGCCCGGGTAATTTCCTGTACAAGTTCTGTAGTCCTTTCGATATCGGGCAGTATCTCATCAATGAGCTTTCCCGCTTTTTCGGAGATCTCAAGACTGTTTCCGGTAATTTCAGTAATCTCTCCCGCGGCGATCCGGCTCTTTTCCGCCAGTTTGCGCACTTCAGCGGCCACAACGGCAAATCCTTTCCCCTGTTCGCCGGCACGGGCCGCTTCGACAGCAGCATTTAAGGCCAGCAGGTTTGTCTGATAGGCAATATCTTCAACAACAGAAATACGTTCTGATATTCTTCTCATGGCTTCCACGGTATTGATTACTGCCTTTCTGCTTTCATCAGCACGGGATGATGTCAGTACAGCAACCGATTCTGTCTCTTTCGCGTTTTCAGCACTGTTTTTTATTGATGAACCGATCTGTTCCAGGGTTGAGACAATTTCTTCCATGGTAGCCGCAGTCTCACTGGCGCCCTGGGCCACATTTTGTGATGTACTGGAGACTTCTCCGCTGGAATGTGACACGTTCTCTGAATTCGGGAATGTAAGAGAACTGACCAGGGTGAATTACTCCTTTTGGAGCGGTTAATTAATACTTTTATTCATTAAAAAATGAACCGATATGTTCCCGCCGCCTTTGACGGAGGGAACATATTGTTGATATTTCAGCAAATAGTTTGATTATAGTCATATTGCTGACTCGTTACGTTTTTTTTCTTGAATTGGGATCAAACTTACGGTACAATCAATAATAGTAAATACGAATTATGGAAAAGACTGTGAAGGGAGAATATAAATGCCAATAGGAGAAATTCTCATAAAAGAGGGACTTCTTACCAGGCCCCAGCTGGACGAGGCCCTTGAGATACAGGAAAAAAATCCCGGGAAAAAGATCGGCGAGATATTGATAGAACTTGATTATATCGATATCGAGAGTTTTACAAAATACCTGGCACAGCAGTTAAAAGACCAGGGACTGAGCAGGGAATAAGAAAGAATGTTCCTGTTGGCCGTGCCGTTCAAAGCTGTCATCTCAATACCGGTTTTTCCCTTACGAAGTGTCATCAGGGCCAGGGATCCCAGTCACCCCAGTTATCGTAATACTCTTTTAACGCAGGTATTCTTTCCTGCTCATTCTTTATAAAATCTTTGGTCTTCCCCACAATCTCCTGCTCACGGTCAATGGAAAGTTCACCAAGCATGACCCGGGTCCTGAGAAACACAAAGTAGGTATCCAGAACATCATGGATACAATAATCATTTATCTCCCGTACCTTCCCTTCCCGGAACATGTCGTATACGAGATCACCCTTTGTACTCAACTTGCCCGGTTTGCCGATCACTTTTGCCAGAAGGTTAAGTCCTCCTGCCATCTTGATTGCGTTGAAGTTGGAGAGCCAGTCCTGCAGGTCTATATGCTTTGTACCGAACCTGTATCTTCCCGCAAACTTGTCTTTAAAATGCCTTTTGGCCTTGTAACCGTACCTGTATGCCATAAGTTCCATAAGCGGGATATCGAAGCCCCTGCCGTTAAACGTAACAATTGATGTATGCCCATACAGGTCTTCCACACCGTGCCAGAACAGCCTGACCATTTCATCCGCTCTAAACGAGGGATCATCAAGGCATACAATGTCATTAATGCTAAAGTCACCGAGGACCTTCGCAACAGTAACTGATACCGGGTACTGGAATGTTACCGGGATGAATTCCGATTTTCCGTTTGTTATCTCAAGGATCTCATCCTGAAATTTTTTTACAGCAGTGAGCTCATCAATATCCTCACCGGGATATTTCACCATTTTAATAAGCCGGGCATCAGGAACCGACTCAATATCGAGGATAAGATATTTTATTTCTTCATAGTTCATAACAAATTGGTCCCGTATAAATTCCAGTGCTGAGCCCGCATGATTTTGCACTAATCTGTTTTTGTAGCCCCTGGTTCATTCAGTGGCTATATTTTTGTAATAAGAAAAAATCATGCAGTCGAAGTACTGGTTAAAAAAAAACATGTTGCCGGAGCAACATGCTGGTTCAATAAAATATAAAATAAAAAAAGTTATTTCCCTTTAATTTTCTCTTCCATCTTTTTGAGAAAGTCCAGAATAAAGGGATCACTCTCCTTGGCCTTTGCTTCTTTAAGTGCATCGATAGATTTTTTTGAACCTATCCTTGATATTGACAGTACCGCCGCATACCTGACATTGGGACTTTCATCGTTGAGAAGGATACCGTTTAGAGATTCCGCAGACTCCTCCTGCCCGATATAGCCGAGGGCAATAACAGCATGAAGCCTGACATTGACTCTCTGGTCTTTTAAAAGGCCCTGTAATTTTTTTACAGCGTCCTTCTCTTTCTCTTTCCCCAGAAAATCGGCAGCTTCTACAATGACCTTCTCATCCTTTGAAGGATCAAGGTCCTTGATATAATCTTCAGCAGATTTCTTCTTATCAGCTGAAAAAGCTGAAGTCGCCATGAATACCGCAATAAGAACAAGTGTTAACTTTTTCATAAATAACTCCATTTGATAAAGTCAGCTGCTCCGGAATAAAAAAACAAGCTGTTTATTAATATTTCCTTGAATAAGATATAAATTCGGTATACTGTAATATTTAATTCAATGATAAGTAATATGTCAATTATTTTATTTTTTAATTGTTATTAATTCCAAAACATAATTACCTATAGTAAAACTGAAAGCAAAAAAAATATAAGATTTGAAACCGCAGATAAACGCAAATTTTTCTTAAATATCTTTTTCTGTTAATTATCTGCGTCCATCTGCGGCTAAACTTCTTAATCAGTTTATAAAGTTGCAGATCATTTGTTTAGGGAATTAATACCGAAAGCAAAATATATTTGCAAATTTTCAAATCTATTATATTTTGACATAAAAGGTTAATACCCGGTAATGGATAAAAAAGATAACTGATGTGTCCCCGCCGCCTTGGGCGGCAGAGACACATTTCCGGCATTTCATTAAATATGTAAATTACAGACATACAGCCGGGTAGTTACTTTACTTTATAGAATAATTTTCAGATTTAAGGAAAGAAAAAATATATTATGATGACTGACAGTATAATCAATAATGATTCGGGAGAAGATTTTGAGAGTCTCCTGGAGGATTCCCTTTCAGGAGCAGACAGTTTCAGTACAGGGGACAAAGTGACCGGCAAGGTCGTGTTTATAGACAGGGAAAATGTCTTTGTTGATATAACAGGAAAGAGCGATGCGATTATCGACATTTCCGAATTCAGGGACAGCAATGATGACCTTACAGTTAAGGAGGGAGATACTGTCCAGGCATACGTGGTCTCCATAACCGGCGGGGAGATACTCCTTACACGAGAGATCGGAAGGGGAGATGTCAACTCTGATCTTCTTAAATTTGCCCATGCTAACACAATCCCGGTACATGGCAGAATCTCCGGTGAGGTAAAGGGAGGATATACCGTAGCACTATCCGGCTTTAACGCATTCTGCCCCTCCTCCCAGGTTGATATTAAACCACCTGTTCGTCCCGGTGAACTCATTAATAGATCTTTTGCATTCAGGATAACCCAGCTTGAGAAGAATGGCAGAAATATCATACTCTCAAGAAGGGCCCTCCTTGAAGAATCCAGGGCGGAAAAGGCCGCCGAACTGAAAAACAGCCTGAAGGTGAATGACAGGATAAAGGGCATGGTTTCATCCATACAGAATTTTGGAATTTTTGTGGATATCGGCGGAATTGATGCCCTGGTACCCCGGTCTGAGATATCCCGAAGCAGAAACGCTTCTCCGGACTTTTTCAAACCGGGTGATGAGGTCACCGCCTCTGTACTCTCAATAGACTGGGAGAACAAAAGGATTTCACTGAGCATCAAACAGCTCATGCCCGACCCCTGGGAGACCATAGAGAAATACCAGCCCGGAGAGAAGGTCAGCGGAACAGTGACAAATATTATTAAACAGGGCGCATTTGTTGAGCTGGAACCGGGACTTGAAGGGTTCATTCACATTTCCCGGATGAGCAGGACAAAGAGGATAAAGGATCCCGAAAATGTTCTCTCCATAAACGATAAAGTCAATGTAAGGATCAATGAAATAAAGACAGACGAAAAAAAACTGTCACTGGAACTCCTTACCGGTGAAGCGGACCCATGGGAAACAGCAGGTGACGAAATTATTGGAAACATTGAAAGCTGTACAATAGAAGCATCGGGGCCAAAAGGACTTCACGTGAGACTTGGTAACGGTATGGCAGGTTTCATCCCGAAAGAAAAGCTCAGGGAAGCAAAAAAAGGGGATATACAGAAAATCTACAGCGTGGGATCGGCAATTAAAGCTGCTGTAACAGAATTTAATGCCGAAAACCGGAAATTAATTCTCAGTGAAACTGAAGCTGAAAAAGTTGAAATAAACAGAGAATTCAGCAATTACAGGGAAAAAAGCGGCTCAGAGGAGGGATCAACCCTCGGCGCGCAGTTCAGCGACCAGTTCTCAATTCTCAGGGAGAAGTTAAAAAAAACAGACTGATGATCAAACTGAAAAGCGGCAAACATGTTGAATATAATGAGAATTTTGATATTTTTTTCATGAATCTTCTTGAAAACATTATTGCCGAAGCCAAAGAGAACCTGGATTCAGAAGAGAACTTTGAGCAGACAGGAGATTCAAAAAACGAGAGACTTGTCAGGGAGATAATGGACAACTGCATCTATGTTACCCACCAGCTTTTTGAAATTTCCCGGGAAGATGAAAACCTCTCCAAGTTCATAGTAACCGGCTTTTTATTTAATAGCATCATGCTGACCCTCACACATTCAAACCTCACGGGAAATATAATGGACGACCTTGAGGAAGAAGATTCCGGAAGTGATGACGGGACCGTACACTGACCTCTCCCCTGATGATACTAAAACGACCCGGAAATTATTCCTGTTATTAATTTTCAAGTCTTGAATTCATAGGCGTCAATCAGCCGGTAGAGTTTCTGCGTCATTGCGGTTGCCTCCTCGGTGCTTGCCGCAATTTCCTCCGCAGCAGATGAATTAGTCTGGGCCATCTGTCCGATCTCCTGTATTGCCTCAGAAATACTCCCTGTTGTTTCTAAATTAACACTGAGCAGAGACTGCATCTTTTCCGATATCTCCTTCACGTTACCCGATTCCCTGAGAACCTCCTCGTTATAGTTCATCTGGTCTTTCATGTAGAGAGAAATTCTATTGATAAGATTACCAACAGCTGATGTGTCCCTTATAATCGAGCCGAATATATCTCTCATATATGTCAGCCGTCCCATACCATCCTCAATCTGGTTGCTGTTTGTCCGGATAAGCTGGTCAATATCCTTTATACTCTGGGCGGTCCTGTCAGCAAGCTTCGATATTTCATCGGCAACCACGGCAAATCCTCTGCCTGATTCTCCCGCCCTTGCGGACTCTATGGCTGCATTCAGTGAGAGGAGGTTTATCTGGTCCGATATGTCGTTTATCAGTCCCATTATCTTGACCATCTCCCCCGAACTGTTCTCAATGGCCGTCATGATCTCACTGGTTGATTCCAGGGCTTTTTCTCCATCCCCGATCCGCTCCGCTATTGAACCGGTAATGTTTATAGCTTCCTCTGTCTCCCTGTTAAGGGCATTGATGGACCCCGAAAGGTCGCTTACCCTTTCGGAGAGGGACCTGAACGTTGATGCCTGGGTTCCGGCATTTTCCGCGAGGATATTGATACTGGAAACATTATTACGGCTGGTTTTAAGGATTTCATCTTCCATTGATGTCTGCACACTTATGTTGTCGGAGAGGGATGTTGTTGTTACGGACACCTCTTCCATACCTGTGGCAAGCTGGGAAGCAATGTCCCTGACATTATCAAGAAGTTCCGTTGTGGACTCAAGGTTTTTACCGGCAGTCTGCTTGCCATGCTCAATGGTTTCAATGTTTCTCCTGGTGAAGTGGGCCATGAGATACATAAAATAGGTATTTCCGGCCATAAAGAGCACTTTAGCAAGCTCCGTGGCAAACCGCAATGCCCCCGGTGTAAAGATAAGCTTTGGATCTTTAACAAAGGTAAGTCCCCCGAGTTTAACCCCCAGGGCAACAAGAGCAATATAACATGATATTGTCAGGGAACCAACAGTGAGATTGAGCCGTTTGTTAAAACGAAGGCCATGTATTATAATATAGAGAAACAAGACAGTAAATGTTGCCGGCTCCTTCACAGTCAGTCCCCAGCTGTTATGCGGATCAAAGTGAAACCCGAATTTAACAAAGCTCACGTTCAGGACTTCAAGTATCGCGGAGCTATAGATCAGGTACACATTGATCTTTTTCATCCTGATAAAAATCTCATTCACGATAGCTATAGAATACACAACTCCGCTGCCGATAAATATTGAGATGTAGACCGATTCCGCAGAACCGGACCGTAAAGCGGAAATTGCCGAAACGAGGAAAAAGGTGGCAAAAATATATCTGATACGGTTTATGATCTTTTCTGAGACAAGTGCGTTCATTCCTGGATTCCCCTGTAAAAATATCGTTGTACTTTATTACACCAGCCGGTTATGGGCAAGTAAAAAACGGGGAAAGACCTATTTGATTTAATTATCTTATTGCCGCTAAAACAAATCCAGGAACTCCCTGAACCTGCTGCTTTTCAGAAGACTTTCAAGTTTTCCGGAAATCTCATCAACATCAGCACCTTTTCTCAGAGTAACCGCCAGCCTGAGTGCACTTCCTTCAAAGTATTCGGGATACTCAATCTCAATTAATTCGCTCTGCAGATTTAATCTGAGTTTCTCCGCCTTTTCCTTTAAGCGGGAATATTCGGGGTATCGTAAACCATAGACCCTGTCATAGATGAACTTTTCATACTGCCTCTGGTCATTTATCTCATGTGGAGCGGGTTCCCGGAGTCCGGCATAAGCCCCCCCTTCCCTCTGAAGGTCTAAAAGCATCTCAACAAGGTCCCGGAATATATTGACCCTTATGTTATAAGCGCTTACCCACTCCGCGAGGAGTCCCGCTGATTCCCCCGAGAGTCTGAGAAGAGACCTGATGATCTTGAAGCTGATATCCCTTTTCTCGATATACTCTTTCAACCGGGGAGGTATCTTTTCAATTTCCATGATCAATTCATTGTCCCTCAGGAAGTCATCGGGAAGCTGATATCCCTCCCTTCCGATCTCAGAGGCCTTTGATTCATCTACACCGAAATAGTCTTTCAGAATAGCAAGGGCCCTGAGCTTTCCCAGAGGCCCGAGCTCACCCCTGGCAGCCATCAGTATAGTTTCCTTTATATAAACTTCGGAATCACTTTCATCGATTACCATTGACCTGATATTTTTTTCCTCAGGGGATGCCGCTGCTTCAATACTGTCGTGTCCGGTAAGGAGGATGAACCCTTTCCTTCCTTTTATCATGAGGGGGATAGCCAGATGGCCGAACCTCTCCAGGACCCTGGAGATTTTCTCTTCCATGAAAGGCCTTGATATCCTGAATGATGTGTCAGAGAGGTCAATATCGCCGATTTTTACCCGGATAATTTTATATTCTCTGGAACTCATATGATACCCGCGAGTAAACCGCTCAACCGCTCCGGAGTAATAACTGTTACCTTGGAAAGCCTTTTAAGGGACGTTTCCGCGGGCCCGTTAAGGCCGGTGGTAGTAATAAAAAGGCCTTCTGCCGCCTTAAGATCGTTTATTGCCTGAGCGAAGTTACGAAGGGGTATTTCTCCGACCATGGTCCCTTTCCACCTTCTTACCCAGATGAGACACTTTGAGTTAGCGGTAACGGAATGGGACATGAAATCAACACCATCCGATTCCTTGTATGTATTGAGAATTTCATCCACACTGTATCCAAGCTTGAGCGCCACCCTGTTTGCGGCTATCCTGAAATTTTCCAGGTCCATGCTCATAAATCTTTCAAGTGATCCTTCAGGAGCAGCACTTTTCCCGGTAACTTCACTCCCCGCGGATACCGCACCTTTATCCGCACTCACCCGGGTCGTAACCCTGACATTCCTCAGGTCGATTTCATCATCACTTTTTAACCCGCATATTCTCCAGATGAAATTTTCAGGAAAAGATTCCTTCACCCAGGGTTCCACATAATCCTCCGGTGTTTCCCTGTCGGGGTCCAGTTTTTTTGTGGTTGATGTATCCATCTCCTTTCTGAGCATGGTAATGAGTTTCTTGACATCCCTGTATCCCCTGTCATGCTGATAGGCCTGGTTCCAGTATTCGTAAGCCTGCTCTGTTTTCTCTGCCTTCAATGCCGCAAAACCGAGATCATAGTAGAGTGTTGCCTGTTCATCGATCATCCGGTTCTTGCCTGCAAAATCCATGAGATCCTGGAAAGTATAGAGTGCTTCGGAATAGAGTCCCCATTGCACCTGAATGATGCCCAAAAGCCTTCGAGCGATAAATTCCGCATTCACATCTTCAGAGTTACTGATGACCAGTTTGAGATAGTTCACGGCTGTCTTGAAGTCCCTCTTTCTCTGAAGGGTAAAAGCCAGGGCAAGGTTCCCGATATCTGAATGAGGATCAAGCACAATGGCTTCCTTGAAATATTCGGCCGCATCATTGTTTTTCTGTTCCTGGTAGCTTGCCATGCCTGCGCCAAAGTAGATTTCAAAACTCTTTTTGGAGACTTTCACAAGCCTGTCAAAGTGTTTCCTGGCCAAATCGAAGAGTTCATGCCCCAGTGATATAAAAGAAACATGAAACAACGCTTCCCTGTCATTAGGATACAGTCCCACTATGTCCAGGTAATACTGAAATGCCTTCTCTATCTCATCCCTTAAGAGATATGATTCGGCAAGCTTCCTCATGACTTTTACTTTTTCGACCTCAACGGTGAACTTGTTTATCCGCATCACTTCTTCATAATGAATGACACCCTGGTCAATTTCATCATTATTGAAATACAATGTACCGAGCTTATAGTGAACCAGGAAATTGCCGGGATCTGTATCCAGTATTTTCCTGTATTCAACAATAGCTTCGTCGGTCATATTCTGGCTCAGAAAGCTTTCTGCTTTATTCAGAGGATTTATCCTGGGAGAGAGATAATAGATGTAATAGACAATTGCTCCGAGTATGATTATTATAGGTATGAGGTAATATATAGACATCTTACAGATTTAAACCATCAATTGATGTATCTAAGATACATAATTTGCCGGACAAGAAGAAAAAAAACTGTATTAACCCCGATTTTTCTCCTGTTCCATTACTTAATAGATCGACATTTTTCAGAAAAGATAATAATAATATAAAGGGGACCGCCCGGCTATATGGCATAAAAAATGCATTTGCCAAAATATCAATGATATGCCCCCGCCGCCTTGGGCGGCGGGGCATATCAGTTATGTTTTTCAGTAAATATTATTCTTTAACATAGCAGAATAGCTACGAAAATTTTTACCTTTTTTTCCTGATAAAGCGCACAAGGGAAGGCCAGCCATTTATGATAAAGGAGTTGTTATACGATTTTTTTAAGATAAAGTCTTCGCCATCAACAAGTTTTACCGGAACAGGGAGTGTTATCATTATATCCGGAGGAATATACTTCGGAAGATCATCAAAAGCAAACTGGATCTCGTTGGATGTGGATTTTACCCTGAAATTGATGTTCCCAAATCTCGAGGGAGCATTATTTATGACAATCTCCCTGCCGGATTTAAACCACTCCTCATTGGGAACAGGGAAAATATCAAGACGATTAAGAGAATCAATAAACATCATGTTCCTGATAAGAGAAAACATCATTGAGGATGATGTCAGTGAAAAACCCTCACCGTAACAGCCGGTATATTTTCCCGGGTCCGCGAAATCGGGCATCATGTAACACTCCCCTCCGATTTTTTTCATGATATCCAGTATTTCAAAAACTCTTGCATCCTTCTGAATGAGCATATTATTTGCCAGTATCAGGCTGGCCCGGGTATCAATCCCGTAGGACCTGTTAACCAGTTTTGTTCCGTTAAAATGCTCAGTCACAGTTTCTATCATCTCTTCAGTTCTTTCACTGTTTAACATGTCCATGGGAAAGGGAAATCCCGCAGCCAGGTCATATGTGAAGTTATCACCCCAAAAAGTCTTTTCCCCGTAGTTTTCGATGTGAGAGGTAAATATCTTCTGGAACCTTTCATACTCTTTAACATATTTTTTCTCATCACTGAAAATCCCCAGACAGCGTGCGAGATATGCAAAACTGCCCAATGTGTGTGAGATAAGGACCAGATCATAGAGTTCCGGATTCCTTATAATTGAATTTTTCAGGGAATTGGTCCTGAGGCTTTCAAGATTTTTTACCCTGCCGGTGAAACTGAGAAGTCTTTCACCCAGCTCCTTCAGTTTTTTATTATAGTTCAACTGCAGGTAATCCAGATCCCTGGTATGAAGGAAATAATCAACAAAACCGCTGATCACATAGCAGATATTTATCAATTCAATGAAGCTTATCTCTTTGCTTTGAATACTGAGACAGTCAATAGCTTTATTCACCAGATGCATGGATTCATCAGAATATCCCATCCTGTTATATCCGTAGATCAGATAAAAAAGCTTTTCGGGATCAATAATCCCCCTGTTGTTGAAGAGAGAAGAATCACTGCTGTTTAAAAGGGCTATTTTTGATATGTTAAACCACTTCTCAGCCTGCTTATCATGTATTTTTATATCAATTCCCTGTGTTATCCGAATTCGGACAAATTCGGCAAAATCTTCCCTGATGCTCTTGAAATCGTAGTCACCCTGCTTAAGATTATCAGATTCATTGAGAGCGATACGGATATTAAAACTGTTTCCTCCTTTTTTAAGGCTGAACAGCGCAGCAAGTGAAGCCATCTCCTCCCTGCACGAGGTACTGAAAGAGTCGGTTTTATCGGTAATATCAATATCTCCCTCATGGGCGTTTCCGGTGAGTACAAAAGAGGGGTCCCTGTTAAGGGCAATACGCCGTCTGCCGTTTATTGCAACGATCCTGTCATTTTTATTATATTCAATAGTTTTTATCCCACCCAGATTTTCATTATCATACGGTCTTATCGCTATGATTAACCCGGAGTTTTTGCTTTTATTGATCATTTCACATTTCAGATCAATAACTGCTTCATCAACGCTTGTCCTGGCACCATAAATAACAGCTTCAAAAATGAAATCAGGTGTGCTCCATTTAAGATTCATAAAGGATGATCTGTGGTCCCGGGCAATTGCCAGGTTTCCATAGCTTCCGTCATACTTAAGGATCTTTCCTTCAATCTCCAGCCAGAACTCAAGTGACCACCTTCCATAGCTTGTGGTGAGCATCCCGGTTGGATCAATCAAAAGCTCGTCCCTGGAGAGAAGGTTTGTAAAAGGAAACCACTGTTTAAAAGAACTGTTTAAAAGAACAGGCGGTATAACCTGTTTATTATCATAGGGAAGTTTTTGCAGTCCGGTAACCCACCCGGGCCATATGAACCGGGGATTCTTCTGGTGGACATGATAGTTACGAAGGCCTGTGAGAATAAGCTCTCTATAATCGGAAAGTTTGTTATTTTCAATATTACCTATACCAAGTTCTGTAAAATCGATGAGACAGGTATCACTACTATTTTTCGCTTGATAAAATTTCAATGTCAACCGGTTTTACTGCATTGATGGTATTGAAAACAGTTCACGTTATTGAGACTTAAATGATTCAAGAGCTTCTTCTTCTGTTTTGTATATGTCAAACATATCCATCAGCTCAACTACTTCAAATATTTTTTTTACTGAACTGTTCATGTTGCTGAGCTTGAGAAGCTTATGAGACTCTTTGAGTATCCTCATTGTTGATACAAAAATCCTCAGGCCGGAACTACTCATGTACTCAACATCTTTAAGGTTCAAAAGCATATGAAAATCGGAATTATTCTTTAACAGGTCATTAATTCCATTTTCAATATCAGATGAATGATGAATATCCAACCTGCCCTCTAAATAGATTATGATAACATTGCCTTCTTTTCTTGTTTTAAGCTCCATATGAACTCCAATCCTAAATATTCTCGAATTACATTATTAAATAAAACATGCAAATAAATCAATAACAATTTGTAACTGCTCAGCTATTTATCCCCTTATTCTTTTCCATCATGGGCCTGCTTTTTGGTAATAACAAGGCCTATTGCCGTCAGGAGAAAAATAAGGGTAAATACTATGCCAAGAAAAACGACAGCTCCATGAATTCCCCTTGTTGCTGCCTCGTTTGAAATAATTTTCCCCGTTTCCTCAACAACCTGCCTGTGAATTATTATCCGGAAAACCCCGTTATACATATATAACACACCTGCAAGGAGCGGAAATGCCAGTCCGTTGTAATAAATAAGCCCCCTGTATTTCAACGGATCGAAAAGGGGCATGACCATGGCAAGGCCGGATGTAAAGACAAGGGCTGAAAATCCCCTGGATATATAATAAAGCGGTGCCACAAGCTCATTGTCCCTGACCAGGTCAAGCCAGTTCTCAGAAACATTTTCCGCAAACAATTCCAGCACAACAAGAGGTTTTACATACATAACCAGGCCAATTATTATATAAATAACTCCTGTAATAAGCACCACAGCCTGCAAATAATTTGTGGATTTCGATCTCATCAAAAACTCTCCTGAATAATATATGATTCTGCTCTCTTACTTCAACTCACCAATCAATTTTGATGAGACACTTTCACTTTCTTCAATAATTTTTTCAATTTTAAGTTCTTTTGCTGAAACATCAATAACTATATTTCCGTCAGCAAGATCACTCTTTTTTTTATGAAACTGGTTTCTGTATTCAAGGTCAATGTAATCCCGGAAGAATTTGAGCACCCTTTCACTCCTGAACTCCATCTTTTCCCTGTTGTTTACGGAAACATAGTATATTTCATCAATATCTGTCCTGAACAGCTCCTCGACCCTGACCCTGTAAAATGGGTACCCGGAGTTGTACGGCTTTGAGTTGATTTCCGCAGATTCAAAAACAGGGTAACTTACAATTGATGCCTCCATAATATCTTTGAGATTACCGGTTGTAAACAACCTGCTGTTATCCGTACCCGATTCACAGAGCAGGGCGGCAGGTATTGTCCTGTAGTTCTCTATTCTCCTTTCCCTGCATATCTCGTTTGCGTATTTTGCCACTGAATTCTTTTTAAACATAAATTTGTCCGGGAATACAACATCAAGAAAGCTCTTTATTCTCTCTTCGGAAAAGAAATCACGTATCCGGCTGTTAAACACTTCCCTGTTTTCCGAGAGAATACTGAGCAGGAGGACAATGTAGCCGAATGACGATGAAAGCATGAGATGGAAGGGAATACCCGAATCATCAAGGGCATTAAAAAAACCGCCGTAACAGGACGACTCAAGCAGGCTGGATTCAAAAACCAGGCCCCGCTTTTTATCGGCAATAAGCCCTGAAATTTCTTCAATAACGGGTTTATCCCTGAGGTTTAAAAGGTTTTCCCGCATACTCTTCCCGTTTTCCAGGTCATATTTTTCAAGAATAAGCCCGCCCTGAAAATTATGCTGGGGACCCGCACTCTGTTCATTTATCATTGTGAAAAGCCTCTGCCCCTCTCTCAGGTTCTCGTCCAGAACGGGATAGAGATCAGGGAGGTCCTTCATTCTGTTTACAATACAGAAAAGCGTGTCCGAAAGCTCAAGGGCCGCGTTTCTCAACCCGGTATCGCTGTGGGAAAGATCGAAAATAAAATACCTGTATTCCCTGGAGAGGATAAAGAGTATGGGTGATAAGATTGACGGATCGACTTTCACCTTGGAACCAAAGGATATATTAATAATGTGGAGGTTTTCATCAACCTCTTCGATCCTTTCATGTATCATCTCCTCTACCGAAGGGCTGCTAACCTGTTTCTGGGACAGGGGTGATGTTACTTTTATATCAAAGAAGTCAAAAACGGACCTCCCCTCATAGGAGAGGTCAAAAATTATGGTTTTTCCTTTTGAAGAGAGGGCAGTCCCCAGGAGAGAGGAGAGAAAAGTTTTGCCGCATTCTCTTAAGTGGCTGTATATGGTTATGACCCTGCTCTGGTTATCAAAGTATCTCTTACCGATATCAGTAATCTCAAAGCCCAGTTTCTTTACCGACCTGATATATCCTCTGAGACCCTTTCGTGTAGTCAGGAAGAGCCTGTAGAGTCCCTCCTCGCTTATCATCATTATGGTGGAATCCACAACGGCCCGTATGGATCCATACTGTCCCCTGTTTGAGAAAGGGAGGTCTCCGAAAAATGATCCCGGGGAGAGGTAGACAATCTCTTTTTTCCCATGGGCTTCGATCTCGAAAAC
The DNA here is from genome assembly GCA_050298055.1 of Spirochaetota bacterium. Lineage (GTDB taxonomy): Bacteria > Spirochaetota > UBA4802 > UBA4802 > UBA5550 > JBNKTL01. The sequence goes on from JBNKTL010000022.1 coordinate 53,048, forward strand.
ACCGTCTATGATCACATTGAGTGAACTGGACTTTCTGAGGTCAAATGTCTGGTTCTGCCGTACATTGGATATGCGGCCTATCTTATGGAGATATGCGATCTCTTCATCAGAAAAATGCCTGAAAAACGGGATCTCCTGTAGTATTTTACTGATATAATTCATTAAACTGGATTGCGGACTTGGTCTCTATATCTTTTTTAGTATGTCAATCAGGTCATTTTTATTCAATGTATCTATGGGCCGGGTATTGGCAAATTCAACAGCCTTGGGTGTATAGTCTCCCGTGGTTATGACCATGATCCTGGTTGCATTCTTCAGTTTCATGGACTCGTGCAGTCTTCTCAGCAGGGACTCCTGAACACTCTCTGTTGTTCTTATGATCCTGATAATACGGTTTGTCTGCCGCGTGTTTCTCCACTTGCCCTCTGTTTCGGTGGCGATGATCTCAATTTCCGTATCATTGATGATCTCTATGTCCGTTATATTAAAACCCATTCCCTGACAGATCTTTCTGCACATGAGCTCAAACTGCGAGAGCCCCGCGATCATAAAATCCTTTATCCTGTCATCCTGCCTGAACTCGGCAAAATTCCTGAGCTTCTCCTGGACATCCCTGAACTTCGGATTGATCTCGGCTATTCTTTCCCAGTTTTTGATTGCAGATGTAATATCCCTCATCTTCTCCTGGCATTCTGCCATAAAATACCTGAGATTAAGCTCTGTGTCACTGCCGCCCCTGGCATACTTGATCCCCCTGTCAAACTCCTGTATAGCCTTTGGATAGTGTCCCCTCTCCATATGGCACGATCCTTTGGCCAGGAAGCTCTTCACCTTGAGTTCATCGTTCTTCTGCGCGGTTTCGAACTCCTTAATTGCCCATTCGTAATCATTGAGTTGTCTCAGAACAAGACCGAGGAAATAATGGGCCTTATAATTTTTGGGGTTCAGCTTTATTGCATTAATGAACATCTGCTTGGAATCTGAGTGAAGATTGTTCCTGTAGTGGATCTGTCCCAGGTAGTAGTACGCCATCTCACAATTGGGATTTATGGTAACGCACTTTTTCAGAAAACCGGAGGCCTTGTCCATGGAACCGATATTATAAAAGATGACCCCCAGTTCATAATAGTTTTCAAAGTTGTCAGGGTCGATTTTTGTCAGTATGAGATACTCCTTTTTGGCTTCCTCCAGGGATTTTCTCTCCCTGTAGAGCCTGGCCAGGTCTCTTCTTACTTCCACTTCCCTTATCATCTCATTAAACCTGCCCAGTTTAAGGACCTGCCTGTATTCAATGATTGCATACTGGGAGTTGTTCTCAGCGGAATAGGCCCGGGCAAGTAAAAAATGGGCATTAGCATTCCGATCATCCTTTTCTATTATATCATTAAGTTTCTTGATGGCCGCCTTTATCTGTCCGTTTTCAATCATTCTGGCTATTTCATCGATCTTCTTGGGTAAAACAAGTGTGTTCACAAGATAGAACACAATTATCCCCAGAATAATAAAGAAAACAAATATCATTATATAGGTTAACATAGAATACCGGTTTCCTGTCTTTCATTAATTATGTGGAATAATGTATATTCAAATTATAATTTTTTATTACTCATTAAAATTGTCAAACCTTCGTCACCCAGGGTTCTGTTCATTATCATATTTATTCTTATGTGCATAGCTGAGCAGATATCAATTTTTAATAAAATCATATAACATGATATTTGTCAAGATTGTTATATGTAATCCTTTTGTACAGTTTATTTATGGGTACAGCTAAAAATTACACTAAAATTAATATTGACAAATACTCCCATTACAAAAACATGTTTTTCACCGGGGGCGTAGCTCAGTTGGGAGAGCGCTTGAATGGCATTCAAGAGGTCAGGGGTTCGATTCCCCTCGTCTCCAGATTTCCCTCTTTTCCCTTTATTTATTAAATATTCGATGTCCGGAACTCCGTAGCCACAGGTTTAAACCTGTGGCTACTTTTAATAAGAATTGATTTTTCTTTATTGGAGGTCACAAATTGTGATCTCCAAATAATTTAATTTTATGCAAAATAAAAAATGTGGTTATTTATAACATTCTACCCGTCTATCTCTATGGCTTCGGCCCCGCATTCTTTTGCCGCCTGCCTGCACAATTCCTCATACTCTTTCGGAATTTCATCAAACTTCACAATGGAGAGGAGCTGATCGTCATCAAACTCAAAGACCTCCGGACAGAGTTTGTTACAGTTTTTATCTCCCATACACTCTTTTGTAATTCTGACTTTCATATGGTCCTCCTTGAATAATGAATTAAGGACGCAAAATAAACACCGATATTCGAACAACTGACCGAGCAATAATTATTTACCAAGTCAGATATTACGAAAGGATTACGGAATCTGCAAGAACTTTTTTGCTATGAATGGAATAACTCTACTCAGCGTACTCCTCGGCAAACTCATCCCCATGGATCGTAACAAGTTTCTCGATGAAGTACTTTTTTGCCCCCACCGGCATATTCACTTCAAACTCTTCCCCTGCACTTTTATCTCTCAGGGCATTGCCGATGGGTGATGAGAGGGATATTTTCCCCTCGGAGGGATTCACCTCGTCTGAAGAGACAATAGTGAATATAAGCCTGTTTTCATCTGTAATATTATAAATAGTGACCTCAGAACCGAAGCCGACCTTCCCTTCCGGGATATCGGACATATTCATATCGCTCAGCTGGCTCAGATGTGCAGTTAACTGGGATATTCTGGCTTTCACAAAGGACTGCCTCTCCCTGGCCGCATGGTATTCCGCGTTCTCCTTCAGGTCACCATACGCCCTCGCCTCCGCGATGACCTTTGGAAGCTCGATTTTGTATTCATGCTTGAGCTTGTTCAGCTCCTCTTTAATTTCATTTTTTTTATCATCAAGACTGTTACTCATTTCATCCACCTCTGAAACCTCGTTTGCGATTTCCTAATCCTCTTCGTTTATCTTAATAAGCAGTTTAATATTTTTACCCTTGTCCCTTTTTACCGTAAACCCGTTCTCTTTCAATGACTTTTCAATTTTGTAGGATATTAAATCAACAACTTTTTCAACCATGCAGTCACTCCATAAAGTAAGTTATTACTACCCGGCTATATTGATAAAAAATATTTACTTACTAAAATATTAACAATATGTCCCCGCCGCCTCTGGCGGTTATGTTTCTCTAAAAATAAAAATATTTATCTATAGCTGAATAATTACAATCTCCCTTTATTATTCGGTTATCCTCACACAATTATTAAGTACACACTAATCACATTTATCGATCAGAACAGGTTCGAAAGATCTTTTTTTCCTGAGAACAGGGCTCACAAGCCTGATAATAACAAATGCCAGGGCAATCCCTGCAATCCCCGCAAAAATGGAAGCTGTTTCTTCTTTCATTCCCATAAAATCGCTGTAAAAGCCCCCGATCATCATCCCCGCAATCAGCATAACAACCGGGAAAAGATAGAGCAAAAACGAAGCCATCACCACGCCCTTCTCCTCTATCCCAAAATTCACCCTCTCCCCCGGATGAACATCCAGGTTTTTTTTTATCCAGAGTTTCCTGCTCCTGCCATTGCTTCCCATCATGCATGAGCCCTTGGCGTGACATGAGCCGCACCCGGAGCCTGCTTCCACCTCCACAAGCACCCTCTCCTCTTCAACGATCTTTACTGTTCCTGTTTCAATTGCCATTTATCTCTGCAACCCATTGTTATTTCTTTAAACATAATTTATGATGAAACTCTCTCAAGATTTGCCGCAGTTATATATTAATACTAAAGAGAAAATTAAGTATTTTGAACCGCCAAGACGCAAAGGGCGCAAAGTCTAAAAAATGATAAATAGTGAATTTTAAAATATTAAGTTATCTGATCATAAACAATTTCTTTTATTTAACATTTATGACTCGGCATTATAAAACTCTTTCTCCGTGAGAAACTACTTCTTTTCTTTCTTTCTTTCTTTGCGCTCTTTGCGCTCTTTGCGCTCTTTGCGCTCTTTGCGTCTTTGCGGTTTTAAAACTTTCTTCTGAATCTTAAACTTCTTATTCTAAATCCTTTTGATCAATCACGACAACGGTGCCGAACCGGGCAAGCTTTTTCTTAAGGGTTTCCGGACCCACAACAAGTTTGACAAGGCCGTTGCTGAAAAGCTTTTTCCCCTCGTCCAGTATATCACCGTCCCTGACTTTACTGATATGTCCCAGGTACCTGCTGTAGTAATCCGCGGGGAGATCATTGTATGCGAGACTCAGGTAGTTGCTCACAATATCCGCAGGCGTATCAAACCTGAATATATAGGAGTTATAATAGGCATTCTTTGCCCACTCCAGTTCACTCTTCTCCACAGGGAGGGTAAAGATTCTTTCAATATTGTCCCTCATGATGGGGATGACTTTATCAACATTTATATTCTTCGTCTGTGTATAAGCCAGAAATATCCCCGAGGCACCCCGGTTTCTTAATACTGAATGGGCTACATAGGCATAACCCTTCTTCACCCTTATCTCCCTGAGAAGCCGGGAGTTGAATGATCCTCCGCCCAGGATGTAATTAAGAAGCGCGAGCGTATAGTTGCCGCTGTAATGTATGTCCGGAGCCAGTGTCCCGAAAATCACTGTGGATTGCGGGATGTTCTTTTTTATCAGGTAGATATTTGAGCTTTTTTTCTTTACCGTGATCTTCAGCTTATTATAATCCGTACTGTACCTGGCCCTGCTGCCTTTATTCACACCGGAGAGATATTTTTTGAGAAGTGCAGCCGTCTCTTTATAACCGGCCGAAGAAGAGACTCCCACAACCATGTTTTCTCCTGTCATGTACCTCTTCCAGTAACTTTTCAGGTCAGTGAGTTTAAAGGATTTCATGAGAGCGGTTTTTGCAACAGATCCGTATCCCTCACCGTCAAATATCAATTCTCTCACTTTGATAAAACCGAGATCAGCAGGGTTGTCATTTCTTCTCTTTATTTTTTCAATGAGGATTGACCTGGCAGTTTCCACAGATCTCTTTTCAAAGTTTGGATTCATGATAACATCTGAAAGGATATCCAGGGCCCTCCCGCTGTACCGGGAGAGGACCTTAAGAGAGACCGTTATATTCTCCCATGACGAACTTATATGGAACTGGCCGCCCATTGACTCAATCTCCTGGTAAAGCCTGTTGCCGGGATACTTTTGGGACCCTCCCAGAGAAAGGGAACGGGTAATAAGGTCCGATATTCCCGCGTCCTTTCTCCCCTCGTAGAGAGTACCGAAACCGGCAGAAACCGAGATTGTCAGCGTGGGCAGATCATTTTTTATATAATAGATCCTCATCCCGTTAGCAAAACGCGTTGATTGCACAGGGGGCATTCTGAAATTATCAGAGCCGGTGATGCCCCGTAATTCAGCCGATGTTGATACCGGGAAAAAGGAGAATATAAGTAATACCAGGTAGAGACGTAATATTTTTTTTCTTTGCATGCTATTTCTTCTTCCTGCTGTCATGGAGTATCCCCACAGTTCTGTTTTTTTTCGTGAAGTACTTTGCCATTGCCTCTTTTATTTCATCCAGTTTTATGCTCCTGAGAACATCAGTATAATTTAAGAGATACTCCCAGTCCCCGAATATGGTCTGGTAGTAGCTGAGGACCCTTGCAATCCCCTTATTGGTTTCAAGGCCGAAGACCATCTCCGATTCCATTGCCACAATGACTTTTTCAATGTCCTTTTTGTTTATGCTTTCTGTGAGTTTTGCCATCTCTTCGTAGACTGCCTTCTCAACCTCTTCCGGTGTATGTGGACTCCTCGGTATTGCATAAACAATAAAGAGATTATTAAACCGCGCGCCGGGTGATCCGTTCCATGTTTTGATTGAAGTGACAATCTTTCTTTCAAGAACAAGGGCCCTGTAAAGCCTGGATGACTTGCCGCCGGAAAGGACCTCGGAAACAACGTCAAAGATATAATCGTACCGGGAGGGAAATGAGGGCTTGTGCCAGCCTATAACGAGATAGGGATTTGACTCAAACCTGTATATGAACCGCTTCTCACCCGACTCCCCGGGCTCTCTGATGGCCACACCGGCAGGATCGGGCCTGCTCTTAATTCCGCTGAAATACTTATCAATTATTGCCAGGGTTTTATCCGTATCCTGTTTACCCACAATAGTAATAGTCATCCGTGAGGGGATATAGTATTTATTATAGAAGTTTTTCACATCCCTCAGGGAGAGGTGGGGAATATTTGATCCCCACCCGATAATCGGGTGCCTGTAAGGATGCGCCGTAAACGCAGTGGCAAGGAACTTTTCAAATAAAGCCCCGTCACCGCTTGTGGAATACCTCATAAGTCTCTCTTCAATGACATTGTTTCTTTCCAGGTAAAATTCACGCATCACGGGGTTCCGGAGCCTTTCCGATTCAAGCTTTGCCCAGAGTTCTAGCTTCGACGAGGGGAGCTGTACATAGTAGCCGGTCTTGTCCCGGGAGGTTGACGCGTTAAATCCCACACCACCGTTTTCCGTGTAGATCCTGTCATAAGGGGCATTGACAACAAGTTTTCCCTGCTTTTCCTGAAGTTCTTTCAGTTCTTTTTCAAGCTCCGGGATCATCCGGTTCCCGGGATTGTTCAGCTTCAGCCTGTCGATGGTCTCACCGACCGCTTCTATCCTGCCAAGGAGCTTTTTCTCCTTTTTGAAATTCCTGGTCCCGATTTTGTCTGTTCCCTTAAAGAGCATGTGTTCAAGAAGGTGGGCCGCACCGATAGTCTTATATGTCTCATCAACGGAACCGACCCTGAAACTTACCTCAAATGCAAGTGTGGGCGCATAGCCCCTGTTAAGCATGATAACGGTTATCCCGTTTTTGAGTTTTCTCTTTACAACGTTCTTTTCCAGGTAATCCGGGGCATCGCTGACACCGGCCATAAGGTTGCCGGAAATGAATGTAAACAGTGTAATAATGACCGGGATTATTTTCCTCATGCCAACGGATCTTTTTCTTACCATGCTATTTCTGCTCATCTCCTTCACTGCCCTTTTTTCTCAATATTTCTTCTGCGTATATCTTCAGTTTTGGCGACACTTTGAGGGGAGGGAGCTCAACTTTCTGTTTTTTCCCAAGCATTTTCCCCAGGGCAAACATCATTCTTTCATAGATTTCGTTTACTTTGTCCTGCCTGTTTGCCGCCTTATAAAATTTCAAAGCATAAAGGGGCTGCCTTTTCTCATAGAAGTAATAATCGGCAACCCTGATTATTCCATCAATGTACTTAACAAGAAGGAATATTTTTGTTGCCTCTTCTATCTTTCCGTTATTAAAAAGTTCATTACCCTTACGTATAAGCTGCACTCTCTCCTTACTTTCCATACCCTGCTCAGTTTTTCATCTCATTAAAAACTCTGAAAAAACTGTTCCCCCTTTGTTACAAAGTGTCCGATACGATCTTTCTGAGCTTCACTCTTTTTTTAACCTGCACTCTGATATTGACAAGAAAAAAATAAGATGGATATTCAAATAATCTTGACAGGAGCAGGAGCTTATATCACCTGAATTAAAAGGTGTATGTAAAATAACAGGTAATGACTCAGCTTTATGACCATTTATATTAAAGTCGAGTTATTGCAATCACAGATATATGCAAGGAGCACTAAATGTATCCAATTCTCTTCAACTATAAATTTATCACAATAGGCGGTTACGGGCTGATGCTCGGCATAGGTTTTTACGGTGCCTTTCTCCTCATGGAGAGGGAACTGGGACTTATGGGCAAAAATCCCGAGCTGGCGTATAAAATCCTTCTCGGCGCAATACCCAGCGGAATTATCGGTTCAAAGTTGTTCCATATCCTGGAACATATTGACCAGTTCCTGAGTAATCCCCGGGACATGATCTTCTCGGGAGCGGGACTCTCAGCTTACGGCGGCTTTGTGATGGCATTTATTGTTTCCTTTTTCATTATCAAACTGAGCAAAGAAAATATAATGGAAATATACGATGCGGCGGCGATACCTATGGCATTCGGATATTCCCTGGGCAGGTTTGGCTGCCATGTAGCGGGAGATGGCGATTACGGCCTGGTTACAACGACCTTTTTCAAAACGGCCTATCCCAACGGGATTGTACCCACAACTGTAGAAGTCTTCCCTACCCCGCTCTTCGAGGTTTTCTTTTCTTTCCTTGTCCTCGCCTTTTTACTGAACCTGAGGAAACGCCATCTTGCATCAGGCCAGCTCTTCTTCACATACCTGATACTTAACGGAATACCCCGCTTCCTTGTTGAATTTATAAGGCTTAATCCCGAAGCTGCATTTAACCTTACCCAGGCCCAGATTGTCTCTATCTTCTTTGTGATTACAGGGATAATCGGAATCATCATTGCCGGGAGAAGAAAACCTGCTCTTTAGTAACTTGAACAGTTACTACTTCGGCTTTATGGCTGGAATAAACTTATTTAATAAAATATCCCCGCCACCTGAGGCGGCGGGGACATATCAGTTATCTTATTTAATGAATATAATTATTTTTATATTAATCCTGAGTTGTGACACTTAAATAATCAATATACTCATGTAACAGAACAAAAGGCCGGTTTACATATTGTATATATACCATAAATGTTCAGGTATGGAGGTGGATGATATGTCAGTACATCATCATCATATGCCATGGACAGTGAAGTTAGCGGCCGGATTATTTCTATTATTCGCAGCAGAGTTGTATATCTATCTGCTTATAGCGAAATATATCCAGTCATTGCTGAATTAAATTATTCGATTAATACAGCCGTTGAACAAAGGAACTCATTAAAAAGCTGATATCTGTATCTGCCGATTATTTGTTACCCCTTCAACTGACAAGAGCACATATATCGATAAATTGAACATAAGGAATCCTAATGTTCTTGACATATACATTTAGATAATAACATAATGTTACCGATGTTTTTCAACCAGGTATTTTTCAGATGCAGATAGCCTCGATCCTTCCACTCCTGATGATGTCAATTGCATTGTATGTGGGTCTTTACAGCCTTCTCTTTTATTTAAGAGTCAGGACCGAAACATCTAATCTCTTTTTTTCCGCATCATGTTTTTCCGTTGCCGCATACGACTTCTTCTGTTCCCGGGTTTACAGTTTGCATTCCGTTACCGGGAGCGGGCTCCTCATGAAAGGACAATTTATCAGTTTGCTGTTTATTGCTCTCTTCATGCTTCTCTATATAAAAAATATTGTTAACATGAAAGAGAAGTCCGAACTGAGAGTGATAGAGGTATTCATTTCAGCAGTGTCCGTTTTTTTATTTGTTATAATACTCAACGAACCTTTCTTTAATGAATCAATGCCGCATATCACACATATCCCGTTTCTTAATATTACCTATACTGAAGCTAAAGCTGATCCCGTAGAAATAATGTATTCACTTTACCTTCTTTTCTTTATCATTATGATCTGGTCAAGTTATGCAATTACACGAAACTACAGGATGGGTCTAAAGTACCTGAAACCAATTCTCATTGCTATGGTAATTTTTTATATTACCGCGATCAATGATATACTGGTTGGCATGGGTATAATATCAAATCTCTACCTCCTTGAATACGGATTTACTCTTTTTGTTATCGGGACTGCCGTGTCCCTGCAGGGAAAGTACCTGGAGATGTATAAAAAAATTGAGAACATGAACAAAACTCTCGATGAGCAGGTAAAATTGCGAACAGGTGAACTTGTTGAGGCCAGGGACTGCCTCGAGGTGGCAAACAGCGAATACAGGGTGCTGCTGCAGGTGCTGAGCCACGACCTGACTAACAACCTGAGTTCGATTATTTCAAGCATAGAGATGATAGAAGATCATGACGCAGCCTTTGACGACCTAAAAGACGTCCTCTCCCTGTCGGCAAAAAACGCCCTTAACCTCATTGAGATTGTGAGGAACATCAGGGCAATTGATGATAAAAAAATAGAACTTAAAAATGTAAATCTTCTGGAAGCCGTAACGGAGTCTCTTGCAATAATGAATAACAGGATAGCTTCAAAGAATATTGTTCTCAACATAAACATCGATAATTCACTGAGTGTTATCGTTGAAAAAGTTTCATTTATAAACTCTGTGATGAATAATATTCTCTCCAATGCAATAAAATTCTCACCCCCGGGGAGCAGAATATTCATATCTGCGGCAAATTGCACAAAGCAAAAAGACAACGGTCGTAATATCAAAGAAATCGAATTATCTTTTCGTGACCAGGGAATCGGCATCCCGGAAGAGGAGCTGAAGAATATCTTTCAGCTTTCCCGGACAAAAAGCCGTCTGGGCACTGAGGGGGAAACAGGAGTCGGTTACGGAATGCCGCTTGTAAACAGGTTTATAAGCCTCTATGACGGGAAAATTAAGGTTGATTCAATTGAGAAGACCGGTCATTCAACAGACCATGGAACAACCGTCACGATGATACTCAATTCCGGGAAATGAGTTTATAAAAAAGGGGCGCTCAAAACTGATGCCCCTCATGATACGGAATAAAATTATTCCTCTCTATTATTTCTTTTTACCCAGCCCGTACTTTTTGTTGAATTTCTCTACTCTTCCCGCCGTATCAACGATTTTTTGTTTCTTTGTATAGAAGGGGTGGCAGTTCGAGCAGATCTCAACATGCATATCCTTTACCGTAGCTCTCGTTTCTATTACGTTGCCGCAGGCACATTTAATCTTGGTTTCCGTATATTCAGGATGTATTCCAGCTTTCACTTTTTATTCTCCTTTTTAATTATGAATTCATCAGCTTGAAAAAGGCCTTGTTATTTTTTGTAGACCTCATCTTATCAATCATGAGTTCCATGGCCTCAGTTGAGCTCATGGACGCCAGTGCTTTCCTTAAGACCCATAATTTATTAAGTTCATCTTCGTCAAGCAGTAATTCCTCTTTTCTTGTACCGGATTTATTAATATCTATCGCAGGGAAGATCCTCCTGTCTGCCAGCTTCCTGTCAAGGACAAGTTCACTGTTGCCGGTACCTTTGAACTCCTCGAAGATAACCTCGTCCATCCTGCTGCCGGTATCAATAAGTGCCGTTGAGAGGATAGTCAGGCTTCCTCCCTCCTCAATATTTCTTGCCGCTCCGAAAAATCTCTTCGGCTTGTGAAGGGCATTTGAATCAACACCACCGGAGAGGATCTTACCGCTTGCCGGAACAACCTGGTTATATGCCCGCGCCAGCCTGGTTATTGAATCAAGAAGGATAACAACATCCATTTTCCTCTCTACCAGTCTCCTGGCCTTCTGAATGACCATCTCCGCGACCTGAACATGGCGTGCGGCAGGCTCATCAAATGTTGAGGACACAACCTCCCCATTTACCGATCTCTGCATATCGGTCACTTCCTCGGGTCTTTCGTCAATAAGCAGGACAATAAGATAGACTTCCGGGTGGTTTGTTGTTATTGAATTTGCTATTTTCTGGAGAAGGATGGTTTTTCCTGTTCTCGGCGGAGCAACAATAAGCGCCCTCTGACCCTTTCCAATAGGCGTTATGAGGTTCATGATCCTCATTTCAATACCCTTGCTTTCAACCTCAAGGACAAGCCTTTCATCGGGATAGAGAGGAGTCAGGTTATCGAAGTGAAGTCTCTGTCTCAGGTTATCCGGGTTCTCAAAGTTTACAGCTTCAATCCTGAGCAGGGCGTAAAATCTCTCGTTGTCCTTGGGAGGCCTTATCTGCCCGGCAATTGTATCGCCGGTTTTCAGTCCAAAGAGTCTTATCTGTGAAGGGGAAACATAGATGTCATCCGGACCGGGAAGGTAGTTATAATTCGGTGATCTCAGAAAGCCGTATCCGTCATTCAGTATCTCCAGAACACCGCTGGAAAAGATCAGACCCTTTTTCTCGGTCTGTGTTTTAAGTATCTCGAAGATCAGGTCCTGCTTTTTCAGTCCGGAAGACCTCTCAACACCCATATCACGGCTGATCACCATCAACTCGCCTACACTTTTTGCCTTAAGTTCCGCAAGATCAAGTTTGTTCTCAGAATTTTCAGATCCGTTATAGGTACCGTTTACATCCTGGTTTTCCTGTTCCCTTATTTTTCCGTTTCCATTTCCGTTTCCTCTGCCATTACTGTTGGTCTTTTCCGCAGCGGATGTGTTCTTGCTGATTTTACTTTTTACAGCAGATTCACCATTTTTACTCCGAGAAACGGGTTTTCTTGATTCTCCTGTTTTTGTCATGGATAAACCTTGTTTTTTAAATTTTTTTTTACTGCTTAACTAAACAATAAAATAACATTCATATCAACGAAAATTTTATAATTTTTCTCTCCGCTTGAGAAGCGAAAAAAACAGTTACATTTTTCATGAAACATAATTATTCATTTATTTAGCTGAGCAGTTGCTTTAATTTTATAACTACAATATATATTAATTACAAAAGATTGTAATTATTAATGCAGGATTCATTTGCTAATTTTTCAATAAAATCTGATAGAAATATAATCGAAATTGGGTTTCTTTACCTTAAATGAGGTTTTGAGGCGATTACATATATTAAATATCTCAAACAGGTCACCATTATCCTTTGATCTATACCAATGTCAAGTAAATATGTATTTTTTTCTGGTTAAAATTTTCGTTTTTTTTATCCGGTTTTTTTATACAAAAAGGTCATTACCCAAGTCTATTCTTTGTACAGAGTTTATCATTGGAAAAAAAATTGAATTAATTTCAAACCTTTATCTTATATTTGCTTATTCTGGCAGCCAGTGATTTTTTACTTATTTTTAGCTCATTTGCTGCGGAAGCAATGTCACTGCCCTTATTGAGTGCAGTGACAATCAGATGCCTCTCAATGGCATCAAGAATTTCGGAGAGGGACATCCCCCCGATATCTACTCCGGGTAAACTGAAATCGGGCGCACCTCCTTCTTTGCTGTCGCAGAAAATAAGGTACCCGACTTTCTTCCCCTTGCTCTTCATGGGAATTTTTTCATAGTATATATCCAGTTCACTGTTATAGAACAACAGGTCACTGTTATCAGGAGATGAATAGAGTTCGTTCTTTGATGAACTTTTCAGGGCCTTTTCCACATTTTCGGAGTCAACGGTACCGGTTTTAAACTTTTTCAGGTAGCTCTCCTCAAAGTGGCTGTTGTAAAACATGGTCTTCCCTCTTGTGTTAACCGCATAAAGTGCCCGGGGTATAAACTCCAGGATAAGGTAAATCATCCACTCAAGAATCTGCTCCTCCTTCTGTTTCTCAACCTCACCGCTGCTCTCCTGTGCACTGTCAGGTCTCTCACAAGCGGTAAAAAGCTGGAGCCTCGACCATTTCCCCATTACCTCTCCGAATATATTGATTACCACAAATTCTTTAATTTTTCCGTAAGGGAGCAGGTCATCAAGGGTTGTCTTTTTTGCAAGATGAGTAATAAATTTATCAATTTTATGACTTTTTGCTCTCTGTATGTCACTTAACTCAGATACAAGGTCCTTCTTTTCCAATACACCGATAAGAAGTCCGCGCTTGGAAACTACCGGGATAATGGGAACATCATGGATGTAAAAAAGACGGACAATATCCTCAGGTTTAACCTTATCAGGATCAAAGGGATTTTCATCAAACTCTTTAATGTTATCCCTGCTGTTTTCCCGTTTCTTTTCTTTCATCACAACCCGAGGACATCATACATTGTATACATTCCCGGTCCTTTTTCAACAAGATACTCCAGGGCGGTAACGGCTCCCTGGGCAAAAATATCTCTGCTCTGCGCCCTGTGGGTGAGTTCAATTCTTTCACCCATTCCAACAAAATAAACCGTATGCTCGCCCACAATGTCACCGCCCCTCATCGCAAAGACTCCAATTTCATCACGGCTTCTCTCGTTTTCAGAAATACCTTCCCGGCCGTGGACCTCGTTACAGTCCTTGAGTTCCGGGATGCTCTCTTTAATAGTGCTCAGAAGCTTCCTGGCCGTTCCTGAAGGGGCATCTTTTTTAAAACGGTGGTGAGCTTCCAGGACCTCAATATCAAACCTGTTGCCAAGCGCCCGGGAAGCCATCTCAGTAAGTTTGAAGAGAAGATTGACTGCCATGGACATATTCGGCGACATGATGACAGGGACTTTTTCCGATACTTTAAGGACCCTCTCAGTCTGCAATTCGTCCAGGCCGGTGGTTCCGATAACCAGGGGTTTGGGATTTTTTGTTATGGCGTCAATAAGCTTCATGGTTACGGCAGGGAGGGAAAAATCTATGACACCGTCAACGCTGTCAAGATTTTCCGCTGAAATCTCGCTCACCTTCATGTGAGAGTTGTTGAGGTGGGGTATATCCTGTTCATTAACTTCATCCCTGATATTGTCGAATCCCACAGTGACTTCATGCCCCCTTTCGGTGGATTCTCTGAGTACCATTCCTCCCATTCGCCCGAGGATCCCGCATATTCCAATATTCATGAAAAATTAACCCCGTAATCAGAAAATAACTTTTTCAGCACCTTCCTTTTCTCTTCTCCCAGAACTGTCATTGGCAGTCTCATCTCCGGACCGCAGTAACCGGCCATCTCCATGACGGCCTTTATGGGGATAGGGTTCGTCTCAAGAAAAATACCGCGGCAGAGGGGAAGCAGTTTATAGAAGAGCATTCTCGCTTCATCAACATTTCCCTCGGCGTAGAGTGTTATGACCTTCTTCAAATCCGCAGGCAGAATGTTCCCGAGGACGGATATTATCCCGCTGCCTCCGATAGAAAGTACAGGCAGCAGAAGATTGTCATCCCCCGAAAGAAGTGTCAGTTTTTCCCCGCACAACTCAAGGAGCTGCATCATCTGGTTAAGGTCCCCGGAAGCCTCTTTCATTGAGACAACATTATCAACCCTGTTGAGGAGTTCCTTAACACTTTCAGGGAGAAAATTTACGGAAGTCCTGCCGGGAATATTATAAAGAATAACCGGAATTTTTATGGACCTGGCTACTGCTTCAAAATGCCTGATCAGTCCATCCTGTGTGGGTTTATTATAGTAAGGATTGACAGAAAGTATTCCGTCAACACCGGAATCTTCGGCTGATTTTGACAGGTGCATCGCTTCATGGGTTGAATTTGCCCCGGTCCCGGCAACCACCTTAATCCTTCCGGCAACAATCTCCACAACCCGTTTGATGATTTCTTTATGTTCTTCAAAGGAAACAGTGGGGGATTCACCGGTGGTTCCCATTGGTATGACCCCGTCAACACCGTTTTCTATCTGCATTTCAATTATCTTCCGGAGGGAGTCGTAATCAATCTTTCCTTCTCTGAAAGGTGTTATCAGTGCCGTATAAAGTCCTTTAAACATCTTACCCTCTCTCTTTTTCAATCATTTCTTCACGGATATTATACTGAACAGTTCATCCTTAAACTTCTTTATACTGAACTTCTTTTCAGGAAAATCATCTTCAAACAGATAGAGAAGCCGTACTCTCTCCCCTTTGAGCTTACCCGCTGATTCAAGATATGCTTCGGCTTTGATCCAGTTATCGTCATATGTTATTATGATCATAACCGTGTCACCCGCTTTCAGGGATTTGCCGCCAATTTTCACATCGTTTTTTAACGTATAAACACTTTTTTCAAGAACATTAATTTCCGGGACCTGTTCATCCTTGATGAATGAACTGCACGAAAAAGTTAAAATAAGTATTAAGCATAAAAGGAGATTAGTTTTTTTCATTGTCTTCCATTAGTTTAATTAATGTGACTACTTAACCGCATGATAAAATATACATATTTAGCAGAATAACAACCATGTATCCCCGCCGCCAAAGGCGGAGGGGACACATCAGTTTTCTTTTATCCATTAACATGTCTATTTATATACATTGCTGAGTAGTAACTCGTTATAAAAATTTAACAACAGGATGAGATTTTGATATCCCCCCACTGTCAAGAATATTTTGTTTTGCCTTTCATCCCCGGTTTCCCGGGTACCTTCCCGGCAGAATCATTACGGTGTATTATTTAACTCTTTATGGTAGGCAACACCCTCACCGCTGGCAATAAGCCTTTTATCGGAACCTTTAACTTCAATCTTCCAGACACTGAGCTTCCTGGCAATATTGACAGGAACAGCTTCCGATATAATCTTCTCACCTTCATGTGCCGCAGAGACATAGTTGATATTGAAGTTTACAGCTACAGCTGATACACCTGTAGAATTTGACGCCACCGCAAAGGACTGGTCAGCAAGGGCAAAGACCATGGCGCCATGTACCCTGTCAACGGCATTAAGATGATTGGGCATAACCGTAATTGAACACCGTGCGTACGCTTCTCTCACCTCTTCAACCTGAATGCCGAGGTAAGAAGCCATGGGATCATTCCCGACTATATTTTTTGCATATTCAACGGAATCGGCATCTTTATCATTCATTTCTCCTCCATGCCCATTAACAGCTTTTTTTATAATGACCCGGCTATATGGTTTAAAACACACATAACAATAAAAACATTAAACTCAATATTATTGCCACATAATATTTACGTCAAGATTATTTCTTAAGTCAAGACAGGCAGCAGATTTTACAATTTATCCTGTTGATCTCTCTTTCCAGATGACGTATCCGCTTTGAGATATCCGCCTGTTTTTTTTTCAGCTTTCCATAAGACCCGTCTTTCCTTATTTCAGCCCGGGTCAGTCCCTTTTCAAGAAAAGCGTTCCTGAGGTTCAACCTCTCATCCCTTATTTCCCGCCACTCCCCTCTCAACCGGTCCCTGCGGCTTATCATTTTTTTGATCCTGATATCTTCCTCTTTCATAAATTTTGCATATCTACCACAGGAGTTATAATAGTTTCGAGTTACAGGTTTCGAGTTTCGAGTTCTTTTCCAGAGCCTTCAACTTGTAACTTGTAACTCGGAACTTTCTTTTAACCGATAAGTTTTACCAGTTCCCGGCAGTTTTCTTCGATTGTGCCGTTTTTATAGAGGGCGGATATCATGGCCGCGCTGTCCGCACCCTTTTCAAACACAGAATGAATATTATCAACGGTAATACCGCCGATTGCCACTACCGGAATGTCCGATGCCTCCTTAACTGTTTTTATTGAATCTGTACCGATCCCTCTGATCAATTCACCATTTTTACTCTCAGTATCGAAGAGAGGACCCAGTGCAATATAATCGGGAGCATCCTTCAAGGCATCCGCTGCCTGTCCGGGTGAATGTGTTGATATACCGATGATCATGTCCCCCGGAAGGACCTTCCGGGCTTCACTGAGGGGAATATCATCCTGTCCCAGGTGGAGCCCGTCTGCCCCGGCCAGGAGAGCAATATCAGGATAGTCATTCACTATGAAGAGAGTTTCACTGTTCTCACAGATCTTTGACAGCTCCCTGGCAGTTTCCAGGATACGGGAAGCAGGTTCTCCCTTCATGCGAAGCTGAATAACCGAAGCGCCTCCCCTGATCATTCTCTCCGCGGTTTCCGAATATGAGAGAGTGCCGATAAATACCGCATCAAGAATCGCGTAGAGGGGCCCTTTCAGTCTCTCCCGTCTCTCTCTCCCGGAAAGTTTCAGGACAAACTGCTTTTCATATTCATAAAGCCTGAACCTCATCTCCTGCAGAAGAGCTGAACTTCCCTCACTCAGGGTCTTCGAAGTCTCTTCCAGCACACGGACAGCCTCAATGATCCGGTGAATGTTCGCGGAATATATCTCCTGCACGGAATTCCGCTCCATTTCACTCCCGGTGTTAATGAACTTCTGGGCGTCCCCCTCCACATCCCTGCTCCGGAGGAGAGCAAGAGGAGGAAAACTCTCCGAATAGCTTTTCAGGCTGTGTCTCATCTTTTTGAATTCCAGCGAGAGATCAGAGTCCAGGAGGAACCTGAGTATATCTTCACACACCCTGATCCCCTCCATGGCACGGTTTATGTTGGCGTCGATAATCCTGTAGACCGAACTTTCCATGGGAACAGGACCTTCCTATCCGCCGCCCACAAAGGTCACGATCTCAAGCCTGTCTCCTTCACAGACCGCTATGCTTTTATATTTTTCCCTGTGGACGATCTCACCGTTCCGCTCAACGGCGATCCTCCCGGGGTTGAGTTTATACTCTTTCAGGAGATCATCTATACTCGTTCCGTTAAATTCGGCGCTTTTCCCGTTAAGTGTGATTTTCAATCTCTTCTCCAAATTCATACAAAATAATGGATGAGAGGACCAGGGACGCTGTCTCTGCCCTCAGCTGGTTGCCGCGAAAGTTCACCCGTACCCACCCGGCGTTCTCCGCGGCTGCTGTTTCTTCTCTGCTGAAACCTCCTTCCGGACCCACGAGAAGCCGTAATCTCCCGGCCCGGCCCCTGTTTCTTACCTCGCGGAGAAAGCTGCGGAGACCGGTTTGCCCGCCGGGATCGGCAATGATCGACGGTTCTTCGGCCTCCTTTCCAAGGAGGCCCGCGAGACCGGTGATATCATCAACAATCGTCTTTACCGGGGTCATTGACTGCTTGGCAGCTTCTTCGGCTATCCTCCTCCATCTTTTGATCTTTGACTCGCTTTTACCGTCTACACGGGGTACACTTCTTTCCGATACCACGGGAACAATTCGAGACACCCCCAGCTCAACGGCCTTTTGGATAACAAAATCAAATTTTTTCCCTTTCAGGAGAGAGACGCAAAGTGTAAGTTCAATTCCCCTCTTTAGATGGTTATCAACGGAAACGGCTTCCGCTTCAATTTCACTCCCGGAAATAGACCTGATCACAGTAGTGATCTTTCTTCCCTTTTCATCACGCAGAACAAGGGTATCGTTCTCCCTTACCCGCCTTACATGAACGAGATGATGATGATCCTCACCGGTAATGAGATATCTGCCGTTTTTCCGGGACGCGGAGTTTATAAAGAACTGGGGCACAAATCTATTCTCCCAGCTTTTCCGACCTGAATATGGACCTGTCAAACCTGACATTATCATCGAAGCTGTAGAAACTCAATATGGACATACTTCCGTTCCTGATATTCATCATATCGTATCTCACCGGGATCACCTTTTTATCTTTTCTCATGATCTTGGATATGGTAAGAAATTTAAATATTACGTTGTCCCTGTCATGATAGTCAATCCTGAGAGGGATAAACTCGTCCCTTGTCACATAGAGGGTCAGCATCCCGTATCCGCCGGACCTGAAAATAGGCCTGAGCTGAAGTTTGTACGCGTCATATCCTTTAACGATGGCTGTCCCCTGTATGCTGGCAGTGTAATTGCTCTGGAGATCGGCATTTGAGAGATCGATAAAGAAGAAATTTGAAAGAAAAAGAGAATCGTATTTATCAATGCCCATTTTATGGTAGAGCTTAACAGCGTGAGTATCGTAGACCCAGATATCTTCACCGCCCAGATTATAAAGCACCTTGAGCTGGTCGCCCCTCTCCCTGCTGCTGAAGATAAAGAGAAAATCACTCTTTGCAACATAAGCTGTTACGTCAAGGGAGTACGTGGAACCGTTGGGTTTCACATGCTTGACCCTTCCCCTGATCTGACCCGGGGGATAATCCAGGACCCTGTCAACCCTGGCAAGTATTGCCTGGGCGTTCAGTTCAATTTTTCTTTCCTGGGAATATGAGGAAATATATATACAGGAGATAAGCAAAACGACACCTATTTTCAATATCATGAAAATTCTCTCCATCCCAAAACTCCTTGCTGCAAGCTATTCGCTGATATCGGAAATATAATACTTTGTATCAACCTCCTTGTCAAGGTCCGGTCTCAGTTTTTTTGCCTCATGAAGATAGACATGGATAATTTCATCCTGCTTTAAATCCGAATTGATGTGAAGCAGGACCCTGATACATTTTTGCAGACTCCCTTTAACGGGAATTTCCCGGGTACAGAGAAGGGGCGTATAGATCCATCCCAGTTTCCGTGCCGCAACCGCGGGAAATTCTTCATCGATATCATCGGTCACCGTAAATATGGCTGAAGCAATATCATCAATCTGAATTCTGTTCCTTTCAATTACGGCTCTTATCATCTCCCCGGTTTTTGTAATGATCTCATCTTTATCATTGGAATCAACTGTTGTTGCTCCCCTTACACCTCTCAAAGCCATCTACTGGTTCTCCTCGATTTTCCTGATTTTGGCACCCGCCCTGTTCATTAAATCCATAAAATTCGGGAAGGTAATTGAAACTGATTCCGCTGTTGATATTGTGACCTCTCCTTTGCTGGCCAGACCCGCAACAGCCAGCGCCATGACTACCCTGTGGTCACCGTGACCGTTGACTTCGCATCCGCGAAGATCACTTCTTTGTATGACCAGCCCGTCTTCCAGTTCCTCGATTCGGGCGCCCAGTTTCTTCAGTTCACCGCACATAACGCTGATCCGGTCAGTCTCCTTTATCCGCGCCTGGGGTACATTGATAAGCCGTGTCTCACCCTCAGCGAAACAGGCGGCAACCGCCAGAGCAGGCAGTGAGTCGGGAATGGAATTAAGGTCGAAACTGCCTCCCCGGAGACCTCCTCCCCTGAGAGTAATGCTGGTTTCGCCAATATCAACTTCCGCACCCATCTCTTTAAGGATATTCACAACCTCCTTATCACCCTGTGTGTCCCTGAAGTCAAGACCCTGCAGTGTGAGTTCGGACCCGGTTATTGCCGCCGCAACGAGAAAGAAGGTTGCCGATGAAAAGTCAGCCGGGATATACCCGGAGAATGCCCGGTACTCCTGCCCTCCTCTGATAAAAAACTCCCGGTAATCCCTGTTTTCATATTCCACGCCAAGCCTGTCAAGCCATGAGAGGGTCATTGTTACATAGGGCTTTTCATGAAGAAGGGGTACTTCCACTGTTGTATCGCCGTCCAGAAGGGGAAGGGATATAAGCAGGGACGTTATATACTGTGAAGTCACGGCTTCAATAGATGTTTTTCCTCCCCTGAGCTTTCCCTTTACGATCACGGGAGGTTTTCCGTTTCCCCGCGTTGACCACGCTTCACCGCCCAGCTCATTGATTGAATTGATAAGAGCCGAGGCAGTGCGGTTCCGTATCTGGCTGTCTCCCGTAAAAACGGTGTAGCCCTCTACAAGGGAAGCGATACCGAGACCAATATAGAGGGTTGTGCCTGAATTACCCACATCGATCACGTCCCCCGGAACAGGGACCGTACGCCCCAGGCCTCTTACTCTCCAGAGACCGTCTTCCCGTGAAACGGAAGCGCCCATCTGTCTTATCATATCAACACATGAAAGGGTATCCGCGGAATCCAGGGGCTTCCTGATCTCCGATTCACCCTCCGCGAGGAGACTGAACGCCAGGGACCTTATTGTATGGGATTTTGATCCGGGAATCTCCACTTCGCCCCTGAGTTTTGCTTTACCTGAAACTAGCTTCACAGGGCACCTTCAATACTTTCGGTTTTTTTTCTCATGAAAGTCCCGGTAAAATAGGGCAGAGTTACTGTTTCATCATCATACCGGTAGAGGGAATCGAGCACTTCCAGCTTTTTTTCAATAAACTCCGGATCATATTCACCTGTGTCCCCGAAATAATCGAACATATGCTCTCTCATATCCGCCAGGTTCATCCTGATCTCAATTATATCCATACTGAGCAGCTTAAACTCATTGAGCCCCATGACAGTATTCAGATCACTTTCCAGGTAATAATCGTTATGCAGGGGGAAAATCATACGCATATAATCGTCAAAGACTCCTTCGATATCATCATCATTGAGGACTATGATCCCCACAAAGAGTACGGATTCAAATTCCAGGGAAAGCCTGTACTCATCTATAGCCCGGGCAGAGTCGATGAAATCGAGATAATCAATGCTGATGATCATGTCCGCCACGAAATAATCAATGGGGAGAATCTGAAAGTCCCCGTTGATTATATAAATTTTTGAGAACCCCTCTCTGTCACCATATTCTTCAACAAACTTACTGATCGTACTGTAAGAAGATTCGACCACACAGAGAGTCAGCTTGAACCTTTCGATTATATCGAACAGCAGTTCCGGGTTGCCAATTCCTATCTTGACAATAACCTTTGGATTGTTTATTTTAATGCTGTCCATCAACCTCTCCCTGAGAAGAGTATAACGGGAATCGGGCTCAATGATGATCCGGTTCATGTATTCGTGTTCCAGAAAGCTTTTGATCTCATTGTAACGGGTCATTTATGATTTCCTTATTCAGATAAAATGTTTTTTTTAAGATTTTCTTTATTTTCCGATGATAATTTTCCAGACTGGCTTCGTCCCTTCGCAGAAGATGAGAAAACAATCTAATCTACAGGAACCTCGAATAATAAAATTTCTACAAAAGTAACTTTTCCGGAGAAAAATTGATTTCTATCAATTTTTTTCTTGGAAAATTTTTATTTTTACGTTATATCTGTAATCTCTGAAGAAATTCTGTAAATTAAATTTTCGGGGACCCTTTTTTTGGGAATAGTCACCAGGATCGAATTATCGAAAATTCGCTTCGAATTATTTCATAACCGGGTTTAAATATGCAACAATTTTTTCATTAATGGTTTTATTTTCCTGACCTGCAATTAATTATTCTTATATATATTGTTATTATTCAGTTATATGGCTGTAATTAACCTATTTACTAAAATATCACCAATATGTACTTGCCGCCAAAGGCGGCGGGGACATACCAGTTATCCATTTTTCATGAAAATGATTATTCTTATACGAAGCTTGAGTCGTTATTCTCTATTACATATAATGAAATAGTTACCAGAATTATTATTGACACCACATATGGAGAAATTGAATATCATCAAGAAAACAGGATAGCATTTCTCACCTGTAAAAAAACCTGGAAGACAATCATGAAAAGAGCTATAGATATTGAAAATTGGGAATTATCCGGTGATATAAAGTCCGTTGCAGAAGCGGAAAATGTGACAGATAATTTTATCAGGGAGCACCTTTCTTCAGGGGAAATTGTCATCCTGAGAAACAGCAAAAGAAAAATTGCCCCTGTTGCCGTGGGGAAAAACCTGAGGACCAAGGTAAACGCGAATATCGGCTCATCCCCCGACCTTTTCAATTTGGAGCATGAATTGAAAAAACTTGAAGCTGCTGTCAGCGCGGGAACGGATACGGTTATGGACCTCAGCACCGGCGGTGATATCAGGGAATTCCGCAGACAGATAACCGAAGAATCAAAAATCCCCCTGGGGACTGTTCCTCTCTACGAAGCCGCCGCCCTGATGCGAAAACAGAAAAAATCGATCATGGAGATGACCATCACTGATTTTCTCGAAATAGTGAGAATACAGGCCGAAGAGGGAGTTGACTTTATGACAATTCACTCGGGGATAACCAGGGACTCATATGAATCCCTGAAATCCGGAGAGAGAATCGCGGGTATTGTCAGCAGGGGCGGCTCCATACTGGCGGAGTGGATGAAGCTGAATAGAAGCGAGAACCCTCTCTACAGCCATTACGATGAGATACTGGATATTCTGGCAGAGTATCATGTTGTCATCAGCCTGGGAGACAGCCTGAGACCCGGCTCAATACACGATGCAAATGACCGGGGCCAGGTCCACGAGTTGATCATTCTGGGAGAACTCGCGCGGCGGGCAGGTGAAAAGGGCGTGCAGGCAATGATAGAGGGACCGGGACATGTACAGCTTGACATGATAGAAGAGAATATTAAGCTGCAGAAATCCGTATGCGGCGGCGCCCCCTACTATGTGCTCGGCCCCCTTGTGACCGATATTGCGCCGGGCTACGACCATATAACCTCCGCAATCGGAGGCGCACTGGCGGCATCAAAGGGAGCCGACTTCCTCTGCTATGTGACTCCCGCGGAACACCTGAGGCTCCCGGACCCCAAAGATGTAAAGGAGGGTGTTATCGCATCACGGATAGCGGCCCATGCTGCGGATATGGTAAAACTGGGTGACAGGGCAAGTAAATGGGACAGAGATATGTCCCTGGCAAGGAAAAAGCTTGACTGGGAGGAGATGTTCAGGCTCTCAATAGATGAGGTCAAGGCGAGAAAGTACCGTTCCGAACTCCCGTCAAATGCCAGCGACCAGTGTTCAATGTGCGGTGAATTCTGCGCATTAAAAAGAGATATTTAAAAGAGTTATCAGGAGGAAATTGATGTCTGAAGACAGTGAATATTACGATTCCTACAAGGAAGACAGGGATCTGTTGCTTGAATACCACCAGATAGATATAGATAAAGTATCCATAACGAATATTCTGGGAACAGGCATCGATAATGTGACCAGGTCACAGGCTGTGGTAAAGGTCATGAAGATGATAGATACGAACAAGGTACACCATGTCATGTGCCTCAATCCATACAAGATCATGAGGATCAAATCAAGCAATGATCTCAACCTCATTTCCAAAACAGCTGATATGCATATTGCATGTGGCGCGGGTCTTCAGTGGGCATCGAGAATGCTGAAAAACCCTCTCAAGGAAACTGTTTCAACCCTCAGCTTCATGATGGACCTTATCCGTGTAGCCGAGCTCAAGGAATATTCAATCTTCCTGGTGGGGGCCCGGCCTGAGATTGTGGAAAAAGCATTTTTTAACATCAGGAAATCCTTTCCGAAAATACGAATTGTGGGAAGACATGGAGGGTATTTCAATCCCGAGAGGGAGAAATCTGTCATTGAGGCCATGAGAAAATCGGAAGCAAATATCATATTCGTCGGGCTGGGTTTTCCCAATGAAGATCAGTGGGTTTATAAAATTAAAAAAGAATTTACGAAAACAGTTTTCATTACCATCGGAGGGAATATAGACATTATTTCAGGAGAGATAAAAAAAGCACCCGCTTATTTCATGAGAAAGAATACTGACTGGTTTTACCGAATTATTACCAAACCGTGGCGGATCGGAAGGATACTAAGACTGCTGCTTTTCGTTTTGCAGGTAATCTTTAAAAGGTTATTTACGCGGTAACCGGGTACGGCTATCTTTCGTATCTCTTCTTTTTTGCAATGGTAATTCTGGCATTCTCCAGTGCTTTGTTGGATACGCTGCTCCGGCCCAGTGTAAAATTCTCTGTTTCCATGGAGTTGTTACACGTCCGGCAGTGAAACACGGCTTTCCCCTCATCAGTCCATTCTGATATTTCCACATAACGGGATCCGCACCTTCTGCAGAAAATAACAGATACATAATTATCGCTCATTTATACCCTGCATTGTCATTTACCAGTTATTCTTTAATTGCTTAACCATTACCCGCGCTTATTCAATATTAAAAGCTATTATGGACACATCCTCTCTCATCTCAATTCCCCCCATGAATTGACCCGCGAATTCAACCAGGGAATTAATCAGGTGAAGAGGACCGTTAAAATCACCCTGCATAAAATCCATGATCTTTTTGAGACCGAGTATCTGGCCTTTGCTGTTCTTGAAGTTGACGATACTGTCAGAAAGAATGACAAAGTAGTCTCCCTTCTCCAGTGAAAGTTTTACCTGTTTAACCTCAAAGTCATCATCCCCCAGACTTCTGCTCCTGAACTTGAGGTATCTCGCAATCCCGCGGCGTACCAGTATGGGATAAGCAACACCTGAATTGACAAAGAGGAGGTTCTGGCTTCCGGCATCTATGATTCCATAAAAGAACGACACCTTCTTGAAGTCCGAGATCACTCCCTTCATTGCCTTATCCAGAAGTCTTATGATCTTTGCCGGCGTATTCTCCTTTAAAAACGAAAAGGCCTTCAATGCCCCGCTCATAAGAGACGCGTTGAGTCCTCCCGGCACTCCCTTTTCATGAATATCACACAGTGCAACGGCAATCTTTCTCTCATGAAAATCCAGGCTGTGAAACTCGCCTCCGATTTCCCGTGCGGCAATTGATCGTGCCGCTATATGAATATTTTCAAATTTCTGGTCCACATCGGGGATCAGCGACTCCTGCACGGATTTTGCGGAGTGAAGTTCAACATTGATCCTCTCCTCCTCAATGGCACGCTGGAAGTATATTGCATTCTGAACCGCAAGAGCTGCCTGGTTGGCAAAAACATTAAAAAGGTTCATATCAGCTTCGGTAAATCCGGGACGGTTATTGGGATTTATTGCCTGAATGACACCGATGAGCTTCCCCTTATAGAGAAGAGGAGTACAGGCTATGGACCGTGTGGTAAAGCCGGTCTGTTTATCGAAATTCGGATCAAAGCGTTTATCACTGTAAACATCGTTTACGATGGCGCCCTTTCGTGTATCAGCAACCCAGCCGGCAATACCCTGCCCCATCTTTACCCTGTATTTTTCAACCAGTTCCTTGCCGCTTTCCCCCAGGGCCACTTTAAAAACAAGGTTGTCCTGGTCATCATCATAGAGAAGAAGGGTACTGGCTTCTGTCTCCATGATGTCTTTGATAATCTCCATAATAATTGTCAGGAGTTTTCCGATATCAAGTGTTGAATTAATAATACCGTTTATATAGACAAGTTTTGAAAGATTTTCAATCTTCCGTTCAAGGTTTTCAAGATCAGTTCTGTTTATATCTATTTTATCCATGGCTTCTACTTTAAATATTTTGTAACGATTCAACAATATGGTCAAAATAAGTCTATTCACCAAAATACCAACAATATGTCCCCGCCGCCCAGGGCGGCGGGGACATATCAGATATGTTTGTTAATAAATATAATTACTCATCTCTACCTGTTAAGTAACAATAATTTTTATTATTGGATTTATAGAGCCTAAAACTTCATGGCGGACTGCCATATTCAAAGAATACAATATTCTAAAATAAACAAAAAATGAGTCAATTACTTATTTTTTTTTGCAGATACAAAAAGCACAGTGTAAACTAAAAAAAATTTGTTTTTTGATTCCATTGAGAACTTTTCAATTGAAAAAAATATTAAATTACACCTTATTTAACAACCACTTCAGCAATGCATGTATCACTCCATTTTGAACCGGGATAGATTTCAATAATTTCAATAACTCCCACATAACCGCATTCCACAATATTTCCACTCTCCCAGGGTTCCTTGTATTTCCCGACATCTTTTATGCCAATATTAAAGGTCTGCATTGTCATGCTGTCCCTGAAGTCGAGCGAACAGGTCTTTATCCGTTTTCCAATATGATATACGATCTCACTGCATTCGGTGGCACCTGCCATTGTAATCTTATAAATTGATAATGAGACCTTTTTCAAACGATTATTCATCTTGAAATAGCGAAGGTCCCCAAACCCGGGCAATATGCTGATTTGATTGATGTTTGATTTAATATGAAAAGCAAGCTTTTCATTTATACCGCTGCCTTTTTTTCCTTCTACCCAGCTTGTCATTATATCCTTATCGAAAGCCCTGTCCGGACAGTACCTGCCCGGATTCTTTTTATCCTCAAGACAGCTTGTCGATTCATATTCTCCGGATAAGAGAGAAAAATCATATAGAGACAAATTACATGAATCGTCACACTTTATTTCCGGACATACTTGTGAAGATGCGGGGAAAGTAAATAGGAGTATTATTAGAATATTTCCAAGATATTTCATTTTTTAATCCTCCTGTAATAAAAAATAAATATTGTATTTCTTCAGATAACTTTTGATTTAACTGTAATAATGCTTCGGGGAAAGATGCTATTCTCTTCTCATAACCATAATATCACAATTATATGTTCCATCCTGTAGAGATTCTATCTGGACAAAAAACAGTTCTTTACCATCTGCGGTAAGGGTTGGTTCACCAACAAGACCGGAAATGAGAAGTTCCGGTTCTGACCAGCCTGCCCCTTTCTTTATGGATATATAGATATCAATACCGTTGTTATCATTGGTTCGCGAAAAATACAACGTATTTCCATCCCGGGTTAAAAAAGGCTGTCCCTCATCAAACACAGTATTTATTGGCGAACCAAAATTTTCCGGGGTTTGCCAGATACTGCCGGATTTTACGGCTTTCCATATATCACTTCCCCCGTATCCTCCCGGCCTGTCAGACTCGAACAGGAGCAAATCATCACCTGATGATATCCAGGGATTAGATTCGGTATCAACTGTATTGATCGTTGCACCCAGATTCACCGGTACAGTCCAGATCCCGTTAATTTTTTGGGAAGTATAAATATCGGACTTTGACGGTCCACCAATATTACCGCTTTTTAGTCCGCTTGAATAAAATAAAACATCGTCCTGTGTGAATACACCATCATCAAGGGCAAAAGCTTCATTAATACTATATGCCAGGACCGGATCACTCCAGCCATTTGCAGATTTGTAGGAAACCATAATATCACCAAGATCAGTAATGTTAAGTCCGCGATCAGGACCCCTGTGAATCCTGTTTGTTCCTCCTGAAATTAAATAGGTTAAATAATCATAGTTTGCATATGTAAAGTAAAGTGCATTGCCATCGGGGGAAATACTGACGCTATCTTCCCACCCTTCAGTATTAACCGGGCTTCCAATATTTTCAGGAGAAGACCACCCGCTGCCTGAGCTGTCACTGTTGCACAGAGGAAAAATGAGAACAATCAAGAAAACAGAAAATTTAATGATGCTTAATTTTCCATATTTCATAGTATTGACACCTCCTGATATGGTATTATCCGCGTGTTCCTCTCTCAATTAATTCTCAATTTTAGTACATCTCCCGATAGATTAAATGACCATTTGTAACTACTCATGACTATGATAACCGACATGTCTCTGGCGTTATTTCCTGATTTATATTTTATAAAAACCCCGGAGAGGTGGCATGCTATTTCCCTTACCTGTTAAACTGCTATCCATAACAGGATGAAAGGATAAAGTCAAGAAGAATAAAAATCTGCTCCACATCTCCAGGATAATAATTTTAAATAATCATCATTTCTGATTTGCCACGAAGTAGTAAAAAAAGCCCTGATCCGTATCAGGGCTTTTTTTAAATTCCGGGCAGACTGAGACAATAATTATATGCCGTTATAGGAAACTGTGAGAGTATATATCTTCATCTGGAGACCATCCAGGAAGTAGTTCTGGATGGGATTATTTCCCAGAATTCCGGTAATACTTGCAGAGACGGACCAGGATGATTCCCCTTTATATGTCAGGCTTATTCCCACATCATTATAAAAATCACCTCCCGCAAAGATCTCTTCCCTTGCCCCCACAGGATAGTAGGAGCTGGGACCATCGGGATTGTCCTGTGTCACAAGGGCTTCAATTTTGCTGTCTGCGATTGCCATGGATGAGATATAATAAAATGAAAGATCTAAGGAATCGAAGAAACGGAACGCATAAGCTACGGCAAAGAACATGCCCGTACTGTTACCCTTTGCACTTATATCAAGGTAGGGTGTAAATGTATCTCCTGCAAGTGGAGTCACATTGCCCTCAATATTGTAACGCCTCATATAAAGCCCCGTGTAGATGGGAATGGAAAAGAATCCAAGGCAGCCGCTATTGGAGGCCCCCCGGAACAGGCCAAAAACATCGAAACCCACACCTACAATACCCGTGTAGGTGGAGACTTCCAGTTCACTCTCAAAGTGAGTCATAATTTGCATACCGGCACCGTAATAATTTTCGATCCGTTCAAGGACCTCAACGGTACCGCTGGCCCTGAATGCCGAAAGAGAAGTAAAGCAACTTAAGAGGCTGTTAAAATCATAAGCGAATCCCATACCCAGTGATTTACCGGTAAAGTCCTTCGCATCGACCTTAAAATCATTAACCGGGCTCTCCTCCTCGAAAAGCCGCTCCGCCTCCACATAACTCGGTGTTACACGGACAGACCATGATCCCTCCTGGAATTGTGACCTGGGAGTAAAGGTCTGGTAGAGCAGGACATCGGAGACCTTGGTGACGCCGCTCATTGTCTTTGTCAGGTCTGAAGTGAAAGCGTGTCCGGGAATACCGCAAAACAGTATCCCGCAGCAAAATAAACTAAGAAGATAAAAGGGCCAGAGATTTTTTTTCATATATCATCATCCTTTAGGCAAGAGTAGTATTAATAAATGCTATTCTAAATAAATGATAAAAGTCAATAATTATTTAACAATAAAATAAATATATATATATGCATTTATAATGTTTATGCCAGGTATTTATTAAGATAAGTCATGTACTGGCCCCGGACCGATGTTACAGGGCAAAAGGAAGTGAGGTAAAAAATAATATCCTTGAATAAAAACCCCACCCGGTGTAACCTAACCGCTAAACTGAAACCATACCCATGCAGGAATAGAATAATAAACATGACCCTTTTCGATTTACCTTTATTAAATATACTGCTGAATACCTTTGTCCTACTCCTCTCCATTCTTTTTCTCTGGAAGGGCGCGGACAGCCTGGTTGATTCCGCAAGCAAGATCGCGGAGACATTCGGGATATCTGACCTTGTTATCGGGCTTACCGTTGTGGCTTTCGGGACCTCCGCGCCGGAATTCGCTGTAACCATCGATGCCGCACTGAAACAGCGGGCGGATATCTCCGTGGGTAATATTGTGGGTTCCAATATCTTTAACCTCGGCTTTATCCTGGGCACAGTTGCCATTATAAAAAGCATAGAGTCCACAAAAAAGCTGATATACAGGGACGGCCTCTTTATGATCTTCGTCACATTCCTCCTGCTGGCTTTTTTCTTTGATAACAGACTGGAAAGACATGAGGGGATTATCCTTATGGGAATTCTTCTTTTCTACCTGGTCTTCCTCTTTATCAAAAAGGAACCACTGGACGAGGAAAGGATCGTCCATGAACCGGCCACGGGGAAGGACTGGGTGATGCTCCCCTTAAGCATTGCCGCGGTTATCCTCGGGGGACATTACCTGGTAAGTTCCGCGAGTTTCCTTGCAAAGACCGCAGGTGTATCAGACTGGGTGATAGGAGTGACAATTGTTGCCGCGGGGACCTCTGCTCCGGAGATGGCAACATCCCTGGCTGCTGTTCTTAAGGGAAAGCATGGAATGTCCGCGGGAAACCTCATTGGAAGTGACCTCTTCAATATCCTGGGCGTGCTTGGCCTTGCGGGGACCCTTAATCCCATGGAGATCAATCCCAATGCATACAGTTCCCTCCTGATGCTCAGCGGGATGGTCACACTTGTTATTGTTTTTCTTCGTACCGGATGGAGGCTTTCCCGGACTGAAGGGTTTATCCTCCTGGGGATTGGTATTGCACGGTGGATTGTGGATTTTATGAAGTAATCCCATCTATATTCTTTCCATGAATTTAGAAATAGGCTCTGACCCCCTCATTCACAATAAAATAAAAAAAAGGCTCTGACCCGATTTTTTTTTTAAATTTTCCACCTCTTATTCGTATATATAATAAACACTTATGAATAACGAGGAGGAAAATATGCCCAGACCATTACGAAACTTTGCACAGGGATGCACCCACCATATCTATAGCAGATGCCATGGGAAAAAAAATCTTTTACTCGGAAAATACGGAAAACAGTATTTCATTGAATCAATCAGGGAGTGCCAGGAAAAGTATGATTTTGAACTCATGGCAGCTGAAATTGT
Source organism: Spirochaetota bacterium (assembly GCA_050298055.1). Lineage (GTDB taxonomy): Bacteria > Spirochaetota > UBA4802 > UBA4802 > UBA5550 > JBNKTL01. Next base: position 84,499 of record JBNKTL010000022.1, read on the forward strand.
TGCCAACCATATACACCTTATTATCAAAACAAAGCTGGATAAAGAGACAATTTCACGAATAATGCAGTATATCAAGGCCCGAATAGCCGAAAAATATAACAGGGCTATGAAACAGACAGGTGCTTTCTGGAATGAACGATTTGGTTCTTCTGTTATTGAAGAAGCAGGGAAACCTGAAGAATATCTTTTATGGCTTCTCTGGTATATTGGCTACAATCCGGTTCGAAAAAAATTATCAGGCAACCCTCGAAAGACCGATATCGGGTTTATAAACTGCTATTTAGATAAAAATCATATAAGCCCGATAAAAATTACCCTGCATTC
>JBNKTL010000023.1:0-83854 GCA_050298055.1 Spirochaetota bacterium
TGCTAAAAAAGTTATTTTCGATGAGCTTCATTTTTAGTATATTGGGATAGACGATTCAGGGCTATTTAATACGGAGCAAAAATGTTAAATTTTATAGATGAGGATGGTGCGATATTTTGAAAAACCGTGCACTGCTTCTCATCATTTTACTCTTTTTCTTTTCATTGGACTGCGGCAACGGCTCCCATGACACAACACCTCCGGATTATTCATGGACAGAACATCCCTCGAACCCGATTATCGATTCAAACTGGAACGCTCTTTATGATTTATTGATCAATGATCCCTGTGTCATCAAAGAGGGAACTGCATACAGGATGTGGTTTTCCGGGGGAACGGGGCTCGGGGTGAATCATGTTAAAATATATGAAGGAACTTCAACCGACGGCATAACATGGAACATGGGGACCGATGTCCTTCTTGAATCCAACAGTGATGCAACGGCTACCGGCACTCCTTCACCTGATGTTACGGGGACATACAACCTTGTTGGAGAAGAGATCGCTGATCTCTATAATGACAGACCTGTGTTTAAATTAAACGGGCAAAACTGGTATCTATGGTATGATTCTTCGGCAGGTTATTACAGGATATCCGCATCAACCGGGAATGCCGGTTCAGAGTCCTGGCTCGGTGACGGCGGTACAAAAGTAGACGGAACATATACACCCCAGGGTTCGGCAACAGGCAGCATAACAATAATAAGTGACTGGGACTCGGAAAAAATTGAGACCCCGGTAGTCGTCAAAGCCGGCAGTACATATCATCTCTATTATTCCGGATTCAAGATAGGAGACGGGCCCGGAAAATACCAGCTTGGCCATGCCACAAGCCCTGACGGAACAAGCTGGACAAAGGACCCGGCGAACCCCGTCGTGTCATATACGGATGATCCCAATAACTGGGGATTTTATATGGCCGCCGAACCTGCCGTCATCTATGATAACGGCACTTTTTATTTATACTATGTAAGTGCCAAGTCAAGGGGGGGAGGATATACAGGCGACCTCGCGGCCATACAGGGAATCTGTCTCGCGGAGAGCCCCGATGGTTCAGCTTTTACCTTTCAGCAGGCAGTGTTGACACAGAGTGAAAATTATCCCGTTGATGAAAACTATGTGGGTTACTCAACACCTTTCGTCATGAAGGACTCTGAAGGGAAGTTCCATCTGTTCTACGATGTGGCAGCCTATCCGAACCCATCAGACTGGCGGCAGGTGGCCCTGGCCCATGCGGTAAGCGATGACCCGGTAAACTTTACTGAAATCGAATATGATATTTTTGTTTACGGCCAGGGTGACTGGAAGGAGCATGAAGTAAGGGCCCCTTCGGTCCTGGAGGAAGACGGGTACTTCAAAATGTGGTTTGCAGGGAATAACAGCAGGTTCTGGGAGGCCGGAAACTTCATCTGGGCAATAGGCTATGCCACAAAGCTGAGAGAATAAAATTTAGTTCCCTGTTAAAAACAGAATAACGGGGCTTGCTCACCGGTTGTTTATTCCTTTCGCAAGAGTTCCTCCGGCCATTTCGAAATCACAGATTCTTCCCCTTTGTAGTAATCAACCGATGACGACCTTTCAAAAATCTGCATAACCGGCAAAAGATTCACTTTATCCGAATCCGGATACTCACAGACATCAAGCTCCATGGTTGAACGGATTATTTATAATGTTTTGTCAAAAAAGCTATTTATAATTGTACTATATTATGTGCTGAGGACTGAGGAGGAGAATTCATGAAAAAGATCTTTATTGTATGTTGTATCACGATGCTCTCACATCCTGGATGTAATAAAATCTCACGGTTTATTGAGAACAAAATGTATGATACATTCAAAAAACAGGCTGCGGCAGATGTTAAAGGAACAAGCGCTGATACAAAAGAAAAAACTGAAGAAGAAGCCAGCTGCCATTAAAGAGTCATCCCTATCGTTATTAAAATGATTGATTTATATTCAGTTTGGGATGTATGATATATTTCACCAAAAAGATTATATTGTTAATTCAAATCTATGCAACTCTCCATTACCAATCAGAAGAGCACAGGATGAGCCCTGCACCCCCAGCCAGATAATCTTTGTAGCAGCTTTCCCATATTCCTCAATAAAAGGCAAAGGATAAGATGCAATTTCCTTCAAGGCTATCGTATCAAAAATAACCAGGGAGTTTGCATACTCTCTTTTTTTATTAATTTCTTTTGAAGAACGTAATACCAGATATAATTTATTATCAATGAAATGCCAGCAGCGCACAACCATCTTTTTATGGAAAGCTGAGACCTTTTTTAATTTTTTCCCATCATAATCCACAAAAACCAGGGCATTTCTCCCGGCATCATACACCTCTAATATTGCCAGCCTTTGAGGGTTAAGAAGCAATGGATATGCTTTAACATTATCCAGACGAAGAGTTGTCACTATCTCCGGGGGTGAAAATCTTGTTAAGACCAGCCCGTCCTGAGTGGCCCAGCATACGCAGTCATCCAGCATGGTCGCGTAAGATGAATCTTCCATATCATCTTTAAATGGCAATACTATCTCAATATCCGGCTCATCACTCTCATCAGGGAACCTGCATATACCATAGCCTTCATCTCTCTGTTCTATGTACATTGCCTCTTTTGTAAAAAACCAGCAGCAATCACAATCAACAGACTTTTTAACTTCCGGTTCTGCCGGTGATGATATATCGATAATGACCATATCATATTCATATCTTAATATCAAAGAAGAATCGGAAAATTGAAATTCAGGATCATAGAAAGGGAAAGGAACCGGCAACGTGGTTTGACCGGCATATTTCAGCATAAAATTATCTGATATTTTCCACACTTTCAATAATTTATCTTCCTGGATTGTATAGAGATAATCTGAATGGGCAGCGGCAAAATGGATATGATCCCGCTCTGCTGCGGGATCAAATAGATCTTCAACTGCAACAGGTTCAAAGGAGAGAGGAGATTCTGTCTGATCTGATTTGAGATTCAGCTGCATAATTTCAGCTATTCTTTTCAAAAAAAGCGCTCCGGCATTTTCAGTGACCGGCGCATCCATGATACAGCTATCATGACTAAAAAAGCATAAACCGGGCTCCCCATCACTATTTTTATCTCTGGGATGATACAGATACCAATCTGAATAGTCCCTGACAGGTGATTTAATCTCATGGGAAAATTCTTCATCTGATTCATCAAGAAATTCCGTTTCAAAATTTCCATGGTCACCAAGTATAAGACACCACCCTTTGTCATCGGGAAAAGAAATTTCCTCATGGACCTGTACGAGTTTTTTAAATGATTCAGGCCAATCAGTATATTTATCCGGATCAGCTGGCACCGTAGCTGTGAGTAAAGATCCATTATTAAACGTAACGATTAACTTATTATCTTCAATTTTAACATTTTCAACATGATCTGAAATTTCTTTCAACGTTTTTTCATATCCCGGTGAATCAGCAAGGTAATTGAAATGTTCAAAGAAAGCCTCTTTGAGATTTTTAGCATTTACAATTGATTTCCAGGTATCCTGGTAATTATTTTTTGTATCTGTCATTTTCTCTTCCTTATAAATGATATCAATTAAAGATGATTTTTTTCATTTATTAACCCACCCAATTCCCGGGTTCAGTAAATGTAAGCTCGAAACCACCTTTCGACTCCAAATATTCCTTGACGGAACGATGCACCACAACCGCGTTGACACTTTCCGCGAGACGAAACATAAGGCAACCCTGAACAGCTGTCTCATCCAGCTTGACTGAATCGAAGTCGGTATCGATCAAACCATTTTCGGCATGTGCCATGGCAACTGACTTCTCCATATCCGCCGCCTTTACTAAACCCAGGATATTAACAGCCTGGTAATCTTTACAAACTTCACCGGTTTTAGAATCGATAATCCGCACATCGAATGTTTCAAGATTATCAACCCCGCTTTCCCTGATAGCTTTGACCACGTCATCTTCATTGATTCCCCACTCATCTTCCCAATCGTCAAAGTCAACATCCAGTGGTTTTTGGGTTGGCTCTCCGGTTTTAAGCCCCCAGCTATCCATCATATAATATTCACTCATAACACCGCCCTCTTCTTTTGGGAACTTCCTGTTATAATAACGCAATCCTTCATTTTACTCAATTGTGTGAGGTGACACAATACTCGTTTATGAATATGTGTAAACTATTTTCTGTTGACAGGTCGACGCAATGCCAACATTTCTTGAGCAGGATGATCTAATACGTGCACCCGTTATGCGATATTTATACATTTTTTATTATAAATGAAAAAAAGAGTTGAATAAATTCATGAACTTTTTAGTGTGCCAGAACAATAAATCATAAAGGAGAAACAATTTCAGGTGACAGGCAGAAAAACATATCACTCTTCTTACCTTTACCCGGTAGAAACAGCGGGACAGAGGAAGCTTTGCCTGTACGGGAAGGATGAACTCACTTTTGATATAAGTTCAGCAGAGGGGGAGAGACACCCGGACTTTCGTTAATGTTATAATATATTTTCTATTTATACCAGAAGCGGGAGCCAAAACTCCCGCTTTTTTTGTTTATGAGATAATAAGGAGAAGAGAGATTTTTATGAAGCATTTTTTACATACCATCCAGGTACCGGAGAGGGTGCAGTTAAACACCCTTCAGGGAGAGGTGCGCCCGCTGATGAATGCATATAGCAATATAGATGCGTCATTTGATAAGGGCAGGAGTGTTTTCCGCTTATAGTGTATATTTTATCATACAATATAGAGAAAAAAGCGGAAGGCAGAAACCTTCCGCTTTTTTTTGCATATATAAAAGGGGAAATGGAAATGGAACCAGGATTGCTAACACCACCTGACGGTAAATCAGGCCCGCTGTAACAAACAGGTGTGCCGGCATAGGGAACCGGGTTCAAATCCCGGGCAATCCGGAGAGTATGACCTAACTACAACGGTTGCAGGAATGAATCACCAACTGCCTGGATAAATAAAGAGTAGGTGTGGGACTGTAGTTTAAACGGGAGAACACTGCTTTTGCAAAGCAGAGGAGGGGGTTCGATTCCCCCCGGCTCCAGATAAGGGGTAGTCGTCTAACGGTACAGGACAGCGGCCTTTCCAGCCGTCAACGGGAGTTCGATTCTCCTCTACCCTGATAGTGTAATGGCAGGTGCATTAAGAGCAGATGAATTATCAGCCACCGTAGCCCAACCGGCAGAGGCGCATGATTTAGAATCATGTGAGTGGAGGTTCGAACCCTCCCGGTGGCAATGGCACAGTCAAATAAAAAAGGAGGTTGACCATGAGAAGATTCAACATTGATGAAATCAGGAAAACTATTATCGAAAGCTCACCGGGGAGTTCGGTCTACATCGGCTGTGATTCAAAGGTCATAAAGAAGAGTACCCTATTCGGCCTGGCGCTTATCCTTCACATTGATTCTTCAAAGGGGGGGATCTGTTTTGCCCGAAGGATCAGGGAGGAGAGACGCATGCCCCTGAGGGAGAGATTGATGAAAGAGGTTGAGCTGGCAGTGGACACTGCTTTTCATATCTTCGATGTTATCGGTTCGAGAAATTTCGAGATCCACCTGGACATCAACCCGAAGAAGGAACACAGGAGCCATTCGGTCATTAACCAGGCTACGGGATATGTGGCGGCACAGGGATTTGAATGGCAGGTAAAACCGGCGGCATTTGCCGCATCCACAGCGGCTGATTACATCATCAGCTGACACAAAGGAAGGATGCGGCATCAGTGCTGCCGGCAACCAAACTATGGCTGTAACACTTTTATATATATCCCGCGGCATGGTTTCACTACGGCCATCCAGTGCCGTTAAACACTGTTTAACCGGTATACTGGATATGTATGGAACATACGGCGCTACCGCAAGTGGAAGGTTCAAATCCTTCACACTGTTTGAGACGGTGTTAGCTCAGGAGGTAGAGCAGCGGACAACCCATTTAAGGTTGTTTAAACTTTAAGGGACTCAAAATCCCTCCAAAGTACTCAATGAAACTGACACTTTCATTGATGCCGAGAGGCAAAAACATGAAGCTGTGCGGATGATGCATCCCGGTTTCCCCCTGCAGTCTTTTCCCGATGCGGGCGGAAACACTGCCATGAAGGCCATGAAGGCAGGCGGATACCGTTCCGGTCAGCAGCCAGGCTGCGGCGGACCTGAAGCGCCGGGGAAGATGGTTTCCCCGGCATACCAGCTCCCCCGGCAGCTTTTCTGCCGGACCGGGAACTCAAGCCTGGCTCCGCGTTTATGCCGGGAGGTGCATCATCTGCCGGCTTCTGAAAAATTTTGATACTGATGAATACAGTATATATTACCGGAAAAATCTATAAGAAAAGGAGGCAGATAGATGAGAATAAGAATCAGGAAAGACCAGGTGGGCCTTAAGTACAGGTATGGGGACTTTATCGGCATTCTGGAACCGGGGATACACATCTACTCGTTTATTCTGGGATACACCGTTGAGGTCTACAACATCAACCAGCCATTCGCTCCGGGGAAGGAACTCAATGTCTACCTGGGCAACAGGAAGCTGGTTGAAAAGCTTGAAGTGATCGACGTCAGGGACGGTGAAATCGCACTTCACTTCGAGGATGAGCACTTCACCGCTGTTCTTGCCCCGGGAGTCCATGCATTCTGGAAAGGGCTCAAGGAGCACAGGTTCAGAAAGATCAACCTGGATGATCCGTTCGTAGATAAAAGCATCAGCCCGGCAGTCCTGAATGATGAGAAGGTCATTAAATTCATCTACAGGTTCGCGGTAGATTCGGGAGAAAAGGGCCTGCTCTTCATCGATGGTAAATTCAGGGAACTCCTTGAGCCGGGGGTCCACTCCTTCTGGAGGGGCGGCAAAACGGTCAGTGTCAGGACGGCGGACATGAGACAGCTTCAGCTGAACATGGCGGGGCAGGAGATCATGACCGCCGACCAGGTCACCCTGAGGGTGAACTTCGTGACCCAGTACAGGATCCTTGACCCGGTGAAGGTCTTTACCGGGATCAACTCCTACGAGGAGCAGCTCTACATCATGATGCAGCTGATCCTGAGGGAGTACATCGGCACCCTGAAACTGGACCAGCTGCTGAACATGAAGGAGGAGATCGGCCCCTTTGTCAACAGCAGGCTGAAGAAGATGGCCGGGAACTGGGGCCTGGAGTTTATCCACTCCGGTATCAAGGACATTATCCTTCCGGGGGAGATCAGGGAGATCCTGAACAGCGTCCTTGAAGCGGAGAAAAGGGCCCAGTCCAACATTATCACCAGGAGGGAGGAGACCGCATCCACCAGGAGCCTGCTGAATACCGCGCGGCTCATGGAGGACAACCCTACCCTCTTCAAGCTCAAAGAGCTGGAGCACATTGAAAGGATCAGTGATAAGATCAAGAGCCTTTCAGTGAGCGGCAACTCGGGCCTGCTTGAACAGCTGAAAGAACTTTTCGCGGCTGTCAAATAGGCATCCTGCGGCAGCATGAGATTATTGTGCTGCTGCAGGGTGATTTATTCTTCAATCAGTCTGCCAGGACCTCACGGATTTTTTTCTGCAGCTCGCTGGGCAGGAACGGTTTTGGAATAAAATAGACTCCCTCTTTCAGCACAACGTTTTTTGTGAGCTCATGCTCCGCGTAGCCGGACATGTACAGGACCCGTATTCCGGGCCTGCGCTCCCATACCTTTTCCACAAGCTGCGGCCCGGGAATGTCCGGCAAGACGATATCGGACAGGATCAAGTGGATGGGAGGACCGTCAGGACCGCATATTTTAAGGGCTTCCTCACTATTGAAGGCCTCCAGTACGGTATACCCCCGGGAGGAAAGTGTCCGTATCAGCAATTTCCGGATATGCTCCTCATCCTCGACTATCAAGATGGTCTCATTACCATGGGCGCTTTCCTCTTCCGTGTGCTCCTCCGCCTCCATTGTTTCATCCGGTATTTCGTCAGGGTTCCACGGAAGAAAAATGGAAAAGACCGTTCCCTTCCCCTTCTCGCTTTTTACAGTGATATATCCTTCATTCTGCCGCACGATACCGTATACCGTTGACAGACCGAGGCCGGTTCCCCGTTCGCCCTTGGTGGAGAAAAACGGCTCAAAGATATTCTCTATAATATCCCTGTCCATGCCGATACCGGTGTCCATTACATCGATGCGGACATAGGAGCCGGGCGGTACCGACCCGCCTGTTTCCGTATACTTCGCCGGAACATCTTCCCGGGAAGAGGCAATGGTAATGGTCCCCCCCTGCGGCATGGCGTCCCTGGCATTGACGACAAGGTTGACAATCACCTGTTCTATGAAAGACGGGTCCGCCTTCGCATACGCGCGGTCCGTTTTCCGGTTAATATTCAGCGCGATGTTCTCTCCAATGATACGGTGCAGCATCCGTTCGACTTTTACCAGAAACTCATTAATGTCGATTACCATGGGTTTGATGATCTGCCTGCGGCTGAAGGCAAGAAGCTGCTTGGTCAAATCCGCCGCCCTGCGAGACGTGTTCAGTATCTCATTAATATTTTCAACTATTCCGGAATCCTCGCCCAGCGCTTTCAGCGATACTTCAGCATTACCCATGATCGCCGTGAGGAGATTGTTAAAATCATGGGCGATCCCTCCGGCAAGACGTCCTATGGCCTCCATTTTTTGCGCGTGGATCAGCTGTTTCTCCAGGTTCTTCATCTCCTCTTCGGTCTGCTTCCGGGTCGTGACGTCCTGTATGAACCCTTCGAAGTATTCCCCGCTGCCGTCAGCCCTTTTGCGCAGATAGGTATTGATGGATACCGTGATTTGATCTCCGTCTTTTTTCCGGAATGCGGTTTCAAAACGCTCAACATATCCATTTTTTCGGACCTCTGCAACAAGCTTTTCCCGGGCATGGGGATCCAGATAAAATTGCCCGATGTTCGGCGCAGAGGAAGTGATATCCCTCTCGGATGCGTACCCGAGAATCCGCGCAATTTCATTATTGGCTGTGATTAATTCACCCGCAAAAGTGGTCTGGAAAATACCCACCGGCAGGTTGTCGAATATGTCCCTGTAGCGGCGTTCGCTCTCTTCAAGCTCTACCTGGGACCTGGTGAGCTCCTCATTGGTTGCTTCAAACTCCTCGTTCGTTGCCATGAGCTCTTCATTCGTCGCCATCAACTCCCTGTTCGCGGCTTCCCGCTCCAGCATGATTTTCTGAATTTCTTTATTTTTCCGGTTGAGCTCGGCATTTCTGCTGTCCAGCTCTTCCTGGATCTCCTTAATATCCGTGATATCGATCACGTTGATCAGGCCGGCGGGCTTGCCGCCAAAATTGGTTGTTGTACCGTTGAGCAATATCCATATCTCTTTCCCTGATTTGTGAATTATCTTTAACTCATAGCTGGAGATTGCGTCCTTCCCCGCCTGGCGTTTCTTTCCCCTCTCCTCAACCATATGCCTGAAGTCCGGGTGGACCGCGTCCCAGAAATTCATCCCGATCATTTCCCGGGGCGTATACCCGATTATCCGTTCAGTCGCGGGATTGGCGTAAATCCATCTATTATCCTGGTATATAAGGATTGCCATGGGTGTTGATTCGGCCAGATTTCGGAAGCGCTCTTCGCTCTCGCGAAGCTTGTCCCAGGCCTCTTTGTTGAAACGGGGTTTCGATGAATCTTTCTTTTTCATTATCAAGCTACATCAATCAGGGTTAAAATCTATTTCTGTAATTACTCACAAGTCATTGTCAAGCTCTTTTATGATTCAAAACGTCCTGTTTCTTGAGGACGCTCGCAGGCTGACACACATGAAATCAAATTCTATTTGAAAAATCAAAATAAAAAATTAAGATAGACCGGTTCTTATTGTTAAATTAAAAAAACCAATTGTATTCACATGGATTTTTTGCTCTCAAACTTCACAGGAACAGACTTGCGGCAGGCACAATTATCAGGGGCCGGGTTTACTGGTGTTCAATTTATAAAAACAAAAATTGATAAAAAATGGAAAAAAATGGTATTGGATTCTCTGGAAAAAAGTGTAAACTGGATTGAGTGAACTTCGTTTCCATTCACTGGTTGTTATTATAATGGGTCTTGATTGAACAGCATGCCCGGGGAGATATTAATCACCCGGACGGCAAAGGGGGACCTGTTTATAATATCATCAGGATCTATAAGTAAGAGGATAGTTTACAGTAAGTGGAAGCAATATCTGTCTCCCTGCTACCTCAAGAGTTCTATAAGTTCTCTGTTGATAAAAATGTTTTCACGGCCTATCTTTATCATAGAGAGAATTCCCAGCTCTTCCAGTTTCCTGAGGTATCGCGAAGCTGCTTTTCTCTCAACGCCGATTCTGTCCACTATAAACTCAATTTTACAATACGGGTTTTCAAAAAGGAGCTCAACAAGTTCTTTAGAGTATATTCCTTTTGCATTTTCGCGTACCATTTCGATAGTCCTGTCCAGGAGGTCTTTAATTTCCTTTATCCTGTCCATTGTGTCCCGGGAGGTTTCTTCAACGCATTTCAGGATAAATTGAATCCAGGGGGCCCATTCTCCGTTGGAACTAACCTGACCCAGCAAACGGTAGTATTCCGGTTTTGACTTGATAATTGATGAGCTGAGATAAAGTATTGGTACATCCAGATAACCTTTCAGGATAAGATAGAGAACATTCAGGAGCCTGCCGGTCCTGCCGTTCCCGTCTGAAAAAGGATGTATAGCTTCAAACTGATAATGCGCAATCGCCATATGAACCAGAGAATACTCTTTTCCATTGTAATATTTCATGAGATTATCCATGAGTTCTTTTATGACATCCGGATTGTCCGGTGGAATATAAATTGTTTTACCTGTTTGATCAGTAAGAACAGTACCCGGTTTAGATCTGATACCAGGATTCATCCCGGCAATCACCTGCTGGATCCATATAATATTGCTCAGCGTCAGGACGCCCTTTTCCCTGATTGTCTTGAATCCATAGGAGAGGGCCTCTCTGTAGCTTATGACTTCCTTTGTATGAGGGTCTACTTCTTCATTGTCAGCAGAAAGTGCGCGATAGAGTTTATCCTGTGTGGTGATGATGTTTTCAATCTCTGAACTGTCACGTGCTTCCCTCAGGATAATTGCATTGATAAGAATATCCTGGTTTGGGATTATATGCGCAAGCCCCTTCAGTTCGGAAAGAGCGGCACGGGCGGAAGATTCCCTCTGCCACACCTCAACAGTACTCCACTGTTCCTCCGGAGGGGGGAGAGGTTTTAATTCATTATATGGTTCCTTTGGGTTAAACATGACCGTCTATATATAGATATGTACCATTTAGTGCGTATCTGGTACATATGTCAAGAACATGTCCCATTTTTGAGGATTATGGTGCATATTTAAATTATATGTCCCGGCGTGGTACATACTCGAAATTCACGAATAATGGATAACAATCCGGATTAAGTTATGATACAGTAATATAGGGATGTCAATCTCCTTTCCGGCGCAAAAATCCTGACTACTCAAAGAATCCTCTTCAACCCGGAACTCGGAACCCGAAACACGTAACTCTCTTAACACCGGTCACAGTGCCCGCATTCCGTATGAGGCGCGTCAAAATACCCGTTGATATAATCCCTCCTGCACCCCTCAGTCCGTGCGTAGAGAACAATATCCGCCAGTCTCCTTCTGTCGTATTCAAGTTTTTTTTCAAGGTAACCGCCGCTCTTTAAGTTATCCGGCAGCTCCGAGACAACCTTCAGGCTGTGGGTCTCAAGCATCCCGGTGGTGACCCCGTAGCGGTCGAAGTGGTTGAGGACCGTCTGGAGCCGGTGGTCTCCCGCGTTCTTGTAGACAAGCTTCTCCTGGATCTCTTCATAGGTGTATGAGGAAAGGGTCTCTTCCATTGAGACAAGGAGGTCATAGGTCTTTTTAATGAAGGAGACATCGGGGTTCTCCCACTCCAGGAAACCCATCTGCACCGCGAGGTCGTCCTGGCAGTAAACCAGGATACAGGTTGAGTCCTTTCCGTCACGGCCGGCCCGGCCGATCTCCTGGTAGTAGGCCTCAAGGGAACCGGGGACCTCGGCATGGATGATCATCCTGATATCCGGCTTATGGATCCCCATACCGAAGGCGTTTGTGGCCAGCATGAGTACGGAGCCGGAGCGGTCGAAGCTCTCCTGGACAAACCTTCTCCTCTCGGGGTCCTGCTTGCCGTGATAGACAAGGTACTTCTCCTTCTTCATGTCCAGGTAACGGGCAAACTTCTCGATCCCCTTGATCAGGTTGAAGTAGACGATCCTGCTCCCCTTCTCCTTCCTGATATGTTCGTAGACCAGCTCAAATTTCTCGGTCTCATCCATGGCCTCCTCTACGCCGAGATAGAGGTTGGGACGGGATATCCCCTCGTTGAAGACCTTTATCTCATCCGGGGAAAGGCCCAGCTTCCCGATGATGTCCTCCTGCACCTGCCGGGTTGCCGTGGCGGTGAGGGCGATAGTCACCGGGTTACCCATGAGCTCCCTGAACTCCTTTATCCGGGAATAGTCAGGCCTGAAGTCATGCCCCCACTGGCTGATACAGTGGGCCTCATCCACCGCCAGAAGAGAGACCTCCCGGGATTTAATGATGCGGATAAACTCATCGATCCGGAACCTCTCCGGGGAGACAAGAAGTATCCGGTGCTTTCCCTTTTTGATCTCCGCGTACCTCTTCTCCCTTTCACTCTTTGAAAGGGAGGAGTTAATATAGACCGCCTCGATCCCCAGTTTCCGCATTGAGTCTGCCTGGTCCTTCATGAGGGAGATGAGGGGGGATATGACCAGGGTGAGCCCCTCAAGAAGGAGCGCCGGGAGCTGGTAGCAGAGGGACTTCCCCATACCGGTGGGCATGATGACCAGGGAGTTCATCCCCTCAAGCACATGCTTCACCACCTGGTCCTGGCTGCCCCTGAACCCGTCCATGCCAAAGTTCTCTTTGAGGACAGAGAGTATTCTTTTGTCGCTGAATATCATGTGAGGTAAGGGCCCTCTCAGCCTGTCTTCCGGGACCTCTTTCTTTCGATCTCGTTGAGGATCTTCTTCCGCATCCTGATGCTCACCGGCGTTATTTCAAGAAGTTCGTCGTCTTCGATATACTCAAGGGCCTGCTCCAGGCTGAAATCCACCGGGGGCGTAAGTTTTACGGCGTCATCGGAACCAGATGCCCTGACATTGCTAAGCTTCTTCCCCTTGCAGACATTGACGATGAGGTCGTTCTCCCTGCTGTTCTCGCCCACGATCATCCCCTCGTAGACTTCAACAGCGGGGCCGATGAAGAGACGCCCCCTCTCCTGCAGGTTGTCCAGGGAATAGGCGGCGGATGTTCCCTGCTCCATCTGGACAAGGACTCCCCTGGTCCTTCCGGGAATGTCTCCCTTGTAATATTCGTACTCGTAGAAGCTGTGATTGAGGACACCTGTTCCCCGGGTTTCGGTAAGGAACTCGTTCCTGAAGCCGATGAGTCCCCGGGAGGGGACCTTGAACTCCAGACGGGTATAGCCGTCGCTCCCCTGGGCCATGTTGACCATCTCGCCCTTTCGCTTCCCCATGAGCTCGATGACAACTCCCGTGTATTCATCCGCCACATCGATTAGGGCAAGCTCTACGGGCTCCGCCTTTTTTCCGTTGAGTTCCCGGTAGATGACCTCGGGCTTCGACACCTGGAACTCGTAGCCCTCCCGTCTCATGTTCTCAATGAGAATGGCAAGCTGAAGTTCCCCCCTTCCCTTGACCGTAAAGGACTCGGAGGTAGAGGACCGCTCGATAAGGAGACTCACATTTGTCTCTGTCTCCTTCATGAGCCTCTCCCAGACATTCTTGGAGGTCACATATTTCCCCTCCTTACCCAGAAAGGGGGAATTGTTGGGGAGAAATGTCACGGCCAGTGTGGGGTCGTCAATATCGATTACGGGAAGGGGCTGGGGATTTTCCTTATCAGCGAGGGTTTCGCTCACATCGATATCCTCAAAGCCTGCCAGGGAGACAATATCCCCCGCCGAGGCGGATTCCACTTCAACTTTTTTAAGCCCTTCATAGGAGAAGATCTTCACTATCCGGCCGGAAGCCCGGGAACCGTCCCTCTTGAGAAGGACCAGGTCGTCTCCCTTTTTAACACGCCCGTTGTAGATCTTCCCCGTACCGATACGCCCCAGGTAGTTATCATACTCTACCGCGGAGGAGAGGAACTGGAAGGGTTTGTCCGGATCACCCGCCGTGTCATCCACATTATCGATTATAGCGTCCATGAGGGGGATGATGTCCACCGATTCATCTTCAAGTTCATGCTTCGCGTATCCCTCCTTGGCCGACGCGTAGACAACGGGAAAATCAAGCTGCTCATCGCTTGCCTCAAGCTGGACAAAGAGGTCGAAGATCATGTCCAGGACCTCGTTGGGCCTGCTGTTGGGCCTGTCGATCTTGTTGATGACCACTACCGGTTTGAGCCCCAGCTCCAGGGACTTTTTCAGCACATACTTGGTCTGGGGCATGGGGCCCTCAAAGGCGTCAACCAGGAGGAGCACAGAGTCCACCATCTTCATGATCCTCTGCACCTCGCCCCCAAAATCCGCGTGCCCCGGCGTGTCAACGATGTTTATCTTATAGTCCCTGTAGAAAAGGGAGGCGTTCTTGGAAAAGATGGTTATCCCCCTCTCCTTTTCCAGGTCGTTGGAGTCCATGATCCTCTCTTCGATTTTCTGGTTCTCCCTGAAAACACCGGTCTGTTTCAGCATGGCATCAACAAGGGTGGTCTTCCCATGGTCAACATGGGCGATAATGGCGATGTTTTTGATTCTGCTCATTTTGTTTCCTGTTTGTTAAATCAATTATATGTTAGATTTATTTCATATAGGCGCATTTTATTTCATATAGGCGCGACTACGTAGTCGCGCCTATATGAAATAAATCATGAAATAAATCATGGAATAAATCGTATCAATATTGTATAATCAGATGGACACACTGGAAGAAGGGGGTTAAAATACCAGCACTTTTTTTACTCCTGGTCCCAGGCCTCTGCTTCTTCGGCAAGTTTGTCAAGGAGCTCCCGGAGCAGGGGGGGAGCATTCTGATACTCCGGGATCTCTTCCTGTGTATATTTCTGGATAGAGCTCAGGGCCCTGGTATATGATGAGTGGTGGCGGGTCTCATTGAAATAGTATTGGACCAGTTTTTTCGCCTGGTCAGACAGCTGGTACCGGGTAAAGAACTCAATGATATCATAAATTGCCTTTCGAAAGCTTTCTCTGCTCAATGTTTTTTCCTTTTGTATAATAGTTTTCAGCAGGGTGATTGCAATCTACCGGATGCTGTTTATTTAAGACAGCACTTTTTGTATTTTTTTCCGCTTCCGCAGGGACAGGGATCATTTCTTCCCGGTTTTTGATTTTTTTTCTTTTTAAAGAGCTTTCCGCCCATCCGGGAAGCCATATCCTGCCTGAAAACAGAATTAAGGACCTCGTAGAGCCGGGGATGATCACTCCTGAGCTTCTTCGGCTTCTCGAAAAAATACTCCGAGACAACGGCGAAAAACTCGATATCACTGACCGCCCCGTAGGGATTAATATCAGACTTCCCCTTTTCTATCTCTTCTATCCCGGTCTTTATCAGCTTTAGCCAGGGCAGGGTATAACCCTTGTCCAGGAGAAGGGCCGGTACGCCGTCAACTTCTCCGTCTGCCATATCCATATAGTGAACGAATTCATGGATCCCCACGTTGGACCCGTCCCCCGGCCGGGCAAATCCCCCGTGAAGGTCGGCCCGGGAGAGGACCATGGTATTGACTCCCCCGCCCCAGGTGGCCATACCGGAAATATCCCCCCCCTTACCAAACCGGAATTCATCATCGAATGATGAAGGATAGAGGATGACCTCATGGAGGTTCCCATACTCCCATTCCGGAAATCCGAAGATGGGGATCACGGCACCTGACGCGATGAGGAGCCTGTCGGTATCATCCACCTCAATCCCGATTCCGGTTATTCTTTTCTCTGCCAGGAAGAGCTGTACCCTCTTTTCGAATACCGGCTTTTCATTTTCGTCCAATCCATTGTAGAACGCGACCTTCTCCCTGAGAATCTCCCGCCATTTTTCGGGGAAGGGCGTACCGGCTATTCTTTTTTTCAGCCTGCTCTTTCTGCTGATCCAGAGAGAGAGAAGGAGTGTAGCGGCAAGTACTGCTGTTATAAAGAAATAGATCATTTGTTGTACTTATTTTTCAGTTCATCAACCCTGTGTTTAATTTACAAGTTACGCCTGAAAAAAAGTTATCTTGCAGGCATGTGTCATTATCCAAACAGACTGTTTTTTATCCATGACTTTTTCATTGATGCGACGGGCGGAGGTGTGACACCGTTCCTTTTAATTATTTTTTGTAAAATTCCTGTTTATACCGTCAATTTCCTCAAGTAAGGTTTCAATTCCAATTTTGTTTGTCTCTTCTTTTGAAGGTTCCAGTATAAAAAACTTATCAGTTTCAATTTCATCATTATTTTTCTGGATAGATGAAATTATTTTTGATTGATGCCGGACAATCTGAAGTAAGGTATAGCTTTTTTGCAGTAAATCCCTGTACTGAAGGGCCTGCCGAATACTCAGCAGCAGGTCACGGGAACTGCACGGCTTTGAAAAAAAACGGTAAATGTCCCCCTGGTTGATCAGCTTTACGGCCAGGTCAAGGTTCGCATGACCGGTGAGCATTATCCTGATAATCCCCGGATAAAGTTCCCTTACCTGGAGAATAAAATCAGATCCCTTCATCCCGGGCATATTTTCATCCGCTACGATGACATCAAAAAAACCGGTCTTTAATACCTGCAATGCCTCCTCGGCGGAGTTTGCTCCAATAACCTTAAAGTTCTCGCCTCTCGACAGCCGGGAGAGAGAACTGATTATATTGGGATCATCATCAACAATGAGTACTTTATATTCTGCCATTTGAAATTTACAGCTTATTTTCGGAAACGATTATTGTACATATTAAGTCTCATAAAAAGAACATACAGGACAAAAAATCATAAGTAAAGTACTATTTGTTATTACAGCTTATTAATATGATGGAAGAAAATTATTTTTTCATTGTGGAATACAAAAAATTTAATTCCCAGAAGTCATGGTGAGTTCTTTATACCCAGTGACACCGGTACTCCTTTCTCAGGGACTGCCGGGAAAAGGTCACATGGGGGTAACCCAGCACAAGGACTGCATGCACTCTGTTCTTTTCGGGGATGCCGATCCCGGTTTTAATCTTTTTTGTCCTGTTCATGACCTCGGAGGCATAACCGATATAACAGGTCCCCAGTCCCAGGCTGTGGGCCAGAAGAGCAATATTGTATGAAGCGTACTGGGCATCCTCAACGGGCAGGCTCCCCTCCATACTGCTGTGGACAATTATCAGCGCCGGGGCCCCGTGGAAGAGGAGGTCTCTTCCTTTTCCCGCCTCCGCCAATCCATACTCCACAGATTCATAGTGGTCCCTGTAGTATTTGATTATTGCTCTCCCGGCAATAAAAACCGAGAGGTACCTGAGAAGGGGATTTGCCGCAACCCGGTTCAGTTTCCTGAAGGAGTTTCCGATACCTTCGGCCAGGCCGTTAACCTTCTCCCTGCTGTTAAGTACAGTAAATTCCCAGGACTGGCAGTTGCTCCCGGAAGGGGCCGTAACCGCCACCTCCACCAGGTCCCTCAGCATGCTGTCAGGGACCTCCTTCTCGAGAAACTTCCGGGTACTTCTCCGGGACCTGAGGAGATTGACCAGCAGCTCCGGGCTGAACTCCCCCGGCAGTATCAGTTTCTCTCTGTAGGGAAAACTCCCCATGGCAATCTCCCTGAGGACCCCGTTGAATCCTACAGCATCAAATCTGCACACCGCGTAACAGTGGGAACAGAGGATACATCCCTCATCTTCAACTTCCAGCCTGTCCTTTTTTATGTTCAGAACCGCACCGGGACAGATTTCAGTGCATTTCCCGCAAAGGGTGCATTTGGCGCCGTCTATTGTCGGTTTATTTGCCACGGACGATTTTCCTCCTGTGCAGCTTCACCGCGATAAAAGCCGTAGCGGGAATGGATATGAACATGCCGAGGCTGCCGATGACCGATTTCACGATCTCGTTGAGTACCGGGTTGTAGTTCAAAACCATCCAGAAGGGCATTCCCGGTTCGAGCTTCATGGATATGAGGAGGATCAGGGAGATAGAGCTTCCCACGTAAGCGAGGATCAGGGTGTTGACCATCGATCCCAGTATATCGGTACCGATATTCAGCACCGACCTGAAGGCCTCCTTTTCCGACAGTCCGGGGTTCGCGTTAAAGATCTCCGTTGTTGATGAAGCAATGGATATGCAGATATCCATGATGGCGCCCAGGGCAGCGATGATCATTCCCGAAAGGGCAAGCCCTTTCAGGTTGATTGTGATATCCGATGCGTAAAAAACCGTGAGCATCTCGTTGGTAATGATACCGGAAAGATGCATCATCATCCCGAATATAAGGGCAAGGATAAAGGAGAAGAGAACACCCGCGGCAGCGCCCAGTATCGCAGCGAGAGTTTTCAGTGTAAATCCCGCGATGACGGGGAGAGTGATAATTATTGATATAATGGAGATAGCAACGGCAATAGGGAGGGGGGAATACCCCTTCAGTGTCATGGGGATAAGGACCAGGAAGAGAAGAACAACGGTTGCCGCAAGGGCAAGCATGGATGCCACCCCCTTGAGCCTGCCGATAATCACCACCGCGGTTACCATGAGGATGAGCATAATGATGATATAGTTGGAATTGTCTACGTCATATATGGAGATAAATTCTGTTGTCCCGGCATTATCTGTTTTTGAAATCCCCACAAAGACCGTGTCCCCCTTCCGGTATGACATCTCCCCGGGCATGTCCTTTTCTCCCTTGAAAAGCGCGACCTTCTCCTGCCCTTTGAATTCACCGTCCAGTATCCGGAGATGGACCCGGGTTTCATAAAGAGACACGCCCTCACCGGCATTTACCCGTGTTTCTTCAATCTCAGTAATCTCGGCCCGGGCATAGTTCCTTTCATCAATAAATTTCCCCCGGGCGGGACCCTTGAGGAAAAAGAAAATACTGATAAACACTATTAATACAAGCGCTGGCCTTTTCATGAGCTTGCTGTTCATGGGAATGAATTTTGCTCCTTTTTATTCTGTTGTATTTTTAACCGGCCCGTTCTTTTTGATGAAAGCGGCTATCTCCCGGGGATCGTCCGATATATGAAGCATCCTGGCATACTCCTTCCCCGCGGCCAGCTTCTCCAGAAGAGGATAGATCCCGGTGTCCGCCTGGTAACGCTTCCTGCCCAGGAAGACCATGGGACTGTAATAACCGTAGGTCCCGTAGTGGTTTTGGGTCGCGTCCATGAAGATCTCCTGTGTTGTCCCGGCGCTCCCCGGGGCGTAGATCACACCATAGAGGCTGATGGCAAGGAGGGTGTCCTCCCTTATGCTGTTGGAAAAATACTTGGCAATATGTGTGGCAAAGAGGTTGCTCGGTTCATGTCCGTAAAACCATGTGGGTATGGCGAGGTTCTCCCTGCCCTGCGGATAGTTGTCCAGCACCTCCCGGGCCTTTTCAATAAACATCTTATGGTTATATGAAGGAGCGTCCCGAAGAATTTTTATGGCCCGGTGAAGGTCTTCTTCCTTCCGGCCGGACATATAGGCGCCGAGATTGGCCGCTTCCATGATACCGGGCCCTCCTCCCGACGTCACGAAAAATCCGCCGGAAGCCAGGCAGTAAGCGGCAACGGCGGCTTTCTCATAAAAGGGATCGGTTCTCAGGACGGAGTGCCCTCCCATTATCCCCACGCATTTTTTCCCGGTCATGCCGTCGTTTTTCATCTCTATGAGGTCCCTCAGGGACTCATCAACCGCGTGATCGTGAATTCTCTGTGCCAGGGCCTCGATGATATCCGGGTTGTTCCTGCTCTTTGAAAAGTGCCGGTATATCTTCAGGTCGGCGCTCCTGTCGTTTTCGAAGCTGTACCCCTCCATAAGTTCCTGCCAGGTATAGAGCTCCTTCCTGTAAGGATTGTAGGGGAGTCCTTCCATTGCCGGGTAGATTATCCCCCCCTTTTTTCTCACGAGTATCTCATCCTCTTCGGAAAAACTGCACCCCAGGAAAACCGTGTTATTCACTGAATAGTCATTCCAGTTTATACCTGCATCATTGAGGTCAATATTTATTAACGTCATACCTGAAAAATCAGGTGGGATAGATTTCAGTTCTTCGATGGTTTTAATTTCCCGTGATTTTACCATACAGTACTTGTCCCTTTTTTATAATTTGAACGATTAATTAAGAACATTAGAAATTCCATAACTGTTCCCCTCGATACAATTCGCCGCACTTTATAAAGAGCATAAAGCAGTGTATTAATAAAGCGGCAAATCACCCGGGGAACACAACAGTTGCTCATCGAGTGATCCTGCTGCATCTCGATATACCATTTCCTAATTACAGGGAGCTGGATCGTATCGAGATGAGCCACGCTGCGCTCGCTGTGACAGGTATAAGGAAGATTTTTTCTTAACCCGGAACGTGAAACACGGAACCCGAAACTTTTTATTACCCCCCCGCTCTCTTCACATTAAAACCTTTGCCGGTGAGAAATTTAACGATCATCTCTACCCTGTCTCCCTGGATAACAATGGTCCCCTCTTTCACCGTGCCCCCGGTCCCGGACTTCTGTTTCAGTTCCCTGGCCAGGTCGGAGAGGACGGTCCCGGAGGGAAGGCCGTAGATCACCGAGACCGTCTTGCCTCCCCGTCCCTTGCTCTCCCTCTGTACCCTGACCACGCCGTCTTTCAGGGACGCGGGTGTCCCGGGACTCCCGCCCTTCTTCTTTTTCTTCCCCGGGGATTTCCCTGTATCTCTCAGGTCTCCCTTTTCCGATGAATAAACGAGTTTATCTGACATAGGAGTAAGCTACTTCTCAATTATGGAGTCCCACTGGCTGATCCTGTCTGAGACTGAATCGAACAGTTCTCCGGTATCACCTTCAATAGTAATACTCTCAATACCGTCACCCTGCACTATTTCGTTCACAACTTCGAAATCACAATTGCTCACCACCGATCCGAAGACCGTGTGCTTCCCGTCGAGCCAGGGTGTGGGAACATGGGTAATGAAAAACTGGCTCCCGTTGCTATTGGGACCGGAATTTGCCATGGAGAGCTTACCCGGTTTATCGTGCTTCAGGTCTTCCCGGCATTCATCTTCAAACCTGTAGCCGGGGTTTCCTCTTCCCGTTCCGTCGGGACATCCCCCCTGTATCATGAAATCATCTATGACCCGGTGAAATATGAGGCCGTCGTAAAATCCGTGCTGTGCAAGATTGACAAAATTTGCCACGGTCAGGGGGGTCTTGTCCGGGTAGAGGTCCAGCCTGATATCCCCTTTTACGGTTTTTATTATCGCTCGTAATGAACTCATATATCTTCTCCATCTGTTTCTATGAATTTTGGCTGTAAAGCTATCCATCGACGGTTTTATGTCAACGAATAAAAATGAAGGCACCGGCAGACATGAGTGACTGTTTCTTAACTTACTTATCCTTATTTAATAAAAATATTTACAAGTGGTTAGTTGTTCTCTATTCTCCCTTTAGGATATTTTCAATTTTTTTTAAGTCAATATATTTGTCATCACCGTAATAGACACACTCAAAACCGTGACGGTTGTCCCTGACAAATATACTATAATTTTTTGTATGAAAATCAGGGACTTCTTTAATATGCTTTTCAATCATATCACGTCTTTGCTCAAATTGTTTTACCCTCTTTTTTTCTTCTTCAGTTTGTGCAAAATACGAACCCTGTTTATTGCGGGTCAGATGGGTCAGTTTGTATTGTTTTGGCAAATTATCAATGAGCTTTCTCATTAAATCATTGCCTTTTTTTATATCTTTGAGCTTTTTCTGTGACCAGCGAGGTTCAAATAAAAAACGGTAGGTAGAATAATCTTTTCGTCCGTTTTTTACATAGTTTTCGTAAAAGTATTTTTCATCTTTTATAAGCGGCAGGCTGACGCATACATAAAAATAATATTTCTTTTTACTTGTAATGAGTATTTTGTCAGCTGTTACAGTGAGGTCCCAACCCTGGCCAATGTTTTGGTTTATTTGCTGTTGTGCTTTTTTGCTTATCAATTCCCGGGCCATCAGTGATGACGCAGAGAAAACTATTAATAATATAAAAAATGATATATGGTGCCTCTTCATAATAATACTCCAAATAATTGATTGATAATTAATAGTGTTCCTCATCCTTTTAATCTAAAAATATAAAGTGGAGAAAAATATTGTCAATGCATGCACTGATTCAATGGGTCACAATGCACTTTATCAGAATTTGTGCGACCGTCACGGTCCAGCATGTAATCAACCGGCCCATTCTCCATCTGCAGAGAAGATGATGCCCGGAATTCCGGCTTTTTCGACCGCTTCTTTGATCAAGTGATGGACAACGATCGCACTACAGTTTTCTGCCAATCGAAACAGTAAAAGACCTCGTGTTTTGGACTCATCGATGACCAGCGCATCGAAGTCCGTGCTATGGAGTGAAGCCCTGTTTTCGTGCGGCATTAACACGGACCTGTCAAGGTCGGCAGCCGCTACGAGGCCGATCACATTGAAAGCAACATAGTTCGTGTGTGTGATGTTGTTCACTTCGTCCTTGAGCCGGGCGGGAAATGTTTCGAGGTTATCGACCCCGGCTGACTTTAGTGTTTCAAACAGATCAATTCGCATGACCGGAAATGCTTCCGCATCGAACAGGACTTTCGGCCTTGAGGGCGGCGTCACCGTTTCGTCTTCATCATCATCGTAAAAGGGCTCCTCCACGTCGAGTGTATAATCAAGGACATCCGGCACCGGAATCTGCAGCAATTGGCCGCGATACCACGGACCACCAGGCAAATTCGGTCCCCTGGATATGCTAACGCTGGGGTAGGGCCCCTCTCCCACCATGACATAATACGGCATTTTTTAATCCTCCAGTTTGCTGACGTTTTTTTATAGGAACTTTCTCCTATTATAATAGTATCCACTGAATGCAAACACCGCTAGAAAGGGACATACTGCATTTTATAAGGATTTGTGAGACCGTCACGATCGACGATCACGGATGATCAAGTGCAGAGCGCGGACACGATGTCCAATGAGCGCTCTGCCCACCAGTAATTAAAATTTCGCGCCGCAAATCGTCCAAAAATTCTCGCCGGACCTCATCTTCTTATTATGAAATTATTAGTGCAGTGTATTTTTGTCAATTCAAGTTTATTTAACTTATTAAGTTCCGGATTTTCTTCAAAAGAATGTTCAACTACTCTTGCCCAGGTGTGCTTTCCAGGTTTATTAATGAAGATGAACCCTCAAAACATCACCTGGCCCTGGTCCCGGAATTCCGGTCACACCCATTACATAGCCGGTTTATCACACAATATATTTTATTGACAAATTAATTTAAATTATCCATTATTGAAGTGCTATGAGTAACAGATCCGCCGATTGGTTTAAACAGGCTGAAAGGGACCTTGAACAGGCAAGGGACTCAATGAATGCCCTGAGGCATGAGTGGGCCTGTTTTGCATGCCACCAGGGGGCCGAGAAAGCCCTGAAGGCTCTGCACCTCTATTTCAACCAGGAAGCCTGGGGCCATGTTATTCGGACTCTTATTGAAGAACTTCCCCACAGCATAAACATTCCCGAAGGATTAATCGACAAGGCGCGGGTACTTGATGCTTATTATATCCCTACACGGTATGCAAACGGGCACCCCGAAGGATCTCCCTATGAGCATTACGGAAAAATTCAGAGCGAGGAGGCCATTAAGTATGCCGGTGAGATCATTGACTTCTGCCGTTCTCAAATGGCCTGACCGGGAAGAAGTTCTCAGTAAGGCCGGGAAGCTTGCCTCCCGGGCGGCCGGAGCGGACAGTTCAATAGAAATGATAATAGCCTACGGTTCAATTACAGAACCCCAACGCTGGGGAGTGGGCAGCGACCTTGATATAATACTAGTGGTCGCAGAAACAGACAGACCCTTTATAGAAAGAAGCGGTTACTATGATTTTGGTTCACCGGGAGTTCCCGTGGATATGACCGTTTATACGGTTGAAGAATTCCGGAAATTGAGGGCTGAAGGGAGGTCCCTGGCAAAAAAACTGGAAACACACTCTCTCGTCCTTTTTAAAAAATCAGGTAAATGGTGACTCAACCTTATCATTGACTTTTTCTCTCACTCATTAATATCCGTAAAAAAACTTTACAGTAAAACCACCTCATATATACCTGCCTCAATCACCGGCGACAAGAATAAGCGTATTGACAATAATGAAACTACCGGAAAACCACAGAAAAGACTTCTTCTTCCACCTCACACCTGACGTGATCATTAAATCACTGGAAGAGTGCGGCTTTGAGCCAACGGGGCACTGCATGGCATTGAACAGCTATGAGAACCGTGTCTACGACCTGAAGCTTGAAGACGGGTCACATGTTGTGACCAAGTTCTACAGGCCGGGAAGATGGAGCAGGGAACAGATAGAGGAGGAGCACAGGTTTATCCTTGACCTCCAGGATGACGAGATACCTGTCTGCGCTCCCCTTTTTATCGATGAAGATAAAACGATCAGGGAGATCGAGGGGATATACTACGCGGTCTGGCCCCGTACCGGGGGAAGAAGCGCCGACGAGTTTTCCGACCAGCAGCTGGAAGTCCTGGGGAGGCTCCTTGCCCGGATCCACAACATGGGGGCGGTAAAAAACGCGGACCACCGCATCAGCCTCACTTCGGATAACTACGCGCGGCAGCCGCTGCAGTTTCTTCTGGAGAATAATTTTCTTCCCGCTCACTGCAGGGAGAGGTTCGAAAGCGCTGTTAATGAAGTTGCGGATATCTACGACATCCTGAGTAAAGATGTACCCTTTCACAGGATCCATGGAGACTGTCATCCGGGGAACCTCCTCTCCGGGGACCGGGGATGGTTCTTCCTGGACTTTGATGATTTTCTCACCGGCCCGGCGGTCCAGGATGTCTGGATGCTGGTCCCGGCCCGGGACCCCGAAGGGCTTCGCCAGCGGGAGGTATTTCTCAATGCCTACAGGCAGTTCAGGGACTTCGAGGATTCATGGCTGAAGCTGGTGGAACCGCTCAGGTCCCTGAGATTCATCTGGTACGCGGGATGGATTGCCCGGCGATGGGAAGACCCTGCTTTTCCCGCGGCTTTCCCCCACTTCGGGACACCGGAGTTCTGGGAGGACGAGACCGCCGACCTGGAGGACCAGCTCGACCTGATTCACCAGCGAAGCGAAGAACTCCCGGAATCTCTCAGGCGTGATGACGCGGATGAAGAAGAAAAGGAGGAACTCTCCAACAAGGATTTCTTCTGGGACTGGGAAGACTAGAGAAGGGAAGAGATATATCCGAACGTCTCGGCAAGGCTCCCCAGTGTCCGTGAGTTTTCCAGTGAGGTGATCTTCTCCCAGTTATCCCTGATCTCTTCGGCGGTGATCTCCCTTTTCCCGTCCCCCAGGAGAACGCCCCCGGCGCACATAACGGCTGTCCGGCTGTACCACCCGCCGAGACAGTTGAAGATCATGTTTCTCTCCCTGTTCTCTTCAGAAGCAAGGTAAAGGACCAGGGGGGTGATGAACTCCGGTTTGACCCTCTCCTTGAGATTTCCCGGCAGGATATTTTCGGTCATCCTCGTATGGGCGGCGGGAGCGATTGTATTGCAGAGGATATCGTACTTTGCCGTCTCCACCCCCAGAACATTCATAAATCCCACAAGGCCCATCTTCGCCGCGCCGTAATTTGCCTGGCCGAAGTTACCGTAGAGCCCGGAACCGGAGGAGGTCAGGATGATCCTCCCGTAGTTCTTCTCCTTCATATGGGCAAGGGCGGGTTTCGTGACGCAGAATGCACCCCTGAGATGTACCTCCTGGACCCGGTCCCAGTCCTCTATTGTCATCTTCCCCAGGGAGCTGTCCCTGATGATCCCGGCATTGTTGATCAGGACATCCACCGTACCAAATTCATCAACGGCCTGTTTGATGATACTTTCGCCCCCTTCAGGGGTGGCAACAGTATCGTAGCTGGAAATCGCCTTCCCCCCTGCTTCTCTGATCTCCGCAACAACATTGTCCGCGGGTTTATTGTCGCTCCCGGACCCGTCAACGCCCTTTCCCGGGTCGTTAACCAGGACAGCAGCTCCCCGTCCGGCCAGGGCCAGGGCATAGAGACGGCCCAGTCCGGCGCCTCCCCCGGTGACAACGGCAACTTTGTTTTCAAAATTAATATCTGACATGACTCCTCCTCTCTTAAGAAATGTTTATGGTCACCTCTAAAAACCGGTAGTTACCAAATTCCCAAATATCATAACTACCGGTTTTATCGGGATGTCAAGACCTTATCGAAATTTCCCCATTCGGGAAGATTGCGGCAGGAAGCACCGGATCGAAAATACGTAATTCTCAGAAAAACCATTGATTTAATTGGGGAAATAACCGGAGATAAATCAACCGCCGCTCATGGCTACCAGAAACTCGATCCTGTCGCCGTTTGAGAACTTCAGGCTCTCAAGACCGCTCAATACCATTTTCCCGTTGAGACTGAAACTGACTTCCGGTTTCCCGAGGATATCTTTCAGTCCCGGGTACATTCCGTCTACCTCATTATAGAGGTCATCCATGCTTTCAATTTCACGGGTTATGGTGATACGCCCCTCAGGAACACGGCCGGTTATCGCGGGGTTGATGACAACATCAATGTTGAACCCGAAAACCAGCCTGTTCAGCTCCCCTCTCACCCCGGCAACGGGGAGCCCTTCTTCATTGAGCATACAGAGGCGGTAATACCTGTCCAGCATTTCGTTGAACTCTTCCCTGTGAATAAACTCTCCCTCGTAAGGCCCTCCCTTTACCGGTTCACTCATCCATCTCTCGGGGAGGGTATCGTCGCTTTTCCTGATCCCCAGTGAGTAGTTGATCATCCGCTCAAGGTCCCTGATGTTCTTCCCCACAGCGTTGAGTTCTTCCGGGGAGATCTCAATGCCATGGATATTTTTTATCTGCTGCGACCATGTATTGAACTCCGGAAGATTTGGCGAATTAAAATACTTTGTGGTAAACCGGCACGCTCCCAGGGAATCCCCCACGGCGTAGACCTCGTCACACATCTTGACCGTGTATTCCTTTCCCTTGTATGAATTGGGAGTGCCGTCCACATCCCCCCCGTAGAGTTCTTTCTTATATTCGGGATCATCGTTAATCCGGGCGTTTACCTCCAGGGCGGGCCTGTTGCGCAGGTGATCAAATCCCCGTGTGGAGACCGCGACACCCAGGGCAAGGGCCTTGATGATCCTGGTATCGTGGGGATCGGACTGCATGAGGTTCTTTATTGTCATTCTGTATTTGAGGGCTTCCTCCGGGTAGAAACCCTTCTCCACGGCCCGGGAACCTGCGGCGAGGACCTTTCCGAAACCTTCCCCCTTTGACATGAGAAAGAGCATCCGTGCTACCGTTACCGGATCCCCCCATCCCAGCTTGAATCCCGTGTCCTTTTCACTAATGAGCCCTTTCTCAAAACACTCCATGGCCCATGCTATGGCACCTCCCGTTCCGGAGCTGTCAAGTCCCAGGTCGTTCAGGATATTGTTCAGGTAAATTACTGCCGCGGGATCGTCCACCCCTATGTTGGAGCCGAACTTCCCCACGGTAACATATTCGGGACCGTCCCCTTCCAGGTACGACTCCCCGTGGAAACCCATCTCGTTGGCAAGTTTAATCATGTCGGATACGGGACTCCTCTCCCGGGCGGAAGTGATATCCATCCATGGCCGGCATCGTACGGAGCATTTGTAGCATCCGTTCATCCCTGTCCGGTATTCGTCAAGATTTTCCGAATCGAGACTATCGGAAAAACAGGTCTCGCTGTTATTCTTTGTCCCCACCGCCCATATCTTCCGGGATACTTTATAGAGAAAGGGTGTTCCCACTGTGGAGAGGACCTTGTAAACACCGGTGTTTTTCACCTCTTCGATGATCTTCCTGTTCAGACCAGTGGCGCTTTCCTTATCCGCATAGGTAAATTTTCTTCTGTTTCGATTTATGAGAAGGATCCCCTTGAGTTTCATTGACCCCATCTTGGCCCCGGACCCGCCCCGGGCGTGTATTGCCTTAATCCCTGCCATGACACCGGCAGTCACACAGCCTTTTTCACCGGGAGAAGTTACATTGAGCATTGAGAGGTCCCGGCCCAGCTTTCCCTTATAGCACGTCTCAATCTCACTGCGTAATTGAAGATTGTTCATCCCCCACCACTTTGCGGCATCTTCAAACCGGATCTCCCCCTTCTCAATGATCATGAGAACCGGCGAGTCGGAGATATTATAGAGGACCAGGTGATCGAATCCGCACATCTTTAAATAGGAGGCAAACTCATCCCCTGCGTTGGCGTCAAGAATGATCCCCGATTCGGGAGACCAGCCGGTAATATTTCCCCGGGAACTGGAGGGGATGATCCCGGACAACAATCCGGACCCATAGATGAGAGGCGTGGAGGGATCCAGGGGGGAGGTTTCGGGATCCAGCAGATTCGCCAGAAGGAACATATTGACACCCCTCCCTCCAATAAATGAACGGATGATATCCATGGGAAGATAGGATTTGCGGGTTGTCCCTGTTTTCAGGTCAACGAAGGCCGTATATCCCTGGTTCTCGAACTGCTTCTCCCGGGACATCCTCTTTATCAGCTCTTCTACCTGTGTATCGATGGTGTTCATTGTTCTACTCACATTTTTCTCCAAATTGCCTGTTCAATTGGCTATATTACAGTTTTTGCACCTGGATGATATTTGTCAGATAATAAAGCCCTCTATATAGCTACATTATAGCCATTTTATACTCTCATGACTTTCAATGCAAATACTAAAATATTTAAAATATGTCAATTTTAGACAGAGCTGAGGAGTAACCAGGATAAACCACCCGGTGATGTTTGACTCGGCAGACAATTATGAATTTATTGATAATATGAGTAATTTTGCGATCCATACTTCGTCACCGGTCATTTCCTGGTAACCGCCAGGAGGGTGATATCGTCCCCCTGGAGTTCACCGCCGGTAAAACGGTTGAGATCATCCACAATGGACCCTACTGTTTTTTCCGGATCCATACCTGTTTTGGCCAGAAGAGACTTCAGTCTTTCCTCTCCATACTCATCACCGGAACCGTTCATGGCCTCGATGACACCGTCCGTCAGCTGGATAAAGGTGTCTCCTTCCTTCAGGGTGGTCCTGTGCAGGGAAATACGGTCCTGAAAAGTCTCCGAGTTGACGACCCCCAGGGCAATACCTCCCCCTTTCAGCTCTCTCACCCTGTTGTGGGCAACTACCAGGGAAGGGAGGTGTCCGGCACTCCCATAGGTGAGCTCACCGGTGCCTGTGTCCAGCATTCCCAGGAACATGGACACGAAGAAATGAGACGCCGTGTTGCTGTAGAGGTAGCTGTTTATCCCGGCAAGCAGTGACCGCAGTGAAACCCCCTTACCGAGAGAAGTATGCAGAAGAGTGCGGGTCATGGCCATGACCAGTCCTGAACCGACCCCATGCCCGGAAACATCTGCCATGACCAGTACCAGAGTTGTATCCGATACCCGTATGACATCGAAATAGTCCCCGCCCGACTCGGATTGGGCGGCATAATATGATGCGAAGCTGTACCCTTTTACCCGGGGAAATTCTTCAGGAAGCAGCGCCTTCTGGATTGCCTCGGCGGTTTTAAGTTCACTTTCCATTCTGATTCTCCGTTCCCGTTCCTTTGCCGCCTCTTTCAGGCTGGCGGCGGTCTCGTTCAGTATATCGGAAAGCTGGGCAATCTCATCACTCCCCCCGATATCAAGAACTGTATCCAGGTTTCCCCTGCCGATTTCCCTGGCACCGGAAGCAAGCTTTTGTATGGACCGGACAAGGAAGCCGGGGAAAAAAATTGCGATAGCCACGGCCCTTAAAAAAACGGCCAGAATGAGGTTCACCAGTTCCGATGTTTTACGGTCCATGCTTTCGAAAAATTTATGCCTGTGCAGAAATATACCGGATATACCCAGCAGATCAACCCGGTATGACATAAGGGCCAACTGCTCTGTTGTAAAATCCGTCTCAAGGAGGACCCGGTTTTTTCTCAGGGAGTAGACCAGGTGCTCCCGGAAGTCCTTCTCTGATACTCCTTTTCGAAGCGTCAGCCTGTAGCGGGCCGCAGTCTTATCAAAGAGCGCGTAAAGATCTCCGGAAGTGATGCGCTTATCTTTTTGTTTTTCCGTAAAGGACCCGGTAAAGAAGTCCCGTATTTTCCCGTAATGGACTGCCGGGACACCTGCTTTCCCGTACTGCCGCCAGAAACAGGCAAAGATGAGATGAGAAAAATTATTTCCTGCCAGGGTCAGGGTAAAGGGAAATGTTCTGTCCCGCGACGAAAGCCTCCTGATGAATATCTCCCTCAGAGAACGTTCTTCTTTTTTTAATATCCGGGGATCGGTTTTCCGGTCTTTCCTGCTCTGGTCCAGAAGACGGAACCGCTGGTAGAGAAGGATGTCCTGCTTTCCGCGAAAGAGGGGACAACCCATAACGACAAATTTTTTTCCCCTGACCGGATCGCTGGCAAAAATGAGTGCGGGAGATATGGTGATATGGTTCATAAACCTCGGGTAGAGGGATGCGGAGAGGAGAGGGTCTTTCACACTCTGGTATTGTACGCCTCCGGACCTTCTTTTAAAATAGATAAAACGGGGCCGGGCAGTCTCTTCCCAGCGGGGAGACGAGCCGGTTACCCTGTGATCAATGACAAAGCTTATATCATAGAGAGGATCTTTGGAGGTGAAGAGCGAATAGTATTCTGAGGCGGAGAGGAGGTGTTTTGACAGGGCGGCGGTAAGTTTTTGTCTCAGCCCCCCCCCCGGTTTTTCGTGATCGAGTATTCTCCTGGTTGTCAGGTATCCCGTCAGGTCGCTGATACCGCCTTTTAAAACTGCGCCGGTGAGTTTTTTTGTGGTTTCGATCAGGGCCTGTTCATGCTGGTTGTATACCATGAGAGTAACCAAAACAGAGACAAAGAGCGACGTGCCCAACGTCAGGAGAACAATTTTAAACCTGATACTGAACCGAATGGAACGGACTCTTTTATTTGTCATTGTTTGCCGGGGAAAAACGTTCCGTAAAAAAGTTATAGAGAGAGGAAAAAAGGATACCTGCAATAAAAAAGTCTACCGCGCTATAGAGTGAATTAATAACAACTGCAATAATCCTTGACAGAGCAGTTGAGCCGGCAGAAGGAATGACCGAGAACCCGCCCGCAGGATGAATGCTTTCGAACAGCCTTACCACCTCCGTACCGAACCCGT
The DNA here is from genome assembly GCA_050298055.1 of Spirochaetota bacterium. Lineage (GTDB taxonomy): Bacteria > Spirochaetota > UBA4802 > UBA4802 > UBA5550 > JBNKTL01. Next base: position 31,413 of record JBNKTL010000023.1, read on the forward strand.
TTACCGCGCACCAGGCAAACAGGATGACTGACGGGATGAGTCCTGCAAGTACCAGGGAGAGTGTAAACCATTTTACCTGAAGTTTCATTCTTTTCAGCTCCTTTAAAAACTCATGATTTTGGCCCGGGCCTTTCCATAACAGGCGGCATCCCCATCCTGGTGCTGGGCCCGCATGATTTTGCACCAATTTGATTTTGTAACCCCTGGTTCATTCAGCGGTTATATTTTTGTAATCAGTAAAAATCATGCAATCGAAGTACTAGCCGGCCAGGGCTTCTTCGTCACTGTTGTACATATCGAAGAGTGTATCAAACCCGAGAAGAGTGAAAATCTTCAGGATCTTTTCATTCATATGGCTCAGTTTAACCGCTCCGCCCTGTTTCCTCAGGGTTTCATTGGCGCTTATTATTACTCCGAGCCCCGCACTGGCAATATAGGACAGGTCTTTCACATTGCATACAATTATTTTCACTCCGCTATCCAGGACCCCTTTTATCTTAGATGCAAACTGCGGGGCAGTATCAATATCCAGGCTCCCGGACAGGGTAATAACGGCACCGGCAGATGATTTTTCCACTTTCATAGTTAATTTTGACATATGCTCCTCCGCATTTACTGACCGCACAATAGACTTTCCCTGTCCGGTTGTCCAGCATCATTTTTAATCGGTCCCGGCTGAAACAGCTTTTTTTACAACAAAATCCAATAATAAAAAACACCGGCCCTGAAAAATACAGAACTCTATGAAGATGAAAAAATTATGTCAATTAAAAAGGAATTTTATTTGTTTTTGTCCAGATGTTCATCTCCTCAGCAGATTTAATTAAATCATCACGAAAATCAGGATGAGCAAGATCAATGAGGCATTCGGTCCTTCCCCATACGGACCTGGCTTTCATATTGTAAATGCCATTTTCTGTAACCAGGTAGTGAACCATTGATCTTGGAACGGTAACAACAGAGCCTCCTTCAATAAGAGGTTTGATTCTTGAATGGGTATTTCCCTCCTTATCTTTGTAGGTTGAAGTAAAGGCCAGAAAACTTTTCCCCCCCTTTGAGTGGAATGCCCCTGAAACAAAATCAAGTTGTCCGCCTGTGCCGGATATTTGTTTCAGTCCGGCAGTTTCTGAACAAACCTGGCTCAGAAGGTCAATTTCAACAATATTGTTGATGGATATGACCTTATCATTAAGTGCAATGTTTGCGGGATTATTTACATAATTTACTTCACAGGATGCAAGACGTGGATTATTATCAATAAAATCATAAGTTTCCTGTTTCCCAAGGCAAAAGGAGTAGGTGCTTTTATTTCTATCAATAGTTTTATTCGCATTTGTAATTTTTCCGGTTTCATACAACCTGACCATTGCATCACAAAACATTTCACTCTGAATACCAAGATCCTTAAGATCTGACAGGGCAATCATTTCCCCAACTGCATTGGGAAGTGAACCAATACCCAGTTGCAGGCAGGACCCGTCTTCAATGTGCTCCAGAATATACTCTGAGATTTTTTTTTCTTCAGGAGTTGCTTCAGGCAGAGAAGGGACTGAGAATATGGGACTGTTACTGCCTTCAATAATATAATCAATCTCACTGAGATGGAAATACTCGTCATTACCTCCCAGGCAGCGGGGCATATTATCATTAATTTCCAGGATCCTGATGCCGGCCATGAGCCCGATACTCCTGTTGTGGGAATTAGCCAGTCCAAAATTAAAACAGCCACTGCTATCCATGGGAGTTGTCTGAGCAACCCATATGTCCGGTTTAATATAGTGAAGGTCATCAGGAAGATTATATGTGAGCATTGTTGCTTCATGATAATTAAAAGGGATGTGGCAATTAAGATTATTTTTAGCCGCCATTCTGTCAAGAAGTGTATAATACCAGCTAAAATACATAAAGGACTGCTGTTGTGGGTCATTTTGTATTACCGCGGGATATGGAGGTATTGTCCCCGTGCCCCGGATCGCAACCTCTGAGACCTCTCCAACTCTTTTACTGAGGGCAAGATCAAACTCAACTGGTTTTGAAGCAAACATTCCATATTCGATTTTACTCTTTGATTTTACCAGTTTAGCTGCCTGTTCAGCAGTGATGACTTTTTTTTTGTACTCTGATAAGAAACTCTTCATACATCTCTCCATAAAGTGTTAATTATTTTACTACTCATTGATGTTAAAAATGTTCAGTTTTATTCTAATGCAAGACATTTTTTGCATTTTTCCTGTTATCAAAAAAGATGTTTACTTCAGTAAAACATACTTATTTAATAAAATGCTAACAATGCCCCCGTCCAAGGGGGCGGGAACACATCATTTTTTTTAACAGGAAAATTTTTATGCAGAGTTGAATCGTTACTGAATTTAAATAAACAGGTGCCCCTCCAGGAAATAGTGTCCGCTTGCAGAGACTTAATTGTATCATAATTATAGAAGGCAAAAAGTCTATATTATCAATGGAGGCCGTTAATGAAGAAAATCATATTATCAATAGGGATCTTTTTAGTGGGAACCGCTGTGGTTTTATCAGCACAGGACAAAATACAGGACCAGGACCAGGTAAAAGAACAGGAAAAAATACTGGAGCAAAAACGTGAACGCATCAGAAACAGAAAAGAAATAAGAGAAGAGCTGAAAGAGCAGAACCGGAACCAGCGACATAACAGGATAAAAAATTCAAAAAACAAATAATTGAATAAAGATCTTTTGTAACTTCTCAAGCTTCGTATATAAATAATCTTACTCAGGATAAGAACACAATTGCCATGTCCCCGCCGCCCAGGACGGCGGGGACATCCTGTTGACATTTTTAGTAAATATGTTATCATTAATCATATGGCGGGGAAGTTATGATCTTTTTTAAAATATATCTTAATGTGAAAAATAATTTTTATAAAATTGCTCTGCTTATCGTAATTTTCATATTCAGTTTGGATCATTTATATGCCGCCAAAAAAAATCATGATATAGACCTGTCCGTTGGAAGTAAAGGTGTCTATTCATCAGGAATATCCGAACCTTATATGTATAATATGACAGGGGGCAAAGTCTCATATAAGAGGGAATATCTGGGGATCGGGACTTCTCTCAATCAATACTTTAATTATCAGGTTACAGACGGAAATGGTGAATATGATTACAGATCATTCAGTGAAGCCGGCGCATCACTGGAAATATTCATCGATAAATATTTAATCCTTTCGGGAGAATACAGCAGGGCAAAAGATTTTAACAACCTCACGGGAAATACTTATGACGGAGACATTGAGTTCCAGATCGCAGATGCTGTTTTTTCAGCCTCTTATTTATACAGGGATTTTAATTATGAAATCGCTTCAAATGATATTGAATTAACGGGGAAAGATTTTCGTCTTGGTATTGATTATTATGTTAATGATTCCCTCGGATTCGATCTGGCATACTCTTACAATACGCTTTATATTAATTCCCTGGAAAGTGATTACAGGAAAAATATTTTTCGCGCGGGATGTATTTACACGCCATTAAAAAAACTTTTTTTTACGGCCGGAGCAGCCGTCGGGAAAGACTCGGAAGAATACACTATTATTGGAGCAGATTTAAGCATTACCCTGTTTTTTTCTTCACGTTTTAAACTGAATTTTTATTACTCTCTCTCCTCTTTCAATCCACCGCCGGCAGGTATTTCTTCCGGAGGCAGCTCCACTGGCGGGAATTCCTCAAAAGCAAAAACAAATCCCTACCTGACATCAGATAAAGTGGGGGAAGCATATTATTCACAAATAATAAATTTTGGAATTACGGTTATATTTTAAGAAACCACCTTCTCTGGGGGCGGTTAACGGGGCAGTTTCAATTGTTCAATGTCGCATATCCTTCGCTCGAGGGAATTCCTGATCAACTTTATGAGGAGAAGGGTTTCCTTGTATAACTCCCTGCCCAGTTCCTCGCTTGCCTTGAAATGAAGCCTGCCGTAATCATTCTTCCTCTTCTCCAGCCTGTTCTCGAGAATTTCCCGAATGGACCCTGATTTACCCATGATACCCCGAAGCATCCCCATGAGACCGAGCCGGTCAAGATCGTCAGCATCGAAAACAATTTTCTCCTCTGTTGTTTCCGGGGGGAGCATTGAAGTTTCCGTGTGCCGGACAACGATCCTGGTTATCTTGTCTTTCGTGTCATTGTCAACACCGGAAGATTTCAGGAATTCTTCGGCTATACTGCCGCCAATCAACCCGTGGAGATGCCCCGATTCCGCATCAACCCGGCCGATATCGTGAAACAGCGCGCCGGCAATGAGAATAAAGGGGTCCACGTCATCGGGGATACGCTCCGCGATCTCGATAGAATATCTCGCCACTTCCAGCACATGGGAATAGTCGTGGCCCTCGCAGCCGGAATGCTTCTGCTCGATAAATTTCTTTATTTTATAGAGGAGATCAATTTCTTCCGGGGTGAGTTTCCTGTTGAACATATTATTACTCCGATTTGATGTCTTTACGCATCTCTCATCCGCAAACTTAATCCATATCAGCGCTCAATTCTTTCCAGATAAGTGATTCCGTGTATTTAACGATTCTTTCACGGAGCCGTGTGGATACAATTTGCGCAATGTTTTTCATGATCACGTATCCAATGCGATAATTACTTTCAACAAGCTTTTCGAATTCATTCAGTTCCAGGATAAAGACCTGCGCGTCACCCGCGGCCTTTGCAGTTGCCGAACGGGGGGCCCGGTCGATAAGGGAGAGTTCGCCGAATATTTCCCCCTCTTTGATAACATGCACAGTGGCCAGTTCCGTATCGAGGCCGATATTGGTCTGGATATCCACCTTCCCCCTGCAGAGTATATACATCTCGGACCCGGTACTTTTCTCTTCAAAAATTATCGTTTCATTATCATACGTTTTTTCATTACAGATACCGGCAATTTTCTCTATTTCTTCATCGGTAAGTCCGCTGAAAATCTCGCTGTTCTTGATCGCATTGAATAACTCCATGATACCCGACCTCAATTTTTTCTTCTCTAAATTTACTGTTGTATCAAAGCACACGTCCGCAAATCCCAAAAGACTTATGAGACACGGTAACGCTCAGAATGAATACCAGTAAATGATTGTCTGTTGACAGTGAGTCCCCGGCATGCTGCCGGTAATAAAATTTTGGTCCACAGGATACTATCAAACAAACCGATACGCGTAAATAATATTAGTTCCCTGTTACAGGAGTCAATAATAATTTATATCTTCTCATCATTTTCAGTAGACCCTGGCGGAAAAAATTATTAAATTTATTTAAAAAGGAATACTCTGCTGAGGAGGCATAATATGGCCCGGGAAAAAGTCAATATATCACGTCCCTCCGGTGATACGGAGAGAGAAGCCGTCGATGAGTTAAGTACACAGGAGCTGAGAGACAGGCTGATAAAAGAAAAACGGGCGGAAGAGGACACAATAAACGATTTTGAAAAGATGGTCCTTGAGAAAATCAGGAAAGTTGATGAACTTAAGGAGCTGGATGACCTGATAAAGGCTCGAAGGGCCCGGGAGGACATTGTATCGGAAAAAACAGACCTGGACAGGATCGTCAGGGAGAGAAAGATACTGGAAGACAACAGAAGTGACCTCCAGCGGCTTGTGGAAATAAGGAAATCCGAAGAGGGACTTATTACCGAACTGGAAAAGCTTATCGCGTTGAGAAGGTTAAAGGAGATGGAACTTTCCGATCTTGAGAAACTGATCCTCTACAGGAGAAACGAAGGATCAACGGAATACCAGAGGGACAACCTCATACGGATACGGCGCCTGGAAGAGGACATGTCACGGGAGAGGGAGAGGATAGTCCGATACAGGAGACAGAAAGAGAAAGAGAGGACCCCCCTGGAAATGATCATCGAGAAGAGGCGCGACCGGGAAGAGAGGCTCTAGCAATAATTTATCGAACCGGTTCCGTATACCGGAAGAGGATCTTTCCCTCATGGTTTCTGCCCATAATGAACTTCATATGCCGGAGGGTGGACATCTCGTTTTTCAGCTTCTGAGGTGTCATATCTTTATCAAGTTTTTTCAGAATATCATCGGGAGCGATCTCACCGGCTGAGCGGATGATTTCCAGAATTTCATTCTGCAGGGCGGAAAGCTGGTCCGGTGCTTCCGAATCCATTGTCTTTGAAGCAATATAATTCGCCCAGGGATCACAGCCCACTGAGGGAGAAAGAGCGTCCATATAGCAGTCTTCACAGAGCATTTTTGAACTGTATTCCCGTTCTTCCCCCCGGGGTATTACCGTACCGCACCTTTCGCAGTTCATCCCTCTATCCCCGGCCTTTCTTCTCCTTTTTTTCCAGTTCTATGAGCCTCTCGCCCATCTGCCTGAAAAGAGAAAAGAACTCCTTAAATTCATCCTTCTCCCGGAGGTCCCGCATATCAGGCGACATCCCGTCAAGTATCTCCCTGATATGTCTTGACATGATGAAGATGGGGCCGGATATCCTGTGCGTATGCCTGATCATCTGTATATAAAGAACTATTATTCCCGCGATTGTTATTGCAATAATAATTGAAATCAGCCAGCCGTTCATGTTCATGATCTCCCTGTTGGCGTTCTGAACACTGCTGTTGGAGTCAACCGCTGCCTTGAGGATATCCATACTTTTATTGTAATCATTCGCCAGCTTCCCCGCAGTTTTCGCATAGGTCCCGGTGGGGCCGGTCCCGGGCATCAGGGAAAAGCTGACAATGATGTCCTGCTGGAGCTCAAAGATCTTCTGGATCTTCTTTGTGTTGTCAATGATAAACTTGTTGTTTGACTCAATCTTTTCACTGTTGCCGTTAAGAATAATTCCTGCCGCCACAATAATCACTGTTACGAGTGCACCCACAAAACCGATAACAGCAAATGATTTCTTGAACTGAAAATCTCTGTCGATAATATAGCTTCTTTTGTATTTCATGTAATTAACTCATTTGTAATTTTAATCATATTTACCTGAAAAAGCATTTTTTTCAAGTAATTTTGCATAAGGAACAAAATATTATTAACCGGAGAGGGCTCTGACCCCTGAATTTTACTCCGGGCAGCAGATTTATGGGGGCTCTGACCCCATTTTACAATTTTTTCGTAATATTTATGTTACTTTTCCCCCCCCTGCCCGTTTTACATCCAGAACAGCAAAACAAAAGACAATGCATGTTCAAATACTACAGGCTGTTTGAAGCCATTATACGGAGGCCAGAAAATGAGATTATACGGCAAAATTTTTATTCTCGTGACCGCTGTCATTGCAGTAAGCATACTCTTTTATTGCGGTGACAGCACAAAAATCGGGAAAAACGTCAGGGAAGACAGGAGTGAAGTGAGAAAGCCCTATCCGGCAACCACTGCCCTTCAACCGCCTATGGAACAAAAGGCAAGGGCCGGAAAAAGAGGAATGGGTGTAGCCGGGATGGTAGACGATGGTACGGGAGGATACAGGGTCCCCCACGATACAGAAGAGTATACACGCATCTATGAAAATGAATATAAAGAGGCCATCAAGAACCCCCTCTCCACATTTTCAATCGATGTTGATACAGCCTCATACGCCAATGTACGGCGTTTTATCACGGGAAACAGGATGCCCTATAAAGACGCAGTACGCATTGAGGAGATGATCAATTACTTCAGCTACGACTACCCGGAACCGGGGGGAAAGCATCCCTTCTCATTTATCAGTGAGATATCGGAAACACCGTGGAACAGCGGGACACGGCTCCTCCACATAGGGCTCCAGGGGAAAAAGGTATCACTCAAAGAGATCCCTCCCCAGAACCTTGTGTTTCTCATAGATGTTTCCGGGTCCATGTCCTCTCCCAATAAACTTCCCCTTCTCAAGAAGGCATTCAGACTCATGGTGAACCAGCTCCGGGACAGGGACAGGGTTGCCATTGTAGTCTATGCCGGCGCAGCGGGTCTTGTCCTTCCCTCAACATCATGCAGCGAGAAGCAGAGGATTATTGAGACATTCGAAAAGTTCAATGCCGGGGGCTCAACAGCGGGCGGCGCGGGGATAAAACTGGCATACAGGGTTGCCGGGGAAAACTTTATCCATAAGGGAAACAACAGGGTGATCCTTGCCACAGACGGTGATTTCAATGTGGGCGCATCGAATACCGGTGAACTTGTACGGATGATCGAGGAGAAGAGGAAGTCGGGGATATACCTCACCGTTCTTGGGTTCGGGATGGGAAATTACAAAGATTCGAGAATGGAGCAGCTTGCGGACAAGGGGAACGGAAACTACGCGTACATCGACAATCTCCTTGAAGCAAAAAAGGTCCTTGTGAACGAAATCGGAGGCACACTGCAGACTATAGCCAAAGATGTAAAGATACAGATCGAATTTAATCCCGCAAAGGTCAGGGAGTACAGGCTTATCGGTTATGAGAACAGGATAATGGCCGCAAAAGATTTCGATAATGACAGGAAGGATGCCGGCGAGATGGGTGCGGGACATACGGTAACGGCTCTCTACGAGATTGTTCTGAAAAATGAGAAAAAGGGAAAAAACGACCTCAAGTACAGTACAACTAAGATCAGGGAAGAGGCCCTGAAAAGCAATGAGATCGCCACAATCAAGTTCAGGTACAAAAAGCCCGACGGTTCAAAAAGCATACTGGTTGTCAGTCCCATTGAAGAAAAGATTGTAAATCTTAACGAGTCAACCGACAACTTCAGGTTCTCGGCAGCCGTTGCACAATGGGGTATGATACTCCGGGATTCAAAGTTTAAAAAGAACTCCAGTTACCGTCAGGTCATCTCCCTTGCAAAAAGCGCAAAAGGAGAGGACAGGGAAGGATACAGGGCCGAGTTCATAAGGCTTGTGGAGATGACAAGGGCACTTGACACCGGAAAGTAAAATTGCGTTTAATTCAAAAAGAGGTGTTCAAAACGGACACCTCTTTTTTTTATTAGCGGATAGGCACCATTATCTTTTTTATTAACACTTCTTTTTAAACGGGAAAGAACCATTTTCAACCGGTACTTCCTTATCAACAAACACATAACATTTTTAATTTTTTTTATTGATTTTCTGGATAATTTTGAATTAGGTTGTAAATATATTTACATATACAACCTTCTGGTATTGGATAAAATTATTATGGCTGTTATATTTTCAGGGTTAGTTCTTTTTCAAAAGAATAAGTGTTCCATTACGGAAAACAACTATGCCAGTGGTTAAGCTGATTTTATATAAAGTGCCAGAAAATATAAAAAACATATTTAAAGAACACCGGTCCCCAATACAAGTTGAATGGTTTTACTGTTCAACAACTTCCTGTTGGGTGTAATTATTTTTTGAATTACACAATGACATGTTGAAAAAAAATAATATTGGAGGAATCTCTATGGTTCAATTAGCGAAAAAACGGAATTCATCAGGGAAGTCAATCTGTTCTTTCATAACCAGCATGGTTTTACAGGTGTTTTTTCTTCTCCTGACAACCGGTACTGTCTCTGCAGCATCGGTAACATCAATCACTGCAACACCCGATTCATTCAATGAGGGTGCCTCGTCTACCATCACACTCTCTGCCACAATAACGGGTGATCTTTCAAATTACACCTGGGTACAGACCGGTGGTCCGAAAGTGCCGCTCACTGCAACAAGTGAATCAGCAGCCAGCGCCGATGTATCAGGTCTTTCCGTAGCTGTGGATACCGGGTTAACTTTCAGTCTTACTGTAACGGGAACAGACGGAACAGTTGATTCCCTGAGCACAACGGTGGTCGTATACCCGGTTGATATGACTCCTATTCGGGGACCGAATGTCCAGATAGGAGGTTCTTCAACATGCATATCAACATATGAATACAGTGGTACCAAGTGGGCCTTCTTTAATATCGGGAACCGGTTCCTGGCAACTCCTGTATCTTCCGTTAAAGGTCCGGTCCATTCAATTTATGTACAGGATTTTATCAATGACATAGACATTATCACCTATAACGGTATAATCTATGCGTTACTTTCAACCGGTACATCCGGGATAGTGGCTGTTGACATTTCAAATCCTTCCGCCATGACAATCTACAGGAGCGCTGCCGTAAACTATTACCAGGACGGGATTACATTCACGGAAGGAGGCGGAACCATTCTTACTGACAATATCATATCCAGTACCAGCGCCCCCGTTGCAGCCCTGGCAACCGACGGGATAGATCTCTATATCGCAGATCCCGAATTTGGAATTCACAAAACAGCACTGGACAATCTGCTGAATCCCACAGGAGCCGTTCTGGAGTCTGACGGGACGCTTCTGATAGACAGGGAAAAATATACACTTCAATATGCCGGTGAAAATCCCTGGGGCGGTCCCGTTGATCTCCTTTACTACGGGGGTAAACTCTTCGTGTGCATGAAGGAACTGGGTCTCGGCATTTTTGATACCGCTACCCTGGAGCAGGTCGGGAGGTACAATCTCTATACAGATCCGTATATGTACGAAGACTGGTTTATCAGCATGAATGTGGAGGATGAGGTACAGTTCGATATAATTACAGGGGATCCTTTTATCGATGACTTCACCGGGATGCCCGACTACAGGCAGACAAGTTTCGAACTTCTCACCGTTATGAAAAAAAAATCCACTGATCCCACTCCATGGGCAGATTTCGACCGCTATGGGAAATATTATTACAAGGCGAGAAGTGTCGATATTGCCGAGTTTAACGGGCGCACAATTGCTTATATTGCATACTCCCTGGGAGGACTGATTGCAGTAGATATTACAGGATACCAGGACGCCGATGCGGTATCCTTTCTCAACGGAAAATATCTCGGATATTTCCCGGCAGTCCCGGCAAACGGACCGGACGAACCTACGGGAATCAAGACAAAAAGCATTCTTCCCTACAAAGGTGCGGGGATGCTCAAGGAATCAGGTGTTGTTGATGTAAAGATAAAAGGAACTAACGTCTACGCCACCGATCACTTTGCGGGACTGGTTATTGTAAGCAATGCCGGGACTCCCGACCTGAGCTGGCACGGCTCGGATTCTCCCTACGATAACGATACGGACGGAATCCTGGGTAACCACTGGCCCGATTACGAGTTTGTCACATCATACGACATGACGGCCTGGGACCCCACGGACAACGAATCAATGCCCGTATGGTATTATCATTCACCTGCACTTCTCGTTACTGCAGAGATCAACGGTCACGGCAACAGGCTCTCCCTCATGGATGATATGGATATTACATCCGCGGGTGAGGTGGATATTCTTGAATGCGCGGGTGCCGGCGGATTCAACTTCATCGACATTGTTAATCTTGGCGCTTTTGCAATGGAAGACAAGTATACTGTCCCGGTCTACTTTCCCACGACAGAAGAGATAGGCGCAGCACCGGACGGTTCTCCCACTGCAACAATATCAATAGGCCATTCCGGGGGCATTGATTCATCCGGTTCGTATGTCTATGTTTCAGACGGTCCCCACGGAATATCAGCATGGAAAACCGTGGATGAAAACGGGTATCCTACGGATAACATACATCTCGTGGCCAATACCCTGCAGGATGAGTACCCCGCGATTGTAAATGGTGTGAAGATTTACCCTGCATCACATGCAACCAATGTTGTATTCGACCCGGTCAATAATGTCGCCTGGTCCGGAAGTGCCAGCCTGGGACTGCGCCGCGTTGATGTGAACAAAGTTGAATCAGGTCTGGGAGCAGCGGGTACTCCTCTTCTCCTTCCCCTCCAACTTACCGACTGTTTCGAACACAATGCCGAGTGGGGTACCGTCAAACCGGTTCAATACCAGGACCACGCATACGATGTGGCTCTTTCGGGCAATTATGCCTTTGTTGCGGACGGAAGCAACGGTCTGACAGTTTATGATATCTCCAAAGAGCCTACCGGGGCATCGACGGGTTTTTTTGTATCCAATATCGGCTCAGGGAAAAAGAAGCCGGCATTGGGCCGGGCACAGGGAATTGTACTCTGGACCGATCCTCTTACGGGAAACAGGTATGCTTTTACGGCCAGCGGACCTTATGGAGTCGGAGTTGTTGACGTTACTGACGTGATGAACATGAAACTTGTAAAGGTCTTTGAGCCAATTAAGATGGAAGACGGCAAGGTCGGAGCGGCTGACGGGCAGGCAATCGACGTGAAGGTTGTGGAGAACTACGCATATTTCTCATATGACAGCTTCGGTGTGGTAAGCTATCTGATCGAGGACCTCATTGAACCTCTTCCCCCTGGAATCGATCCTACACAGGTATGGAAAGTAAGATCATCAGGAACGCTTTTATATGATTACCGGCCGGAAGCGGCTGGCCGTTTTAAACTCCAGTACATCCCCGGTTTTGAGGAGCAGGCCGGCGGAGCCGTTAAAATGGCAACAAATCTTGTTAACGGTAAACTTGTTATCTATGCCGCCTTCGGTGAAGCAGGCGTAGTGGCAATAAACTGGACCGATCCTGCTAATCCGGTTCTGGATAACATTGTATCCACATCCGGTTTCTGTACGGCCGTAACCCTCTCAAATGGAAGGCTGTATGCGGCGGATGGTAACGGCGGATTGGTGTTCTTTAAATAGAGATATGGCAGGATGATAGCACGGCTATCATCCTGCCCTGTTTTAATTATCAAATTTTTTCATTAAGAGAAGTTATATTTCCATTCTAAACCCATAATAATCAAAAGGCAGACCGCTCCTTTTATAAAAAAATCATTTTTTTGTGACTTTTGTCACTGACAAAAATATGGAATGTTGGTAGAGTGAACCTTCATTAAAATGAAGGAGGTTTCCCGATGCTTGCAGATTTTGATTTCTTCACCCGGTTATCCGAAAATTCCCGGCAATTGCTGGAAGAAAATACAAAATTTTTTACATTTACCGAAAAAAAAATCCTTATTAATAAGGGGGACGTAGTAGGCGGCGTCTATCTCATCGAAGAGGGAAGATTGCGTGTTTTTTCCATTAGCTCAAACAATAAAGAGATCACCCTCTATACAATCAAACCCGGAGAATCGTGTATCCTGGCCATAAACTGTGTTTTCTCCGATGTCCTCTATCCTGCCTGGGTAGAAAACGACAAGCCGGTCACAAAGATCGCCGTTATCCCCTCCTCTGTCTACAGAAAACTCCATGAGAACGAACCGGCAATACAGCAATTTACCGTTAACGTTCTGGCCGAACGAATCTTTGATCTCATGTCGTCACTGGAAGAGATATCCTGCCTGCCCCTGGACAAAAGGCTGGCCAACTTCCTGCTTAAAAACAGCAGTTCTTCCTATCATATCTCTATGAGCCATGAAAAGATCGCCTCATATCTCGGAACAGCAAGAGAAGTGGTTACGCGAAACATGAACACACTGGCAAAGCAGGGACTGGTCTCGGTAGAACGGGGTTATTCAAAAATCCTCTCTGTGGAAAAACTCCGTTCATTTATTGATGCCTGTTGATAAAATCCCGGTTTTCCATTTTTCAAATATCCGGATTTTCGTATCATAAAATTATTATTTCCGCAAATATTTTCATATATCCGGCAGACTATACTTTATCTTTAATCCGCTTCTTCACAAGTATTAATCGCAACGACTCCGTCCTGTTCAAGAATAATGATATCTTCCGTACTTGTTATTTTCATATACTGTGACAAATATCACAGACACAATTAACCAGATGGGATAATTTATAAAAAAATTAATTAATACTTTCAGGAGGGTTCTTATGAAAAAGACGGTCAGTATGTTTCTCACACTTATGGTCCTGGCAGGAGGTATCAGCGTTTGTTACTCCGGCTCAAAAATGCAACTCTATATCGACACACATGACAAAAAAGACGGGTCCTTTCCTGCCGCAATAACGCCCGAACAGCTGAACAAATTCTATGCAAAATACGCGAAAGCATGCGAAGATTCAGGGGTTATTATTATACGGACATATGTGAGTACAAAAGACGGCCGCGCTTTTTGTATTACAATGGCCCCATCCGTTGATGCGGTAAAAAAAGCGCATAAGAAAGCAGGACTGCCCTATAACGGCATTACGGAGGTCTTTGGCGTTGCTCCAAGCGACCTTCTGCTCAACCAGTAACTCAAGGTAACAGTGCCTCATTAATTTTATGACTGATTAATGGGGCACTGTTCTCATTTTCTGAACCTGCCTGTTATCCCTCAAATTCCACCTCAATTTCCAGAACATTTATTTTTAAAATGGTAACTACTCAGCTCTCTGGCTATAATCAATTTATTTACTTGAATAACAACGATATGTCCCCGCCGCCGTAGGCGGCGGGGACATATCAGTTATCTTTTTTTAATAAATATGATTATTCTCATACATAACTGAGAGAACAGGAAAATTAAATAAAAAGTTGCCATAATAATGTATATATGAAAAATTTATCCGAAGCAGCCGGAGCAGGCAGGAGGTGAAAATGACCCTGGAAAATATCCTGGAACAGACAAAAATTTCGGGGATGAAGACCGCAAACATAACACGCCTAATTGTCGGCACAGTCTCTCTACTTATTGTAGTATCAGCCTCGGGTCAAACATCCCGGCCTGTATTTCTCACATTATTTACCGGTCTTATTCTTTTTCTTATCCTCACTTTTATCAATATTCTTTCTGTGAGAAAGAGCATTTACAGTTCAGTTCTCCTCTACATGACTGTGATTTACGAGGTGTCCCTGCCAACCTTTTTTAAGGTCTCCTTTGCTTTTTCAGGTAACGCGCAGCAGGCAGTAAACGACAGCACATTTTTCTCCGCATATTTTATTATGATTCTTCTTTCTCTCATGCAGAACAGCAGAAGGATCACCGCACTTGCCGGGTTAACGGCCACTGTGGAATATACTGTCATTGTGTTTTTATCAATCTTTCTCTGGGATGTTCCCGTTATTTCAGGATCGGAAGAACTGGGAAAACTGGTAGTGGATAACGAGATCGCAAAAATTGTGATCCTTGGCGGTTTCACCTACATCGGGACCCTTGTATTGAGAAACATGAACTCATATGCCCGACGGGCCCTGGAGAACGGGCAGGTGGCCAGTGCAAGGGCCCGGGACCTTCTGGAGATCATGAAAACCGCAACCGGGATGAACCGTGATCTTGTTGCCATCAGCGATGAACAGAAGAACATCTGCGGAAAACTCACCGACCTCTCCCAGGAACAGGCTGCCATGAGTGAAGAATTTTCCTCCGTGCATGAAGAACAGTACGCGTCCATAGAATCCATCAATAAATCCGCGAAATCACAGCAGGATGAAGCGCGCCAGTCCCTGGAACTGATAAAACTGCTGAGAGAAAGCCAGAAACGGGTTATCGAACTGGGGGGTATTGTTCTCGAAGAGAACAAACATATTACGAAATCCTCAAGGGAGACCCGGGATAAGCTCAATACTATGGCCCACACCATGGAGGTAATCAGCAAGGGAGGAGAGTCAATTACAAATTTCATAACAGTTATTAACAACATTACCGACCAGATCAACCTCCTCTCCCTCAACGCGGCTATCGAGGCGGCACGGGCCGGTGATCACGGGAAGGGTTTTGCAGTGGTGGCAGATGAGATCGGCAAGCTCGCAACGGCTACCAGTGATAATGCCCGGGAAATATCCGCACAGCTGGAGCATATCACCTCCGATATCGAAAAGGGCGTGGCCATTGTAAACACCACCCATGAATCCATCAGCAGCGTAACGTCGGTTATTGAAGGTGTTAACAAAAAGATCGATGTCGTGGGAACTGCCATGGAAGGACAGGATGCTCTTATCACCTCGGTTGAACAGCAGGCGGAACGGGTGGACGAACTCTCAAAACAGGTAACCGTGGCTACCCATGAACAGAAGGCATCCATGGAAGAGACTTCCCGGTCGATCCAGAAACTCACCGGAATGGCCCAGAAAATCAACGAGAACACAGAGCAGATGTTTCAGGGAGCTAAAATTGTCAGCGACAAGGCCCTTCAGCTGGGAAGCCATATCGATACCGTTCATGTTGCCCCTGAAGATGAAGGGTTCTCTCAAATCCCCGAAGATACAGAGAAGGAGGGGAAAGATGAAAGTCATCTTGAACAAAGAGGTGTGAATTGATCCCTGTTGATATCTCCCCCTGGCTGAAAAATCGAAAAAAACCGATATTTATCGAATTGGAAAAGCAATATTCTTTGCCGTTAAATATCACCTGGAATATAAATATTCCGTCTGGATGGATTTTTTTCTTGATTTTTTAATAAATTATAGTAATATAGATATACAAGAGTAACAAATTATTCTCTGAAAAAAGTCAGTTATGGGAAAATTGTATAATAATATAAAGCTATTAACTCTCTTTTTTCTCCTCTTTGCCCTCTTACTGGCCGGGTGCGGAGAGGGTATGGAAGAGATCATTAATTCACAGGGGACCGGCGGAGCCTCTTATAAGGAAATAACTATTGACGGGCATACCCTGGGACTCAGCAGTAATGTCTCAAATTTTCCTCTTCTTATAAATCTGAATTTAACGAACTTTCCGGAAATTGCCACATCTACGGAGCCGGGGGGTGCGGATATTCGCTTTAGAAAACCTGATAATACACTGCTCCCTTATGAAATTGAAGCATGGTCAGATGGCACAAGCGGCACAGTATGGGTCCTTCTGGACACTATTTCCAGCAGTTCGCAGACCACAATAAGAATGTACTACAATGATCCCGGGGCATCGAGCATGTCAGATGCAAATTCCGTCTTCAATAACGGAAACGGGTTTCAGGGGGTCTATCACCTTGATGATGATCCCGGTGGAGGGGCCGGGTCCATAACTGACAGTACAGGCAATGGGAACCATGGAAGTCCTGTAAACGGCCTTGACAGCAGCGATAGTGTTATCATCGGAATTATTGACGGGTCGGTCAAGTTTGATGACGGGGAAGTCGCAGGTGCGGAGTATATAGAGATACCCGCTGATGCAAGTCTGCAGTTTACCGGTGATATGACAATATCCGCATGGGTAAAGCTGGGCGCAGGGAACAGTGGTGATTATCTGGGTATCGGCGGTAATCTTGGAAGTGTTACCGGCAATTACTTTGGGTACTGTCTCAGAAGGTATACAGACGGACATATTAATTTTATGATTGGTAATTCAACCGCAACAGTGCAATCAGTAGAGTCGATTGCACTCCATACTGACACAAATTACAAACATGTAGCGGGAGTATTAAGAAGCGGGACCATGTATCTCTATATAAATGGCGTTGAACAGGCAGATACACTCGGCTCAATAACCCCCGGCGCTAATCCCCTGACAAAGAATCCCACAATCGGTCGCATGTATACCGATTTTGACCAGAGAGGCTGGCTGGGGGAGCTGGATGAGATGCGCTTTGAAAATGCGGCACGTTCAGCAGACTGGATTAAGCTCAGTTATGAGACCCAGAAATCCGGTTCCACTGTAGTGAATATTCTTCCGTAAAGATCCGTTCAAAAGACACTTCCTGTTACAAGAACTTTTCCCCTGTTTCTCACTCAGGAGGGGGTCCTTATATTGATTTTTCTCTTCTTTATCAACTACCGGGTTGCAAGCCATAGATAAAACCCCATCTTTTATACAAATTTTTACAAATTAAATATAAAAATAATCCGATTATAAAAAAAAGGAATAACCATGAAATTGAGTTTAAAATCCATAAATGCCAAGATAATCCTTCTCTATCTTTTCCTGGCCATTCTGAATATGTCATTTTTTATTGTCATGGTCTATGAAAACCAGATCGATCTCATCATGGAAAACAGCAAGTACCATGTGAAAGAGATCACAGAGGATATGATATTATCATTAAAGAAGCTGGCCTCTGATATGAATGACAGCAAGGTATTTCCCGTGAGAAACAGGAAAGAGGCCGTTAAGGAGATAAAAGATCTTTTTCATACGAAGGTACTGGCAAAAGACAAGGATGCAAATTTCATTATATTTAATGAAAAAGGAGAGACCTTATACAAATCAAAACCGGAAATAACATTTTCAAAGTCTGACATGAAACACGGAATTACCGCAATAACAAACCTTGAGTATACAGGGCGTCAGATGTATTCTACGGTAAATGAGAAGACATACGTCATCTCATTTTATATTCCCTATAAACTCGATTTTCTCGGCGATTCCATCATACTCCTCATGATAGAGATCAAGGAAATGAAGAAACGACTGGATGAACTCTATACTCTTATCATGATTGTGGTACTCTTCATCGCCCTCTTCCATATTGCTTTTGCGGTTGTCATCAACCGGCTTTTTATTCGTCCTATCCAGTCACTCCACGGGAAAAGCCTTGAAATCAGCAACGGCAACCTCGAAGCCCGGGCAGAAGTGCAGAGGAATGATGAGATCGGTGAACTTGGCCTGGCCTTTAACAGCATGGCGGATTCGATCCAGGAAAAAATACTCACCCTGGAAGAACATAATGAAAAAATGAATTATGAACTGAAAATGGCCGGAGGGGTCCAAAAACTGATCTACCCGGAACTGGCAAGTAACGCTTCCTTTAACATTGGCTTCTATCATAAACCATTTACCGAGGTGAGCGGGGATTATTATGACATCATCGACCTTGACGATTCGAAAAGAGGTTTTCTCCTTGTGGATGTATCGGGACATGGAATGCCGGCTGCCCTGGTGACAATGATCGTAAAGGAGATATTTGAACGGGATGCCAGGAAATTTTCTGAACCTTCGGAACTTCTGAAGCTCATGAACAGCACCCTTATCAATGTCCTCTACAAGAATGAAATATTTTCGGGGATCTACTTTACGGCAGTTTATATGATCCTGGATAAAAATAACATTCTTCATTTCTGTAACGCGGGACATCAGCAGGTAGTTGTTATTCAGCCGCAGAAAAAGCAAATTGCAAGAATAAATTCATGCGGCGCTCCTGTGGGAATATCCGAAGAGATGAACGAGATGTACAGGACAGGCAGGGTTCAATTAACAAAGGGCGACAGGATCTGCATGTTTACCGATGGGATCACTGAACCAAAAAATGAAGAGGGGGATGAGTTTGGGACAAAGAGAATAGTAGCATCCATTAAGAAGGATCTAAGGAATCCGGTAGAATCCATGGTAAATAAAATTATCGACGACCTCATGGTTTATACCGACAATAAAAAACTGGATGATGACGCAACATTGATAATGGTTGAAATTAAATAACTTCAATGAGAATTAAGCTCTACAAAACAGAACTTTCCCTTCTTATGATCACGGTATTCGCAATTGGATTGATGTTTCAATTGAATGATATTATCCGGCATATTCGGATAAAGGAATTGCGCCTTCTCATTTTAAAAAACACAAACAAAGACAACAACCTTGATCATATCGGACTTGTGGCAAAATACAGAATTCAAAAGAAGAAATATGAGAAACTGATAGACCAGGAGAAAGCGGATAGGGAAGAGATGAGAATCGCTTCAATACTTAATAACAGGTTATTCGCAAGAAGGGTCCCCATAGACAGATATAAATATATATCAAAACCGGCACTGATTCTCCTTAACCTCTTTCGGTACATGATCGGGAAAAGTCCCATCGTTGATCCCGAAGATGACAGGGCAAGTGTCCTTCTGGAAATGGCCTATTATAATGAACGCAACAGTTTTTTTTCCCGGGCCCTGGAGATTTATAATAAGGCCCTTAATGAAGAAAAATTCGATAGAAATAGAATTGCCGCCATATCTCTTCACCGGGGATACTGCCATGCAATTAAAAGTGAATATCCTGAAGCCCGGAAAGAACTTCACAATGTCATCGATAATTACGGCAACATGCCTGTGTCTAATACTGCCCTTGTTCTTTTAAGATACATTAATGGTTTTAAATCCGAGATCGACAGAGTGACGAGATCGGAAAAAGATTCCCTGAGTAAAATTGAAAAACTCTACTACCTCAACGCACCACAGGATGCGATGAAGATCATCAAAAAGATCGGAAAAAGATTCTCCGGAAAGGAAAGGGCGAAGATGCTCTACATCAAGGCCCGCTGTTTTGAAGACCTGTCAATGAAGGGAAAAGCCATCACTACCTACCAGAAAATACTTACCGAGGGAGATGATCTTACCTATGCCCGATCAGCCAACAGGCGAATTTATATTGCCGGAGTACTCGCCAACAACCGTAATGGAGATAAAGTCAAGAAACAGGCCATAAAAAATAATACCAGCCTGAATGACACATCATTCAAGAGGATGCTTCAGGAAGAAAGAAAACTGCAAAAAGATGAGAGCAAAAGCAGCTGGCTGCAGGAGCAGATTTCCCTGTCACAAACTCAAGACCCTGTTCTCAAGTCCGAGAATATAGACTCATTAAAAAACATGAAAGCGGGCATCACCACGGAAAAACCTGTTCGGGCAAAAAGGAGACAAAAATCTTTAAGGAAAAGAGCTGTCAGTAAAGAAAAAGCAAAAGAGACAAAAGTCAGAATAACAACCAGGGAGGGAAACATTTTTATCGGTATTATAAAAAAAGAAACCGCCAATTCTCTTGTTATTCATTCTATTCTGGGCGAATTAGAAATCCCGAAAAAGAAGATTTCCAGAAAAACCATTATAAAATAAGGGACTGGCTACCAGGCATTGTAGATGATTCCGATTGCTCCTCCTACGGTATGAAAAAAAACATCATTATCATAAATATAAATATACCTCCCGTGAATAAAGAGTGAGATCCTTCCATAAAATGTTTTTTTGTATCCTCCCAGTGCTTGGGCGGTAAAAGTGTTGCTGCTTACAGCAATGCCGGTCTCTTCATTCTCAATATTTAGGAACGCTTCTCCCGGCAAGAGGCCAAAAACCAGCGATCCTCCAAGCATTTTCAGCATGGAGAAAGTCCATACGAATCCCCCGCTGGCATTAAACCCTGACATTCTATAGGACCCTCTTTGAAAGTTCAGATACCCCCCCTCTATCCTCACTTCCGGTATCAGGGGGTTCCGCTTTTTAATGAACATGCCCAATTCCTGGTCAAGCCACAAATGGGTGGAATAACCATAGGGTATTTTATTCGCTATATCTCCCATAAGATAAAAGTAGGTCCCTGAAAAACCGATCTGTCCGGCAGTCCAGTGACGAGCATTCTCATTTAAATCTGATTTGACATTCAGTTGATTGATG
Organism: Spirochaetota bacterium; assembly: GCA_050298055.1. GTDB lineage: Bacteria > Spirochaetota > UBA4802 > UBA4802 > UBA5550 > JBNKTL01. Next base: position 52,538 of record JBNKTL010000023.1, read on the forward strand.
TTCTCATTTGTGGCTGTTCCGGTAAGCAGCTGATCAGTATTCATTTTTTTTGGTATTCTGACTATGGAAACTATATCAGATCTCTTTATTTTAAAGGTTCCATAGGAGTTATCTAAAGTCACTCCGTTTTTGTCTTCATTAACGATTTCACCCATCACTTTCGTTCCTTCAACGAGATTTACAATGTCACCATGAAGCGGATGGGGAAGAAGAACACCTGCTATCAACAGTAGAAGGAGAGAAAATAATATAATGGGTTTTAACATGTTTTTTGTTCTCTCACACATCCTATTCCCCATTCATTTTCCTTATTCCTGAAAATTCAAAGGCACCTGTGCGAGTTCAATGAGAACCTTCCTGAATAGAGATGGCTGGACCTCAGATAGGGATAACTGTCATTTATAAAATGAAAGAACTCTCTCTGTTAAGCTTGCTCTCTTACTCATTTTAATTATTCTCTCTTGCACAATGGGAATTATTTCAAACAGGGTTATCACATACAATATAATATAATGCAAAGGATAGTCAAGATAATTATCCCATCTGGACGGATTTAATATAAAGAAATATATCTGTTTCATTCTTGACAAAAATTGATTTAAATAGACAATTTGTTTTTAAATTTATCTAATCTATATAATAAATATACATTATTAATTTTTATGTTTAATTCCTTGAATAATCCTAACCTGAGGCAACAAAATATAATTGAAGGAAATGAAGCTTTTTCTGAGGTAAAATAGATGTTATTTTCAGTTGAATTCATGGTTTCTCCGAATTTTTCTGATGATAAGTTTAACACCGAAGAACTAATATTGAAGATTTACCTTTCAGGAAAATTGAATATATATAATTCTTCAGAGTTATTCATATTCATTAAGATCATGGAAGAAGGAGGTCTTAATAAGGTCCTGCTGAACCTGAGGGACCTTGAAGAGATTGATAGTACAGGCATTGGGATTTTAATTAAAATCATTAACTTTTTGAAAATAAATAATAAGAAAATAGTCATGACTGATGTTCCCAGTAAAATCTTAAAAGTGTTGAAAATAGTAAAAGTTGAAAAACTTGTAAAAATATTCAACACTGATGACGATTCCCTGGCTTTTTTACAAGCGGAATAAATAATACTCTTCAGGCATATATTTTTTAAGACAAGGTAAAACCTCTATTAATAATTATAATATTTCTTTTAAGTTGAATATATAAGATCCTGTAACCTGGCGGTTTTATGTTAAATGAATGAGAATAATGAGAAACAACTGAAAAAAAAGAAAAAAATTCAGGAAAAAAAGAAATATCATATTGAATCCCTGAAGAGATGCCTTGCCCGGGACGTTTATTCAAGAATTACAGTCCAGGATGTGGCTGATGAATCAAAGGTGTCCAAGGGGGGCCTTCTCTACTATTTTCCCACAAAAGAGGAAATGTACCTTGAACTGATGAAAGACCTCTTTGAAGAAATTGAGAAAGACCATGCTGACTTTCTTATAGAAGAAATTGACTCAGGGATTATAGCAAATATCTCGGCGCTCTATGGGATTGAAAAATTCGTCCAGAATCATGATAATATAAAAATTCTTATAAATATCGTCTTATACGCCTACGAAGAAGAAAAAATTATGGTCCCTCTCAGACAGTTTATCAGGAAACATTTAAACCTGTACATTAATATAATCAAAGAAGCAAGATCGGATACTCCCGCTCGAAGAAAGACAGATTTTCAACCCCAGTTTATAGGCAGGATCGCCCAGACACTGATATTGAGCATTGGTCTGCTGGAATCCATTGATCCCGTTGAACTGGATACAAGGGAATTGATCGAATATATACGGTCCCTCTTTAAAGGATAGGGGCTTTTCATTATTAACTAATCATGATTGGTTAACTGCTGGAATATCCAATTATTAAGGAATCTTATTGGTGCAAAATCACGCGGGCTCAGCACTAGTTGTCCAACCGCCCAGTCTCCTCTGCATCGTTAAAAGTCTTAAAGCTCTCTACCAGTGTGTTGAGGTCTTCCGCCCTGCCCGACAGTTCTTCGGAGGACGCAGAAATTTCTTCCGCTCCTGTTGCGGTTTCAGTAGTAAAGTCCATTATCTGCTGCATTGCCCTTTTCATGGATTCACTGTTTGATTGCTGAAAGTTAGCAACATCAATAATGCTTCTGGCTTTTTCTTCCAGATCTTTCATAACTTCTTTAATTGTATTATGGTTACGTGCCTGGTTGTCGGTATGACCCGATATTTCCTCAATGAGCCGGGAATTATCGGTAACATTATGCATTATTGTGGATATGGTCGACCTGATATTATCAACCATCTGGCTTCCCTCGGAAACATTTTTTTCAATTTCAACCGATAAAGAATGGATCTCTTTTACCTGAAGCGTAGTATTGTCCGCAAGCTTTCCCACTTCTTCCGCCACAACAGCAAATCCTTTTCCGGAATCTCCTGCCCGCGCCGCTTCTATACTCGCATTGAGTGAAAGAAGATTTATCTGCTCAGATATGTCATTAATCATTTTGACGATATGTGTGATTTTTTTAGATGATTCAACAATCCGGTGCATTGTCTGCGTAGCGGAGATAACAAGATTTTCCCCTTCTTTGGATATGTTAATTGAATCATCACTCTGTGATTTAACGGTCTTCATATTCTCGGCAATCTTTTTTGACATGTCTTCAAGGCTGGTTACCGACTCAACAGTATGACCTATTGAATCTACCTGATCACTGATATATTCCGTGGTCTCTTTGATGGAATCCAGTACCAGGTTCAGCTCCACTGAAATCTCCTGCACTGAAGATGCCTGTTCGGTACTGGAGGAACTCAAGCTTACCGATGTTGAAGTCAGTTCTTCACTTGAAGTGGCAAGTGTTGTCGCCGCCTGCTTGACAAAATTTAATGTTTCCCGCGATTTATCGATCATTTTATTTAAATTATCAGCAATTATTCCAATTTCATCATCAGAGAAAAATTCAACCTTCTGAGAAAAGTCTCCCTGCCCTACACTGGCCAGAATTTCCGTAATGACCGTTATAGGTTTCAGACTTCTATTGATCAGGATATGTATTATTAAAGAAACACAGCCTGCGCCTGCCAGAATTGCAGCAATAATGATTATTATGAGAGCCCATGTTCTTTTTTGAATATCTTTGATATTATACGCGGTTACCACGCCTCCCCAGAAACGGCCTTTTAATTTTATGGGCGCATAGACTATAATCATCACAGCACCCGTATCACGATGATATTCTGAAACTTCCACCCTATCCGGCTTAAAGGCTTTACCAAGATAGTCCCATATCCGGTTTGTTCGTGACCGGGTAATATCCTTTTTCATATCACCGGCAATTTTCAGGCTGTTTTTTGAATGATGAAAAGGAACAAGACCGTTTTTATCCATCGGCACGGAAAAGGCAATTCCCTCTATCCTGAGAAAACTGTCGATAGTGTTTCTTATCTTTTTCCCCAGGGACGTATCAACACTATACTCAGTCATGAATCTTTTATAATTATCAACATTTCCGTCCGGCTTTTTTTCAGTTCGGTTGAAGATCTTTTCAAGGTACTTTTTATCAAATTTTCTTCTGTCTTTCTCATCGGACCACAATTGAAGACATTCATCAATACTCAACTGGTGATACTTAAAGTTAAGAAATTCATCAAGAGAATGGTTGCCGGTTTCAATTTCTTTCTCGAAAACAGCCTGGACCTGCCCCGCGGTAATAATCCCGAGGTTCTTTGTTCTCTCAATATAATCTATAAGAAGATATTTTTTTATGGCAAAAGATGAGATAACGATCACTACACATACACTAAAAGTTATAAAAATAAATAATCGTATATTTACTTTTCCTGAAACAGTCTTTTTGGAAATTCTCTTTTTGTTAAAGATCCCGGACATTGGTTACTCCACTTATTGAAATAATATTGCAGGCACATCTTAAAAATTTAATTTTCTTTCTCTGTACTTAACATCTTATTAAAGAATTTCTCGAAATGAAGATGTCGTGATATTAAGATGACCGGCAGGAAAAACTATTCAATTTTTTATTTTTTACATCTGTTTTACTATCCATGAAAACTTATCTGGAATTTATAATAAAAGCGAGTTTTTTAGAGAAAAAATATGCTTAAAAACTGCAACAAAAAGAAAGAGGCTGTTTTAAGCATAGAAAAACCACAACAACTCCCCCGCAAAGAAACTTTTGGCAGTATGTATTATGAGTTAATAATCCCTTTGGAAAGACATAAAATATTGACTTCACACATACTTTCGTTTTTAAATATACAAAAATTTTTAAAATAGTCAAGTTTTTTTGACGCTCTACAGTTACAATTGATTTTCTGTTGACAGGAAGCTCTCCACATGCAACCGATAATTATATTTTCTGAAGTTATAACGACTCATCTATGCATAAGAAAAATCATATTTATTTACAGAGTTATCAGAAATCTTATAAAACATGAGACATCAATGAAAAGAAAGCTCCTCATTGACAGAAACAAAATAAATAATGAAGACAATGAAAATGATGATCTTTTCATGAATGAGAATACCCGGGACAAAGACCTCCTTTCAATCGGTGATCTTGCGAAGTACTGCAGGGTAAGCACAAAGACCCTCCGCCACTATGACAAAAAGGGAATTTTAAAACCGGCATATACCGACCCCCAAACAGGTTACCGATACTATAATGAAGAACAGCTCTTCTGGCTTGTTATGATAAAGAGGCTGAAACAGAGGAACTTCAGCCTTGAAGAGGCAAAGGAATACCTGGAAACCGGAGACATCGGGAGAATCAGGAAAATATTTGAAAAGAAAGATGATGAGATCGATAAAGAAATAAAAAAACTTCAGCAGATCAAAAAGATGATCAACCTGAAAAAAAATTTCTTTGAAGAATTTCTCAATGCGAGTAACAGGCCTGCGTCCCAACCGGAAATCATCATTAAAGATCTCCCTCCGCGTAAAGTTCTTTCCACAAAAAAGAACGGCTTTTTTAACATCAAGACACTTGCCGAAAGCCTGAGCAGGCTCCATCTTCTCCAGGAAAAACATGGCATAAAATCCGAGGGCCTTTGGATGACCCTGTTTCATGGTAATTATGAAAAGAGTATCGGCGAAAAGATCGAATTTGAAATATCCATTTCAGTTGAGTCTGAAGAAAAGGAACGGAAACTTATCAAGATAATCCCCCCGGGAAGGTATGCAACAATCCGCCACACAGGCAGCCGCAGGAGCTCAATTGAGTATTACAAAATTTTACTCGATTATTTAAAAGAGAAAAATCTTACGCCTCAGGGGCCCCTCATCAAGATCTACCTCATAAGCTATGCCCATTCAAAATCCTCGGAACAGATCACTTCTGAACTTCAGGTAATGATAAAAGAATAAGTACTTTTTTTTGCCCCCCAGCCCCCTGAGGGGGTGTAAGATTTTATATCACAACTTCTCTTATGCCCCCTTTGGGGGTTAGGGGGTCTCCTGGGAAGATTTTTTTCAGGAAAAAATACTCATCCAACCATTGACTTTGCCCCTGGGGCAAGGATTACCTTTTATCGTAGAGCAGCAGAATAATAATTAAGGGAGGCTGAACTATGAAACATTCCAGAATCTGGAAAATGGAAAACAACGTCGACACCGACCAGGTCATTGCTTCGCAATACCTGCAGATCGCCACCATTGATGAAATGATGAGACACACCTTTGAAACCGCCCGCGCGGGTTTCGCGGGGAACTTCCAGAGCGGTGACATCATTGTGGCAGGTGAAAACTTCGGATGCGGTTCATCCAGGGAACAGGCACCTGCCGTGCTGAAAGCGCTGGGAACAGGGGCCGTGGTGGCGAAGTCCTTTGCCAGGATCTTTTACAGAAATGCAGTCAATATAGGCCTGGACCTCATTGTCTGCGGGGAGATTCATGAAGATGTCCGGGACGGGGACAGGGCGGAACTTCTCAGGGAAAAGGGGAAGATCATTGTAAAGAATAAGAGCTATACCTTTGAGAGCTTTCCGGCAAACATCAGGGAGATCATTTCACAGGGCGGTTTGATCAGTATGATCAACAGCAGATACGTAAAGAATAAATGAAAATTATACAGGAGAAAAAAAATGGCAATGACAATAACGGAAAAAATTCTGGCAAAGGCTTCAGGCAGGGAGAGTGTCAGGCCCGGTGAAATCGTAAGTGTCAGGCCTCACTGGATAATGGCTAACGATGCCACAACTCATATATCCATTGATATCTTTGAAAATCAAATTGAGGCGGAGAAAATATCTGTGCCCGAAAGGACTGTCTTCATCATAGACCACAATGTGCCGGTCAATGACATAAAGACAGCGGAGGTCCATTCAAAGATGAAGTGCTTCGCGGAGAAGCAGGGCATAAAAAACTACCATAACGGCGAGGGTGTCTGTCACCAGGTTCTCCTTGAGAGGTATGCTTTACCCGGTGATATTATCATCGGCGCGGATTCTCACACCTGTACTATGGGCGCCGTGGGAGCATTCGGAACGGGCATGGGATCAACGGACATTATTGCCGCAATGACCACAGGTGAAACATGGCTCAGGGTCCCCGAATCGATCAGGGTTTATTGTGAGGGAACATTTGAGAGGGGCGTATTTGCAAGAGACCTGATCTTAAGAATAATCGGGGATATGAAATCCGACGGGGCCACCTACCGCGCAATTGAATTCACCGGGCCTGCCGTGAAAAACATGTCTCTCGGTGAACGGGCGGTCCTGTGCAATATGGCTGTTGAGGCGGGAGCAAAAAACGGTATTGTTGAAGCGGATGATAAAACTCTTGAGTTTATGAAAATAAATGGAAGAGACTTTTCCGGTGAGATTTTTCAGAGCGATAAGGATGCAAAGTATTGCAATGAATATAAATACAATCTTGCGGATATTGGTCCTGCTGTTGTCTTTCCCCATAGTGTGGATAACTATCATCCGGTCAGTGATGCTGTTGGCCGGGGCATCAGGATAGACCAGGGATTCATCGGGTCGTGCAACAATGGAAGGATTGAGAACCTCAGGGAGGCCGCTGATGTTTTAAAGGGAAACAGGGTCAAGAGGGGAACAAAGCTTCTGATCTCCCCTGCTTCTCAGAGCATTTACCGGGAAGCAGCCAGGGAAGGTCTCATGGAGATATTTATTCAGGCGGGGGCAACTGTCCTGAATCCCAGTTGCAGTTCATGCTGGGGGGGCTGCCAGGGAATTCTTGCGGCGGGAGAGAACGCTGTCTCAACAGCCACGAGAAATTTCCGGGGGAGGACAGGTTCTCCCGATTCAAAGCTTTACCTTGCATCGGCGGCAACGGTTGCGGCTTCCTGTATACAGGGAACTGTGGCGGACCCCAGGGAATATTTGTGAAGTTTTGTGAAATACCAGGTTTCGTTTCCGGGAAACGGCCTTTACGGCCGTCTCCCGGTATAGTCTCTCTTAATAGGGAGTAAATGTAATCACTGTCCCTGAAGCCGGGAAACTCGCAACATTGAGAGTTGAACTTCCGGGGACCGATGAAGAACCCGTAAGGCCGTCAATGTAATTTGGTTCCAGGATCGCTTCTCCCTTAATCCCGATGGAAGCGGAATAATTGTATGTCCCGCCGAAGAAGGCCGTATCATAAACAAACTCTATCACATTGCTTGTCTCGTAGAGCCGAAGCTGAAAGGTTGCCCATGTTGTCCCTGTTGAATCACCGTAGGGACTCACCTTGTTCCACTCGATGATAAAGACCCTGTTGGGCGCGGTGCCCTGGGTCAGGTACCTGATCCGTCCCATGGGCCCCGATGAATAGACAAGTCTCAGGTCGTCCCACCAGAGAGCAAGGACGTTATTCGGGTTGCTGGTTGTATACAGGTAGGTATTTGACCAGCAGAGTAAACTTGTCCCGAACTCCGCAATTCCCTTTGTGCTCACATGAATATCCGTATAGGGACTTCCCATGTAGTTAAATGTAAAGGGCAGGGAGATGGTAGTTATCACGTCCCCCGCGTCATAGGCCCATATGTCAACTGCTCCCGGCAGCCCGATGATGGATGTAAACGTTCCCGGAGAAGGTGAAGGCGGGCTGTACTGGGTATCCGCCTGGACCGTGTCCATATTCATATTCGTGCCCGTAACATCAGATGGGTTAATTGCATTGTAAACAGGGTCTGAGGTCACGGTACCGGTTACGATAGTAAAGGACTTGTTCGTGTCGACGGTTGAATCCGCCACACCCTGGATGGACACGGTTTTCGCCATGAACCAGTTTGACGCGTTGAATTCAACCCGCGCGGTTGGACAGTCACCGTCAGGCCCCAGGACATCCCCTGAGACCAGGACTACTGCTTCTGCGGGTGTGTCGCTTTCCAGGCAGACCTTTAACAGGCTCTGGGGCTGGGACGCCAGGGAAACAGAAAATGACGATGTTGTACCGGATTCATTAACGGTAATGCCCGATACGGGGGAGACGTTTATTCCCGCGGACACGTCATCATCCGTGGTTATCCCCCCCACGTCTGCGGGATCAACCCTGTCAAACTCACTGTCCGTGCTGATAGTACTCTGTGTAATAATGGTAAACCCGGTATTGCCGTCGGATTGGGCATCGTCCACACCGGCTATTATCACGGTTTTCGCGTGGTTCCAGTCAAGGGGAGTAAACTCCACCCTGGCAGAAACACAGTCTGTGTCCGGACCCAGCACGTCACCGCTGATCACTATTTCTGCTTCCGTGGTATCGCTGCTGGAAAGACATATTTTAACATTATCGGCGGGCTGACTATCAAGAACAATGGTAAAGGAATCAGTTGTTCCGGTTTCGCTTACGCTCAGGGACGTTCCGGTCACCGTTACAATACCATTTCCCGGATTTGATGTTGAGGTTCCGTTTGTGGTTAAATTATCCGGATCAACGGGGTTCTCAATTCTTTCACATGATGCTGAGATGATTGTGAGAGTTGTTATAAGTATAAAACCGATTATACTTCTGAATGATACATTTTCCTTCCCTTCAAATAACTTGCTTAATATTTTCATTACGCTATCCTCGTTTTATGGGGCCTCCTCTGACGTACTCATATTTCCTTTTCAGGATTAGTGTTTCCAATTACTTAATATATAGTAAATTTCGAAAATGTGTATATTTTTTTGGGAAAAAATGTAATTTTTTTAATTTTCTTCATAATTTGTTTATTCAGTTTTTTCTATAATTTCATGATTGGAATGAGAAGGTCTACGACCTGTTAGGTGGTCTTTTAATAATCTGGTTGATCCTGTGATCCTGTCTATTCGGAATGAGCATAATATTTTATTACAGCGAAAAGTAAAATGTTGCGCCATGGCCGGTCTTTCCCTCGGCCCAGGTTCGCCCCCCATGCCGGGCAATAATGCGGCGCACATTGGCCATTCCGATACCGGTTCCCTCGAACTCCTCAGCATGGTGCAGGCGCTGGAATACGCCGAACAGCTTGTCCGCGTAGTCCATGTCGAACCCGACACCGTTATCACGCACAAAAACCACGGTTTTGGAGTCCTGGCCGGGAAGCGATCCGATTTCAATTCTGGCCTGCTTCCGGGGCCGGGTGAATTTCAAAGCATTGGAAATCAAGTTCACCATGACGGTCCGCAGCATGGACTCATCGCCGCTGACCACAGGAAGATCGGCAATATGCCAATCGATGTTTCTTTCAGCGGTATCCGGTTCACATTCATGCAGTATTTCGCGCACCAGCCTCCCCAGATCGACCTGTTGCACTGCCACGGCATGGTGCCCCATCCGGGAAAAGGAGAGCAGATCGTCGATCAACCGTCCCATTTTTTTTACCGCATCGGAAATAATCTTCATGTAACGCCGGTTCTTTTCGTTAAGTGTTGTTCCCGCGTTCTCTTGCAGCATTTTCAGGAAACCGTCAATATGGCGAAGAGGCGCCCGCAGGTCATGTGAGACCGAGTAGGCAAAGGCCTCCAGTTCTTTGTTGGCGGATTCAAGTTGCGCGGTCCTGCGCCGGACACGCTGTTCCAGTTCCCGGTTAAGCTGGCGGATCTCCTCTTCCGCCCGCTTGTGCTGAATGGCCAGCGCATAGAATTCGGCAATACGGTTGACAGCGTCTAAATCCCGGTCCGTATAAGGATGGCTTGAATTCCAGAGAGCAATAAGTCCTATCAGTTCCCCTGTCAGTAAAACAGGAACCGCTAAAAATTTTTCAATGACCGGATGCCCTTCCGGGACACCAGACGATGCAGGATGTTTTGACGGAGCATTGGTATAAAACGGCTCCTTTGTTTCCTGAGCATGACGACACAATCTGTTATGGAGACCAACATCACTTCGATAATCTATTATATTACTCAACTCTTCTTCCGGCAGTGAGCATCCGGATCGCATCACTTTCGTAAAAGAAAAGGCGATATGATCTCCGCTTACCGGGTCGATCTCAGCAACGTAGCCCTGAGCGCTGCCGGTCAACTCACTGCTTTTCTCCAGTACCAGGTCCGCGATTTCCCCGATGCCTGTCCCGGGACTCACAAGAGGTACATACAGTGATGAGAGCGCCTTATTAATATCCAGGTTCCAGGCAATTTTATCCTCCGACTGCCTTCGTTCGGTAATATTCATGTGAATCCCAACCAGCCGCAGCGGCCTGCCGTCAGAATCGTATTCGACGACTTTCCCGTGGTCCTGCAACCAGACCCAATCCCCTGTTTTACTGCGGGCGCGGTATTCGTCAATATGGTAGTAGGGGTTCCGGCCGGCCACGTGATCATCAAAGGCTTTTCGCTGCTTTATTCTGCCCTCCGGGTGTATCCATGACCACCAGGTCTCAGTATCTATCTTTATTTCATCCGGCGAGTAGCCAAGCATTTCAAGCCAGCCGTCATCAACAACAAGTGTATTTTTTTGAATATTAAAATCAAAAATACCGAGACCCGCGCTTTTCAGGGCCAATTGCATCCATTCTTCCTTTTCCCTCAACCTGTTCTCAGATGTTTTTAACGCGTGCTCCACCTTCTTGTGGTCCGTAATATCCCTGCCGATACACCGGTATCCCAAAAGATCTCCGTTCTCATTAAGTATTGGTACGCCCCTTGTTTCCACTAAAACATTTTCATCGTTTTTGTGGATACAATTCATTACAAATTGTGGAATTTTCTTTTTTGAACGGGCTATATTTGAGAACTTTTTTCTTATTTTTTCCGCCTGCCGTGGTACCGTAAAATCAAAGGGTGTTTTTCCAAGGATCTCTTCCGGGTCATATCCCAAAACATCCCAGACTTTCCTGCTGGAATACGTATAAACGCCATTCTGATCAACTTCCCATATCCAGTCACTGGTTATCTCCGCCAGGGAAGAAAATCGTTCTTTGCTTTCTTTAAGAGATTTTTCGAGGTTTTGCTGTTCAAGTACGGTCTTATCCAACTCTTGTACTTTTTGGATTAGTTCTTCATAGGTCGGCTTATCAGTCATTTTACGATTCTCTGCCAATAGAATAATGAAAAAAGCCTGAAAATTTATGACACAACAAATTTATCTTAAAGGCCATTATTATATATATAAATTTCTTTTTATGTCAAATAAAATTGACCTCTAAAAAATGTTTATATCATGAAGATACAGATTCATCCGGTATCATCTGTTCTGTTCATTATTAAAAAATTGATGGGAAGGGTTTCAGCGAAGGAATTTTTGTGTTGTTCTCTTTCGTCTTTCCGGAAGTCCTCTTTAAGCGTTCAATATCTCCACAACCTCACCGTGGATCGATTCCGACGCCGCGATGATACTGTTTGTTTTTATACTCACCTCCCGGCCCTGGAAGTCGGTTACCCGGCCCCCGGCACCCCGTATCACCGGGATCACCGCCTGGGCGTCCCAGACCGACATAACGGGATCGAGCATAATATCGGCAAACCCCCCGGCCAGCAGGGTATATCCGTAACAGTCCCCCCATGTCCGGTAGAGTTTCACCCGGGTAAGGAGCTTCTCAAAGTTTTCCCCCTTCTGGAAGGCGTGAACGTGAAGATGGTCCGTAGTCAGCAGCACCGCCCGGGAGATATCATCACACTGTCTCAGGGAGGCAGGAACGCCGTTTATGGTAGTGGTTTTATTATCGCCAATGACCAGTTCCCCGGAAAGGGGATTATAGATGACGCCCAGTCCCGGAAGGTCATTTTTTAAGAGGGCCATAAGGGTCCCGAAGAGGGGGACGCCGCTTATGAAGCTTTTTGTTCCATCAATGGGATCGATGATCCATTTGTATGGGGAGCCGCCAACAGTCTCTCCGTACTCTTCACCAACAATTGAGTGGCCGGGAAATTTTTCGCCAATTGTTTTTCGCAGATAGAGTTCGACCTCCCTGTCCGCAAGGGTAACGGGAGAGAGGTCGTTTTTCAGTTCAACATCCGGGCTCTTGCGGTAATACTTCCTCACGATCTCCCCGCATTTTTCAACGAGAGCGGGGATTATTTTTTTCGCTTCTTCAACGGTTTCCATTTACTCCTCCCGGTAGTCTCCTTTGTGTTTCTTTTTCCGGGTATACCTGCTTTTGTCCCTGATGACCCGGGGGGCCTTGGTCTTCAGGCGTATCCCCCTCCTGATCCTTTTCAGGATCTCCTTTACCTGGTTTTTCTCCTCTTTACTCACTTTCGTTCTCTCCGTTTAGCTCTAAGGGCAGTCTTGCCTGCTGCTCTATTCCCGGTATCTCACCGATATCTGTTGACCCGGCGCCCAGCTCCTTCAGCTTGCGGGCCGAGGGAAGCACCCGGGTCTCCATGGACCCTACGGCCCTGTTGTAGCTGGTGACGGAATCGGTCAGTTTTTTCCCCACCTCCGCGAAGTGGTTGGTGAAAACTCCAAACCTGTTGTAGAGTTCCTTTCCCTGGTCGGCGATCTTCCGGGCATTCCGGGAGAGACGAAGCTGCATCCAGCCCATGGACGCCACCTTCAGGAGAGCAAGAAGTGTGGCGGGGGATACGATGATCACCCTGTTGGCCAGGGCGTCCTCCAGGAGCGACGGGTCCTCGGTAAAGGCGGCGGAAAGACCCGACTCGTAGGGGACCAGCATGACAACAAATTCCGGCGATGAGGCGAACTGGGCCCAGTATGCTTTCTGGGCCAGGGACTTCATATGGTTCCTGAGAGAGCGGGCGTGTTCTCCCAGCTTGCTCTTCCTGATATTTTCATTATCGGCCTCATGGGCATCGAGATAGGAGTTCATGGGGACCTTGGAGTCAACAGGGATGATCCCCTCCCCCGGCATGCGGATGATCATGTCGGGCTTTCCGGTCCCGCCCTCGGCCTGTATCTGCTCGTTGAAATCCACATGCTCAAGCATCCCCGCCATCTCCGCTATCCTCCGGAGCTGGACCTCTCCCCACTTTCCCCTCACCGACGAAGACTTCAGGGCCTGGGAAAGGGTGACCGTGGCGTTCCGGAGCTCGCCCTGGGCCCGGGAGAGTTCCACAATATGGGTCTCAAGAGTTTTATACGCACCCTCCCGCTTCTCCTCCAGCGCCCTCACCTGCCTGTCCAGCTTTTCCAGGTCCTTCTCCAGGGGATTGACGATATTCACCATTTCCTGCTTCTGGGTGTTCCAGTCCCCCTTCATCACCCTGTGTATGGTCTCCATCTGCTCCTTGGCCTGGTTGATGAACTGCGTGGAGTTGTTCCTGAGGGCCTGGGAGGCAAGGGCATTGAATGAATCCCGGAGCTTCTCCTCGGCATTTTCAAGCCACCTGAATTTCTCCCGGTCGGCTTCCCTCTCCTTCCTGAGCCCTTCGATGGCGACCTGGTAGCCTGTCCTCTCGGCGTTATATCTGCTCCCCATGAGCGCCCATGTGAGAAGGAAACCTGCCACAAGACCGCCGGTTACTGATACTGCTATGAGAATTTCGGGACCCATACTTTTTACTCCTTTAAAACCCTGTTCCGGGCCTGAGCATATCAGGCAGGAACCGCTCTTCTTTCACTTTATCTGCTTTAAATATGACATAATATATTTAAAGCTGCATTTATTTGTCAACCCTCTTTGCCCGGAAAATCTCCGGAAGAAGATGCTGTTTTTATTAATACTCACAAGGAGTGGAAAACATTAAAACTATTTAATACTTTAAATAAATATTTGATAAAAAATTGTCACGGATTATCATAATCGCTGTAACAGTATACAGGATAAAATGATAAACAGGAAATGAAAGATGTTCAACCCATTTAAAGAAATCAAACGGGATTCCATCAGGGAAACTCAACTGATACCAAGGGTCTTAAACGGGGACAGGGACTCTCTGGAGTCTCTGATACTTCTCCACCAGGCATGGATATATAATCTTGCCTTTTCAATGACCGGGAATATTCACCTGGCAGAAGATATTACCCAGGAAATTTTAATTAAAATTATCACTAAATTGTCTTCCTATGACAGTTCCCAATCATCATTCCGTACATGGTTATACAGGATAGTTGTAAATCATATAATAAATATGAAGAAAAATAAAAATGAAGAAATTTTTTCAAGCATTTCAAGCTTCAATGACTACTCTGATTTTATTGACCGGCAGCCCGATAAACGAAAATTTTCTCAACCGGATTTTAAAATTTTAGAAGATGAGATAAAAACAACCTGCTGTCTTTGCATGCTTTTATGCCTGGAACGGAGAGAAAGGATCGTATTTGTATTGGGAGTAATTTTTAATGTAAAAGATGAGCCCGGCGCTGAGATTTGTGAAATATCAAAAGATAACTTCCGCAAAATTTTATCAAGAACACGTAAAAAAATTTATAAATTTTTCTCTCATAACTGCAGTCTCTTTAAAGATTCAAATGTTTGTAAATGTTCTGATCAAACAGAGAATTTCATAAAAACCGGCGCTATTGATCCTGATGACCTGCTTATCAAGAGAGATTCTTATGGAACGGTGAAAGAGGTTCTGGGGGAGTGTATTGATGAGATTGAAGATTCATATTATGAATTTAACGCACTTTTTAAAAGTCAGAATTTTTTAAAGGGACCGGCTCTGGTGGCCTGGTTCCGGGATTTACTCAACAAAAGTAAATTTAAAAATTTATTTATTCAATAAGAAGGATATTAATTATGAACAGAGAACTGGTCTCCCCCTGTGGTCTTTATTGCGGTGTGTGCGGGATATACTATGCAACCAGGCATAATGACATGAAACTTAAGGAGAAACTTGCCCGGGCCTATCATGATACGGTAGATCAAATCAACTGTCATGGCTGTATGTCAGATACTGTTTACTGGTATTGTGAGCATTGTGCCATAAAAAGCTGTGCAATTGAAAAAAAATATGAAGGCTGTAATGAATGTGCTGAGTTTCCCTGTGATAAGGTTGAAAATTTTCCGGTACCTGAAGGGAAAATGCATATTTTACGGGCTGTTCCCCGGTGGAAAGAGTCAGGAACTGAAGAGTGGATCAATGAAGAAGAAAAACAATTTTCCTGTAAGAGCTGTTCAACGCTGCTTTTCAGAGGTGCGAAAAAATGCCGTAATTGTGATACTCTGCTTTAAAAAGATCCTTTAACAGAAGGAGATGAAGATCATCCGTACTAAAATATCTTTAAACTGATTGCCGTACTTAAGCTCACATTTGAATAAAAATTTTCATCTGTCATTTTTTGAGGCTGTTCCTGCGATCTGAAATCAATCCTGAATTCAAAAATAGTCCATTTAATATATCTCCAATCCCTCGTAAATCCAAAACCGAGTAGAAATTCACTAATAAAAACTGGTTGAGTTTGAGTCAACAATCCGCTAAAATTTGCACATATAAGGAAGAAACATTAATAAGGTTTAAGGAGGTCAGATGTCACCTAACAGCAAAAACAGCGCTCTCAACGCCGTCAACTCATACTTTAACAGGGCGGCGGATATCCTCGAAATACCGGAAAACTACAGGGAACTCTACACGCGTTCCTGGAGAGAACTCCAGATCGCGGTCCCCATAACAGATGACAGCGGGACCATGCGGGTCTACAACGGTTTCAGGGTACAGCACTGCGGCGCCCGGGGACCCTACAAGGGGGGGATACGCTTCCATCCCCAGGTAGACCTGGACGAGGTGAGGGCCCTGGCATCGCTCATGACATGGAAAAGCGCCCTCATGGACCTCCCCTTCGGCGGCGCAAAGGGGGGTATTGCCGTTGATCCGGATATGCTTTCCCACAGGGAACTCCACTCCCTTACCGTGAGGTTTATGACCAATGTGGACCATCTTATCGGCCCCCAGAGAGACATCATGGCCCCAGACATGGGGACCAATCCCATGGTCATGGGCTGGATGATGGACGCCTACGGGAATATCCACGGATATAATCCCGCCATTGTAACGGGAAAACCGGTCACCCTGGGGGGGATATCCCAGAGGATCAGCGCAACAGGCACAGGTGTTGCCCTGATCGCAAAACATCTTCTTAAGAGCAGGAACACCGGCATTGAGGGAAAAAGGGTCGCCGTTCAGGGTTTCGGCAACGTGGGAAGCTATGCCGCCGAACTTCTGGCCCGAATGGGAGCAAAGGTTGTGGCCGTATCCGATAAAAACGGGGGCCTTTACAGCAGTGCCGGTCTGAAAATCGGGGAACTGGTGGATTACCTGAAGGAGAAGAAGACCCTCACCGGCTGCAGATGCGGTGACAGGATAAGCAACGAAGAACTTCTGGCCCTGGAGTGCGACATTCTGGTCCCCGCGGCCCTGGGACATGTGATCACAGAGGAGAACAGGGAAACAATCAAAGCCAAATACATCGTGGAAGGGGCAAATGCCCCGGTAACCCCGGAGGCGGATGAATACCTGGTCAACAACGGCACAATTATAGCTCCCGACATCCTCGCAAACGCGGGAGGGGTCACGGCTTCATACTTTGAGTGGGTCCAGAACATCCAGGCCTTTCACTGGAAGTCCCGGACAGTTGAACTGGAACTGGACACAATAATGGGAGACGCCTTCCAGGCAGTGGTTGATACCGCTGAAAAATATAATGTCAACTACAGGCTGGCATCGTACATTATTGCCGCGGAGAGGGTCCACAGGGCGAGTCTGGACAGGGGGGTGTAGGTAAAAAAAAGGAGAAAAGTTTTAATTAATACAGGTTCAGAGTCGTATTAATGTTTTGAACGGACAGTCATTCCGTTTTAAAACATTTGGAGGTTGGATACCATGAGGACCACTATAAATATTGACACTGCACTGCTTATTAAATTACAAGAGGCAATAATTGAAATTGATCTGCCAAAAGATAAACTGATCGCACGTTTAATATCACGGATCATTAATAAAAACAGTTTTGACCCAAAACCATATACAACAGTGAAATACCAGGAGAGCAGTTCGGAGAGAAAATGGAAAATTGAACATATAAATCTGGAGCCAGAATTCTATGAGAAAGCTCTGGATTTACGGAGGCATTTTAAGTTTTCAGTTTCCTGGTTTATTGCTTTTGCTATTATGTATTATCTTGATGAATTAATTAGTGATTTGAGTAATCCAGAAAATAGTGAAAAAAACATGGATAACTATTTGAGAGATTACGCATATATTTCTAAAATGATAGGCAGTAAAAGCGTATTTATCACAATACTGGAAACAGAGGGAAAAAAAACCTGAAAGAACCATCTCATTATTCAGATATTACAAAATTTCTTTAAAAAAACAACACCGGTTCTCGTCCCGGAAGTTCAATCACGCTCCCAATAATTCAAAGAGACATAAAATTTTCCTTGAAGATTTTCTCCCGTGATCTAAACTCCCCTCCATGAATGATGCATGAAATCAAAGCCGGACCGAAACCCGGTCCCGGGCCGCAGCAGGAGAGGATATCCATGAAACCGATACATATTGAAGCCACAACACTTGAGGACGCATGGTTCCAGTGCGTTTACGCGGCACTGGAGCATGGACGGGAGTTCACAATTGACAGCGGAAGCTACCAGGGGGACAAAAGACTCGAGTTTGACTATATCACAGTACATATTAAAACACCGGGTATCCATCCCCTGCTCCCCCAGGTCCCGGCACAGTATAATATACCAAACCCCGTTGATGACGACTACATCAACGACTACCTCCCCTATCTCATGACCGGGAATGTCAAGGAGGGTGAGTCGTATACCTACGGCCAGAGGATCTGCGCGGACAATGCCGGTTTTATCCTGGATGATATCAACAGGATGAAAAAAGACTCCGAGAACCCCCATGACATCTATGTTACCGAAGAGGAGATATGGGAGGACCCGGAGGGAAAAATTATATCCGGTACCGGACCCCGCAGAGATAAGGAGATAAGAGGAAAGTTTCTCAACCAGATGGAACTGGCCATCTGGACATATAAAAACAGGGGCCACAGGACAAACCAGATGATCCTGCAGGTGGGTCAGCCTACTGATATGCTTTTAAAAGATCCTCCCTGCCTCCGCCATATCGATACACGGATACAGGACGGAAAACTTCACTTCTACCCCTATTTCAGGAGCTGGGACCTCTGGGGCGGGTTCCCCGCCAACCTCGCGGGGATACAAATGATGAAGGAGTATATGGCCGCGGAGATCGGCGTTGAGGACGGAGAGATCATAGCTGCCAGCAAGGGGCTTCACCTCTACAACTATGTTGTTGAGCTTGCGGAGATCGTCCGGGGTAAGACACGGGAGGAATTCGGCAGGGAGTGACGGATAAAATCCGGAGGCCTATTCTTTAAACAGGATGATCTCCACGCGCCTGTTCTTTTTTCTCCCTTCAGGGGAACTGTTGTCGGCCACGGGACTGGACGCGCCCATACTCCTGTAGTTCACGTTCTCTTTTTTACAGGCGCCTGCAGATACCAGGTACTTCACAACCGCGCCGGCCCTCTTGCCGGAAAGCAGCTTCCTCCCGGTCTCGGTACCGGAACCGAAACGGGCCGTGTACCCGGCAACCCGGACCTCACTGCCTCTGTGGAGAGCAAGGAGAGAAGCGATCCCATCAAGCTTTTGAACTTCAGCGGGAAGCAGTTCATCGGAGTCAGCGGGAAAGAGAACATGCGAAAAAACGATCCTCTTCTCATCTTCCCGGAGGATAAACCTGCTTCTTTCGGGTAAGGTTTTATCCTGTATCCCCGCCCCGGTTTTTTCAGGCTCTTTCACTGCCTCTCTTTCTCCCGCAGGTTCCTCTTTCACTGCTTTATCACCGGGGAAACTCTCTTTTCCCGACTCAGTGATCTCTTCCTTCACGGGAATGATCTTACCGGTGCCTCCTGCGAAGAAAAATGTATAGACAAGACCGGCAATAAGGACAAACAGCAGAACCGGTATGAGGACCGGGAGAATTTTCATCCCCCGGGCAGTAACCGGTTTCCCCTTCATTGTTTCAATAGTGGAAAATTCTTTTTCCGGGACGGGAAATATTTTTCGGTCCGGGTCCTCTCTCTTCCCGGTAACCGCTTCTCTCTTTTCGGCAGCGGACATTTTTTCCTCCGGAGCGGGAGCTGCCTTCCGGTCCGGCTCCTCTCTCTTCCCGGCAACCGGTTTCCTCATATCAGCAGTGGAAGTTATATACTCCGGTGCAGTTGTTTTTTGGACCACGTCCTCTCTCTTCTCAGTGGCAGGTTCTCTCTTTTCCGGAGATTGATATTCCGGTTCCCGCAGGTCATCTTCTTTCAAAACAGCCGGTTCTTTTCCAGGGACCGCATCCTGTTTTCCGGTTTCATCTTCACCGGAAAATCTTTCCTCTTTCACCGCCGGCTCTTCTTTTTCCTCTTCTGCGGAAGTATCTGTTTTTTCCGGTATATCCTTCATTTCATCCGCGTCTTCCGCTGCTGTTTCAACCGGTGCCTCCGGTACGGGAATCTCTTCAGGAACGGTCTCTTTTTCAACGGGAAGAATTTCACCCTTTTCCTCTTCACGGTGTTCTATAAGACTAAATTCAATCTTCTCATAGTTTTTTAACATTGCTTCGATATTAAGGATAAGCTTGAGCTTTTCGTCCCAGTAACATCCGTAGACAAAAAGGTGCCTGTATTCCCTCTGTCCCTCTCTCTCGACTCTCTTCCAGTCAAGAACCTTCTCAACGGCAATAACCAGGCGCAGATTCCCGTTTACAAGGAACACCATGTCCCTGTATGTGGCACGGTATGAACTCTCTCCCGACCAGAGCGCCAGGTCCAGGACCGGCAGGAGCTCATCTTTGTAGAAGAGTAACCCCGGAATCATGGCCGGAAGGCCCGGGAAATCACTGTACCCCATAAAACTGAAACACTCCATCACCTCTTCCCGGGGCAGGCCGTAGCAATTTCCCCCAAATTCAAACTCCATTATCTCGATAACGTCATTGAGAAATACCGAAAGGAAACCCGAAGAGGGAACATACAGCTCTTTAAATTTCTCCCTCTCCTGTATATCCCCCACTTCATCAAGTACTCCGTAAAGATCAACCAGCGGGTAGAAGTTCCCGTCATCAACAAAGGCATGGCTCCATCCTCCGCAGCGGGCTACAGGGGGCAGTTCTCTGAGAGGCATATGAGCGGGATCGATCTCCCCTGCCCGGGTATCGGCTAGTAACCCCACATTCGTATCCCCCGCTGCTGATACAACAAAAAGCCGGTCGCCTCCTTTATCTTCACCGTTTTCGAATAGTTGTATAACCGGAATTATGCCCTCACGGTAACGGGTAAGGCCCGCGACACGGTCCGGATAAAAAGAAACCGGGGCAACGGGGGCCTTAACAATTTCACTTTCCGGAAGCATATAATCGGGGATGCAGAACCATCGGGGACCGCAGCCGTACCGGGAATAGCTCTTCGCACCGGCAACATCTTTTTTTCCGGGACCTGCGATTTTTAAGGAGATCCCCGGGTCCGGGAGGTCCTGCTCCTGCATCCTGTCCTGGAGTTCACGGATATTGAGAAGGGGAAAAGGTTTCCCGTCAATGATAACAGCAGAATCAAGCAGCGGGGACCGGATATATTCGGGAAGAGACAGGCATAATTCGGGGACCCGCGGCTCATCACAGATATGGTTGATAAAGAAACCGTGAACTTTATCGGTTTCAGATATGACAAATACCTGTTTGGCGCTTTCAAAATCACCGGATTTGCCGCCGAGAAAGCGGGCGATATCATAGAGATAGAAGAGATCATCACCCAGAGTGGTAACGAATATCCTGCGGTCCTCCGGGCCGGAGGGAAGGAGCATAAGCTCAACGGGAATGAAGTGATTTATGACCTCGTCCTCCCCTACCGCATACCTGAAGCTGTCGAAGTTGACCAGGTAAACCTTCTTTAGTTTTTCATCCATATGTTTTCTTTTACCCTCTCCGGGTAAAATTTAATCATGAAAAAATCTCAATGTCAAACACAATTGAATATTAATTCCGTGTTAAAGGCCATTCTGTCATCATGAGGAACGAAGTGGCGTAATGATCTGCTCCCCTCGATACAATTTGCCGCACTTTATAAAGAGCATAAATCACTGTATTAAGAAAAGCGGCAAATCACTCGGGGAACACAACAGGTGCTCATCGAGTGATCCTGCATCTCGATATGCTATTTCCCAACTACTGCAGAGAGCAGGATCGTATCGAGATGAGCAACGCTTCGCTCTCTATGACAACAATCCGAAGCTGAGCCAGGCTCCGAAGCAGGTTTTAGAAATTTAAGGAACACGGAGAAAAGTCAATTTAAACAGGATTTATGTAAGGTTTTCCTGCCTACTGGTGAGTGAGGATCTGGCTGAGAAAAAGCTTCGTCCTCTCCTCCTTTGGGTTGTTGAAAAAATCACCGGTTGTGTTCTCCTCGACGATGTTCCCGTCGGAGAAGAAAATGATCCTGCTGGCGACCTCCCGGGCAAATCCCATCTCATGGGTCACCACAATCATTGTTATCCCCGAACGGGCAAGTTCTCTCATCACATCGAGGACCTCTTTGATCATTTCGGGATCAAGGGCGGAGGTAGGCTCATCGAAGAGCATGATCTTCGGCTGCATTGCAAGCGCCCGGGCGATGGCAACCCTCTGTTTCTGCCCCCCCGAGAGCTGCCCGGGATACTTATCCGCCTGTTCCGGGATACCCACCCGCTCAAGAAGGTCCATGGCTATACCGGTTGCTTTTTCCCGGGGCCATTTCCTGACCCAGATGGGCGCCAGTGTTATATTGTCAATGACCTTCAGGTGGGGGAAGAGGTTAAAGTGCTGGAAGACCATCCCTATCTCGCACTGGACCTTGTGGATGTTCTTCAGGTCACCGGTGAGTTCTATACCGTCAACAATAATATCTCCCCGCTGGTGTTCCTCCAGCCTATTGATGGTGCGGATAAAGGTGGACTTCCCGCTCCCCGAGGGCCCGCAAATCACCACCACCTCCCCCCTCTCCACGCGAAGGTTCACCCCGCGGAGGACATGAAAGTCCCCGAACCACTTGTGGACATCATTGCAGATGATGATATGGTCTTTATTATTCACGGATATTATGTTCTCCCTTATATACTGCCATTGATGTTTTTTTTCGTTGATACATAAAGAGTTCCGGGTTACAGGTTACAGGTTACCGATCTTCGGGAACAGGGTTGCAATCTCTGTATAAAAGTTATTGTTTAATGGTTTTTTTCAAGTAGAATTTATTGTGTAATCGACAAGAGAGACAGAAGCAGGATAAATAAGATCAATAGATTATCATCACTTTTTCTCAAGATCTCGAAAGAACCTCTCCTTACCGGTCCACTGAATGATATCTATCTCAAAACCATCAGGGTCTTTTAAGTAAAACTGTCGTGAATATTCTTTAACAATAATTTTCTGATTTTCTTCGGCATACCCTTCCTTTATCATCTTAGCAAGGAACTCATCGGCATTATCCACCGAATACCCCATATGTCTGAAATTTTTATCATCAATGGAAAAATCCGGTTTTTCAGAAATAAAGAATTCATGATCAGCTCCTTTAAGGATAGCATACCTCTTTCCATTATCTTTTACACCACGGTCAATGAGCTCATAACCGAGAACATCTCCGTAAAATGAAATATGTTTTTCAATATCCGAAACATACCTGTTGATGTGATCAATTTTGGGATACATCCCCGCCCTCACTTATTTTCAGTAATCAGGTCAAACTCATTAAAGCCGTTCATTAATGATTTCCGGAGAATCACGGTTCTTTTTGTAAAAAACCCGGAAATCAGCATCTATTTTCTCTTTGATATACTTTTGAAGCATTACGGTTAAATTTTCAAAAAGCTCTTCCTGGTAATGGCCGAGAGTCTTTCCCTCCTCCTTCGGAGTATATGACATCACATTGGTATACAGCCTTGATTCATCTTCACTCTGGTATCCGAAATCAATGCTCTCCCAGGCAACACCTTCATTATTATGAGCCAAAAGAAAGATCCGGTAAACGGGAAAGGGAAGGTCTGTATTCCACTCAATGACCAGGGCATTGTATCTTTTCAAGTCCATCTCTTCAATCCTGCTGCAGATCCTCCGGAAACTCCTCTCTTTGACAATATCATATGCTTTTCCAATATAGGAATCTTCCCGTGCATAGGATACATAAGCTTCAGCCTCATCATAAGGCATCAGCCGCTCAGGATCATCTCCCGCGTAAAAGGAAGTGATTTGACTCAGCCGGTTATCAGAATCATAATCAAACCGATAAATGATATAATCCTCTATTTTTAATTTCTCATGAAAGACGATCCGTTTTTTCAGGCATGACACCACTCTCCCCTCTTCATGGTCAAAATGCATTTCGGATAGTTCCGGGAAAACCGAAATTTCCCTGTAATACAGGGGGAGCCCGTTTTTTAACTCCAGCCTGCCGATTTGGTCGAGTTTCCCCGATTCATCAACCAGGTATTCAATAATCCGGTTTTCTTCATGGACATAGTAAAATCCCTTTTTATAACCTTCCGTGGAATAAAAGACCATTGAAACGATATTTCCCCGGGAAAAAAAGTATTCATAATAGACATCCCCCCCGGGTTTCTTTGTATACTCATCATGGAGGGTGAGTTCATGGTCCACGGAGGGCTCCCCGTCTTTTATTTCCCTGTGAAAGGGTTTTAAATGAAACATCTGATCCCGGGAATAATAAACCTGTAAACCGGCGGAAGAAAAATCAGCCCTGATTTTTAATGCCTTTGCCTCTTCATCACTGATTTCAGAATTAATCTCCTCAATCAACAGCATGTCTTCAGCCGGCAGGCCCGATGCCTCTTCATGTTCCTCTACCATTTTTTCAATGGCAGACTTTTCAGGGAGAGGTAAAAGTTTTTCCAGGTAATCCCACTCATTGCATTCTTCAAAGTCCCGGGCGGTAACATGGAAGCCCTCTGCCAGGGGTATCAGTGAACCGGAGAGGATAATCTCCCTGAGAGTTTCAGAGATTTCATAATAAGCATCAAATGTCATCTGTTTGTACTTTTCATACTCGCAATCGGCCAAAAGCCGTGAATTCACCTCATGAAAGAGAGCTTCACCATTATGATAAAAGTCAATAACAGGCTTATCATATTCAGAAAAGTATTCCAGGTCGGGAGCATTATATACGGAGAGAGGATGAAGCCCCTCTTCACGGGCGGCAAGAAGTTCAGCGGTCTGGGCAAAGGCCACTGTGGGGGGAAAAGGAGACTGCAGGGTGTATTCAAGGAGCATAAATTCGATTTCGTTTTCAATGCATTCCTGTTCTTTCAGCGAACCGACAAGGGTGCTTATTATAAGCTCCTTTGTTTCTGTTATCAGCTGATCAATATTTTTCTCGTTATTAACTTCCTCATATACTATCCGCTCCCTGTCTCCCCGGGGTTTTTCCAGGATTTTCTCAACACTGCCGTTTTCCGGAGAGATATAAAAAGAGAGTTGGGACATGAATTCACTGTTGTCCGCATTCAGCCCGCTGTATTTTTTCCCGATAATCACATTATCTTCCATAAAATATTCAACTTTCAGATAACCATACATTCCGCTTGATTCGAATAAATGAGGGAAACCGTTTTCATTATTAATGAGACGTTCCGCGAAAACCGGTTTTATCTCCTGGTCATTAACATAGACCATGCTTCGCATTCTCATATCACCCTCATATTCAAAAAAACTGTCGTAAGAGACAGTCCGGGAAAAACTCTCCCGGGCAAAGAGAAGCCTGTTGTCACTTATTAAACAGAGGTGGATCTCACTCTCCCCGGGAACCTCCTCGGGGGTCGGGAAAAAACTGCACTGGCTTTCCCGGATGCTGTTCATCAGGTGATAAAAGGGTTCCAGTTGAAAAAAATCAATGGGCGCATAGGCAACAGTGCCCTCTTTTGATTCAACGCCGTTTAAAAGTGCCTGATAATTTTGCGTGAGTTCATTATAGATCTGTCCAATAGGTTTCATCCTTTCCCTGTTTATCAAGAGTATTTTTTCGGCTATCAGAAGATGTTCATTCCGGATAACTATTACGTAACCGGAAGTTTTTTTGTCAAATTAAAAGGGGCCGGAATGAAAGAATTAGAGATGAAGGATAGCCGACCCAATTCCCTCCCGTGAAGCATACAGGCGGGGAGTCACTCTATGACGGTAATCCGAACGCGGGATACCGATGAAATATTATTTTAAAAAATACTTGCAAATAAAAAGTGTAATTCAACACTGGATCTCAGAATGAATATTCTGCACAATCACAGTCCGTAACTATCCTTACCCTCCTTATTATCCAAGATATGCTGCAAAAAATATCTTCAGCATACAAATCTGATTCTGATGTTTTTTGGAAGTAACTTCTCAAAAAAATGACAACAGTATTCCACATAATAATTATTTTACCAGGGTAGTTAAATGATTTATATTAAAGACTATGTTTTAAAAGACAATATATATTTCTTTGATTCCGGGACAAAGAATGAAGTCCTTGAAAAGCTGGTGGCATCGCTTGAATCATTAAAAGGGATTAAGAACCACAGCATATTTAAAAAAGCGGTATTTGAGAGAGAAGAGATCCTCAGTACCGGCATCGGAAACGGGGTTGCAATCCCCCACGTAAAGATGAAGGATATCGACCATTTCTTTATCGCCATGGGTGTGATAAAGAACGGTATTGACTGGGACTCCATCGACAGCAACCCGGTCAATCTTGTTTTCCTTATCGGGGGCCCCGATAACCACGAAATGTATCTAAGAATTCTCTCCAAGCTGTTTTTAATCGTAAAAAATAAAAATGTCAGGGAAAAGCTTCTTTCATGCACGTCCCGGGGTGAAATCGTTCAATTTTTTGAGAAATATTGAGGTTGAACATGACTCATATTTTTATTTATATCGGACTGACACTCTTTGCCGGTTTTATTCTGAAATTCTACGTATCCGACAGGTATAAAATACCGGCTGTAACCATCTATATCATAATGGGCGTTGTTCTGGGAATATCGTTTCTGAAGATATTTAACTCGGAAGCGCTGGAGCACCTTGACTTTATTTCAAAACTGGCACTGGGGATCATTGCCTTTATTATCGGATCTGAATTGAACAAGGATGTCCTCTTCTCCCTGGGAAAATCCATAATATTTATAGCGGTTTTTGAAGCTTTAATGGCATTCTTTTTTGTTATTACTGCAATTTATTACCTGACTTCCCTTCCCTTCTACTATGCGCTGATCCTCGGTGCGGTGGCATCGGCAACGGCCCCGGCGGCAACTGTCTATGTCATACAGCAGTATAAGGCCAAGGGCCCCCTTACATCCACCATAATGGGGGTTGTGGGAATCGATGACGCGGTGGCCCTTATCATATATGTGTTTGCATCAATTTTTGCATCAAATATCATGAAAGGGACGGAGCTTTCGGTTGTAAGGCTGATATTAAAACCGCTTATAAACATTTCAATATCTGTTGTTATCGGAGCAGTTTCCGGCCTGATCTATACTTTTATCATGAGAAAAATAAGAGACAACGAGGTTGTCCTGATGGCCATCTTTGCCTTTATCCTGGTCCAGCTGGGACTAGCTGAAATGCTGGACGTGTCCGAACTTCTTGCTATCATGACATTCGGGACCTGCCTGGTGAACTTCAACGGACCATTGACTCACCGGACAAAGAATATCATTGAGGGGATCTCACCGCTGATCCTGCCGCTCTTCTTTATTTTTGCAGGCGCGCACCTGAACATTAACCTCATCGGAAAAATCGGTCTCCTGGGATTGATCTATACCGCGGCGCGTATGACGGGTAAAGTTTCCGGTGCCTATCTGGGCGCGACTATCGGAAAGGCGCTTCCCGTTGTAAGAAAATATATCGGGTTTTCCCTTATTCCCCAGGTGGGAGTCGCAGTAGCACTGGCCCTGTCTGTGAGCCAGAAGTTCGGTTCCGGCGAATACGGGACCGCCGGGAAGGAACTCACCTCGGTGGTTATCAACGTTCTGCTTTTTACAACTATTATAACCGAGGCAGTGGGGCCCCTAATGACAAAGATGTCGTTAACCCGGGCACAGGAGATACCGCCCCAGGCGGAAAATATCAATTAGAAAGGAGAAATCATATGTATTTTTATATACTTCAGCTTTTTAATCATAATTATAAAGAGGACATTATTCTGGCGCTTACCTCTGCCGGTGTCATGAAGGGGACATATGTTGAAGGTGAAAATTACGATAACTTTTTGACAAAGGAATTTCCTATTTTTACCGGTCTCTTTAAAACACAGGAGCACAAGGAGAGGATATCGGCTCTGTTTTTCGGCATGGTAGAGGAGAAAAAGGTGATGGACAATGTTGTGCAACTCCTGGATGATTCCGGTATTGTTAACAGTGATAACCAGGTTTATCAACTCATTATGTTAAAAGGAGAATAATGCCGGGGAATGAACATCCAGAGGACGTCAGACAGATCAATATCCCATGAATTTTTTTCAATCACCTTACCACCAGCTCATTCTCTTTCTCGCCTTTTGCTGCATTAACTTTGCAATCAAATGGAGGGATACCGCATATGTTCTCCAATCCGGCCTGACTGCCATCATCTTATGGATGGTTGCAGGGGGTATTATCGGTATCCCCGGCCGGGTCCCCTGGTCTTATTACCTCTCCCTTGTTATTGCCCTCATTGGCGGATATGCAGTCTACCTGACCTGTAGCTGGATTTCCCACAGGTGGGGAGGTGAACCGTTTAAGCCCTACAATCAAGAATCATTTATCTTAGTCCTTACGCCCCTATTCTTTTCACCTGTTGTTTTCATTCCACTGCTGCTTATAAAACTGATCATACTTTTCTTCAGCTGAGTATTCACGGAATCCATACAATAAAAAAACACCCTGGGAAATACAAATTTATTTTTTTATAGACAACGCTTTTCAGGGAAATTAAAGTAATCTTCAACAACCGGGAAACGGAAACCGGTAACCAGGAGGAGAGATGTTGGCAGAAAGCCGTTTAACCAGGATAAGACAAATGCGGACCGCCTGGATCATTATTGCAATCTGTTACTGCATCGTATGGATTGCGCCTTTTGTCGCAGATTTATCCGGGCAGGCCTACGGCTCAGCCGAGAACTTAGCAAATTTAAGAGATTCTTCACAATTCGGCTGGCACGTAATAGCCCTGCTGGGAGCCGTCTCCTTTGCCTATGCACTTGAAGTGGAAAAAGGCAACTGGGGAGCTGTTTTCGCAGGATTCGCCTTTGTTCTCATGGATGCATTTAACGAAATGTGGAACGGCCTGATCTTTACGGCCACCGGAGGATACTCAGCATACTGGATGTGCAATTTTCCAACGGGTTTTCAAACACTGATCGGATGGAATATTGAAATCATCTACAACTTCTTTTTCTGGGGACTCATCATCACCAAAGGTCTTCCCAAAGACAAGGAGATGAAATTTTTTGGTATTATTAACAACCGGGTTTTTCTGGCTTTCCTCTGGGCTTTGCTGGGGGTCCTGGTGGAAATCATCCTCAATTCATTTGATGCGTTAATCTGGAACTACTGGTGGTGGAGTGCGAAGTTCCCTTTATTCCTGATAATCCTTGCCTATTTCCCCTTCACCTTGATCACTTTTTATGTATACGACCTGCCTTCAACAAAACAGCAGGCAAAATTTGTAGGAAGCATGGCAGGAATCCTGGCAATCTGCTACACAATCTTTCTCTCCCTGGGCTGGATCTGAGACAGCATTCAATGCGGGCTTCTGTTACCATATAAAAGGTATTAATCTGTATTTCGTGATCTTTGTATAATTATCATAGCCTTCCAATTCATTCTGAAGCGAATTGTCTTCCAGGTATGTCCTGATAACAAATATAATGATTAAAAAGACTATTGGGATAAAACTTATTATTGATCCTAATATAAGAGGATAACTTATGGCGCCAATAATCCATGAAAAATAGCCGGGATGCCTGATATATTTATAAGGCCCGGTATTAATAACAACATGATTCCTGTCGCTTTGAATACGTTGAGTGGACGCAAAAAATGGATTAATTGACATTGACCAGATCCCGATGATTGCCGAAAAAATGAATAATAAGACGCCGGGATAGAGAGAAAATTCTGGAAGTGATGTCCATTTATATCGAATGACATCGAGACCTGCAATGATTGAAATTGAAATAATTGAGATGAGATAAATAATGATAAATACTATTTCATATTTTTTTGTTGCAGCTCGAATCAATCGACCTCTTTCATTTATTAATGCAGGATTAAAAATAATTAATGAAATATTCAAAGCTACCAGGAAAATAATATCCAGAATAATATATATCCATGCATTGATCCATTTAATTGTACCGGCAGAAATAAATAAAATTATTGAGCAGAAAATAATTAAAGACAATTCACGAAGTATATATCTCACTCCTTTAAAATTGATTATTGATAAATTTTTTATTATTTGATTCATAATGGCACTATCCAATAATTTTTTTCTTTTTCATAGAATTTTTTAAACCTTTTATCTTTTAATCTATATAATTTTAAAAATCTTCATTTTTCACCTCCCTTAAATTGAACTGTAATTCTTTTAAAAATCATTTATTGTTTACATTTTTATTAACAAAAAAGAGTTAAATATCTATTTTTTTTTAAAATAACTTGAAATTTGTAAATTTTTATTATATATTTTATGAGTGAATTCAATGAAGATCGTTCCTCAGGATACTCTTCAATTCCGCCAGTCAAACAAACAACATTATTAAACTTATTAAAAAGGAGTCGTATATGATATTCAACAAAACAGTAGCTAAAATATGTATTTTAATTTCAGTACTCTTTATATTTTCAGCTACAGCTTATACGAAAGCACACGATCAGTATGGTTTCGGCAATAGAGAATTTTTAATTCAATCTGCACTGGAAGCGGGAAAATCAACCGGGGGTATCTGGGATTTGCCTGGTACAAAGAATTTTTTTAAAAGAGGAAAATGGAAACAGGTTCAAATCTGGGCAAGGGATAAGGGTAAGGACAGAAAAGACCGTTTATTCAAATTTACCCCGGCAGGGGGAAGCGCTGAAGGCAGATATTTTATAAAATACGCAAAAGAAAAATACTGGGGAGTGAATTACATTGGTGGTACCGGAAAAGTCGAAGCACGATTCAGCGCGGACCATTTTGAATTGAAACATCTGGGAAACGGCCGCTGGAAGATTTATGTGGACAAGAATACGATTTTAGCAATTGATAATATGAAAGCTAAAAACGGAGCAAAGATTGTTGCGGTCCGTGACTCTAACTCCAAAAACGCACAGTGGGTATTCTTCAACGCCAGGACCAATAAATCTTTTATACCGAGAATGATTTCACCGCGTAACGGCTTTAACAGCAGTAATAACGGAAAAAGCTCACAGAGCCTTGAAAGCGCCCTTGGCCAGAAAAGAGGGCCCGCAAAATACTTTACCCATGTTTCTGCAAGTCAGTTTAGATTAGACAACCGGAACAACATTATGAAAATATTTTATGAAGGCTATGGCACCGCCGATCAATGGAACCATATACTTGATACAGTAAAAGCTGCCAAATATAATAGAGATACAGGTGCACGAAGGGAAATCTACAACGCACTGAACACTGTATCTGTTAAAAAAGGATCAGTTTTGCTGAATGCGACTATTAAACCCCGGGTAAAAAAAGGAGTAGCAGAATCTGTTAAAAGTGAAAGGGACGCCATCGCAAAAAAATATCTCATGTCAATTGAGAATAAATTTCAATAATTATTAAATGCAACGACTCAGCTATGCATAAGAATAATCATATTCATGAAAAACATAACTGATATGTCCCCGCCGCCTACGGCGGCGGGGACATATTGTTAATATATTTAGTAACACTGCTGTCCCATAGATTTAAAATTCCAAACATAGCTGTTGACACCCCGATTTTACAG
>JBNKTL010000024.1:0-78808 GCA_050298055.1 Spirochaetota bacterium
TTGATAATCGAGGAAGATTTAAACAATAACTGTTTATTTCAATTTTTAAAAATCGACAGACAAGGGGGATGGGGGGCAAAAGAGTGTAATAAAATGATAAAGTTCATAATCCCGGCACTTTTCTTTATCCTCTCCTGTTCCACCGGGGGAAACTCTGCGGGCAGGGAGAAAGGGGGGGAGAGGTTTACTCTTGATAAAAGAGAAGACTACTGCCTTATCTGGGCCCTTTCCGATATCCAGCCCAAGAACAGGAAGGAGAGGGAACACTTCCATGTTGCGGTCAATGACATCAGGCAGTACTTCCCGGCCCTTGACGCGGCAATTTGTGCCGGGGACATCGTCCAGCGGAAAAAAGACTCGGTTGATGACTTCAGATGGTTTCTGGAAACCAGGAAGATGGCTGCTGTCCCGCACTGGTATGAAATTGTGGGAAACCATGACGCCCGGAGCCTTGCGGAATACTTTACATTTATCAAAAAGCCCTACTTCTATTCCGTTGAGATCGGCAATATCAGGATAATCCTCCTTTCTGACGAGGTGAACAATTCACCCACGGTCATTTCCGACGAGGCATTCAACTGGTGGAAAAAAGAGGTTATTGAAAACCAGGATAAGAATATCATTACCGTGACCCATGCCGCCCTCCCCGAGAGTAAACTGGCTTTTTCCGGACTCTACAGGAGCCAGATACTGGATTCCGGGAGGTTTGTCAGGGTGCTGAAAAAATACAGGGTTGACCTCTGGCTTTCGGGCCATACAACCACGCCGCATATCAGGGGATTTAATGAAGTCTCTGTGCCTGAACTGAACAATATTCTTTTTATCAACCTTTCCTCGATCAGGCGGGAGATGGGAATCAGCGTTTCCTCAAGGCTGCTTGTTTTTAAAAAGAACAGCAGGGAGCTGGTTATAAAGATGAGAAACCATGACAAAAGGGAATTCAGCGACGGTTTTGAAATGAAACTTAAGCTGCGCCATCCCTTCCGGATGAAAAACCGCGCGCCCCGGATCATCTACCCCCCCGGGCTTGTTACGGGCGGGGAAAATTAGTTCCGGGTTGAGGAGGAAGAAAAGGAGAAAGTATTGAACCGCCAGGCGCAAAGTTCGCAAAGGAATAAAGAGAAAAGAAATATTATGAGAAGTTATATTACAAAGTTAATGAAATATTATAGTGTATATTGTGATCAAAAGGATGTAAAAAGAAATTAAAAACTTAGCGCCCTTTGCGCCTTTGCGGTTCAAAAATCTTGAACTTCATGTGCTTCGTAGTCTTTGTGAATAAAAATCTTCAAACAACCATCTCTCTTCATCTGCGGCTAAATATATTTTTATCTTTTTCTCCCACGGGTTATGCAAAATTTATTTTTTCTCGCATGATTAATATTGACATCAAGCACAGCTCCGTTTACAATAGGTGCCGTTAAATAAATTTACTAAAATATCAACAATATGTCCCCGCCGGCCGGGGCGGCGGGGACATAACAGCTGTATTTTTATGAATATGATTATTCGTATACACAGTTTGAGTCGTTAAATTTTTCAAAAGATCAGTAAATAGGAGTTTGATGATGAAGATAGTTGTCTGCCTCAAACAGGTTCCGGATATGGAATCAAAATTCAAAATAATTGATGATAAAAATGTTGATGAGTCACAGATGGCATTCAAGATCAATGACTTTGATAACTATGCCGTCGAAGCAGCTCTCCGTTTGAAGGAGAAGTTCGGAGGGGAAGTCATAATACTATCTGCGGGCCCCGACAGGGCGGTGAAGGACATACGCCAGGCCTTCGCGATGGGCGCCGACTGGGGGGTCCATATAAACGATCCCGCGGTTCTTGCGGAAGATAATTTTGTCATTGCTTCCACACTGGTCAAGGCAGTGGAAGAGATCGGTGATGTTGACCTGGTCTTTACCGGTGTTCAGGCCGAGGACGACCAGGCAGGTGTAACAGGGGTCATGATGGCGGAAATGATGGGTCTCCCTTCATGCACCAACGTTGTAAAGCTTGAAGTGGGTGATGACGGTAAGGGACTTAAGGTAAACAGGGAGCTCGAAGGCGGACTCAATGAGATCATCGAGATGAACGCTCCCGCGGTCCTTTCCATCCAGTCGGGAATTAACGATCCCCGGTATCCCACACTACCGGGTATCATGAAAGCAAAGAAAAAGAGACTTGATGCGAAAACGGGACCGGACCTCGGGGTTGACGCGCAGTCAAGGACCGAGTTTGTCAAAATGTTCATCCCGGTTGCCGATCACAAAGCGGAGATCATAGAGGGGGATCCTGCCGCTGCTGCGGGGACCCTTATAGAAAAATTAAAAAATGAAGCCAAGGTTATATAGGAGGTTGATCGATGGCCAGGATACTTGTAATTGCTGAACACAGAAACGGAACTTTAAGCGAGTCAACCCTTGAGCTTTGTACTGCTGCCAGGGAGATCGCGTCCGGGCTCGGTGCCGAGGCGGCAGCAGCGGTTTTTAGCAGGGATGATTCCCTCGCGCAGGAAGTTGCAAAGTATATCCCGGAAGTTTTTTCCGTAACGGACCCTTCCCTGGAAAAGTATACCTCAGATGGATACACGCAGGCGGCAAAGGCTGTTATGGATTCACAGGATGTAAAGGGCGTCCTTATTGCCCACAGCTATGACGGTGTGGACTTTGCGGGCAAACTGGCAATATCCGTTGATGCCGGTATCGTATCAAACTGCAACAGGGCGGTTGTTGAGGGAGGTGAGCTTGTTCTTACCCGGAATACCTATAACGGGAAAATACAGGAAAATAAGAAGATAAAGACCGATAAATTTGTTGTGACATTTGAAAAGGGCGCGTTTACCGTGAGTGAAGAATCGGGCCCGGGGAATGTGGCCCCGGTATCTGCTTCCATGGGGGAGATCCGGACAAATGTCATGGATGTTGTTGAAACAATGGCAGGCTCTGTGGATATTACACAGGCCAAAATTATTGTTACAGGGGGAAGGGGCCTTAAAGATGCCGACAGGTACAAAGATGTTATTGTTCCCCTTGCGGAAAAACTGGGCGGTGAATATGGCGCAACAAGGCCGGTTGTGGACTCCGGCTGGACGGACCCCGCGCGGCAGGTTGGGCAGTCGGGAAAGACCGTAACACCGGAACTCTATATCGCTGCGGGCGTATCGGGCTCAATACAGCATATTGCGGGCATGAAGGGATCGCAGTGTATTGTTGCCATTAACAAGGACCCCGAGGCGCCGATATTCAATATCGCGACCTATGGGATTGTGGGAGACCTCTTCGATGTTATCCCGGCAATGATGGAGAAGCTTTAATAAAATGAAAATAAAACAAATAGCCATGGGTTTAAACCCATGGCTATTGTTTTTGTCATCGTTAATGTGAAAATTATTAATCCTGCTCCTTGATCCTCTCCACGATCTTATCGATAATATCAACAAATATCTTCCGGGTCCCTTCACCTTTGCAGGCTGATATATAGGGTTCACCGCTGTCGCACATTTCGGTGATTTTCGGTTCCAGGGGAATGTTGCCGAGCATCTCAATATCAAACTCCCGGGCGATTTTTTCCACACTGTTCTTGTTAAACAGCTTGATCTCGTTGCTGCAGTGGGGGCATATCAGCCCTGACATGTTTTCAACAATACCGATTTTTTTTACCCCGATCTGTTTCAGGAAATTTATTGCTTTTTTAACATCCAGGAGCGCAACATCCTGGGGTGTTGTCACAACCACCGCGTAATCAATAGTGTTATACATTTGTATTACAGAGAGAGGTTCGTCCCCCGTCCCCGGCGGACAATCTATCACCAGGTAGTCGAGCTCAGGCCAGTAAAAATCTTCAATAAATTGTGAAATAAGTTTCATTTTAAGGGGCCCGCGCCATATGAGCGGCTGACTGCCATCTTCAAGAAATGCGGAAGTACTCAGGGCCACCAGGTGATCATCAATCCTGATAGGCTCCGGATGCCCCAGTTCATTGTATTTAATCTTCTCACCCTCAATTCCCATCATCTTGTTTATTGAGGGGCCGTGGATATCCGCATCGAGGATGCCGGTTTTTAATCCCTTCATGGCCAACCCGGAGGAGATATTTGTGCTGACGGTACTTTTGCCCACACCTCCTTTGTTGCTTAATACGATTATTGTGTGTTTGATTCTTTCGAGGTTCCCCATTTTCAGGTTCTCTCCGGAAGCGGTTGATTCGGATGCTGTGTGCTGTTCCATTTTTGGCTCCTTGTTAATGTATGATTTATTTTCATTTTATGGTAAACTAAAAAAAGAAAATAAAAGATTTGAAGCCGCGGATAAACGCTGATATTTCTTTTTATTTTCTTATTTTTCTGCGTCCATCTGCGTGTATCTGCGGCAATTTCTTTCTCTTCCTCTTTTATACTACTGTTGGTAGGTTAAAATAACTTTTAAAATAAAAAGTGATAAATGTCACCTTGCTCTTTCATTAAGCTTACTTCGTGCTCTTCAAAAGCATATCCGAGGTAATTTTCTCCCAGATAGCCGTTATTTTCTCCCTGAGTTTTTCCCCGGCATATTCAACAAGAGGAACACAGTTTACCACCGATTCGGGTACCTCCGGTGAATAGGGGACCAGTCCTATGACCTCCGCGTTTTGAGATTCGGAAAATTCAATGATTGCACCGGTGTTCTCCCTGTTTATGTCATACCTGTTTACCACAACTTTTGCGGGTATTTTAAATTGAGTTGTCAGCTCAAAGACTCTCTGGAGATCATGGATCCCCGAGACGCTGGGCTCGGTAACAATGAGTGCCAGGTCCACACCGGTAAGGGTTGACATTGTGGGGCAGCCAATACCGGGAGGGCCGTCAATTATGATATAGTCATGTTTGTTTTTCAGGGCAATGTTTCTTGCTGCATCTCTAATGGCCGCCACAAGCTTCCCGGAATTTTCTTCGGCTATGCCCAGTTTCGCGTGGAGAAGGGGCCCGTATTCCGTATCCGAAACAAACCACTCGCCGGAAATATTTTCTCTCATTGATATGGCCTGTTTCGGACACGCGTGGCTGCAGAAGCCGCAGCCTTCACAGTCGATTTCATCAACCCGGTAATCGCTGCTTATGGCATTAAACCTGCAGATATCCAGGCAGAGACCACATTCTTTACACCTGGTTTTGTCAATAAATGCGGTTTTACCTCCGCTGAATTCATATCTTTCCATAATATCCGGCTTTAACAGGATATAGAGATCGGCCGCATCAACATCGCAATCAACCATGACCTTGTTCTCTGCAAGGGCGGCCAGGGACGCTGTCATTACGGTTTTCCCTGTTCCTCCCTTACCGCTTATTATGGCGATCTGCTTCATGACAGGGTTCCTTCAATATCAGTATAGAGTTTCCGGAAAATGTCTCTGTAGCCGGGGTTTTTTGCCGCAACAGGCTCTCCCGACGAATAGAGCCGTGCCAGTTCCCTGCTGAAAGGTATTTTCAACAGAATGGGGATATTCCGCTCGTTACAGTATTCCTCTGTTTTCCCGTCGCCGGTGTCCGACTTGTTGATGACAACACCGAAGGGAATGCCCAGTTTTTCAATAACTTCAACGGCAAGTTTCAGATCATTCAGGCCGAAGGGAGTGGGTTCGGTCACCAGTATGCAGTAATCACTTCCTTTGACGGCTGAAATGACCGGGCACGAGGTCCCGGGAGGTGAGTCGATGATCGTTACGATTTTCTCTTGGATACTCTTTTTCAATTGCCGGATAACAGCAGGTGACATTATTTCGCCGATATTGAGTTTCGCATGGTTAAAATTCAGGGACCCGCTTTGTCCCCATTGGATGACTCCTATGGGTTTATCAATCTCTGTTATAGCGTTCTCAGGGCAGAAATAACCGCACGCGCCGCACCCGTGACAGAGATGCTGAAAATGAAGGACTTTTCCCTCCCGGCCATTTTCACCGGGAAGAACTGCGATTGCGTTGTATGAACAGATATCCCGGCATTTTCCGCAGAAGCTGCAGCTGTTTTCATCAAATGTGGGGCAGGGCATGACCGCGTTCTTTTCTTCGGAAATGACCGGTTTCAGGAAGAGGTGGCCGTTTGGTTCTTCAACATCGCAGTCGTAGTATTCTGCATTTTCAATACTGAGGGCAAGGTTGGTTGCCACGGTTGTTTTCCCGGTCCCCCCTTTGCCGCTTGCAACGGAAATAATCATATCTTCTCCTTTAATCTTTTTTCATTTTCATGAATGGATGGTCCTTTACGCAAGTTTTCCCGCGTTAAAATCTTCAATTGCATCTCTTACCGTTCCGGAGATCCCCGTGAAGACCCTGATCCCCGCGGAGTTCAGGGTTTCCGCGGCGTTGTTTCCCACACTCCCGGTCAGGAGCGCCTCTACGTTTTTCGCGGACACCAGCTGACCGGCCTTTATCCCCGCTCCTCCCTGGCTTTCGATATTCGGGTTCTCGATTGCTTCAAAATCCATTGTTTCGGCGTTTGCAATAATGAAATATTTGCATCTTCCGAAGCGGGGATCTACAGGGGAATCAATACTCTTTTCAGATGATGTTATGCATATCTTCATGATCGTTGTCCCCTTAGTGACATCCGTCATGATCTTCGCATGCTTCCAGCCCGGAGAGGGAGTTGTTCAGATGACCGCTGATGGCGTCCTTCACTTTTCCCCTGTACCCGGAGACCTGTACACCGGCCCGTGCGAACTTCTGCTGGGCCCCCGCGCCCATTCCGCCTGAGATAACATGTGTTATATCATGTTTCAGCATGCCGTCCACGGCAATACAGCCTCCGCCTCCATGGGAATGTTCATTTGACTCAATGCGCGTATTTGTGATTTCTCCGTTTTCGATATCCACAATAAAAAAGTAGCGGCACTGTCCGAAATGAAGGGAAACATCTCCCTCTATCCCTGTGTTTTCCTCCATGGTTATTCCTATTCTCATTTTTTTCTCCTTTTTATTCAAAAATATATGTAACTGCCCGGCTATGCAAAAAACAAGCCTGTCTGTCTAAGAATCTTCATTCTCTTTATTTTGTGCGCTCTTCTCACGGGGGAACAGCAGGCTCAATTGCTTCAAGGCACGAGCCGTCTCTTCGCCTTCCGTGTATGGGTTGTGGCCTCTTTCTCTCCCCGAAATTTCTTCCTCCGGAATGCCCCCACTCTTCTTCCGGAGCTCCGCT
This sequence comes from Spirochaetota bacterium, assembly GCA_050298055.1. GTDB lineage: Bacteria > Spirochaetota > UBA4802 > UBA4802 > UBA5550 > JBNKTL01. Next base: position 7,166 of record JBNKTL010000024.1, read on the forward strand.
GCAGAGGCCCCTTCTTCCCCCTGTCATGGGGCCATCTCCTTTTGGTCCTCTTCTGTCTCTTCGTGGCATAATCTCCACCTCCTTAATAGTAATGAAAATCATTATCAATAAAAGTGAAAAAAAATTCAGGTTAACCCTCGCTGCACTTTGCACAGATACCGTGAAACTGTATAATATGGGATTTGATGTTAAAGTTATACTTCTCTGAAAGTCCCTTTTCGGTTTTTTTAAGAAGTTCAAGTTCTTCATTGATAAAATCATTGTAATTTATGATGGAATTGCACCGGGTACACACAAGGTGATGGTGGTGGTTCTCACTCTCCTCTCCTTCAAGGATCTCATACCGTGATCTTCCGTCGCCAAAATCGAATTTTGTGACCATGCCCATATTAACAAGTATTTCCAGGGTCCTGTATATTGAGGTAAGACCAATTGCCGGATGTGTCTCAAGTACCCTCAGGTAGACATCTTCCGCGCTCCAGTGCCTGTTCGGATCTTCCATTAAGACTTCCAGGATTGCTTTTCGTCCTTCGGTAATGCGGTAGCCTTTTCCCTGGAACTGGTCCTCCCAGCAGCACATTCCCCTCTGTTTTCTCTTCAGCATGGAAGCTCCTTATTGATAATGGTTTTCATTATCAATATAGTCAATTATCCCAAAATCGTCAAGTCTTTTTGTTAATAATTCCTGAAGCATAGTGAAAAATTAAATATTTTAAACCGCTAAGGCGCAAAGGGCGCAAAGTAGTTTTTTTAAAACAATCTTATCTTCAAAAGTCATTGTTGCAAAGATGTGTGAAATCTCTTTTTTTCTTTTCCCTTTGCGCCCTTTGCGACTTTGCGGTTCAAAATTGTTCTTTTAGCCTTTCCCTTTCTTCTCTGTGTTCCAGTGTCACTGGTATCAAGAAGAATTAATTTTATTTCACCGCACCCTTTGATGTGAGGAATTCAACGAATATACTGTTTTTCGCGGATTTAGCATACGCCAGTGCCGTTTTCCCCCTGCTGTCAGCGGCATTAATATCAGCCCCCGCTTTCACAAGCTCATTGATGATACAGGTGTTCCTGTAATATCCCCAGTTTCTCTTCTGCCTTGAGTAATAGAGCAGGGGGGTAAGTTTCTCGCTGTTTCGGGCGTTCACATCGGCGCCGCATTCTATGAGGACCTTTACGGCTTTATAATTATCAGTTGCAAAGAGAGCGGAATCAATATCGAATCTTTCATTTTTGGCAAGGTAGTGCGCAAAGGTGACGTCGCCATTTTTTATGGCACAGAGAAAGAGGTCGAAACCCTTTATCTTTACATCACCCATTATCAACAGTTTTGCCACTTCATAGAGATTTCTCCGGGATGCATAATCCAGCGCCGATATCTTGTTCTTATCATGTATGTCCGGATCGGCATCGTGATCCAGGAGAAACTTTACAGTCTCCAGAAGTTTCTTCTCCGGTACACCGGATTTGAGAGCGGAGAGAAGGGGTGTGGAACCTGAATTATCAACTGCATTAATATCCGTACCGGTTTCAACAAGCTGTTTCAACATGTTCATATTGGATAACGCTGCGGCTTTATGAAAGAGGGCGGTTTCCGGTTTAAGGAAGAGGGAGCTCTTTTTTTTCGTACCGGTTTTTACCGCCGGTTTTCCGGCTCCCTTTTCCAGAAGATATTTTAAAATATCGGCATGTCCTGAAATTGCCGCATAGTCCGCAGCGCTCTTTTTCTTTCTGTCCCTGTCATTTATTGTGGCGCCTTTTTCCACCAGGAGTTGTACGATTTCCCCGTGCCCTTTCTCTGCGGCAAACATCAGGGCCGTTTTCCCCTGCCTGTTTCTCCTGTTTATATCTGCATTCATTTCAAGGAGGAGCCCGGCGATTCTCCTGTCGGGTGTTGCATCCATTTTCGCGCATTGCATCAGGGGTGTTTCCAGGTTCCTGTCCCTTATCTTTATGCGTGCCTTCAGGTCCAGCACCAGTTTCACCATGGGGTACATGTTGGATTTTATTGCTTCATAAAGGAGACAGTTGCTGTTCCGGGTGATCCTGTTGATATCGGCCTTTCTGGCCGCAAGGAACTTCACCATTTGAAGGTCACCGTTCCCGGCCGCTATCATTATGGGTGTTCTGCTGTGTCTCTGTATCATGTTGATGTCAGATCCTTTCTTGAGCAGCAGTTCCACAATATCCCGGTTCCCTCCCAGTACCGCGGCAGCGAGGGCTGTCATTCCTTCCCGGCCTTTTATGGTAACCGGGGGATTTTTTTCCAGGATGAGTTTGACAATATCGGTGAAGCCGTACCGGGAAGCGGCAATAAGCGCCAGGCCTGATCCCGCCATCCCCCTGTTCTCAAGGAGGAGCCTGACGATATGAATATTACCCTCCCTGGATGCCAGCTCAAGGGGCGTTTCTCCCATCCTGTTTCCCGTGTTGGGGCGCGCTCCGTTTTTGATAAGGATTTCCGCTGTTTTTGACCTGTTTTTACTTATGGCATAGTTGAGCGGGGTGTTTCCCTCTGAATCCCTTCCGTTGAGGTCAGCATGGTATGATATCAGGATCCTGACCATTTTTTCATCCCCGGTTTCCGACGCGTACATAATTCCTGTTTTTCTTTTTTTCTGGTCCTTTATGACGTCCGGCCTGATCCCGGTTTTCAGCTCGTTCTTTACCTTTTCATGATCTCCGAGTATTACGGCATCTATAAAATCGATATTTCTCTTAGTGTTTCCCGTTGCCGTATGGGAGTAAAATAGCTGGACCAGGACCAGGAGTGTAAAAATCAGTGGTTTGCGGAGACTGTAAATCATGTGTTAATCATACCTCATTATATAATTTATCCAGACAGGTTCTGGAGTGTTAATTATTTGCTGTTGAAATTAATCGCTACTGGCTGTTTTCAGAGACGGGGAAGAGGTTCGTTCTGAAAAGGACACCTGTTATTCCCCGTATGTTGTAGATATGGTCCTGCTGATCCCCGCCGTCATTTTCACTGAGAAACTTTGTGATATGAAAATCACCGATGCTTCCGATGAAAAAATCTACAAATCTTCCTATCCTGAACTTCAGGTTTAACCCGGCGGAGAGTGCCACCTGGTTAGAGACCATGTACTGGTGCACATCAATCTCCGGTTCACCCGTATCTGAATTTTCCTGGATCTTGACCTGCACAAGGTGTGAAAAGGTAAAACCTGTAAGCACGTTCAGTGAGAAGTTTCCCCGGTTAACGGGTGACGTAATCAGGTAAAGGGGAACAGCATATGATCTCATGACTATCTTTTGTTCGTTATCATCGGTAAACCCGAATCGTGCTTCCCGGTAGAGCATTCCCGAGTGGACCCCCAGCCTGTTGCCGAACATCTTCTCAAAAATAAATCCGCCTCCATAGGAGATGCCGGAATCCCAGTCGCCATCACCGCCTTTTGTATAGATGTCAAAAAAGCCGAAGGAACCACCCAGCCCGAATGATACATTTGGGTTGTTAATGCTTTCCTTTTCAGCTGAAAATGCCCATACCGGCAGGTTCAGTAAAAAAGAAATGAGGAGTATTAAGCCTTTTGTTCGCATTTTACTCTCAAATCTCACAGTTCCGGTTTTTAGTTTTTACTGTCCATTATACAGGTCCCATTAAAAAGAGCACCGTTTTCCATAAGCAAGTCGGGTGTGAGCAGGTCTCCCTTGGTTTTACTGTTTTTATGGAGGCTTATCTTCTGTTTCGCCTTGAGCTTCCCGTTGACGATGCCGCTCACTGCAACAGTCTTCGCGCTTATATTGGCGCTGACTTCCGCCTCCCTGCCTATTATGAGGTGGCCGTCAGTTTCGATTTTTCCCTCAAATTTGCCCTTTATCTTCAGTGAATTTTTAAATTTCAGTGTTCCCTTAAAATTTATATCGTCAGCGATTACGGTATCGATCTTGTTCTCATCTTCAATGGGTTGCTTTACTTCTGTCATTCCTTCTCCCCGGTCCTTTTTTCAATGTCATTACTTACTTATGTAACGAAATATATATTTACTAAAATATATCAACAATATGTCCCCGCCGCCTCTGGCGGCGGGGACATATCGGTTAAGTTTTCAATAAATACTATTTTTATACATAGCTGAGCAGTTACCTTTTCATTTCTTATAGTCTATACTATTTTTACCACAAAAAAATGTCAAATAAAAAGGGGATTAATATGCCCTGAGAAGGCAATTGAGTCCGGTAAGGTTTCTCTTACAGGTCGACCACCAGGTCCTCCCGTGATCTTTTTGGGACATGATGGACTCCCTTATCGTCTCTCCAGTACCTGATGTCACCTTCGGGACCTAACGGTTCGATGTGAACCGTTTCCTTCGGTTTCCCCAGTGCCAGTACAAGCATGATCTCATACCTTACGGGGATCCGGAGGGCTTCCCGGAGTTTCTCCTTTTTGACAGAGGCAATGATACATCCACCCAGCCCCTTCTCAACGGCACCCAGGAGCATGCTCTGGGCGACAATGCTGTGGTCCCAGAGAATGTTTTTTGAGATTTCGTTGTCTCCCAGAACGATAATATAGGCGGAAGGTCTCTCTCCCTCTCCGGGTCCCGGCCACTCCTTGAGATAGGCAGCCCAGGCCAGGCTGGGAAATACCAGGCTGTTCTTTTCCCCGGTGTTTGAGAGGATGAATTTCAACGGCTGCATGTTTGCCGCCGACGGGGAGAGCCGGGCCAGTTCAACCAGGTCAAGAAGGTCCTCTCTCTTTATCTCAAGGTTTTCGTGAAATCTTCTGTAACTTCTGTTTTTCAGGAACAGGTCTTTGAGCATGGTTTTCCTCCCTTGCGATTTTATCAATTAATTATCTTAACAGGGATTTTTTCTTTTTTCATTTTATTTATCAGCTTTTTATCAAATGTAATGACGGGTATCTTCGTTCATTGTTAATTGCAATTTTTTTCTGATCTCTTTAGGGATCGTTGTTTGAAATTTGGATGTAATTTTTGAGAATATTTTTATCTCCATACATTTTGAAATATAGGTATGAATTTTATTTGTCAATAAGAATTAGAAAATGAGAAAGTTGTGTTGCACGGGCATGGCGTTTTTTGCAGATATAAGTCCCTGCCGGGTAAGGGCCAGTCACTCGTCGGTGCAGGACTGAGAAAAAATGCTTGACGATAATTATATATATGGTTATATTGCCATATATTCAAGGATTAATAATGAACAGTAAACTTCCATCACAATATGAAGCCCGGGCAAAAATTATCAAAGCGCTGGCACACCCGAGCAGGCTCTTTATCGTAGAAGAGCTGAAAAAGAAAGAGCGCAGTGTGGGAGAACTGGTAGATATGATTGGTTCTGATCAGTCTACCATATCAAAACATCTGAGTATTTTAAAAAATGAAGGCCTTGTTTTTGATGAAAAGCATGGCACAACGGTTACATACCATTTAAAATGTCCATGCATATTAGACTTTATTGGTTGTGTGGAAGATGTTCTTGAAATGAAAACTCAGGAACATATAAATCTAGTTACAAGCTGCAAGGTCAGATAATTTTTTTGAATATTTCATGGCAATATTGCCATAAAGGAATAAAGGAGACGATATCATGAACTGGAAAGAGGAATGGAAGCCGATGGTATATATTGCGGGAATATTTCTTATCCTGTTTTTTTTACCTGTCGGCTGGAATCGTTTTGATAATGCCGTAATGGAAGCAATAAAACTTGGTAAATGGTATGCCAGGGAGCATGTCATTCTCTGTCTTATTCCGGCATTTTTCATTGCAGGGGCTATAGCAGTATTCATAAGCGAGGCTTCAGTAATGAAATATCTGGGGCCAGCTGCCAATAAAATTATCGCATACGGTGTCTCATCTGTTTCCGGTTCGGTACTGGCAGTATGCTCATGTACGGTTCTTCCTCTTTTTGCCGGTATATACAGGATGGGTGCCGGTCTGGGACCCGCCACGGCATTTCTTTATTCAGGTCCCGCAATAAATATTCTGGCTATCATTTTAACTGCAAAGGTTCTCGGATTTCAAATTGGTATCGCCAGGGCAATAGGAGCTGTACTCTTCAGCATTGTTATTGGCCTGTTAATGCACTTTTTTTATCGTAGAGAAGAGAAAGAAAAAGTGCAGACTATGATGCATATGCCGGAACCTGAGGTTGAAAGGCCCTTATGGCAGAATGCGGTTTATTTTTTCATCATGATTGCAATTCTTGTGTTCGCAAACTGGGGAAAGACAGAGGAGACTTCCGGTGCATGGTTTTTTCTGTATAATTACAAGTGGATTATTACCGCTGTTTTCTCAATCATGCTCGGAGTGACTCTTGTTTTCTGGTTTAATATGCAGTGGTGGAAAGTTCTTCTCATAGCATTGCCCGCAGGAATAACAGCATGGTTTTTTCATGATGGAATCCAGATTTTGCTTCCTTTTTCCGTTGGTATTGTATCCTTTTCATTTTTTATCAGCACTTCAAAGGGAGAGATGGGGGAGTGGTTTTCACAGTCGTGGGGATTCGTGAAACAGATTCTGCCGCTTCTCCTCTTTGGAGTACTCATCGCAGGACTTTTGCTTGGAAGACCTGGCAGTGAAGGACTTATCCCCTCGCAATGGGTAAGTCATTCAGTGGGCGGAAACAGTATAGGAGCAAATCTTTTTGCCTCAGTTGCCGGAGCCTTCATGTATTTTGCCACTTTAACTGAAATACCGATTCTTCAGGGACTTATGGGTGCCGGTATGGGGAAAGGGCCCGCACTGGCCCTGCTTCTTGCCGGACCCGCATTGTCATTACCCAATATGTTTGTCATAAGAAGTGTTATGGGCACAAAGAAGACTATTGTGTATGTAACGCTTGTTATTATCATGTCAACAATTTCAGGGCTTGTTTACGGAACATTGTTTTAAATTATTAAAGAGGAGAAAAATAATGAAAGATATTAAAATTTTAGGAACAGGTTGCCCCAAATGCAACAAACTCGAAGATCTTTCAAAAAAAGCAGCTGAAGAAATCGGTATTGAGTTCTCACTTGAAAAGGTTAAAGACATAAACAGGATTATGGAATTTGGAGTGATGACTACACCGGCGCTTGTAGTGGATGGAGAAGTAAAGGTTGCAGGCAGGGTCCCTTCTTTTGATGAATTGAAAAAACTTATTAAATAACAGAGATTTCGCTATGAGAAAGATTCAAACTTCACAGAAATTCATGTTTCTGCTCCTGACAATTGTTTTTCAATTTCCCGTTTCCTGCAAACAGGGGCCGAACGGAACAATTGAGGCAAAGTTCAGCAAAGAGAATAGTAGTGGTACACTTAAACAGATTCAGGAAGGCAGGGTTATTAAGGTCTATTATTTTCATACCACCTTCCGGTGTTCTTCCTGTACAAAAATTGAGGAACTGACCAGGAAGGCTTTAACAAACAATTTTACTGAACAGCTAAAGTCTGGAAGAATTGTATTTAAAGCTGTTAACGTTGAAGAAGAACAGAATAAGCATTTCATTCAGGATTATCAGCTGTTTACCAAATCAGTGGTGCTGGTTAATTATATTAAAGGAAAGCAGAGGAGCTGGCAACGTCTTGACAAAACATGGGTTTATCTGCAGAATCCGGATGTCTTTGAAAAATACATTAAAGACGAATTAATGACCTTTATAAAAAACTAAATATAAGGATCAGAGGATGGATAGTGTATATATAATCTCTCTTGGTTCAGCGTTCTGGCTTGGTATTATCACTTCAATAAGCCCGTGTTCTCTTGCCACAAACATTGCTGCTGTTTCATATATCGGAAAGAATATTGAAGCAAAGACAACATCGGTTCTTTCAGGCATATTTTACGCTGCTGGAAGAGTCATCGTTTACATGTGCATTTCTTTCATAGTTGTTGAAACTTTTGACCGAGTGCCGGCTTTATCAATGTTTCTTCAGACCAAAGTTAATCTTGTTCTCGGCCCCCTGCTCATCCTGACCGGCCTGATACTGCTGAATGTAATCAAACTGAGCTTTGGAGGTAATAACCATTCGGAGAAGGCTGAAAAGTTAACAAGAAAGGCTCCTCTGCTGGGTTCTGTGTTTATCGGTGCTCTTTTCGCACTGGCTTTCTGTCCTGTTTCAGCTGCTCTCTTTTTCGGAAGCATGCTCCCCATTGCGGTGAAGCATAAATCAACTATTATTATTCCTTCTCTCTATGGATTGGGTACGGCCCTCCCAGTTGTTGCTTTTGCTGTTTTAATAGCTAACGGAGCGAATTATCTCGGCAGTGTCTTCAACAAATTAACACAGATAGAACTTTGGGTAAGAAGGGGCACAGGAATTATCTTTATTGGTGTGGGTGTATATTTAACCCTTGTATTTTTAATAATATAAAGTTCTGTTAGGTTAATTTATATTGGAAAGCACGGGTATCCTTAAAAGATGAAATTATAGAAATTGTCAACAGTCATTCTCATACACCCCCTTCGGGGGCAAAAAGAGGAGTTATTTTATACTACTTCATTAGTGTATGGATAAATAAATCCTTTACAAAATAAATAATCCCTCTATTTATGGAAGGAACTAAACGGAATGTCAGGTTACCGGGATATCGCGGGTTGTCTTTTTAAATATTTCCATGCGCTTCATATGGCTATCAAAGCCCTGTTGCCCTCGGTTCTTAATAATGATATTGCTCAGGTTGATCCTCTTTTTTCTAATATCTGGTTAAAAAACAAATGGTGGTTTCGCATTGGATATTCAATGATTGCAATAGGTCTCATTCTTCTCTTAATGGCATATATCCGCATCATCATTCCCTGATCTCTGTTTTGAGAGTCTGTAAATGGAAAAATCATACTGTCTTAACTCCCCGACAACTGCAGGGATTTTTTCTCCGGGGCCCGGGCCCGTAAGAGTGTTAGTATGAAAATAAGAAATAAAATAAGAATATCAATTTTATTAACTATTATACTCTTATATCTCATTATCATCTTATTCCCCCGGGGAAAAAATAAAAAGATAGATGATACAGGCTTTTATGATGTATATAAAATTTATGATTATATACTTGTAGCGTCAATACAGGGCTCAGGTGAATATGTTTATCTGCAACTTTTTACAGAAGAAATTTTTAATAAAAACAAATTAAGTTTTAAAGATCACTATCCCTCTAATGAATATATGGATAAATATAATTTATTTTTAAAATTATCAAAACCCGTGTTATATTCCTATCCTGAAGGAAATTATTTAATCGGAGATTATGATTTTGACGGGGAAATTGAGATTACTACATTTCCCAATGAGTTCTGGAAAGGTTTTAAAAATTTTCAGCCTGTTCAGGTAAACAGACAGGGTGCTGTTACTGTTGAAAACAATAAAATGACATTATTAATATTGAAAGTCTTCTCTTTTTTCTCAAGTATTTTTACAGTAATGATTTTTTTCTTTCTCATGACTCTTATAATATTTTCTTATATACTTGAATATTTTATTAAATATATTTTTTGGATTTATAGAAATCGAATAAGGAGATTTCCCGGCATTTAAAGAACTGTCACCTGTAAGGTTCTCTCCCTTTTCCGCAGCAGGTTTTTTGCGGGTTTCACCCGAAAGGGATTTGTCCGGGGGGCCTGGAGTGGGAAGAGTACCAAGGGATGTCAGTGCGGATAAATTTCATTTTATCTTCCAATTTAAGCGAAATTATTCGATCTGTATTTTGCATCTATTTCAGGAGAAAAATAAAAAATGAGTTACATTATGGTCGATGTGGAAGCAGACGGCCCCATACCCGGGGATTATTCCATGATCTCTCTGGGGGCTATCGTCGTTGATGAACAGCTGGATAAAACCTTTTACGGTAAATTGAAACCGGTATCGGATAATTATATTACCGATGCCCTCAAAGTAAGCGGATTCAGTCGTGAAGAAACCCTGGCATTTGATGATCCCCTTAAGGTTATGGATGATTTCAGGCAATGGCTGAAAAGAAATTCAAAAGGTAAGCCGATCTTTATCTCTGATAATAATGGGTTCGACTGGATGTTCGTATGCTGGTATTTTCACCATTTTATTCATGAAAATCCCTTTGGATTCAGTTCAACTAATTTAGGTTCGCTCTATAAAGGCGTGATAAGGGACACATTCAAAAACTTTAAACATTTTCGCAGGACAAAGCATACCCACAACCCGGTGGATGATGCCAGGGGAAATGCCGAGGCGTTGCTTCATATTAAAAAGAAATATAACCTGAAGATTAAACTGTAGATTATTAATCTAGCTGATACCGCACTATCTGCAACACTTCCCGTTCTTACTACATCCACTTTCCGGGAGACAGTGGACAGTAACCAGCCAATTATCCTGATAGTGAAATTCAAAATTTAGTTGCAAAAACAGTTTTTGTACATTAAATAGTCAAGGTAAACACTGTATCTGCTGCGGTATTTAAAAAATTGTCAGGTATATCGAAATATGCAAAATAATATTATTCTCCTTCTCGTCTCTTTACTTCTCGCAAACTCCGGCAGTCAATGGAATAATGACTTTACCGCAGGGAAGATCAACAGGGACACCATAGTAAAAAAAATCCCTATAGGTTCGGAATACCCTGTTCTTCTCTCATATATTAAAAACAATAAAATCCCGAAATACTCAGAAAGGCAAAAATACGGATATAGTGAAAAAGTTTATTCAAAGGAATTTGTCTTTAACATTCAAACAGCTGTTAAAAATAAGACAAGTTATGTTGTAGAGCTTCACGGGCATCATGATTATCGCGAACCTTACCGTTACTATCATCCCGTACTCTATTTTTGCTATGATAAAAATGACAAGTTAATTTATATTGGTGAGCACGGGTATCCATAAAAGCCTGCAAACTTTTACAAACCGGTTTCGCTGCTCCGCTCTTTCACATTTTAACAGTTATGAAAGGTAAAGATAAAAGAGATGTTCAAAAATATACAGGATGAGATCAGGAAAATATGCAGTGAGGATCTCTATGAGATCGGATTTGCCTCATTACGGGGATTACTGGAACCCCAATGGAACAGGTACGGGTTCGGAATATCACTGGCAAGAAAACTTGATGATTCAATTATTGACGGTATTGGGGATGGCCCTACCCGGGAATATTATGATCACTATCACCGGGTGAATGATGAATTAAATCAAAAAGGGGAGGAAATAGTAAAGCTTCTCGGTGAATATGATATTAAAGCTGTATCGGTTAAATCCACAGTGAAAGATCATGAGCTTGATGACGATTATAGTAAAACACTGCGGTATTTGCGTCTCTGTCTGCCCCGGGGGGAGTGAATGAAATATTTAAAAACATTATTGACATTTAATTATTTAGTAATTATATTATAATTATTATGTCTGTGGAATTTTTATGGGATGAAAAAAAGAACCGGTCGAATATTGCCAAACATAAAATATCATTTGATGAAGCTGAATCTGTTTTCTCCGATGATTATGTGTGTGTAATATTTGATCCTGATCATTGATTATTATTCTCGGGTTGAGTAAATTTACGACCATCTTGATTGTTGTGCATTGTTATAGGGAGAATAATTCAATAATGAGATTAATATCCGTCCGAAAAGCAACCAAGAATGAAAGAAATCAATATCTGGGTTATTTAAAATGAGAAAAGAATATGATTTTTCCAAATCAAAAAAGAATCCATATTCAAAGAAGTTAAAAAAGCAGATTACTATCAGGATTGACGAGGGAACCATAGACTATTTTAAAAATCTCTCCGAAGATACGGGTATTCCTTATCAAAATCTCATAAATCTCTATTTAACCGACTGTGCCATGCAGAATAAAAAATTAAAAATGAATTGGGGAAAAAAATAGTCAAAACTACACCTGATAAGCTTTCTGAATAAAATGGAGAACAATTATGGAAGAACTGCTGAAAAAAGCCAATGAACTGGGAAGGATGCTCAAAGAGACAGAGGTCTGCTCGCAGTATGAGAAACTCTCCGCGGACCTGGAGGCTGACCGGGACTCAAAAGGGCTCCTGGATGAGTACCTGGATCTCTTCGAAAAGATGCACAAAAAGGAGATGAGCGGAGGGGTTATCGAGGTCCATGAAAAGGAGAAGCTCGCGGAGGTCCAGACACGTGTCTCTGAAAACCCTCTTATTGTGGAATATATCGATGCCAAGAACAGGTATGTGACCCTCCTCATGGAGATACAGAAGGCCGTCAGCGGCGAAGATCTCTCAATATAACCTGCCAATAATAATTAACCGTGAATAAAAACTTGACTTATACTCTCTATTCGGGTAAAGTCGTGATAATAGTTTTGTCAATATTGATGATAAAGGGATAAAATAATGCAACCAGATCTGGATAACATTAAGAAGAAAGTTGAGGAGAGCAGGGACCTGATCGATAAGATCTCCACAAAGATCCCCGGTTTCAGCAGCATGGTTGAGCAGGCCGAAAGTTATGCCGCTGACCAGGTTGTGAGGGATTTTATGGCCGATAAGGTCCAGGGCCTCAAGGGAGAGCTGGGCGAAGTTTCCGGCCGTTTTTCCCGGGAGAAGGTATACGACCTTATGACCGACCTGGACTCTCTTAATATTAATTTTGAGAAGCTTTACAAAAAGACAAAATTCGCCGATTACGCGTCTTCCGCGTCCGCATCGGGTCTCAAGGTGAGCGATAAGGACAAGGAGAGGCTCCTTGAGTATGACTGGAGGCTCATTGCCGGCCTTGACGAATTTGACGATGCAATGGGGCGCCTGAAGGGGGCCTCCCGGGAAGATGCTCCGGCTATCCTCAATGAAATCAGGAGTAAGATAAGTGATTTCGAAAAATCTTTCGATGAAAGAAAAAATGCAATTATGGAGGTACTTTAAATGGCTTTGCTTGATGTTGTAAAATGGGACAATGCTCCCGGTGAAGTAATATTCAGGTTCAGGGAGGGGGAGATTGCCATCGGGTCACAGCTGATCGTCAAGGAAGGCCAGCAGGCGATATTCTTCAAGGAGGGACAGGCCCTTGACGCCTTCGGCGCCGGAAGGCACACCCTGAAGACCGGAAATATTCCCATTCTGGAAAAACTGATAAACCTTCCTTTCGGCGGAAGTTCTCCTTTTCCCGCGGAGGTTTACTTTATCAATACAACGGAAATCCCCAACCTGAAGTGGGGCACAAAACAGCCTTTTAAGATCATGGACCCTGAGTTCAGGCTCGCGGTCCCCATGAGGGCGTTCGGGTCCTACGCAATACGTATTACCGACCTGAAGCAGTTTGTGATACAGGCTTCCGGGACCTGGCAGGCCTTTGATACCGATTCAATCGGTTCCGCCATGAGGGACCAGATCATCGTTCCCAAGATCCAGGACCTCATAAGCGAGTACCTGAAGCAGGAGAAGACCACGGCCCTGGATGCCACAACCTACCTGGATGAGATAAGCGCCGCGGCGAAGGGGAAAATGGGCGAGGATTTTGCCAGCTACGGTATCGAGCTTGTCCGTTTCGCCATCGAATCCATAAATGTTCCCGATGAGGACCCCAACGTCCAGAGGCTCCAGAAGGCCCTGGCGGACAAGGCCGAGATGAACATCATGGGCGAGGACTATAAAACAAAGAGGACCTTTGACACCATGGAGAAGGCCGCTGAAAATGAAGGTATGGCCGGCGGCATGGTGGGTGCCGGAATGGGCATGGGTATGGGCCAGCAGATGGGCCAGATGATGGGCGGCATGACGCAGAACGTCGCGGGAGGCCAGCAGCAGGCACAGGGGATGACCTGTCCCCACTGTAATGTCGCCAACCCCGCGGGGGGGAAGTTCTGCTCCTCATGCGGGAAGGAGATGGTTGTCCAGCAGGCGGCGTGCCCCGCGTGTAATGAAGCAATTCCGGCCAACTCCAAGTTCTGTCCAAAGTGCGGCGCGAACCTTGAGGGTTCCAGCTGCAAGAAGTGTAATGCCAGGCTTGCCCCGGGAGCGAAGTTCTGCCCCGAATGCGGCGAAGCGCAGTAGAGAGGGTTTCCGGATATGTCTTCAATGAACTGTACATCCTGCGGCGCGCCCCTGGAAATAGAGAACAGGTTCAGCAAGGTCCTGGTCTGCGGTTATTGCGGGACGCACCTGAAGGTTTCGGGAGACAGCCTGGATATATCAGGCAAGCACCCCAAGCTTGCTGAATTTCCTTCGATCTTCAGTGTGGGTACAACAGGGACAATCCTGGGCAAACCCTTCAAGGCCCTGGGAAGAATGAGATACAAAACCGAAGATTCTTATTATGATGAATGGTTTCTCGATTATGACGGGGATACCGCGTGGTTCGTTGAGGATGAGGGGACCTACTCCATCTTCTTCGAGATGTTTGAGGCGGCGGACCTCCCTGACCCTGAGACCATCAGGGCCGGGCAGAATATCGAGGTTGGCGGCAGGAGGGTGATGATCAAGGAGAAGGGAGTATCGGTTATTGAGGGAGGAGAGGGAGAACTCTCCTACTACCAGGAACCGGGGACCCGGGTGACCTATATTGATGGTGTTGCCGAGGGAAAGAAGATATCCATAGAGACCACCGAAGATGAGGTGGAGATCTTTACGGGAAGGCCGCTTATGAAAAGGGACATTGTGGTGGGGGGATAAGGACCCATGGGTGAGAACGAAAAGCTGGATGCCATGAAATGCACGGCCTGCGGCGGGGACATCGTCAAGGCCTACAGGAGCGTTGACGAGGACGAGGAGGTCCCGGTCGCCCGGTGTGTCTCCTGCGGTAACGAGTATGACCAGTACTCCGAAGAGTATTACCGTTTCTTTGCCGATGACTTTACCTATGACACCGGGAACTCTGTCCTGAAACTGGGACTGAAGGGCGCCCTGGAGGGTGTGGAATACGAAATTATCGGCCGTATCAGGATGCAGGAGGAAGATGAGTCTGAAAAGACCACCTGGGACGAGTGGTTCGCCGTGTCAGGCGACGGGGGCTACCACTTCTTCGTTGAGGAGGAGGGTGAGATCAGTTCCTACGAGGAGTATGTCCCCGAGTCAATAAACATGGAGACCGGTGATGATTATATCGAGTTCGAAGGGAAAAAGATAGACAGGGACGAGGCCTATATCGGCCGCGTTGTCTTCTTTGAAGGTGAACTCCCCTGGGAGCCGGAAATAGGCGAAGCAATAACCTGTTACGATTTTAAGAAGGACGGAGATAAATATACCATAGAACAGTCGGAGAACGAGGTCTCCATTACAAAGGGTGACAGGCTCTCCTATAAGGACATTATTGCCGCCTTCGGTAAAGAGGAAGACAAAATCCTCTATGATAATACCATGAGGATGAGGAGTGAATATAAGAAAAAATCTTATGTCTACCTCCTGGGATTTCTCCTTGCGCTGGCTTTTTCCATTTACAGCTGCGGTCAGAGCAAAGCGGTACCCGGGCTCATGAAGAGCAGGCGGGTCCTGACGGATAACCAGCTGATGGTTGAGAAGACCTCCCGGAGTTTTTTCAGCCAGGTCCTCTACGGTCCGGTTGAAATCCCCGGAGGTGATAATCTCTACGAGGCGTACCTGAGGGTTAATGAAGGTATCCAGAGGTTTCACCTTGAGTGGCAGTCTTTCAGGTTCATGATGGTGAGCGAAGAAAGGCTCAACAAGGTCCTGGGCGGCAGCAGCGATCCCGCGCTCTTAAAGTCGCTTTTCAGCGAGATCGACGCGCAGAAGGAGCCGGTGGAATCGTATGTTGTGACCGGTGATTTCTGGGACGAGCAGGGGCGTGACAGCGACGGCGCGTGGCATGAGAGCGATCTGAACGTGTCCGCGGATTTTATTCTGGATGAGCCGGGGAACTATTACGGCTATCTTGAACTCTACAGCAATAAAAGAAGGAAGATAGAGTCTGTGATCGTATCTCTTTCCACAGTAAAGAGCGTACGGTACCTGGTGGTGGTCATGGTGCTCATGGGTGTCCTGATGATCGTAAACAGGGCAAAAGCAAAGAGTTATAACGAGCTTCCCTTTGAGATGGCAGATGAGTAACGGGGTGATGAGTAATGATTAAAAGCATAGTTGTTGTACTTGTACTGCTGGGGTCGGGATTTGCCGCTTCGCATTTCTATTTAGGCTATCCCCGGGCCGGGAAAAAATATATATCCAAACACAGGGAAGAGAGGAAGTCTCTACGCCACGGAAGCGGCATCTACTATATGGGCAGCCGCGGATTCAGGGGAGGAAAGTAAGAAATTCTTTTATTTTTGAAAACGAAGACGTAATACTGAATTATTTTTATAAAAGTAACTATCAAGGAGGTTTACTGACATATGGATTTGAGTAATCTACTCTACGGAATAATAGACACTGCAATCTATTCCCTGGTGGGGATAATAATGATGGGACTGGGGTTTCTGTTGATTAATTTTTTTACGCCTTTTTCTGTGAAGAAGGAGATCGAGGATGACCAGAACACGTCCCTGGGGATCATTATCGGTTCGGTTATTATCGGGATATCAATAATAATCGCTGCTGTTGTCAGCTCCCCCTCAAGCACTTCGGGAAAGACCGCGGCTCCGAAAACAGAGATGAAAACCGATAAATAGTGAAGAACAGGTTAAAGGTCTCACAGGAGAGACTTCTTTTATTCTCTGTTTTTATTTTATCGCTCTGTGGAATTACATATGAACTTGTCCTGGGTTCCCTGGCCACTTACCTGCTGGGGAATCCTGTGCAGCAGTATTCCCTGACAATCGGGATATTCTTAAGTTCAATGGGTATCGGGTCCTATCTTTCCCGGTTCCTGGTCAGGAACATCCTCCGTGATTTCATCATCATCGAGATTTCCCTGGGTTTTATCGGCGGGCTCTCCGTTCTCGTTCTCAACCTCATGTTTTCATTTTCCGTTTCTTTTTACCTGCTCCATATTTTTTTTCTCACTGTGATCGGGACACTGGTGGGGCTTGAGATCCCCCTGATCGCGAGGATACTCAGGAAGCATGGCTCTTTCAGGGACATTATATCAAACGTGCTCACCCTGGACTATATGGGAGGGCTCGCAGGTTCCCTTCTCTTTCCCCTTCTGCTTTTTCCCTTTGTGGGGAGGTTCCTCACCAGTCTTCTTATCGGTATCGCGAATATTTCCGTGGCGGCGCTTATCATACTGAAGATAGAATATCCGGGGAGAAAAAAACATGATCTGCTGCTGCCGGCTGTCATGGTCCTCATCCTTGCTCTTCTGGCAGTTAATTCCGATATGATAAACACAATTATACAGAAGAGGCTTTTTTATGACGACATCGTCTTCTCAAAGAGGTCCAGGTTCCAGGAGATTGTCCTCACCCGGAACGGGGGTGAGTTCAGGCTCTACCTTGACGGGTCGCTTCAGTTCTCCACATTTGACGAATACAGGTACCATGAAATGCTTGTCTACCCGGCCCTTGCTCTCAATAAGGAAAGCCGGAAGAAGGTGCTGATTCTGGGAGGGGGTGACGGTATCGCGGTAGGGTATATTTTAAAGTGGAAGGGGATAAAGAGCGTAACCCTGGTTGAGCTTGACCCGGAGATAATTAACCTGGCAAGCTCTAACTCATCGTTTAAAATGATCAATAAAAATTCACTTGCAGACAGGAGAGTCAAAGTTGTTACAGCGGATGCTTACAGGTACCTGGCAGAGAAGAAAGAGAGGTATGATATTATCGTTGCGGATTTCCCCGATCCCCACGATGAAACAATATCCAAGCTTTATACGGTTGAGTTCTTCATGATGGTAAAAAGGTCCCTGGCTCCCGGCGGGGTTTTTGTCACCCAGTCAACTTCACCCCTTTTCGCCCGGGAAGCCTTCTGGTGCATTAACGGTACCCTTAAAAAGGTCTTCGGAAACGTTCTTCCCTATCATGTCTTTATTCCCTCGTTCGGGGACTGGGGATTTAATATGGCATCGGAGGGGGTTCTGGACCCGGGGTCTGCGGGGAAGGTGAGTATAAAAACGTCATTTTTTTCCGGGGAGACCTTCAGGAATTCCCTTCACTTTCCCGATGATACGAAAACAGAGGCAGGAAAAATAAATACCTTTAACACGCCGGTGCTCTATACCTACTACCTGAAGGGCTGGAAAACCACCGATTATTGAAATCAGACAGCCTTCTGAATTTTTCCCGACTTAATGCAGCTTGTGCAGACGTTTTTTCGGACTACGCTTTTATTTTCCAGGACCCTGATTTTCTTTACATTGGGCCGCCACATCTTCTTTGTCTTCTTGTTTGAGTGACTTACATTATTGCCAAACTGTACGGATTTTCCGCAGACTTCACATTTTGCCATGACTATATCCTTAATATTCCAGAATTTGCTGATTTTTGAAATCATCAAAATGATATTCTTATCATCGAATGACAATACTGAATAGAAGCTCTTTTTTTTCAAGCACTTTAATAGTACAAATTTGAACCTGTAAATAAAAAAATAATATCATTAAGTATATTCAAAAAGCATCGTTAAAAAGATGTGTAAAAAGGGGGATGAGGGGTGCCTTTTGCGGTTCAAAAATTTTAAAATTTTTATCCTGAAATATTGACGATTTTTTCTGTTTTTATTATATTATTAATGCAAAAATCTAGCACTCACCAAGTAAGAGTGCTAACAGAAATTGACTAATAAATCAGGAGGTCAGTTATGAAATGGGGAATAAGTAAAAGAGGAAAGGACTCAGAGCATACTGTTGATCTCTTCAGAAAGAATTTTAACAGTTTATTTGATGATTTTTTCTCAACAGGTCCCACGGCGCTTTTTGATTCTGATTGGCTCCCTACTGTTGATGTTGAGGAGAATCAGAGGGAGATCCATGTAAAGGCCGAAATGCCGGGGCTTGAAGAAAAGGACATCAATGTGACCCTGGACAGGAATATCCTCACAATTTCCGGTGAGAAAAAAGAGGAGAGGGACGAAGAGGACAATGAGAAAAAATATGTTCTCTCCGAAAGGCGTTTTGGTTCCTTTTCGCGGTCAATAACTCTTCCGGAAGGGGTCAAGTCCGATAAGATCACAGCAAAATTTAAGAAGGGAGTCCTGAATATCAGGATCCCCAGGGACGAAAAAAAACAACCGAAAAAAATTGATATTAAATAATCAGGGAGGCAGCCATGTTTTACACATACGATCTTTTTGATGATATGCTGAGATTGAGGGATGTTCTTGATGATTTCTACAGTGATACCCCCGCGCGGTATAACAGGAGAATAGATTTTCCCTATGTCAATATCTCTGAGAGCGATGATGTGGTTACCGCCACGGCACTTGTTCCCGGTATTGAAGCGGGTGATATCGATATCGAACTCCAGGACAAGGGTCTTGTTCTTCAGGGTACACGGAAGAGCGATTATGAGGACAGGCCCTATATCAGGAAGGAGAGGAGTTTCGGTGATTTTAAGAAAATCGTGAGGCTTCCCTACCGGGTAGAGAGGGATAAAATCAAGGCCAGCCTCAGGGAAGGTGTTCTGACAATAACTCTTCCCAAGGCTGAAGATGCAAAACCGAAGAAGATAACCATCGGGTAAAAGGAGGTATAATCATGAGCAGAGAAGAATATGTGCTTATGCCGCCTATTGACATCTATGTTTCAGATGATGAATATGTCATTAAGGCGGATATGCCCGCGGTGAGTAAAAATGATCTTGATATTACGCTCCATGATAACAAGCTTGAGATAAGCGGTAAAGTTGCCACGGATGAATCAAAGCCTGATGGAGCGGCCTATAATGAGTATACGCTCTACGATTATTACAGAAGCTTCCAGGTGGGAAATGATATTGACGGTGACAGAATATCCGCCGAAATCGATAAAGGCGTATTGACGCTGAAGCTTCCGAAAAGAGAAGAGGTTAAACCGAAAAAGATAAACATTGAAGTTGAATAACACCACTTTAATAAATGTCACAGGCCCATGTTTTCAGAGCATGGGTTTTTTTTTGCTTGAAAAATCCCCCCCGCTGGCAGCAGATGAATCTTGATCATATAATTAACATGGCTATGTATAAGAAAAAATATATTCATTGATAAAATTTGATAATGTTTGTTAATATATATTTTAATTCGATAGCCGGGTCTTTATTATATTACTATAGATGAACCAGGAAACAAGCAGAAGATGAAAATCAGTGAAAAAACACACGTTTTGGAAACTCTGAAAATGTCCGGGGATATTCTGAAAGTCTATAAAAAATACGGTCTCGATTGTCCCGGATGCAAGGGAGCGGGGGAGGATACCGTTGAAATGGCTGCCCTGAATAATGGTCTCGACCTGAAAAAATTCTTGAGTGACCTGAATAAAGCCGTAAAATGACCTGATGTTCAAGGTAAGGGTCATAGCGGGAAGCCTCAGGGGGAGGACCATACCCTTCTCAATAAGCAAGTATGATGACGCGGACATAACACCTCAGAAAGTCAAGGAGGCCCTCTTTTCAATAATCGGTGAAGACCTTACCGGGAAGGGTTTCCTTGATCTCTATGCCGGCTCGGGACAGGTGGGCATCGAGGCCCTGAGCCGCGGTGCCGACCCGGTGATCCTGAATGAATATGACAGAAAGAGGTTCGGGTTCATCAGGTCGTTTCTGGAAGGTATCAGTATCAGCGCGAAAATTCTTCTCTATAACATGCATTCATTCAGGGTCCTGAAGCTTCTCGGTAAGCGAAAGAGGGCCGTGGACTATATATTTGTTGATATTCCCTATGTTAAGGTAAGGGAGAAAGTCAATAAATATGATGAGGTGATCAGCCATATCCAGAGAAGCGGAATTCTTAAGATTGGGGGACTGATTATTATTCAGCATTACGGCAAAAACCGGATGAGTGAAAAATCCGGGAACTTTCTCCTCACCGGTACCAAGACCTATGGCACCAGCTGTCTTTCGTTTTATCGGGAAACCACTAAATCCTGGAAATAAATTTTTGTTACCCTGCAAAAGGCACCGTTTAAAAGATGTGTAAAAAGGGGGATAAGGGGATAAAGAGGGGATGTGGGGATAAAATATTTCTGATTTTTCTTATCCCCTTATCCCCTCCATCCCCTTATCTCCTTTCGTACACTCTTTCTTCGTACGCTTCGTGAGCTTTGTGTGAAACCCTCTTCTCAGAAAATTCACCCTGTGAAATAAATTTTATTGACATTAAGCTCAATGAAATCTTTTTTTAGCCACGGGTTTAAACCCGTGGCTAAAAAAGGAGATCATGATGGCAGATGAAAAAACATCCTCGAATTTCATCGAAGATATTATTATCGAAGATATAAAGAACAACAAGAATGGCGGAAACGTGGTGACCCGTTTCCCGCCGGAACCCAACGGCTACCTTCACATTGGGCACGCAAAGTCCATCTGTCTCAATTTCGGACTTGCCGGGAAGTTCAACGGCAGGTGCCACCTCCGGTTTGATGATACCAACCCGGAAAAAGAGGAGATAGAATATATCGAATCCATCCAGGAAGACGTAAAGTGGCTCGGTTTTGACTGGGGCGAACACCTCTATTACGCGTCGGACTATTTCGAGAAGCTCTATGGGTACGCGGTCCACCTTATTGAAAGGGGTAAGGCCTATGTGGACAGCCTCAGTGCCGAAGAGATAAGGGAGCACAGGGGGACCCTTAAGGAGCCGGGCAGAGAAAGCCCTTACCGGGACCGCCCCGTTGAGGAAAACCTGGAGCTCTTCCGGAAAATGCGGAACGGGGAATTCAGGGACGGCGAGCATGTACTCCGGGCGAAGATTGATATGACATCGGGAAACATCGTTATGAGAGACCCCACCCTCTACCGAATCAGGCATGTTGAACACCACAGGACGGGGGACACCTGGTGTATCTATCCCATGTACGATTTTACCCACTGTATCTCCGACGCCATAGAAGGAGTCACCCACTCAGTCTGTACCCTGGAGTTTGAAAATAACCGCCCCCTCTACGACTGGGTGCTTATTGAAGCGGAAACAGAGAACCGGCCCCAACAGATCGAGTTCGCGCGCCTGAACCTCACTCACACCCTGATGAGTAAGAGGAAGCTCCTGAAGCTTGTTGAGGAGGGCCATGTTTCCGGCTGGGACGATCCCCGGATGCCCACAATATCCGGACTCCGCAGGAGGGGGTACACACCCGAGTCAATCCGGGATTTTGCCGAAAGGATCGGTGTTGCAAAGGCGGACAGCATGGTTGACAGTGCCCTTCTGGAACACTGTCTCAGGGAAGACCTCAATAAACGGGCGCAGAGGGTCATGGCGGTCCTCCGGCCCCTGAAGGTGGTGATAACAAACTATCCCCAGGGAGAAACCGAGGAACTGGATGCCGTTAACAATCCCGAGGATGAATCCGCAGGGAAAAGGAAGCTCCCCTTCTCCCGGGAGCTCTATATCGAACAGGATGATTTCATGGAGGACCCCCCAAAAAAGTTTTTTCGCCTCGCCCCCGGCAGGGAGGTAAGGTTCAAGTTTGCCTACTATATCACCTGTGAGAGGGTCATAAAGGACGAAAGTACCGGCGAGATACTGGAGGTCCACTGCACCTATGATCCGAAGACCCGGGGAGGCTGGTCGGAGGACGGGCGCAAAGTCAAAGGAACAATACACTGGGTTTGTGCGACGGAATCTCTGGAGGCCGAGGTCCGGCTTTATGAAAATCTCTTTACCAGTGAAAACCCGGGAGATGAAAACACCTGCCCCGACCTTGAATCGTGCATCAATAAAAACTCACTGGAAGTCCTCACATCATGCAGGGTGGAGCCTTCCCTTGCAGGGGCGGGTCCCGGAGAGAGGTTCCAGTTCGAGAGGCTGGGATACTTCTGTGTGGACGCAAAGGACTCCGGGCCCGGAAAGCCTGTCTTTAACAGGACCGTTTCATTGAGGGATACCTGGGCCAGGATAAGCAGTAAAAGCTGATCCTTTTAATCCAGAAAAGTTATTTCCAGGTCCTGTATGGTTGATACGATCCTCAGGTAGGAGAGGGGCATGGGGGATTTCAGGGAATGGTAGGTAAAGGCGATATACCTGTTTAAGGACTTTGTGCCGGGGCGGGTAGCGTCCACAAGGTGCCATCTCCCCCTGTCATACGCCTCTACCCACATATGGTAGACGAAGACATTGTTTGTTCCCATAAATTCTTCCGCGAGATAAACCCCCACCACTGCCCGTGAAGGTATGCCGTTTGCCCTGAGAAGGGCCAGGGAGAGGACCGCGTGTTCGGTGCAGTCACCGGTTTTTGATTCAATGATGCCCGTTGAAGGAAGAAGGGGAATACCTATTGTCTTTTTGTTTATGAACCTGTAAACAAACGCTTCAATATTGGCCGGTTTGTTTACAGAGGATCTGAACCTGCGGGCCAGGTCTTTTACGGGAGGGGAGTCCAGCCTGAGGAAGGGTGTATTCTCCAGGTCTTTTTTCGATACGGAATTTACCCTCCGGGAAGCAGTGCCGGTCTCAATAGTGAGGGAAGATGATTTTTCCCCCTTATCCGGTTTACTTATTGACTGGAAGGCCGAGCTTACCAGTCTGAACCTGCTGCAGGATGAAACAAGCCTGAACCTGCTTCTCTTCTCCCGGAAGACCCTGCTGTTGAAGTTTTTTATCCCGATTGTAAATGATGAGGGATCAACCGGGTAAATCCGCCGGGGAGAGAAAAATATGATTGCGGGTATTATTATGAAGAGCGTCAAATGTTTCATTTTTTGCATCTTACCGTTCTATTTCCTTACCAGCTCTATCCTGTTATTGAGCATCCTGATAACGGCCTTTTCCATGGTACCGTCAAAGTTTAAGTAAATATCAACACTCTTAAAATTGTCTATTGACTGGACAATATGGATCAGCTCAATACTCTCCTCGCCTGTTTTTACCTTCTCAATCCCCAGAACCCTGACGGTAACACCTATTGTTTCATCAGGTTCCATGGAGGGTTCGTATATCCGTGATGAAACCGTGTAGCCCTTTCTGAAGCTGTTCTTTATCAGCTTGCTCATAAAATAATTTCCGTCAATGACAAAGGGTTCTTTCACGCTGATCTTTGATTTACTCCCCATTGAAACAAGTTCTATTGTCCTGTCACGGAAAAAGGCAGTGGTTACTATTTTCTGGGAGGTGTCGTTAAAATTGACACTGTTGTTTATCTCAAGTTTAACGGGCCTGTACTCCTTTGTCTCGGTAACAACCTGGTGAGAGACATTTGTGATTTTGCCAACCTTCATTTTCATCTCGGTTTCGCTGATATAGTGTTTTTCGGTCTGTGAGCTGGATATGACCGCGCTCCCCACGGTGACATTGTTTATCAGGAGCCTGTACTCCCACCGGCCCATGGGTATTTTCCGGGGCATATTCCGGGAAGAGCATTCTGTTGAGATGAGAAGGATTATCGGGAGAATAAATCTGATTTTCATTTTTCCTTTCCTGTTGTAAAGTGATCAAAACCGGTAATTGATATTTCTTTTTTTCTGCCTGATATTTCAAGGCAATAACCGTCATCGGTTATTTCTCCCATGCAGACAGCATCTCCTGTTCTGCCGCCGGGTATCTTTTCCGGCGGCAGAGCGGATGTAAAGAGGAGCTGGTAGTCTTCGCCCCCGGTAAGCACCATCTCGTACGGGTTCCTCTCTTTTTCGCTGCAGTATTCTTTCAACAGGGCGGATACCGGGAGTTTCTCCTTCTGAAGAGTAAATCCCCTGCGGCTTTCAGTACAGATATGTCCCAGGTCGGAGAGGAGCCCGTCGGAAATATCGATCATGGCTGTGGGGGAATAAAGATCAAGAATATCATTCATAATATCATACCTGCAGGATGGCCTCCTGTGCTTTTCAACCAGGGGTCCGTACTTCTCCATCTGCCGGCCGCTGCCCCTCTGCAAAATCTCCAGTCCGGCCAGGGACTCACCCGGGGTCCCGGTAACATAGATATAATCTCCCGCGGAGGCCCCGTTGCGGTAAACGGGTTCTCTCTCCCTGCACTCTCCGTATACGGCTATACTCACAATGAGAGTATCCGATCCCGATGTATCACCCCCGGCAATAACCGTTCCCGGTTCACGGCACGCATCCAGCATACCCCTGTAGATATCCAGAACAAACTCCTCTTCCTTATCATCGGGGATCCCCAGGGAAACAAGCGCCAGAACAGGGGAACCTCCCATGGAGATAATATCGGAGAGGTTGCCCGTCATGGATTTGTAGCCGATCTCTTCCGGTGAAGAGTAATCCTGCCTGAAGTGGATGTTTTCAATGCTTATGTCTGTTGTAAAAAGCCCGTACCGCGCCTCGGCGATTTTATAAACGGCGCAGTCTTCCCCCATGGACCTGCCGAGCTCTTCCGGAACACCGGTCCCCTTCTCCCGGACCAGGTTCTGTATCTTTGAGATAAGGTCCCATTCGCTTTTTATTTTCATTATTACTTGCAGTACTTGTCAAAACAGTACTCGATCCTCTTCCGGTACTTTTCAAAACCGATCAGGGGGAGGACAAGGTCAAGTTCCGGTCCCCTGAGCCTTCCCGTGAGCATGGCCCGTACGGGCATGAAGAGCTTCTTTCCCTTCTGCCCTGAGGCTTCTTTTACCCGGTTAACGGTATCGGTGATAAAATTCTCTTCATTAATATCAGACTCAAGGAGCTCCTTTGCAGCTTTTATGACATCGGCGGAATATTCTTCTTTTAACATGCTTTCGGCATCTTCATCCGGTATTGAAACATCCTCAAAGAACATGGGGAGAAATTTCCCTATATCGGAGAGCACCTCGCAGTATCCCTTCATCAGCTGAAGGACCTTCTCAAGGAGGTCACTTTCCATATCCCCGGGGTCGTATCCCGCCTCTTCTATGAAGGGGAAAAAGAGTTCCGGGATCCTCTCCTCAGGGTAGTTCCTGATGTAGACCCCGTTCATCCACCGGAGCTTCCTGAAGTCAAAGACAGCGGCACTCTTGGCGATGCTGGTGATATCTATCTGGCTGATAATCTCATCCTGTGAAAGTATCTCCTCTCCCGATTCCGTTGCCCAGCCCAGCATGGCAAGATAGTTGACCAGCGCCTCGGGGAGGTAGCCCTCCTTCCGGTAGAGTTCCACAGAGGTGATCCCGTGGCGTTTGCTCAGCTTCGACCTGTCCTCACCCAGGACCAGGGCGTGGTGGGCGTACTGGGGGACCGGCAGTCCCAGGGCATCGGCCATGAGTATCTGTTTCGGTGTGTTGGAGAGATGGTCCTCGCCCCGGATCACATGGGTCACCCCCATGAGGGCGTCGTCGATGACCACGATATAGTTGTAGACCGGGGTCCCGTCTGACCGGACAATGATGAAATCCCCGCCGATATTTTCACTTTTGAACTGAATGTTTCCCTTTATATGGTCCTTTACGGTGACAGGCACTCCCTCGGGGACCCTGAACCGTATTACTGGTTTTCTCCCTTCATCCTCAAAAGACTTCTTCTTCGCGTCATCGATCTCGCCGCACCTGTTGGGACAGACGAAGGGCTGGTTTTCATTCTCAATTTCGGCCCGTACCTTGTCCACCTCTTCCGGTGTGCAGTAGCAGTAGTAGGCCTTGTTCTCATTTATGAGTTTTTCCGAGTATTCCCTGTAGATCTCAAAGCGTTCCGACTGCCGGTAAGGCCCTCTCTCCCCACCCAGGTCGGGGCCTTCGTTCCACTGGATCCCCAGCCACTTGAGGTCCTTGATAATGGACTCCTCGGACTCTTTGCTGCTCCTTTCAAAGTCGGTATCTTCGATCCTCAGGGTATAGTCCCAGTTGTTCTTTTTCGCGATCAGGTGGTTGATCAGGGCTGTTCGGGCATTCCCGATATGAAGGTAGCCTGTGGGGCTCGGGGCAAATCGTACTCTCATTATCGTCTCCGGGTATCTGTTCTTTTATTGGAGTCGTTAAGATAAGATTTGCCCGATTAATGTCAATGAGAAAAGGGGGGTAGGTAATTGAATATGATTCAATTAAACCTGTTTATTTAATTGACGATATTTTGATATTTATTTAAAAGTTCATGAAATATGGTTTTTTATGAGAACATTAGGATAGTACTGCTATGAAAAAAATAAAGATAATAATAAATGCCTTCGGCTGCACCGGTGATGATTTTGACGCGAAAGAAGTTAACCGGGAAAAACTCCTGGATAAAGATCCATCTGATGCCAGGCTGACAGTGAATGATCTGGAACAGATCCTTGAATCCATGATTGCTTCTGTAAAGGAAATTAAAGTACTCTATCCAGATGAACAAACTGGCATGAGCTATCACCATGATAACAGGGTGGAGAGCATCAAGTTTTTCATAGAATTCAGCGATGAAAAGGGAAATGTTCAAAAACTCGAGGAAAAAGAATTTTTTGAAAATGTGGCAGAGCACCCTGTCCTGGCCCCTAAAGTCCTGGAATATTGCAGGGTAACAGATGACGGTGAAGAGGGAACACGAATCTGGATAGCCGATGAATTCGACGAGGGTCCTCCCGCGGGAACCTTTGCTATTCTGGGTCTTGTTCATCAGGACAAAAAGTGGATCCCCGATTATATTGAATTTTTAAGGACAAATGATCTGGATCATGAAGTTGAGCAGCAATGGCAGATTAAGGGGATCATTGATAAATATGGCTGGTGTAATGAAACGTCCCGTCTTGCTATCGCGAGAAATGTCAGTTGTTGCGGTCAGGGTGGGACGCAGCAGTTTAAAGAATTCATTGATAACGGCCTGGGTGATTATATTAAACAGCAGGAAAACAGGCCGGCTTTTCTGAAGGATATCACCCGGGAGTTTCTTGATTATGAATCAACCGATCACGGGAAAAAACTGCTTAATGATTCAAAAGAGTATTATATGAAATGGAGAAGCGAAGAACTGGAAGGTTTTGAGTTTGTTTTGACAGAAGATGAAAAAGTGACAATTAAAGAAGAGATCGCCCGGAGATGGGATCTCTTTAACCGGGAAAAATAAAAATAAATTTGAATAGTGAACCAGTAAGGAATAAAATCAGGATGTATGCAATTATCTGCTCGTGCTGAGCCCGCGTGATTTTACACCTATATGACTCTCATAATAGTTGGATATCCCAGCAGTTAACCGATCATGATGAGTTGAAAATCACGCAGTCGAAGTGCTAATAATCATAGAGATTCGCCGAGGGGATCCCCGAAGCGATCTCGTTTGCCTCTTTCTCGATCCTGTTAATCAGCTTTTTGATCTTCAGGGAGATATCATCCTCCACAAGGACCGCGTCACACCTCATGCATTTATAGGCGGGAATATTTTCCAGGATAAAATTAAAGTTCTTCCTGCTGAATTTCTGGATCGTTTTCCCCTCCACAAGAACTCCCCCGCAGCTTGTACATTCCATATTAAAACCTCTTTTCTCCCGAAAATATTCTATCAAGTTACTAAACGTGTATTATTTTGAGAAAAAATCCATTTTTGTCAAGCGTCTATTCCCCTTATTTTTATTGACAGAAGATTCTCTCAATGGAATTCTCATACCATGAACGGGATATACACAGAAGCCGCGGAGATCATTAAGAACTCAAAAAACCTGATCGCCCTCACCGGCGCGGGAATTTCCGTTGAAAGCGGGATCCCTGATTTCAGGAGCCCCGGGGGGCTCTGGGAGAAGTTCGATCCGGAAGTTTACGCGTCAATTGACACATTCAATAAGATGCCCGGCAAAGCCTGGGAGATGATTTTCGAGATGATGGATGTCATTATTGACGCGAAACCGAACCCGGCGCACCAGGCCCTGGCATGGATGGAAGGCGAGGGTTACCTCAGGTCCGTGATAACTCAGAATGTTGATAACCTTCACCAGGCAGCAGGAAGCAGGAATGTCATCGAATACCATGGGAACTCCAGTATGTTTACCTGTGTACACTGTCACAGGGAATATGAGGCTGATCAGTTCAGGAAGAGCCTTAAGGAGAGGAAAATTCCCGGGTGCAGCGAATGCGAAAGAATATTGAAGCCGTCGGTTGTTTTCTTCGGAGAGATGATCCCCCAGCGGGCACTCATGGAAGCACAGTTCCTTGCGGACTCGGCGGACGCGCTCCTTGTTATCGGGACCTCCGCCATAATATATCCCGCCGCGGGGATACCGGTTGTGGCAAAGAACAACGGGGCAAAAATAGTGGAATTCAACCTTGAAGAGACCAACTACACGGAGAGCATAACGGACCTCTTTATAAAGGGTCCCGCGGGCCAGACCCTTCCCGCAGTGGTTGATGCTCTCAGCGGGTTAGCAGGTGCGGGCCATTGAAACGAATTAAAGTATTACCCGATTCTGTCCGTAAAAAGATCGCGGCCGGGGAGGTCGTGGAGGGGCCCTTTTCCGTAATAAAGGAACTCCTGGAAAATTCCCTGGATGCCGGTGCGACGGAAATTGATGTGCAGGTCCACGACAGCGGACTGAAAAAGATCCTTGTCCGTGACAACGGACAGGGAATAGAACCTGAAGACATTGAGCTTGTCATTGCCGACTATGCAACCAGCAAGATAGATGATGTTTACGATATTCACAGGGTGGATACCTACGGATTCCGGGGCGAAGCCGTTTCCAGCATCTCTTCAATATCAGACATTACCATACTCTCCCGGCGTCATGAATGTGAAACAGGGGTCAGGCTGTCCGGTTCTGACAGGGGGGTTGAAACCGGTGATTTTGCCGGACCCGGGGGAACAACGGTTATCGTTGAGAATCTCTTCTATAATGTGCCCGCGAGAAAAAAGTTTCTCAAGACCCGGAGGACTGAAATGCGGTATATCAGGGAGACATTTTTAAAGGCGTCGCTTCCCCATCCCGGTACGGCCTTTACCCTTGATGTTGACGGGAAGCGGCATATCACCCTTGGGAAAGTCTCTTCCCCGGACGAAAGGGTGGGGCAGATATACGGGAACGAGGTCCTGGACAATCTCTCTTTTGAGAGTATGCAGGATATTAAAGTCAGGATAAACGGGTTTTTCTCTCAACCCGGTTTCATGAGATCATCCCGGTCAATGCAGCTTCTCTATATAAACAGAAGGCCGGTGGAGTTTAAGTATTTCGGATACATTCTCATGAAAGCCTATGAAGCAATAGCCGTGAGGGGGAAGCACCCGGCGGCAATCATTTTCATTGATATTGAGCCGGAACTTGTTGATGTGAACATCCATCCCGCCAAGAGGGAAGTGAAGGTCTTTGACCAGAAATACCTGGAATCGCTGATCTTTAAGCTGGCTGAGAAGGCCCTCAACAGAAAACACTCTCTTACGGATGAATTCTTTAGAAGTGAAGAGAAGGTCGTTCGTGAAACCGCGGGAACTGCCCCTTTCCCGGGAGGGACCGTCAGGGACTCCTCCGGCACGGGAAGCCTCTTCAGGGGACGAGAGGTGTTTCACGCATCACCGGGCTTTTCGGGAAGGGACGTGGTCAATGAAGGGGCCGAATTATACAGGGAGTTCAGAGATGATGATGAGAGCATCAGGATACTGGGGACTGCTTTCGGGACTTATATTGTGGTGGAACAGGGGGATTCACTGAACTTTATCGATTTTCATGCGGCCCACGAGAGGTTAATCTATGACAGGCTCAGGGAGAACAGCCCGGAAATTGAGAGCCAGGCCCTGGCGTTCCCGGTCATGGCGGAGCTCCCCGTGGATGAATACAGGCTTGTTCTTGAGAACTTTCAGCTTCTGGGCGAAATGGGTTTTGACATAGATGATTTTGCGGACAATACGGTAACCGTCCGTGCGGTCCCCGGGATAGTGAGAGACATGGATGTGAAAGAGTTCCTGGAAGATTTCGCGGAATCCATAAAGGGGGAGAAGGGAGGAGGTTCCGATTTCAGGGACGCCATGGCGAAAAGCGCGGCCTGTCATTCCGCCAAAAGGTCCGGCGATCACCTGAGTAGAAACGACCTTGAACTTCTTGTGAGGGATGTTTTCAGCGGAGACCATGAGATGAGGTGTCCCCACGGACGGCCCTATATCTACAGTATCAGTAAATCAGATTTTGAGAGGATGTTCAGCAGACAATGAAAAAGATAATACTGGGAGTCAGCGCTTCAATTGCGGCCTACAAGGCCTATGATCTTACACGGCTTTTTGTGAAGGAGGGGTTTTCCGTTTACAATCTCCTTACGGAAAATTCACTTCACCTTGTTTCACCCCTGACATTTGAGACCCTGTCGGGAAACCGGGTCTCTATTCACTCATTTTCCCCGGAACAGCACGAGATGGAACACATATCCCTGAAACAGGACGCGGCCCTTTTCCTTGTGGCCCCGGCAACCGCGGACGTCATCGGCAAGTTCGCCAACGGGATAGCGGATGACCTTCTCAGTACCACATACCTCTCGGTGGAGTGCCCGGTCCTTCTTGCCCCTGCAATGAACCCGGCCATGTACAGCCATCCCGCGGTAGAGGAGAACCTTGCGCGGCTGAAGAAGAGGGGCGTCCGTATAGTTGAGCCCCAGACAGGGGATGTTATCTGCGGCGATGAAGGAAAGGGAAAGCTGGCTGATATTGAAGAGATCTTCAGGGCATCACTGGATGTCATTTAAGGAGAGAAAGGTCATCGTAACAGGAGGTCCCGCCAGGGAGTGGATCGATCCCGTGAGGTATATCTCCAATCCCTCCACGGGGAAAATGGGGGCTGCTCTTGCGGATGAAGCCTGGAAAAGATGCAGGGAGACCGTGTTTATCCACGGGCATATGGAAAAGGCTCTTATATCGGAAAAACCGTACCGGTGTGTCATGGCCGGCACCACATCCCTGATGCTGTCAGCTGTTCTGGAGGAGCTGGAAGATGGGGCGCTCCTCATTATGGCGGCGGCCCCGGCGGATTATACTCCCGTGTCACCCTGTGAAACAAAGATTAAAAAAGGCGCCCGGAACCTGGTCCTGGAACTTACCCGGACCCCGGACATATTACTGGAGATAAGACGCAAAAGGGAAAAGGGCCATTTCAGGAACACCTTCGTTGTGGGGTTTGCGGCTGAAACCGATCATCCCGAAGAATATGCCCTGAAAAAGCTGCATGAGAAAAACCTGGACATGATATGCCTTAACGATGTTTCCCGGAAGGACGCCGGGTTCGGAACGGACACCAATGCGGTCACTCTCTTTTTCCGGGACGGTGAAAGGAATGAACTTCCCCTCCTGAGTAAATCGGACACTGCCGAAAGGATCCTTGATGAGATTGAGAGGAGGATGTAGCCGCAGAATCGGATCAATTTATTAATTGATTTTCACGAGTGGTTATTATATATTAAAATATCATCATACTCATTACAGGAAGGTGATACCATGTACCAGAGAAAACCAGCAGTTGCCGGCGCTTTTTATTCCGCAGGGAAAAACGATCTCATGAGGAGTGTTGACACATATCTCAACAGCGCGGAATTACCCGGTCTTGACGGGGAGATCGTAGGGGTCGTGTCCCCCCATGCGGGATATATCTACTCGGGACCCATTGCCGCTTACTCATTCAGGGCCATAAAGGACTCCGATTATGAGCTGGCAGTGGTCCTCGCTCCTTCCCACAGGGCCCGCTTTGACGGGGCCTCGGTGATACCTGAAGGTATCTATAAAACACCCCTTGGAGACGTTGAAATCGACAGTGCCATAGGGAAAAAGCTCATGGAAAAACGGGGTTTCGCCTTTCTGAAGGAGGTCCATGCCGTTGAACACTCCCTGGAGGTGCAGGTCCCTTTTCTCCAGCGGGTACTCAGTACATTTAAAATTGTGCCTGTTATTGTGGGGACCACCGACCTCACCGCGTGCACTCTTCTTGCGGAAGGACTCGGCATCATCCTGAAAGAGGAGAAGAGGAAATTCATTGTCGTTATCTCCACTGACCTTTCCCACTACTATTCATACGACAGCGCGGTGAGCAGGGATGGGCAGTTTATTGAGAGCCTTAAGACCTTTGATGAAAAAGGGATAAAGGACCTCCTGGCCAGCGGAAAATCGGAAGCATGCGGGGAGGGGCCTCTCCTTACAGGTATCATGCTCTGCAAGGAACTTGGCGCTGAGGGAGTCACTATACTGAAATATGGCAATTCGGGGGACACTGCCGGGGACAGGAACCAGGTTGTGGGATATCTCTCCGCGGCTTTCCTACGGTAGGAGTACTCTAAATGATAGAACTGAACAGGGAACAGCAGGTAAAGCTTCTTAAACTGGCACGAAAGACCATCGCAGAACATCTGAATACGGAATATAACAGCGGGGGACTTGATCTCAGTGATGAAATATTGCAGGAGAAGTGCGGGGCCTTTGTCACTCTTCACAGTGAGGGGAATCTCAGGGGATGTATCGGCAATATTGTGGGCGTATACCCGATCCCGCAGACCATTGTAGAGATGTCAAAATCCTCGGCTTTCAGGGACCCCCGGTTTCCTCCGCTGACAAAATCAGAGTACAGCGGTATCGATATCGAAATATCGGTCCTGAGCCCCATTGAAAGAGTGTATGAGATCTCAGAGATTGTTGTTGGCCGAGACGGGCTTATCGTCTCCAGCGGGTTTAACTCGGGGCTTCTCCTTCCCCAGGTCCCCGTTGAGCAGGGCTGGGACCTGGAAACGTTTCTTACCCACACCTGTTACAAGGCGGGCCTGCCGGGTGATTCATGGAGAAAGCCGGGGCTCAAGATCGAGAAGTTCTCCGCCCAGGTCTTCGGGGAGAAGGAACTTGGCCTAATCCCGAAAGAGTAGAATTGTACCTCCATCTCCTTTGATATTCTCATCGGCAAAAGAAAAAGGCGGATTATTATCCGCCTATTAACTGTCTGTGATAAAAACATGTCCTGTGGGGGATCAGAGAGCGTCGTATTCATAGGCCCCCATGGACCAGGGGGCTGTTCTCAGGTTGTAGAGAATATCAATTGTCGTAATGTCAGTATAGGGATATGCCCCCCGGGTTACCGCAACCGGACTGTTTACCGTAAGCGGGTAGTCCGCTCCGGTGCTGGCTGTAATAAAGGGATTAACACTTATGTTATTATTTACACCCGTATAGTCTGTACCCATATCATCCGGTACCCAAATGTCATTATAGCTTACTACGGGGGAGCTTCCGGAACTGTTCATGATCCCGAAGCTGACCTGGGGATCAGAGTCAAAATCTGAGAAGATGATATTATTACTTATCACTGGATGGGAATCCATGAGATTATAGATTCCGAATACTCCAATGATCGCTTTTCCTGTGTTTATGGTGTTGTTGATTATTTTACTGTCAGAATTGACATTAATGATTCCGAGAGTTCTGCTGGAGGCTGTCATTCCTGCCCATATCGAATTATTTACCAGTAATGCCGGCGAGTATCTTATTTCAACTCCGATACTTGCCCCGGGGGATTGATTGCAGCCGGAAATTTTATTATGAGTAATGACAGCAAAGGTGTTTATTATGGAAATACCTTTACTGTATGAAGAATATGTACCGCCCGAGATTGTATTGTTTTCTATTTCAACATTATACCCGTTGCTATATTCTACATATATTCCGCAGCTGTTTCCAGAATAGATACCCCCGCTGATAACATTATTTTTAATTATTGCAGCACCCTGGGATGAGTATATTGCTCTTGTGTTTTTACAGGAGAAAGATGTGTTCCCCCCCCGCGCGTTAATTGCTTGATTGTTCTCCACTCGTATATTTCCGTTTAAACTCATAATCCCGACGGTCTCCTCTGTCCCGAGGCCGCCATCGATAGTATTCTGACTGATCTCCAGTGGATCACTCTCTGTACTGAAAATTCCCGTTATCTGAATGGCTTTCGTATACTTTCCCTCTCCTCCAAGTATCCAATTGTCCTGAATTTTGCCTGTGGATTTTTCAAACAAAATCCCTGCCGGATTATCATGTGCTCCCCCGTTTATTATATTGCCGGTTATTTCAAAAATTGATTGATTGGCCCTGAGAGCATATGTTGTTCCGCTGACTTTACCTCCGCTTCCGTAAATAAGGTTGTCATCAATCCACCCAAAACTCTTGTCAAGATTAAGTCCCGTTCCATTTTCACCCTTACTCTCGATATAATTTCTGTGTAATTTTATTCTCGATATTTTAACATCCATTGCCGGGGTATTTGAGTTATATGATTGTACAGTGAAGCCTTCAAATGTTAAATTTTTAACAAGTGTAACGGTAACCGCCGGACCGGAATCAGCCGGGCTCTCAATACGTGTGGTGTAGATATAAGCTGCATTGGGTGAGATATCCCTGTCGTTCCAGTCACCGGCATTATATCCTCCCAGAATATCTATCTTGAAATTATCTGTGGCTGCACAGGGCGCATAGGTTCCCGCAGCAACATGAACAGAGCCGTATCCATCCAGAGGGATGAGATCCACCGCAGCCTGGATCGTGGCCTTGGGCAGGTCCTGGGTCCCGGGATTGCTGTCACTCCCCCCGTCCTGAGGTGTCCTCACATAGATATCGATACCTGGTTTTGTAAGCAGTTTTAAAGATGCTTTGGAAGATGTATCATAAGCATCTCCCTGAGGTACCTGAGATCCCGAACTCCTTTCATAATCGCAGCGAAAAAGAGAAGTGATCAGTAAGGTAAAAATCAGAAAATCTCTTATTTTCATTTTGTCCTCCTTTATAATTTTGTAATGAACGGGCAATTGCCTGTCTGGCATAAGTAGAAAATACCGTATCATGTTGCCCGAAAAAAAATACTCCTCCGGATTTTTAGGAGTTTTTTGATCATTGAATGCCCTTATATCCCGGTTTAACTTTTTAAGGATTCTCTGTTTGTAACGAATCAGCTATATGTTTTAAATATTTATCATTAATAAAATATTAACAATATGTCCCCGCCGCCGAAGGCGGCGGGGACATATCAGTTTTATCTCTTAATGAATATGATCATTCACACAAATAGATGAGTAGTTGTATCTGTTTTAAAAAAAAGTAAATGACAAATTAAGCATTGGTGAGATTCTTATCCTCATCTTTACTCTCACAGGAGATTATGAGAACCTTAATCCTTTTACTGACGATTTTCTTCTGCGCGAATATCTCATGCAAAAAGAAGGAAAATTTTATTGAACCTGAGACCGTTCTCAGGAAATGGATGAGTGCCGTTGAAAAGATGAACTACCAGGCCTATACTGAATGTGAAGCATATCCCAAGAGCAGGGATCTTTTCAGAGAGATGTTCACTGAGTATTATCTCACTGAACTCTATATGGGGAAAATCGAGGAACTTGACCCGAAAGATATAAAACAGGATGCGCAAAATAACTCATATCTAAAGAGAAATGTCTCTTTCACGGTAAAGGCTGTTAACAGGAAGAGCGGGAAAAAGGGATACATCATCAGGGGGGATGTTGACTTTATCAGGTTCCTTGAAGGAAAGCGCAGGGATGACGGATGGTTGATGTCAAACAGGACTCTTATAAGGATCAGCAAATAGAGGGAAGAGACAAAAATGAGATTATATGAACTTTTTATCGGATTCAGGTATCTGAAGGCCAAGAAGAGCCAGGGATTCATATCTTTTAATACGCTTCTCTCTGTCTTTATTGTTTTTATCGGCGTATTTATTCTCATTATCGTTATCTCCGTGATGAACGGCTTCCAGGCCCAGATCAAGGACAAGATCCTTGACGTGGATTCGCATATTACCATCTCAAATGTTTACGGTTCCCGGAAGGGGGAGACGATCAGGAATTACAGGGAGATCGTTGAAAAAATCAAGACCGTTAAAGGGGTTGTTTCCTCTTATCCCTATATCCAGGGACAGGGTCTTATGAGGTTTAAGAAAAACATCTCCTATGTGATGATCAGGGGTATGGGTAAAAAAGGAGACATCCCTCTTCATTTTAAGAAGTTCATTACCGAAGGAGAGAAAAATCTCAGCAGGAAGCAGGGTATCTTCATCGGTTCCGAGATGGCCCTTAATTACAATATCGATATTGGCGACTGGATAGAGATCATTGTCCCCAAGGGGAGGCTTACCGCCCGGGAGGGCGTTATCCCCGGCATGGGAAAATTCAGGGTCAACGGGTTTTTTAAAACAGGCTACTACGATTTTGATACGAAGCTTATCGTGATGTCTCTTCCCGGTGCTCAGGGGCTCTACTCCGTGGGTGATGTGGCAAAGGGCATAGGGGTTAAGATAAAAGATGTCTACAGGATGGATGCAACCGCTGCTCATATTCAGGCAACTATTGGTTATGAATATGTTCCCATGACCGCGGAAGAGAGGAACCAGAATCTCTTCTATGCGCTCAAACTGGAAAAACTGATAATGACCATCATCCTTTTCCTGGTCATTGTTTCCGCGGGATTTACCATAATGGGTACCCTGGTCATGGTGGTGATGGAGAAGAGGAAGGATATCGGTGTTCTCAAATCCATGGGGGCAAAACCCACATCGATCATGGTTGTGTTCATCCTTGAGGGTTTTCTTATCGGCGTTACCGGTACTCTCATGGGTGTGATCCTCGGACTTGCCGCGTCCCTCAACCTTGAGGCTATCATCATGTGGACAGAGGCAACAATAAATAAGATCGGCACGCAGGTCTATCTCTTCTTTAACCTGGGTATCTGGGATAAGGTCGTTATCGTTCCCACAAATGTTTATTATATCGATACTATTCCCACCCAGGTAAAGCCCGAATTTATTGTTTTCATTTCCATATTTGCGGTTTTCCTTTCCACAGTTGCGGCGATCTTTCCCGCGTGGAACGCGTCACGGCTAAACCCCGTGGAGACTATCAGGTACGAGTAGAGACAATAATGACAAAAGAACTGATCATTAAAGGTAATAATATAGAAAAAATCTACGGGCAGGGAAGAAATGCCCTCAAGGTCCTCAAAGATATCTCATTTGAAATTGCCCGGGGAGATATTGCGTCAATTATCGGGCCTTCAGGTGCGGGAAAATCCACACTCCTTAATCTTGTGGGGTGCCTCGACTCCTTTAACAGCGGCAGGCTTGAGCTTCTTGGAAAAGATGTCTCGCATTTAACGGTAGAAGACCTTTCGGGTTTCAGGAACAGGCATATCGGTTTTGTCTTTCAGCAGCACAATCTTCTCCCTGAATTTACCGCCCTGGAAAATATCATGATCCCCCTGCTGATCAGGAGGACCCGCAGGAAGAAAGCCAGGGAGAGGGCTCTCGAGATGCTGGAAAATTTTAACCTTACCGAGAGGGGGCATCACTATCCTTCCGAACTCTCCGGAGGGGAGTGCCAGAGAATCGCGGTTGCAAGGGCAATTATCGGTGATCCGGATATCCTCCTGGCCGATGAACCCACCGGCAGCCTTGACAGCGCCAATTCGGACAATCTTGTGAATATCATGCTTGACCTGGGAAGAAAAAAAAATACCACTATTATCATTATAACCCACGATCTCAAAATAGCCTCCAGGACTGAAAAGACAATATCTCTCATTGACGGCAAGATTGTGGGAGGAAATTAATTCCTTGATTTTTTTCTCTTTTCCCATTACTGTTAAATAACTTAACAGGTAATTGGCGCAGAGAGAGATAATGACAGGTCAGATTAAAACAGTTACGGACGAGTCCCAGTTTCCCATGCTTATCAACCGGTTTTTTACCGGGCCCAATGTTTTTATTAAGACAAAGAGCGGGAACCTCTTCCTTCAGTTCCTGGGATATTCCGAGGGAAAGATTGCCTATAGAATTCCCCGTGTGAAAAACATTCCTGAAGTCGTACAGGTCATTACCCGTCACAATAACACAACCATAAACGCAAGACTGAAGTTCGAGGAAAGAAATGAGGATACCTTCATCTTTACGCCGGTCATGTTCCAGGTCCTCATCGCGGCAAGAAGGGAGGGAAGGATCGCCCTTGAAGGGGGAGAGAGTAAAAGCATAATCTATATTGAAAAGGTCATCTCCGATTTTGTCATAACCAATGAGCTTACCATGAATGACAAAAAGGTCGACCATGTTAAGGAGATCGTTACCTTTGATCTTGAGAAGCAGTTCCAGAATATCGTTGTTCATTTTATCAATGAATCGGGAAGAGATATTCGGATGAAATACTTTTCCACCAATATCCGTCCTATCTTTATTCCCGATCTCAACAGTGAACCTGACAAGAGGTTCGAGAAGGACTATAATTTTTATATCAATGAGATCTTATCAAACGACTACAAGCTTTCCTCCCGGCACGAATTTATCTCAGAAGCTTCCGCCCCTGTCCTTATTCGTAACATGATTCCTTACGGCTACCTGCAGGTGAACAATACAACTCCCATGACAGACGGGCACTTCTCGGTTGTCAAGAGAATGGCAGTGGTCATCAATGAGCTTTTCAGAAAGAACAGGCTCTTTCAGCCGTCACCTGATAAAATCCTTGTCTCTGACCTTTCAAAAAACGGTATCGGTGTTGTCTTTAAGGAAAGAAAAATTGCCCGGCTCTTTAAAAAGGGGAGTCTTGTGAGCTTCGAAATGATGCTTCCCTCACAGAAGAAGGTCATATTAGGAGCAGTTGTCAGGAATATCAATTTTCTGGAGAACGGTATCATCAAGGCCGGGTTTGAGATCCGCCTTATTGACGCTCTCAGTGAAGTCCATTACGAGGAGTTCCTTGAGACACTCCCCGTATCAAAGGAACCCCCTCCGGAAAAGAAACCCGTGGCAGTTGATGAACTCACCGACGAAGAAGCGGAAAACCAGCTCGGCGACATTGTTGACGAGATGTTTGAGTAAGGATAGAGATACTCGTTCACATGAAGTATAATAGGTTCTATAAAAAATAGATCATTTTATTAAAGTTATATCGTGTCTTGGGATGATGTTAATTCCATAAAAGATATTTTTTAGTCCATTATTCAAAATAATTGTCTTATCACTTTTTTTAAGTAATAAGCCGTTTAATGTATAACTTTTTCCTAAAAATGTTCCGGATATTTTAACGGGATCTTTTTTCCAGATAGATGGTTCTTTTGTATCATTTATCATTACATCGATTGTTTTATCAATTCCTATGAATATTTCAGTTTTCATTTCTTTTGCGTCATTATCAGTCCAACTGTTTTCACCTTTAAGTGTACGAGTAACTGGTACATAATAAACATATTTACCTTCCCAGATTTCTTTATTTTTTTTAAGAATCTTTGTTTTTAAGAAGAGGTATAGTTTGCCTGTTGAATTCATATCAAGAGTCATAATGACATATGGAGTTATTTCAAGACGTCCATTTGTTCCTTTTTCGTCTAATGTCCAGTTGGAAGGAGGTGATGTTTCTTTGAATTTCTTTTCAAGAATATTTTTTGTATATATATCAAGACCTATTTTGAGTGTGTTTTCTACACCGGATATATCTTTCCTAGCATGTTCCTTGCCGATTGAATTTGCAACAAATGCTCCAAGTAATCCAAATGCCATCCCGCAGCTCTTTGCAGAATTTCCTTTCTCACTCAGGACTATAACATTACTATCGGGTATGCGATATGATCCCATGGGAAGATCATTTAATTCTGATATTCCTTCAGAAAGAATTTTTACTACAAATTGGCCTTTTGGTGAAGGCATTGGCTTATTAGGTAATGTTGAACACCCTGATGTAAAAATGGAATAGATAATTATTATTGTAATTGCTAACAATGCATGGTACTTGTTTCTTATCGTATAATTAATCTTCATGAATCTCATTATCCCCTCTTGCAA
The DNA here is from genome assembly GCA_050298055.1 of Spirochaetota bacterium. Classification (GTDB taxonomy): domain Bacteria; phylum Spirochaetota; class UBA4802; order UBA4802; family UBA5550; genus JBNKTL01. Next base: position 47,706 of record JBNKTL010000024.1, read on the forward strand.
TTATTTTTATGGAATATATTTAATTATTGAAAAAACAGGCACTAATCTTTGCATAAAAATTCTCCTTTGATTTTATTTTTAATGTGTTAGAATTGCTTCAGCAATTACTGAAAAAAATTGCTAGTGCACACCACTACCAATACTAATAAATACATATTTTTTGTCAGGTCAAGAAGAAATTTTTTATTTCTGATCGTATTCAGGGGCGTGATTGAAATTACGGGATAAAGCCAGTTTTTTTATGAAAGGGTTTTCTAACTTATTGGCTGTGGCTTTGGCTAGAGCATGAGTCTTTCCAGAGTTTTTAGGTCCGGAAATCCCAGAATTGAGATATAAAGAGGAACAGTATCCAGCATTCGTGTAATATATACGAAATTTCTTGCATAGTTATCCAAGATCTTTTTATGATCCCTGGGATTACTCAGATCATAAACAAGTTCATCAAGATAATGCCTGATGGCAAAACCAATAAGCAAGGAAACGGAAAACTTAAAATTCCTTCTTAAATCCAGATATTGTTCATAAAAAACAGAATCAATATTAATATGCTCTTTTTCCAGGATAATAAAATCCTTACCCCTCTTCTGGTAAGTGACTCTTTCATAGGGCCTGGGTTCAAACTCGTTTTTCCTGATAATCCGCGCGAGAAGGAGTGAGATCATTTCATTATTAGAGAGACGAAGTGTACTTGCAGCCTCTTCCAGTTTTTCAAGAAGTTCCGAGTCAATAGTGATGGTGGTTCTCATAATGTTCAATCTCCCGGTATTTTGATCAGAATTGCAATTATTTATCAATATTAATACGATTCTGAAACCGGATTCATTAAAACTTTTTTTAATTTTCGAGAATTTTACCGGAATTTAATTCACGCCTGTATTCAGAGGTCTTTGAAATTTACAATAAGAGGTTCCTTCAAAGGAATATGATAAAATGTCATTGATAGAGTTTTCCTCTCAATGAAAAAAGGCTGCCTCAATTATGAGACAGCCTTTCGCATTTAATTGTAGTTTTAAGAATCAGTTAAAATAAGACTACTGCCCGAACCCTTTCCGGTATCTTCCCATCATATAATAACCTGTTTTATTCGCGTCAGCCGAACCGTCGGGATTGTAGAACTTCCATGTTCCGTTTCTCTTGTCGTTCATGTAGTCTCCTTCGGCCATCAGCTTGCCGTTGGGATGGTACTCCCTGAATTTTCCCGATTTGCGGTTCATCATGTAACTTCCTTCGGACATGAGCTTCCCGTTGGGATAGAACTCCTTCCCGGCGCCGTTTTTCTTCGGGTTCTTTGCGGACCCTACCATCATGTATTCACCGGTAAGCACGCCGTTTTTGTAAAGCCAGCCTTTGCCGTTTACCGCGGCGCCTTTCAGGGTAAGCTTCTTTGTGATCTTCTTTTTCTTATCGTAATAGGTCCAGACTCCCACCTGTGTATTTTTCTTGAACATCCCCTCGTTCCATACCATTCCTTCGGGATAGAACATGGTCCATTTCCCTTCCATCTTGCCGTCTGACATGTTACCGGTCATGGCGACCTTTCCGTTTGTTTGATGATAAAATGACCATTTGCCGGTCCTCTTGCCGTCGGTGTACATGCCAAAGCTCTTTTTCTTCCCATTGGGCCAGTTTTCCGACCATGCACCATGGAGCTTATCATCCCTGTACATTGAGTTGGATTTCAACTTGCCGTTGGGATAGTATTCCTTGCTCACACCGTCTTTCTTATCGTACCGGTACACAAATTCGTTCATGGGTATTCCGTTTTTATAAAAATTTGTGCCGGGTCCGTTTTTCTTCCCATCGATATATCTCTCTTTTGACTTCTTTTTGCCGTTGGGGTAGTAAACGGTCTTGTCACCATTGGGTTTATTGTTTCTGTACTCTGTTTCAGACATGAGTGTACCGTCTTTATAGTACGATTTCTGTACGCCCTCTACCATTCCTGCTTTATAATCTGCTTCGAACTTCTTTTTCCCGTCTTCGTAGTACCCTGTCCAATGGCCGTCTTTTTTGTCGGTCGCAAAATTTCCCTCTGAGTGTTTTACCTTTCCCCCCTTATAATAGAAGGTCCAGCTGCCGTTCTTTATCTTTCCGCCGGTGACTTTCCCCCGTCCCTGAAGGGAACCGTCCCCGTAGTATATCTCCAGAATGTCCCCTTTTAGTTTTGATTTTGCTGCTTTTGTGTCCTTCTTCTGACCGGAACCGCAGGAAATCATGGTGATCAATACTGCTGCGATAATTCCACTTTTTCGAAAGTTCATTGAGTAATCCTCCATATAAATTAAAAAACAGATGTTTAAGTTTCAATCTTTGTACTGATACATCAAAAATGCGGCCCGCTTCATATACATTGAAGATCAGCCGTCAATTACCATTTAAAAAAATATATAATCAGCAATATTTTATTAATGAATATAATAATTCTTACACATGGCTAAATAGTTACAGATATATTCTGGTATACTATGCTCCTCATGTCAATTAATTTCTCCATTTAATCCAGTAATCTTCTTATTTAAATTATTAAATCACCGATATTAATACAGAATCAGGATACTTTTATCCTTATAAAAACACTATTGGACCCCGGGGGTAAACAATGTACAAGCCGGTCATAGAGATGGAAAAGATCCTTTCCCGAGAAATTGAGCTTTATGAAGATCTTTACAAGCTGGAGATTGAGAAAAGTGAAGCAATAATCCGGAAAGAGTGGGACGTTGTGGAGAAGCTTGCGGCCCGGCAGGAGACGGGGCTTTCCGAGATTGATTTACTGGAGAAAAGGAGGGAGGACCTTATCGAGGATTACAGAAGGACCAATAACCTGGATGACTTCTCCCGAAATATCACACTGAAGGAGATCGTTCTTTCAATGGATGAAGATTCGTCTCATCATCTTCTCCGGCTGGGTATGGACCTGAAGGACATAATGAATAAAACGTCACATCTTGTGAAAACAAACGACACCCTGCTGCATGACAACAGGGAGTTTTTCAATATCTTAATGTCGGGCCTTAAGACGGGCGGGGGCCAGGCAGGTTACGGGAACGACGGGAAGGAGGAGAACATGAAAATCTCCAATCCTGTTCTCTTTAACCAGACAGCCTGAGGAGGAGTAAAATGCCAAATACATTTATGGGACTGGAAATCGGGAAGAGAGGGCTGATGTCGCACCAGCAGGCCCTTCATGTGACGGGGCACAATATTTCCAATGCCGAGAACAAGGAGTACTCGAGACAGAGAGTTGTCATTACTTCCGCAGACCCCCTTTATGTTCCCGCGCTCAACAGGGAGATGGTGAAAGGGATGCTGGGGCAGGGCTCCACGGTGTCACAGGTTGAGAGAATAAGGAACGCGTTTATCGATGACCGGATCGTTTCTGAAAAAAATGTCATGGGTTTCTGGAAATCCAAAAACGATTTTATATACCAGGTCGAGTCTATCTATAACGAGCCCTCCGACCGGTCCATCAGGTCGAGAATGGACGAACTCTGGAAGGCATGGGAGGAGCTTTCCAAGTACCCGGAAATGAGGGCAACACGGGAGGTTGTCAAGGAGAAGGGGGTTAACCTTTCCAACGAGGTTAACAATGTCTACAGGCAGCTCTATGAGCTCCGGCTCGATGCCAACAGGCAGGTCAAACATATGACCGAACAGCTCAACATGTATGCCCGGGACGTCAGGGATTTAAACGAAAGGATACTGAAATCCGAAGCGGTGGGAGACAACCCCAACGATCTCAAGGACAGGAGAGACGCCCTTATTGAAAAGATGTCAACTATCGCCGATATCTCGGTGGGCAGGAGCGATAAAGACGAGATCATTGTCTACCTGGGTGCCGAGAACTTTGTCCAGGGAGAGGTCTTCCGCCCGTTGAAGGCGGTCATGGACCCGGAAAATAACGGCCTGTTCAAGGTCGTCTGGAAAGAGACAGAGACAGACGTTACCATAAAAGGGGGAGAGCTCGCGGGGATGTTCGAGGTGAGGGATGTGATAATCAGGGACAACATCAATGACTTAAATGCCTTTGCAATAAACCTCGCTGACATGACAAACGAGGTCCACAGGGACGGATTTGGAAGGAGAAGCGAGACCAATGTGAATTTTTTCAGGCACATTGCCGCAAGCGATAATACCGACGGAAACTTCGATCTTAACAGTGACGGCGTTGAGGAGGTGAGTGCCATATTCAAGGTTTCGGGAAATAATAAAGTTGACGCCTCTGCGGCAATAGGGATATCGGGCACACTTACCTTTGTTTCCAATACCCGGCTGGAGACACTCCAGCAGGTGGATTACAACGCGTCGGATACGGTGAATACCGTTATAAAGAAGATAAACGACGCGAAGCTGGGAGTTGTGGCGTACCTTGACCATGAGAAGAGACTGGCTGTCAAGGCCACAATCGCGCGGGACCATGACAATAAGAACTTTATGATCAGGCACCTGGAGGATTCGGGGCAGTTTCTCGTGGGACTTACGGGTGTTCTGAAACAATCGGGCAGGGACGGCGCCTTCGATTACAGAAGGATCAATGATATAAGCAAGTTTCTCCCCTCGCGGGAGCATATAACCATTACGCCGAAGTTCAATCCCGCCGCGTACATGGCGGTTTCTGACAGGATTGTTCGTGATGTTGACCTCATAGCGGCAGCCCGGGGAAAGGACATCGGGGGAACGGGAGATTTTAATACCGCAAACGGTATCGGTGACGGGACCAACGCCTTGAGACTGGCGGGCCTCCGGCACAAGCATGCGATGGTTGATAAAAATTCCACCTTCAATGACTTTTACATCGCCCTGGTCTCGCGGATAGGAACACAGGGTGAAGAGGCCAAGGACAGGATAAAGAACCAGGAGACCCTGCTGAAGAACCTGACCAATCTCAGGGAATCCGTATCCGGCATAAACCTGGATGAGGAGATGGCCAACATGGTCGCCTTCCAGCACGGCTACAATGCCGCGGCCAGGGTCATTTCAACAATGGACAGTATGCTCGATACCATTATCAACAGGATGGGAGTGTAGATAAATGAACAGAATAACAAACCAGATGCTTAACAATACCATGACCTACAACCTCAACAGGCATACCCAGGAGATGGACAGTATCCAGGACAAGCTGGCAACGGGAAAGAATGTCAGGCTTCCCCGGGACAATCCCATCTCGGCAACCAACCAGATGCTCTACAGGTCACGGCTTTCCGAGATCCACCAGTATATCAGCAACCTGGATGAGAGCAAGAACAGGCTCAGCGATATCGACACCTCGGTGCAGTCCATGCTGAGGATCTTTCAGAGAATAAGGGTCCTCACCGTGCAGGGCGCCCACGGGATCTACTCATCCTTTGAGAGGAAGGAGGCAGCGGCAACGGAGATAAACCAGCTTCTGGAGGAACTCGTGGCCATCGCAAACACAAAGAGTTCCACCGGCAGGCCGATCTTCGGCGGACATATGACCGGTACGGAAAAGCAGCCCAATCCCTTTGTGCCCATTTATCAGACTCTCACCGCGGGACAGCAGGGTGACGCCATGATAGGTGTGGAGTACAGGGGAGACATCGGCGGTGTCACCAGGGAAGTTTCCAAAGGCGAGTATATGGATGTGAATATCCCGGGCAACAGAATATTCTGGGCCTCAAACCAGATCCTTACATCCAACAGGGACACATCGGACTATTCCTCCGTTTCCAACCAGGCTGTCCGGATCGACGGGAAGGAGATAAATATATCCGCCGGTGATAACCTTGATATTATTATCGACAAGATAAATAACGGCGGGCTCAGCGTGAGGGCGTCCAAGGGCGGGCGGAACAATATCATCCTCGAATCAACTACCCCCCACCAGATATGGCTGGAGGACGTGGGAAGCGGAACGGTCCTCAAGGACCTGGGACTGGTAAACAGCAATTTTCCCGATCCCCCCAATAATATTGATCCCACGGTGACTGTGGGAGGAATGTCCATCTTTGAGATGATCATCCAGCTCAGGGACGACCTTGTAAGGGGCGACCAGGAGCTTGTAGGCGGCAGGGACCTGGGTCTTATCGATGTTGCACTGGACAACCTGCTGCGCAATGTGTCCCTGGTCGGCGCTAAGCAGAACAGGGTGGAAGAGCTTGCCAAGAGGTCCGAGTATGAAAAGGGAAATGTCCTTGAAATGCTCTCAAAGACCGAGGGTATCGATTACGCGGAGACGATAATGAACTTCAAGTGGATTGAGAGCGTACACCAGTATGCCCTGGCAGTGGGAGCAAAATCCATCCGGCCCACACTTATGGATTTCCTGAGATAGACGGGCAGGCAATCCGGAAATTTGATACGCAAGAAGATTAACCCATAAGGAGCAAGCAGTTGAGAATAAAGATTGTTACAAAGCCGTTCGGTGAAATTGAAATTGATGAAAAACAGGTTGTGGATTTTCCCGATGGTATCCTTGGATTTGACTTTATTAAGAAGTACGCAATTATCGATTCTGATGATGAAAAGTCCCCCTTTAAATGGCTGCAGGCTTTTGATGAACCGGGTCTTGCTTTTGTCATAATAAGACCCGAGGACTTTATGTCGTCATTTGTCCTCAGGGTTTCTCAAAACGACCTTGATGCCGTGGGTATAGAGGATAAAAAAGACGCGATTGTTTTCGCCATAGTCACAATCCCCGAAAATCCTTCCGATATGACTGCTAACCTTCAGGGGCCCGTTCTTATAAACCCGGAGAAACACCTGGGGAGACAGGCCATCTCACTTGACGACCAGCACAATGTACGGCACAGAATACTGGACGAGATAAAGAAGTCCACAGAGAAAGAGGGTAAATAAGATGCTGGTACTGGCAAGAAAACTGAATGAAAGCATAATGATAGGGGACGATGTGGAGGTTGTTGTTATCGATATTAAAGGCGACCAGGTCAAGCTTGGCATACGGGCTCCGAAAAATGTTACCGTCCACAGGAAAGAGATATACCAGGACATTAAACAGGAAAATATTGCCGCCATAAGCTCTGAGTTTAAACCCGATGATCTGAGAGAGCTCTCAGATTTCTTCAGGAAGGAGAAGGAGGGGAAGAAACCGGAGGGAAAAGACAGGGAAAAAAAGGAGAAGTAGTTGGATGGCGGGTATCTTATCAATAGATTATCTTCTCCTCTCCCTGGTCTCATTTTCGATTCTGCTGCTTCTCCGGGAATTCTTTGCATATAAGCGGGTCCTCGCGTTAAAATATCTCCTCACACCGCTTGTCACCATCTCCATTCTCCTGGTTATTCCGGTTTCCATTAATAACAGCGGAGTAAACAGCTACAGGATACTTATTTTTACGGCCCTTCTCATGTCTCTTGTTGCGGACACACTCCTCATGATTGAAGAAGTGAATCTGCTGAAACCGGGGATCCTCTTTTTCATGCTGGCCCATATATTTTACACTGCGGCCTTTTCGGGGGGATTCAGTTTCCAGGGGTGGAACTTCCTGATCATCATCTTGCTTATTTTATTCCTGAAAAAAATCAGCAGGGTCTTTCTGGGAAAAGCGGGTGACATGAGGATACCTGTCATGGCTTATATGCTGGTCATTTCTGTTATGGTGTTTTTTGCCGTGTCAACATTTAACAAAGGGTATACCGCCAGGAGTTTCCTGTTAACGGCGGGAGCGCTTCTCTTTGTTGCTTCTGACATGGTCCTGGCTTTCAACCAGTTTGTTAAGGAGATACCTCACAGTACCGTGAAAACCTGGGCGCTCTATGCACCGGCCCAGATGTTGATTGCGCTCTCCTGTCTGTAATACCTGCTGTCCCCCTGAGGACATAGTCCTGTTATCTCCGGAAGGCACTGTGGAAATGATGTGAAAAAAGGGTCAAAAAAATCCTTTACAAAAACAGTGTTTTAAAAAAAGAATACATTATTTAATAATTTAGTATATAATGAAATAGTTTGATGAAACCGGGAAAAAATTATAAGTATGTCTTTCTTTTCTCTGCGATACTTCTGATGTCTGTCCTGAATGCAGCAGGGAAGGTAAAAAAGGAAAGTCCGGCAGGGAAAGACAATCTCGGTGGTAATAAATCAGTAACAGCTGATATACTGAAAATTAAAAAGACCGGCACTGTTATCAGTGTGGGTGGCATTGAGTTTGTTGCCATAAAAGGGGGCTGTTTTACTCTGGGCTCAGATGATCATAACGACGAGAAGCCGGCCCACAGGGTATGTGTTGACTCATTCTGGATAGGAAAGTATGAGGTCACACAGGAACAGTATAAGGCGATTACGGGGAAAAATCCCAGCAGGTTCAAAGGAAGCAGAAGGCCGGTTGAGAAGGTGAACTGGAACGATGCGATGAATTTCGCGAAAAAATTCGGCAGGAGATTCGAAGTGGAGGCAAGGCTCCCCTACGAAGCGGAGTGGGAGTATGCGGCCCGTGCAGGTTCTTCAACGAAGTTTTTCTGGGGAGACAGCTTTCATGAGGATTATGCCTGGTACAGCGGAAATTCAGGGAAACAGACAAACCCGGTCGGCCAAAAAAAACCGAATCCCTGGGGTCTGTATGATATGTCGGGAAATGTCTGGGAATGGTGTATGGACTGGTATGGGAGCATGTATTACAGTAAAAGCCCGGAAAGAAATCCCCGGGGGCCCCAAACGGGTAAGTACAGGATCTTAAGGGGCGGATGCTGGGACGATTACAGGTTTAACCTGCGTTCGTCATACCGCAACTACATTAACCCGGATTGCCGCTATTATGATGATGGTTTTCGCCTGGTTATTCCTGTGAAGTAGGCCGGGGTTATTTCTGGTAATAGGCGGGGTTATTTCTGGTAATAGGCGGGGTTATTTCTGGTAATAGGCGGGGTCACGTGACCCCGCCTATTACCAGAATATGCCTCTTCCCGAAAACCCTCACATATCCCGAATAGAGTTTCGTTGAATGGGGATGCCTGAAGGGTTCCACCTTTCTCTTCATCATGTCATTTTTTGCATAGAGCTTTCTGCCAACAGAGCTTGCAGAGTAGACTTTCTCTCCATTATCGATTATTATATAGAATTTTGTTTGAGTTGCATCGGTAGTTGTACTGCCGAAATGGTCAAAAGCCGTATAGGTCCCGTTCCTGTATGTGAACCGGGAATGTTCATTGTCCGTGCGGACTTCCTTTTCCGTGTCCTCTTTATTTATGATCAGCAGATCCGAAAACGGTGAGATAAACCATGACCGGTTTTTTTCATATGTTATCCACTTGTAAGGCCTGTCCCGGTACTCCTTCTTCTCCTTCGCTTCCCTGTAAACCGGTTCACCTTTCGGTTCATTCCTGTGCCGGAGCAGGGGAAAATCCTCAACGCTCCTGTCCCGGAGTTCCCCGATTTTTCTGAGGAGAAAATGGATGAGATCAAAATCAATACCCTCCCCGGTGTAATGCCGCCTGTATTCCCTGATGAGGGTATTGAGCTTCATTACATGACCGCCGCCGTGGATGGAGTTGTAACTTGAATAGATGGATGAGAGGGTGTTGAGTTCTTCCTCGATGAGATCATAGATCTCATCGAAACCGGAGTATTTTATCTCAAGCTCCTTTACCGCGCTGTGGAGTTTGCCCTGGATCTCCTCGATCTTCTCCATGCTGACGCGCCAGAATTCGGAGTAGTCCAGGTATTTCCCATTGCCGTCTATGCCATTTTCCTTATTCATTCCCGGTCCTGTGGATTTTTCTTAAGTTAATAAACTGGATAGTATCAAGTAAGCTGATGCTGTCAACTGATTTTAGCAACGGGTCATGTTAATGCCAATATTAGTTTATCAGAAATTTAAAATTAATATAACTAAAAAAAGAACACAAAGTTTTTTTGCCACAGAGACACGGAGACACAGAGTGCCTCTATGTCTCTGTGGCAACTCTTCCTCCGCATACTTAGTGGTATAAAATATTATTTCTGAACCGGGAATTTCATAATTTATTGCGGCCAATACTTATTTAAGGAATAAATACAGCTTAAATCTAATAAAATAATTGATATATCATTAATTATGATATATAAATATATTAATGTAAGGAGTTGATCATGAAAAGGATCAAGTCAATTCTCTTGATAACAGTCTTGTGGGCGCTTTCCTGCGCTTACCAGAGTCCCCTTGTGGAATGGGAAGACGGTATTATACCCTACTACTATACCGGAAGTTTTTCAGATGAAGAAATTCTCCTTATTGAAGAGGGTATGAGACGGTGGGAATCTGTCTGCGGAGTGGACTTTATTGAAGTCACTCCCCGGTCATATGCATATGAGATCAGGAAAGAGGTTGGAAACCAGTCCTGGACTTCAAGTATCGGGGAGAACAATATCAGCTGTTTCTTCAACTATGGCTACTCCACGAATCCCCTGAAGCATATCATTCATGAACTGGGGCACTGCCTCGGGTTGCTCCACGAACATCAGAGACCTGACAGGGACAGCTATGTGACAATCATCTGGGGGAATATCTATCCTGAATATGAACATGACTTTGAAATGAGAGACAATCCCCTCATAACAGAAGAGGACTATGAGTATGATTATGACTCCATAATGCACTATCCCCGGTATGCCTTCAGCATAAATGGTTTCGAAACCATAGTACCGGCTGATCCCGATACTGATATCGGGCTGGCTGATGATATAAGTCCCCTGGATGCTGAAAAAGTCAGGGAAATTTATGGTCCCCCCGGGGACAATGATTAATATGAGTTCTCCAAAGGTATTCAGGTGAAGTTTGTCAGTGCAACAATTATTCTCTCTCTTCTGGTTATGGGTAAAATGGATCTCCGGGGAAAATCAATTGTTGAGATCTATGAATACAGCACTGTCATTGCCCGGGCGGATGAGAGGGAAAAGAAAAAGGGCCCGAATATCAGCAATAAACCGGCGGAAAAGGGGAAAAGAAGTGTTGAAGAGGAACTTGCCGAAATGCGTCGTGAAATCGAGGAGCTGAAGGACCGGGTTGCGGAACTGGAAAAGGCCGAAAACGAACGGAGCAATTTAAAATTCAGCGGGTTCTTTGATGTGGGGGCATCAAACTATAAGAACAAGCCCAATGTCTTTGAAATCGGGGGACTGGAACTTGACCTGGAGCATAATTATAAGGAGAACTTCCAGGTAGCGGCGGCCCTGGTCTTCAGTGAGGGTGCCGAGCTTGGCGTGGGGTTTATCGACTACCACATATTCGGGGGAGAGATATCTCCCCGGGGGCGTCTTTTCAAAGAGGAGGGTCTCCACCTCCAGGTCGGGAAATTCGATGTCCCCTTTGGTAATGACTGGCAGTTTTTTCCAGCTATTAACAGAATTACAGTAACACCTCCCCTCACAACCGATGTGATCATGGAGGGAGGTTATAACGATGTGGGGATGAGGCTCCTCTCCAACTTTGTCTCCTTTAATGTGTCAATGTACCTGCTCCGGGGAATTGAGCAGGGATATTCGTACGGCGGGAATTCATACGGGGGGAGGCTGGGGATCACTCCCTTCAGCAACCCCTATTCCCTGAGGGTAAAGAGCATTCCCGTTTTTGAACTGGGCGGGTCGTATATCCTGGACGTTGACAGGAACGGGGGTACCACGGAAAAACTTGTCGCTGCTGATTTCCAGAGCAAAATAGGTCCCCTGATTTTACGCAGCGAATACACCCGGCGCGACAAAACGGTGGGTATACTCCTCCAGGGGTATCACGTGACCGGCGGGTTTGATTTTTCCGCCATTACACAGCTTCCGCTTATAATCTACTCCCGGTACGACACAACAGTGTCAGAGAGGTATGAAAGGGGAGATGAAAAGAACAGGCTGGCCAGGGTTGCCGCCGGTCTCAATATCAACCTCTATAATATCTCCTATATAAAGTTTGAATACCTGCAGTATCTTGATGCATACGATGAGTATAAACAGGATGAGTATTATACCGAGAGGCTCTACTATTTCCGGCTGGTTATAGCATTTTAACAGGGATAATGATGAAAAAAAAGCTTATAAGAGTGACACTGATAATCCTGATTTCACATTCTTTTATGCAACTCTCCTCAAATGGAGCTGACAGTGAAACGGTTAAAATCATGCCCTTTGTTGAATCAGCTTCGCACTGCAGAAAGTGTCACTCTGATAAAAAGTCAGCCGGGCTTCTCATAAATCCTGCATTATCATGCGACATCAACTGCATGACATGCCACGGGAAAAAGAAGGAAGTCATGGAAAAACACCATGCGGTAAAGGTCAGGTTGAGTTTCAAAACGAAATTCCAATTCAGGTTGTCGGTACATAACAGGATGATGTGTATTACATGCCACAACCTTAATGGGAAAAGATTTGATTCGGTATCATGGAAATCTGAAAGTCTCTTTGAAAAGATGTTTAAAGGGAAGTCCCGTTATAAAACATTTTATCTTGTCATGAGAAATAATAAAGGTACACTGTGCGTGCAATGCCACTATTAATGCCTGATGGAGAGAGAAAATGAACAATCAACATGAAAGAAGAATAATATTGATAAACAAAAAGTTCCAGTTTAAGATGATAATAAAATTCATCCTTATTAATATTATCATACTGACACTCTTCGGTTATCTCTGTTATATCTTTTTCGACAGTGAGATTGAAAGTAACCTGCAATCGGCACATGTGAGCTATACGAATTTCAGGGATATGCTCTTTCCTATTGTCCTTACCCTCTCGCTGATCAATATCATTCTCTCTTCATTGATTATAAGCGGATATGTTCTCTATGCTTCCTTCAGGCTGGCAGGTCCCATGTACAGGTTTAATGAAATCAGCAGGGCCATTGGCGAAAGGGACCTCAACCCGGTAACGAAGATCAGGAGTGATGACCAGTTCTCCGAATGCTCCAGGACAATATCCGCCTCCATGAAAATTCTCTCCGATGATATTGCCCTGATGAAAGATCATATTGGCAGCCTGAGAGATCTTACTGAGAAAAACGGTGAGAAAGGACTGCTCTTGGTTAAAATTAAAGAGCTGGAAAAGATAACCGGAAAGTACAGGCTTCAGGGGTAATTCTGTTCAGCGGCTTTCCCCCTGAAGCGGCCCCGTTCATTTCGCAGTCCTTAAAGCTTAAACTTCCGGGCCTCATCGATCTTGAGTTCAACAGGGCTCTTTTTGATGGCTGGCGGAAGCTGTATCATTGTAGAACCATCCAGACGGAAATCCACCAGTTTACTCTTAAAAGCGTCAAGAACGGATTTTGACAGTGCCCTGGTACTGAACTCATTTACAACAGTGAGTATCATCTTATTAGCGATCTTCCTTATATTCCCGGTATTCCCTTTTACGAGCAGCTGGTTTTTCACATAGAAGTTATATTTCAGTTTTTTGAAATTCAAATGCGCCCGTGTTTTATTCTGGAGGACAATATCAAATTTTACCTTCAGCTTGAGATCAAGGTCTTTGGGTGCAACCTCTTTTGTGATATCTTTAGCGGATTTTTTCTTTTTAGAGAAGACCATATCGAGATAGTTAATGACCTTCTCGGGTTCTATGGATTTCTTACCGGCCTTTCTCAGTGAATTGACAACATCACTCTTTTTCGGCATCTGGACCGTGAAGTTCATTATATCAATAGTCGGTTTAATGGCCGGGATCTTCCTGGACAGCTTGAAGGGGACAGACCATACCCTGGGAAACCCGGAAATCCCCACACGGGGAAGATTGATCAGGATGTCCCCTTTTATTGTCACATCCAGGTAGTCTTTAGACTGGTAAGCCCTGATGATCCGCATGATCTCGCTGTATTTCAGGTTAAGGGTAAACTGGTTGTTTCTTGATTTTTTCGCAGGGATTTTAAGCCCCTTTGCGGCGCTGGTTTTGAGAAAGGGCCTTTTCTCAATGTGCAGGTCCATGTTAACGCCCGCGAGGTTTATTCCCAGGGGATAGGGATTGCTTATCTTCACATCAAAAAGAAATGTAATGTCCCGGAAGCTTATCTGTATGATATCAACATTTTCGATCTGCGCGGATGGCCGTTTTTTAAATATGGAGGAGTCCCGCAACCTGAAACCCGGCAGTGTGCTTATTGATATTATTGCAATGAATATCAGCATTAACCGCCTTTTCGTAAACTGCTTTCCCGATACCCTGTCTTTATTGTTTCTTCCCATTGATTTACCCTCCTTTAGAGTATTATGTCAGCATAACCATCCGCAAACCACAATATTATTTACATATAAGAGGCTGTCTGTCAACAAAAATCAACGGGAACTGTCCGAGAACCGGGGAGTTGACAAAAAAACCGGTAACTCTGATAAACAATTGGAGTGTGATAACGGAATTGGAAACTTTTTACTTGACTTCCATACTTGCCGGATTATTGATACCCCTAAATATTATGGATTTGCTTTTAAATCCTTTTACAAAATTACAGGATAGAATCATGATCGGGAAAAAGATCCGTCTTCAGAGAATAATCAACAGGAACACAAACAGGATAATTGTGGTCCCCCTGGACCATGGTGTTACAATAGGCCCTGTGAACGGCCTTATTGACCTTGCGGGTACTGTGGACAAGATCGCGCGGGGAGGGGCCAATGCCATCCTTCAGCACAAAGGGATTGTGGCAACCGGTTTTCGGGACCGGGGGAAGGACATCGGGCTGATTATTCATCTCTCTGCCAGCACCGTGCTTGCTCCCGATTCCAATGCGAAGACCCTTGTCTGTACCGTTGAGGAAGCAATGAAGATGGGAGCGGACGCGGTATCCATACATGTGAACATAGGCGCAAATACTGAGGCGGAGATGCTTGCCAATTTCGGTGAGGTTTCCCGGGCATGTCTTGAATGGCAGATGCCCCTTCTTGCCATGATGTATACCCGGGGCGAAAAGATAAAGGACGAGTACAATGGTGAAGTTGTAAAGCATGCGGCACGTGTAGGAGCAGAGCTTGGCGCGGATATTGTCAAAGTAAACTATACCGGGTCACCGGAAACATTCAGAGAAGTTGTGGAAGGATGCCCGGTACCTGTTGTCATTGCCGGCGGTGAAAAGATGGAGAGTGATGAAGAGATACTGGCCATGGTTGAAGGAGCGGTCAGTGCCGGGGGCGCGGGCGTATCAATAGGAAGAAATATATTTCAGCACAGGGACCCCGAGGAGATTGTCGCAAAGATCTCCCGGATAGTACACGGAAGCCAGACATGAAAAAGTGCTGGGTGAGCCTCACAGAGTGGAACAAGGATATTGTTACCGAGTCCATAGAATCGGGTGTTAATGCAATACTGGCTTCCCCCCGGCTGGTCCCCCGGATCAGGGAGCTGGGAAGGATAGCGGTTGTATCGGAGAAGGATGGGGACCTCTCTATTCCCGGTGATGTTGAGATCGTTGAGATAAAGAATAAAAAGGATGAAGAATATGCCGCAGCCGCGCTGAATTCAAAGACCGTCATTGTCAGGACAACAGACTGGGACATCATCCCTATCGAAAATCTCATACCCCGGGGCGGCGAAAGGCTTTTTACCTATGTCAGGGACCTGGAAGACGCCAGACTTGCCGTGGAGATAATGGAAAAGGGGGTTGCAGGTCTGGTCCTGGAAACCTCCGATCCGGCCATTGTCTCCGAGGTCGCAGATTATATTAACGGGCTCAATGTGGAAAAAATTGACCTGGTCTCATTGGAGGTTACCGAGGTGAAGAACCTCGGTATCGGCGACAGGGTGTGCGTGGATACCTGCAGTAACCTGAATCCGGGGGAGGGACTCCTGGTGGGGAACTCCAGCAGCGGGATGTTTCTTGTGCATGCGGAAAACCTGGAAAATCCTTATGTGGATCCCCGGCCCTTCAGGGTGAATGCAGGGGCAGTCCACTCGTATATTCGTGTGCCCGGCAACAGGACGCGGTACCTGGGTGAGCTTTCCACCGGTGATACTGTCCTTGTTGCTGACAGTAAGGGGACCGGGTCAACAGTCTATGTGGGGAGGTCCAAAATTGAGAAGAGGCCCATGCTTGCTGTTTTTGCACGTGACGAATCCGGAAAATCCCACTCGGTCATTCTGCAGAATGCCGAAACAATCAGGCTCACGGGGCTGAAGGGTGAAGCAATAAGCGTTGCCTCCCTTAAACCGGGAGACAGGATTCTCGGTTATGTTGAGAAGGGCGGCAGGCACTTTGGTATGGCAGTGGATGAAACGATTCTGGAAAAGTGATTTATCCTGATTATTTTACTGTTTTTTTGAATTTTCTTTGACTAATTGTTTCTCTTTTTTTAAAATATGTTTTCCATAAGCTTTCCTGCTTTTGCTTTTTCAGATGTATACCGGTTTTAAAGTCTCAATGATATTTGCTTTAAAATTTTGGCAGACTGATTTTTCCGGTAGCAAATTTTTACTCTGACGGGATTTATTCATAATAAAAAATTTGTTTACTAAAACGGAAATAATATATAAATAGACAGGGATAACTGAGTCCCGTTTTAAAAAGGAAATAACAAATAAAGGAGATTATATATGTCGGGTAAAAAAAAGATGAAGTCAATGGATGGAAACCAGGCTGCATCCCATGTAGCATACGCTTTTACGGAAGTAGCGGCAATTTATCCAATTACACCATCTTCACCCATGGCGGAACATGTTGATGAATGGTCGGCACACGGGAAAAAGAACATATTTGGTGATATCATCAATGTTATTGAAATGCAGTCGGAAGCCGGTGCTGCAGGAGCAGTGCATGGTTCACTCCAGGCAGGCGCCCTTACTACAACCTTTACTGCGTCACAGGGGCTTCTGCTCATGATACCAAACATGTATAAAATTTCCGGCGAACTCTTACCCGGTGTTTTCCATGTAAGCGCCAGGACTTTGTCGGCCCATGCGCTCTCCATATTCGGCGATCATTCGGATGTCTATGCCACACGTCAGACGGGGTTCGCGCTGCTGGCAAGCAGCAGTGTCCAGGAAGTCATGGACCTCGGATCTATCGCGCACCTTGCCGCTGTAAAGAGCAGGGTCCCATTTCTCCATTTTTTTGACGGTTTCAGGACATCTCATGAGATCCAGAAGATTGAAGTCATTGAATATGATGACCTGGAAAAGCTCCTGGACAAGGATGCTGTTGATGAGTTCAGGAAAAGGGCCCTCAATCCTGAATCACCCGTTACCCGGGGTACCGCTCAGAATCCTGATATCTTTTTCCAGGAGAGAGAAGCGTCTAACCTCTACTATGAAAATGTTCCCGGCATGGTTGCCGGTTATATGGATGAAATCAGTAAAATTACCGGCCGAAAATACAGGCCTTTTGTCTACTACGGTGCGAAGGATGCCGAAAATATTGTCATTGCAATGGGCTCAGTCACCGAAACGCTTAAAGAGGTTGTGGATTACCTCAATTCCAGGGGAGAGAAGGCCGGACTTGTTACGGTCCATCTCTACAGGCCGTTTTCCGCAAAGTATCTCATGGAAGCCATACCGGATACAGCTAAAAAAATTACGGTTCTGGACAGGACAAAAGAACCGGGAGCAGAGGGAGAACCTCTCTACCTGGATGTGAGGAATGCCTATTACGAATCAGGCACGCAGCCGGTAATTGTTGGGGGACGGTACGGACTCAGTTCCAAGGATGTCACCCCGGGAAGCCTTATTCCTGTTTTTGATAACATGAAGCTCCCGGAACCGAAGAACGGTTTTACCGTGGGTATTGTTGATGATGTTACCTTTAAGTCGCTTCCGCTCCACGATGAAGTCATTACTGTTCCCGAAGGAACAATTGAGTGCAAGTTTTACGGGATTGGAGCCGACGGGACCGTTGGCGCCAACAAAAACTCAATAAAGATCATCGGTGACAATACCGATCTCTATTCCCAGGCATATTTTTCATACGATTCGAAAAAATCGGGAGGGGTTACTGTTTCTAACCTCAGGTTCGGAAAGTCTCCCATCAAGTCAACCTACCTGATAACAAATCCCGATTTTGTGGCCTGCCACGTCCCGTCATATCTCGATAAGTACGACATGCTCAAAGGGCTCAAGAAAGGGGGGACCTTCCTCATCAACAGTCTCTGGTGCGAGGATGAAATACTTGAGAAGATACCTGACAACATGAAAAAGTATATCGCCGATAACGACATCAAGGTCTATGTGATCAATGCAACGGACATTGCCGAGGATATCGGGCTGGGTACCCGGACAAATACCATCATGCAGTCCGCTTTTTTCAAGCTGGCCAATGTTATTCCCTACGAGGAATCGCAGAAGATGATGAAGGACGCTATCCTTAAATCATACGGAACAAAGGGGGATAATGTCGTCAAGATGAACTATGCCGCTGTAGACAGGGGCGGCGGAGAACTTGTTCAGCTGAAAATACCGGAGGAGTGGAAAAACCTGAAAGTCAAAGAACACCCGGTCATGGAAAACGCCCCTGCTTTTATCAGGGACGTGGCTGATCCCATTAACCACCTCAGGGGAGACCAGCTTCCCGTCTCATCATTTAAAGACTTCCCCGACGGGACCTTCCCTCCGGGAACAACCGCATACGAAAAGAGAGGAGTCGCGGTCCATGTTCCCCAGTGGATCCCCGACAATTGCATCCAGTGCAACCAGTGTTCCTATGTCTGCCCCCACGCGGTCATAAGGCCCTTTCTCCTCGATGAGAAGGAAGCGGCGGGAGTGCCGGAAGGGACACCGCTCATTGACGCGAAGGGAAAGGGACTGGAAGGCTACAGGTTCAGGATGCAGATAAGTCCCCTGGACTGTACCGGCTGCGGAAACTGCGCGGACGTATGCCCGTCAAAGGAGAAGGCCCTTGTTATGCAGCCCATGGAGTCCCAGATGGATGAAGACGCGCGCTGGGATTACTTCAGCAGAAATGTCAGCTATAAGGGGGGTATCCTGGCCCCGGGCAATGTGAAGGGGAGCCAGTTCCTTCAGCCCCTCTTTGAATACTCCGGGGCATGCGCGGGATGCGGTGAGACCCCCTATGTGAAGCTTGTCACACAGCTTTTCGGGAGCAGAATGCTCATAGCAAACGCAACAGGCTGTTCTTCCATTTACGGCGGATCGGCCCCGTCTACACCCTACTGCACAAACACCGACGGCTGCGGTCCCGCATGGGCAAGCTCACTTTTTGAGGACGCGGCGGAGTTCGGATACGGCATGATGCTGGGGATCAACCAGATGAAGGCCAGGGTCGCGGAACTTGCCCGGGTGTACATCGAGAACGGTTCCTCAAGCGATCTCAAGGATGCCCTGAAAGAGTGGATTGAAGGGAAAGAGGATGCGGATAAATCCGCCGAAACAGCAAAGAAGATCCTGCCCCTCCTGGAAAAGGATAAGAGCAGTGAGGCAAAGGAGATCCTCAAGCTGAAAAGCTACCTCGTTAAGAAGTCCGTGTGGAGTCTCGGGGGTGACGGCTGGGCCTACGATATCGGCTACGGCGGTCTTGACCATGTTCTTGCCTCGGGTGAAGATATCAACATCCTCGTTCTCGATACCGAGGTCTACTCGAATACCGGGGGGCAGTCATCCAAGGCAACGCCTACCGGTTCCGTGGCGAAGTTTGCGGCCGCCGGCAAGAGGGTAAAGAAAAAGGACCTGGGGATGATGGCCATGAGCTACGGCTACGTGTACGTCGCGCAGATATCCATGGGCGCAAGCCAGTCGCAGACACTGAAGGCCATTCGGGAAGCGGAAGCATACCCGGGACCCTCCCTGGTCATTGCCTACGCTCCCTGTATCAATCACGGGATCAGGGCCGGTATGGGCAAGACACAGCAGGAGATGAAGAATGCCGTTGAGTCCGGGTACTGGCACCTCTACAGGTTCAACCCCCTCCTGGAAAAGGAGGGAAAGAATCCCTTCACCCTTGACTCAAAGGAACCTGACTGGGGCAAGTTCCGGGATTTCCTCATGAGCGAGGTAAGGTATACATCTCTCAAGAAGACATTTCCCGAAGTTGCCGACGGGCTCTACGGGGAAGCGGAGGAGAACGCAAAGTGGAGATACAACAGGTATAAGAAGCTCGCGGAGATGGAGTATTAAAGAGATACCTGAAGATAAGAGAATATTGTCAAAAGGGATGCCCTCCGGGAGCATCCCTTTTTTTTGAAATATCAGCATTTAATGAAAATACTCACCTGGCTACTCAGCTATATAACTTAAAATTTGTATATTGAATAAAATATCAGCAATGTGTCCCCGCCGCCCTCGGCGGCGGGGACACATCAGTTATGTCTTTTTATTAAAATGCTCTTTTTTATACACAGCCGGGTAGTTGCATACAAACTGATTATTAATATAAAAAATCATTGATTCTCTTTTTTTTACAGAGTATTATATGAATAGGATAAAAGGATATAATGTTCTCTATACAAAAAGGGGTGCTGTTATGCTTAAAAATATTTCAATTAAACTAAAACTTATTCTCATCGGGGCCGTTTCCTTTTTAGCCATCGGGACGACTTTTTTTATCCTGAATTTTTTTTCCCAGAGAACCGACAGGCTGAAGGACGGAAATTATTATACTGTTGCAATTGCCCGGGACGTCCTGCAGCTGAGAAGAGATGAGAAGGATTTTCTTAACAGGAAGGACCTGAAGTATCGCGACAAATTTGAAAAAAATTATCAACAGCTGAAAGGGAATGTCGAGAAGCTTGAAAGTATACTGAGGGACTATAATATTGCCGTTGATCATATCAAGGAAATGAAAAATGTCATATCGGAGTATAATACAAAATTTAATGCCATTGTTGAAGCTGAAACAAAGATCGGGTTAAATGAAAAAATCGGACTTTACGGCTCTTTGCGGAAAGCGGTTCATAATGCGGAAAACCTGTTAAATAAATTAAACAATTATGTGCTGCTCAAAGATATACTGACACTGAGGCGTAACGAAAAGGACTTCATGCTGCGGCAGGACTGGAAATATGTTGATAAGTTCCAGAAGGATTTTCTTGTGATGAGGAATGGGGTGACGGGATCCGCTCTTTCACCTGGCATGAAAATACAGGTCCGGACTTTTCTCGATAAATACAGGAGTGATTTCATGAAGCTTGCGGAAAACCTGAAAACAAGAGGGCTTTCTTCAAATGAAGGGCTCCTGGGCGAACTGCGGGACGCCATACACAGAACCGATAAGATCATAGTCGAGTCCTCAACTGAAATAACGAAGGGTATTGAAAGAGAGGTCTTAAACGCGAGGTTTTTAGGAGTTCTTTTCCCTGTAATTTTTCTTTTCATAATAATTGTATTTATTTCTCTTATCGCAAGGAACATTCTTACGGCGCTCAGGCAGGTTGTTGACGTGTCCGAAAGGCTTGCCCGGGGAGATCTGACTGCAAAAATTGATATCTCCGGAAAGGATGAAACTTCACAGGTCCTTCTCTCAATACAGAACATGCTGAAAAAAATCAACGGCGTCCTCTCCCTTGTTGCGCAACAGGCATTTGAGATCTCGGAATATTCACGTGAACTGAACAAAGCCGCGCAGGACCTCTCCCAGGGAGCAAATGAGCAGGCCGCAAATGCAGAAGAGTTTTCATCTTCACTGGAAGAGTTAATGGCGACTATCAGCCAGAATGCCGAAAATTCAAAGGCTACTGAAAAAATCGCTGTGAATACTGCCAGGCAGGCCCGGGAGGGGGGAGATGCGGTAGATTTAACCGTCAACGCAATGAAGGACATTGCGGAAAGGATCAGCCTGATCGATGATATTGCCTACCAGACAAACCTCCTGGCCCTTAACGCTGCCATTGAAGCAGCCCGTGCGGGAGAACATGGGAAAGGCTTTGCTGTTGTTTCCGGTGAAGTGCGCAAACTTGCCGAACGCAGCCAGCTTGCTTCCAAAGATATTGGAGAGCTTGCAGAATCAAGTGTGGACCTGGCTAACAGGGCCGGGTCGCTTCTTAAAGAAATAGTGCCCAGTATTAATAAAACTACCGATCTTGTGCAGGATATCACAAATGCTTCGGAGCAGCAGGACAGCGGTATCAAGCAGATCGGTTCGGGAATGGATCAGCTCAATCTTGTAACACAGAGTAATGCATCAATATCGGAAGAGCTGGCGGCTTCATCGTCAAAAATGGAAGAGAATGCCGTGAAACTTAAAGATGCAATTGATTTCTTTAAGCTGGATGATCTTCAGAAAGCAGAGGATGTTCATTTAATAGAGGAACAATAATTAATTGCAGGATATAATGTCCTGCAATGTTCCAAATCTGTTTTATTACGATATACCCGCTCTGCCGTGTAGGTAAGGTTTTTGAACCTGGTAAACCAGGTGGGGTCCCGCATGGAAACTTCAACCTTCTCCTGACAGGGGAGTATGATCTCCAGATCCAGATTAGGGTTTCCCTCTTAACATGTATTGGTTCAAAAATACGTCATACCTATCACGCACAGCGCAGGCATATAACCAAAGCACAAAAAGAGCTGTATATATCAACTGTTTTTTTCATCTCTCAATAATAATTATTACTTAAATAGAGAGTCAAATTGAACCGCTAGGGCGCAAAGGGCGCAAAGGGCGCAAAGTTTTTTCAATTTACATTTGGAAAAAATATTGTGTTATATCCAAAAGGCACTTTTTCTTCCTCTTGCTTTGTGTGAACCTATTCTTTCCTTTCTTCCTTTGCGAACCTTGCGTCTTTGCGGTTTCAGATTCTTTTTTTCAACCCGGAACCCTGAATTATTCGTGGTAAATTTTTAATTGACAGTATCCGGTTGAGACGTAAAAGTATTTTTTTCAATTTTAATACTGGACAGCAGAAACCTGATCAACTATCTGTAAAGTGAGTTGAATATTAAAGCAAAAACAACAGAAAAGGCAATTGAGGGAAAAAAGATGTTAACCAAATATTTTGAAGAGTTTGATAAAAAGGTCGTAACGAAAACAAAGGCAGCTGCAAAAAAAACAGCATCAAAAACAGCAAAGAAAAAAGCAGGAAAAAAGAGTGCTAAAAAAACTGTTTCAACAACGAAAAAAATCAAATTCAATACAAAGCTGTTTGCTGAAAATCTCAATAAAATAATACCCACTCATCTTACCGCAAAAGATGTAAAACCGGTGGATTCATCGGGATTTTCACCTGAAGGGGCGGATCTTATCATCTTTAAAGAATACTGCAGAGACATTGTTGAGATCATGAATGGCTGCATCCCCTTCGAACTTGTCTATGGAGCAATCCACATCGAACCTCAACTGAACCAGAAAACCCTTAAGGAAACAATTGAACGGGTTCTCTCTGTGAAGAAACTTAACAGGTATACAGAGACAGCTGATGAAGCTGAAAGTTATCCCATTCCCTCTTTTGTGGTATCTGCGGATACCGATTTGACCATCGGTGAAATGAAGAATTCCCTCATCAACTATTACATGGCGAAGAGCATTGATCACAAGCTGGAAGTTGATATTCTTGTTGTTTTGAACAAAGGAATTGTTGTTAAGGATTGGAAGGAGAAGAGAAGCTATATCGGCCTTGAAACCAATGAAGATACGATGTACTGGTTCTTTATTCTTATGAATGAATATCTTGATATCGAGAAAAACATTGAACTGGATTTCAGGAATTATATCATGAAGAATGTGACATATAACCAGTATTAAGTGTTTTGTTAAAAAAACTTGTATATCCAATAAATATTATTTGACATATTCATTAATCTCTCTCAATCTTATACCCGGTGTATGCAATAAAAAGGGAGTGTTCTCATAATTACAGAGATGTTCCTTTTCGGGTACATAATACAGAGGAAATTTAATTGTTAAGGTACCCAGAATCCATAACAGGAGATTTATTTTGAATAAATATCTAACAAAACGCGGGTGGATCATTCTATTTCTGGTTGTTTCTCTCATCTCCGGTCTTATGCAGAACAGGCTGTATGCACGGGATAACAGGAATGTTATTCTGGTCCTGGATACCTCCATGAGTATGATCGGATATGGCGGGAAAGATATCCTTGGAAGAGTTAAGGCAAGCATTAAGAACTATGTGGACAAACTGGAGGATGGGGACAAGGTTACCTTTATGACCTTTGATACAGAGGTGAAGACGTATCCTACCATACTTGTCGATGATGAGAACGATAAGGATATTCTTAAAAAGTATATCTCCATGATAGAAGCAAAGGGTAAGTGGACCTTTACCATAAAGATGATTAAAGCTGTTTTTAAAAAGGCCGAGGAGATTACGAAACTTGAGGACGATAAGGACAGAAAAACCGTTATTGTCATAATGACTGATGCCCTTGATGATCCTCCTCCGGGGAAACGGAGAGAGAGATTCAACATGAAATCACTTTCCAGTGAATATTCCGGTAAAGACTGGTGGATATACTTTGTAAGTTTTACAGAGTTGAAGAAGAACCAGAAGATTGTGGATGAGCTGAAAAAGGAACTGAAAAAAGTTGCTCAAAAAACAAAAATTATTGATGCAACAGATCAGCCTGAGAAAGGAATGAAAGAGGTTGAAAAAGACCATCCTGCTGATGCGGGCATTCCTTCCTGGATAATAATTGCCATACTCCTTGTGGGGGTTCTTGTTATTGTTTTACTGGTGGTTAAGAGAGGTCCCGGTGTTGTGGTAACGGGAACACTGGAATACTGGAACACCGACATCCTGGATCCGTATATTGAACAATTTGACCTGGGTAAGCATATGACCAATGAGATAGTTGTCGGAAAGGGCGTAAACTGTCACCTGAAGGTGCATGATATAGAAATTCCGGGTACCTTCAGCATCTTTGCTGATAAAAATCAGCCGGGACTCAGAATCAAGGCATCGCAGGGTGTGGAATTTAACTTTAAGAATAAGGACTCAGGGAATGTCCTGGAAGATGGTGATATATTTGAGGTTGGCAACTTTGGTTTTAAATATAATGCCTGAAAAAGAATTTTGAATGCTGATAAAATATGCTCTGTTTGCCGGTTTTTTCCGGCCGGCAAAGGAGCTTTGCAAAAATTAGTTATAAGCTTAAATATATCTTGACATTAAAACTTATTTTGATAAATATATCTAAAATTTGTTTTCTATATTCTAAATTTTGATAATCTTGAAAAACTGATTGTGTTTTAATAATTTGAAGGAGGATAGTTAAATGGCTGTAGGTCAATTCCCAAAAAGTCCAAACAAGTTCCATCCGGAAATTCCCAGTGCTGTCGGTTCGAGGAATTCTCTGGCTCAGGAAGGGAGGGATAAGGTTGCTGAACATAAACTCATCCTGGATGAGACGACTGATAAAGTTCTCAATCATATTGTGAACAAACTCCCCCCGGAAGTACTGGAAAATATGAATGTAATGGGTGGTCTGAAAGAATATCTTTACAGGTATATTAACCAGCACTATGTTAACATGTTTAACAGGTACCAGGTAACTGTTGAAGACGAATTTATAAAAAAAGTAAGGGACTTTGTGGACAGGGAAGAGTCCAAGACCCTTAACAGGTATACTCCCAAAGAGATAACCGAGATTCTTGACAAGATTGGTGGTGCCGATAAGTTCCATACCGGTGAGATTGAAAAATCCATCGTAAACATGTATGGACACCTCCAGGGTCACATTCAGAGGGGTGTGACTGACCTGGAAGTTGAGACCAACTCCATACTGAGACAGAAAACAGATGTCGGCGCCTTTGTCCGCGGTGAAAATGCTTACTCAATCCTGAAATGTATATTTAAAGACAATAACTTGAGAAAGAAGCATGTCTATGATGTTAAGCTTTCAATAAACATACTGGACAGTGAGCTTATCAGCCCCATGTATCACTATCAGACAACTGTTGAAAAGCTTTTAAAAGACGCGATCCAGAAGCATGTCCAGGACCTCATTGACCACCAGGTCGAGGCATTTAACGATGAACTGGTTGACCAGGGTAAGAGGGATCTCGGAGCAAGCGAAAAGATGTTTGAGAAGTTCAAAAGAATTGAGAACTTTACAGATGACGAAAAGGAAGACGAGAAGTCAAAGAGATACACAATCCTTGCCAAGAAGTTCCTCGACAAAATAGAGGGCCTCAGGGCGGAGATCGATGAAGAGGAAAGAGATCCTCTGAACATCCGGGATAATATCAAATATATTATCGATGAAGAGAATATCAGGAACAGGGGCTACAACACATGCGTTAATTCTCTTACCTCCATTCTCGATACAAGTAAGCTCGGTTACCAGGTGTGCGACAACCTGAAAAACGCGCGGATCTGTCATATCAGGGAGTACGAGAGCAGAGATGTTATTGAACTCCCCGATGAAAGATACGCAATGAGGCTTGCATATTATGACAGCAACCAGCTTCGGGAAGAGAAGAAAGAGTTTGATAAGCAGATGAGAGCTTTCACCATTGCTATCCAGGAGATATGGGACGTTACACACGCTTACTACGAGTCCAAGAAGAGATTCAGGTCTCTCAAGGACCTTGATGATCTTTACAACAGGATCATGAGTAAGGAGTGGAAAGCCGAGAAGAAAGCCCGGGACGTAGATCCTGATTCTGTTCCCTGGAATGAAGTGGGTGAGATGTATATCGAAAACACTTTTGTTGAGAAGAACAACAGGACATATGAGGACAGGATCAAGAATCTTCAGGGTAAGATAAAATACCTGAGAGATATTCTGGAAAACATGCACAAGTACCAGAACCCGGTTGAGCGGGTGATCATTGATGAAAGGCTGAACTTCCTCGAAGCAAAGTTCAACGCTTTTACCTACATAGTGAATCCTCACCACATTCAACCCGGCGTTGTGCTTGATATTGATATTACAACAATCAAGAGAAAGCAGTACATGCTGAAGGGTATGGCTAATGTGCTCAACGAATTCCTCTACGGTGTTTCAAAAGGATTTGCGGATGCGGCATTTGCGTCATACAGCAGAAGGAGAAGTACCGTTCGGGCTGATATCGACCAGACTTTCGGCGATGAAGCCGTGGAAGATGAGTTCTTCGATATGGCTTACAAGGATTCCGGCGGGACCGGTGTAAAGAGTGAAGTGAAAGGTTCGGTAAGCCTGTCACCTTCTAAGAGCAAAAGCAAGAAAAGTTCAGGACTTAAAGAGCTATAGAAAAACGTAAATTGAATTGAAGAAAGGGGTACCCTGCGGGGATACCCCTTTTTTTTTCTTTAGTTTGAGATTTTTTTTTATTTTTTCACAAAATACTTGCAAATTATTGAAGTCTTGATTATCTTCTCAATTTACATGATCAGAAGGTATTTTTTTATCCGGTCAATAGTTTCTTTCCATTCTGACAGAAGTACCGGTTGCCTTACCGGTTCTTTTCTGAGAAAAGGATGTGTTATTTGATCCGGTTATTTATACCTCAAAAAGGAGATTAGTATAATGGATACCACATTTATTTCACTTGCTTCAAAATCAAATTTTAACAAGGCCCTGCGGCATTTTTTCAGTGTTACCGATATAGTTGATGAAGTAGAGTCTGATTCCAACCTGGCAGATGTTGTCAATAAATTGCTGGATGCGGATGAAATTCAGCATGAACAGGTTTTGCCCTTTGTTGGCGCAATCATACGGGACAAATTTCAGTACAGCTATGATTCATACAGTTTAACGGAATCGGTTTCAGATTTTAGTAAAATTGCAGAAGAGGTCTCAAAGTGGAGTGCCCTGGACATAGTGATCGTATACTTTTCGCCTCTTGGTGATGCAGTACTTATCAATCCTAAAAACACATCCCATTTTGATATTGCAAGGGAACTCACGAAAGACCAACTGGTGGTTATCTACTCCAAATACTTAAAAAATGATAACAAAAAACTTGAAGAAGAAGCCATTTCCTCACTGGAAGAGATGCTGGCCGGGAAAGATGTTTTCAGCAATAAAGAATTTATTGACCAGACAAGAGTGGCAAAACCCGTGGCAGCACCTCAACCCGTTCAGGCTCCCGGGAAAAAATCGAAGAATGTTACCGAAAAATACCCGGTGGTGGTTTCAAACGAACTTTTCCATAATGGCAATGTTGAAGCCTGGAAAAAAATAATTGAAAGCTATCACACCAAGTTCCCGGATCTCACGGTTACTGTTTACTTCGAAGGTGAACTTATTAATGATATCAATGCTCTTTTCAAGTGGGGTAAAGTAAAGCACGCGGATTCAATATTTTTTGATGTTGCCGGTGATAATATTAAAGGTGTATCAAAGCTTAAAAAATATCTCTACGAGGGAGCAAGTCCCCGGTTTGAGCAGTTTTTAAAGGTTGGTATCGGCCAGGTCCTGAACCTGTTTTAGAAAACATGAGAATGATTAAGGAGATAAGTAAATGGATAAGAATATAATATATTTTAACAAGGATCTGAAAGATCTTGATGAAAAAGTAAGGGAAAAACTCGGTATAAGGGGAAGGAGAGCTGTTGATCTTGCATTGATGGGTCTGCCCATTGCTCCGGGTTTTATCATTGATTCCGAACTTACCCTTAAGCTTCCCAAGGTAAATATCAAAACAATGCTGAAAACCTATATCAATAATATTGAGAAGGAAGTGAAGAAAAAATTCGGAGATCCGGAAAAGCCGCTGATGCTGAAAATGGTATTAAGTTCTGATCTCAATGTTCCTTACTTTCCCTCTATCCACAACATCGGGATGAATGATCAGACCGTTAAGGGATTCGGGAAAAATACCGGCATCGATTTTGCCTATGGTGAATATGTCTACCTTCTGAGAAATATCGGGGATAAACTTTTCGATGTTGAAGAGGCTGATAAAAAAAACATCGAGGGAAAGCTCCCTAAAAAACCGAAAGTCGAAGATAATAAAAAAGTTATTGCCGACTATAAGAAACACTATGGTGATCAATTTTCCGAAGATGTCTATGATCAGCTGATCAATCTCCTGAAGACCGCGTCAGAGAAATACTGTGATTCTGATATTGATGTTGATAACTCACTTTCCATAATGATCCAGGCGATGGTCTATGGCAATTTCGGAACAAACTCCTATTCCGGTAACTACTATACGAGAAACATTGTAACGGGTGATTCCGAGATACAGGGGGATTTCCTCAAGAATGCCTTTGATTTTGGCTATGGGAAGTCTACGGATATCAAAAAAATTGACAAGAAATACTATGACAAGTTTACAAAGATTGCCCAGAACCTCGAAGAAAATTTCAAGGAAGTGAGGAATATCAAGTTTACAATAGAAGAAGGAGACTTCTGGCTGGTTGAACAGAGGGAAGTGGATGAAAAGTCAACACAGTCCCAGATCAAGTGCCTCCTGGAACTGAACAAACGGAAGAAAATCGAAGATGATTACCTCGTGAAGAACATCAAACCGAACCAGCTTAATGAGCTGCTTCACCCTGTCATCGATCCGCGGACGATAAAAACAATAAAGAGCATCAAGGGCGGCATTTCCGGATCAACCGGTGCGGCCATAGGAAGGGTCTATTTCTCAACAGCCAAGCTCATGGAGGAATACAGAAAAGCCATTATGAAGGGGCAGGATAAAAACGTTATCCTCTGTCTCCCTGCTTCATACGCGGAGGATGTAAAGGCGATTGAGGTGGCACAGGGTGTACTGACAAACGAAGGCGGATTTTCATCACATGCCCCGGTTGTTGCGCGAAGCCTCGGAAAGGTGGCAATGGTCCAGCCCGATATGAAGATCAGGGGGAATACGTTTACCCTGGGGGGGAAAACGGTAAAAGAAGGTGATTACATCTCCATGAATGTTCCTTATTATGAGGACCCGACCATATACCTGGGCAAGGTCGGGTTGATTGAGCCCGATTTTAAAAAGAACGGGCTGCATGATTTTCTTGCGGTAACTGAGAACTTTATCGATGAATTCGATGTTCATGCAAATGCCGACCAGGGGAGGGACGCGATTGTTGCCCGGGAATTCAATGCAACGGGGATCGGGCTCTGCAGAACCGAGCATATGTTCTTTAATGAAAAAAGGATCATGAAGTTCAGAGAGATGGTCATCGCCGATGATGAGAAGGAGAGGAGAAAGGCCCTGGACCAGCTTCTTCCAATGCAGCGGTCGGATTTTTATGACCTTTTCAAGGTCATGGGCGGATACCCGGTTACTATCCGTCTCCTTGACGCCCCGCTTCACGAGTTTCTCCCGAGATCTGAAGCGAGCATGAAGGACTTTATCAAGTATATGAAGACCCGGAAGAAGAGTGCTTCTCCCACAGAGATAAGGGCACGGTGCGAGGAGCTGGGGGAGATGAACCCCATGCTCGGTCACAGGGGGTGCAGGGTGGCCGTAACATATCCCGAGATATACGAAATGCAGTGCCGGGGAATTTTTGAAGCTGCCTGTATGCTGAAAAAAGAGGGTCTCGATGTAAAGCCTGAAATAATGATACCCATTGTCATGACAGAAGAGGAGATCAAGTTTGTCAAGAATGGGAAAAAGATAGAGGGTACAACTGTCAAAGGGATCAGGGACATCATGGCCGAGGTCGTGGAAGAGTATGGCTTTGATGAGCTGGAATATAAGGTGGGAACCATGATTGAGCTTCCTGCCGCGGCACTGGGTGCGGGAAATATCGCCAAGTATGCGGAGTTTTTCAGTTTTGGAACAAACGACCTGACACAGACTACATACGGTCTTTCACGGGATGACTCCAACACCTTCTTCCCCGATTACTCTCTCTTTGACCTTTTGAAACACAACCCGTTTAAATATCTCGGAGATGAGGTTAAGGAGCTTATCAGTGTGGCTTCCATCAGGGGTAAGCTGACACGGCCGGATATCATGATGGGACTCTGCGGTGAACATGGTGCTAATCCCGATAACATCAGATTCCTCATGGAAGCCGGGCTTAACTACGTATCATGTTCCCCCTATTCCGTACCTCTTGCAAAACTTGCAATAGCTCAGATAAATATTGAGGCCCGGGAAGCTGATAATTAAACAGTCTTATAAACAGGCGCGGCGGTTTTGCCGCGCCTGTAAGAGAAAAACAATATCACGCCTGTAATTGAGATAGTGGGAAAAATATCAACCGAACTCAGGGAAATCTATCTCTTCCTTAAAAACAATAACGATTCAATTATTATAATGAGCGCAGCTGTTCTTTTCCTTATCCTGGGAAAATATATGGGGATAAGGCCCGGCTGGTTTAATGCGTTTCTTTTCTATTTTCTTTTCCCGGCTCTTGTAATACTGCTGTTGCTGAGAAAAAATCCCCTGGATTTCGGGTTGAGG
>JBNKTL010000025.1:0-75537 GCA_050298055.1 Spirochaetota bacterium
AATATTTTAATTGATTACTTTTTAATTGACTGATAATATTATTAAACAGATTATCATTCCTTCCAGTGATAAGAAGAATCTACCCGGAGGTATTTAAGTGTTTGAGAATCTTTTCAGCCCTATCAAAATCAACAAAACAGAGATAAAGAACAGGATCGTTTATCCCTCTCTTGCCCTGCTCTATTCATATGACAGGACCATTAATGACAGGTATATAAACTTCTACCGGGAGAGGGCGAAGGGAGGCGCGGGAATTGTCACAGTGGGGCCCGTTGGCATCGATGATCTCGGATCCGGGCTTATCGCCCCGTCTATCTACAATGATGAGGCCTTTCCGAAGTTCAAAGAGCTGTCCGGGCGGATAAAGGAGAACGGTGCCCGGGCATGGGTACAGCTTTATCACGCGGGGGCATATTCCCACTCATTTGTTATCGGAAACAAGCAGGCCATCGCCCCCTCGGCTGTAAAGAGTAACTATACAAAAGAGGTCCCCCGGGAGATGACACGGGAGGACATTAAAGCAGTCCAGGAGGCTTTTGCCGATGCGGCCTTAAGAGTAAAAGAGACAGGCTTTGACGGCGTTGAGATCCTTGGTTCAGCGGGATATCTTATTACCCAGTTTCTTTCACCTCTGACAAACAAGAGAACAGATGAATATGGTGGAAGCTTTGAAAACAGGGTGAGGTTCGCCCGTGAAACAATCGAAGCCGTGAGGAAAAGTGTGGGAGATGATTTTCCTGTGACTATCAGGATGGCGGGAAATGACTTTGTTCCGGGAAGCAATACCGACAGGGAGACACCGGAATTTGCATGTGTCTATGAGTTGGCCGGTGTGGATGCGATTAATGTCACCGGGGGATGGCATGAGTCCCGGGTCCCGCAGCTTCCCATGGAGCTTCCCCGGGGAGGTTTCAGCTACCTGGCGGGAAATATCAGGAAAGCCGTATCCATACCTGTGATGGCGTCAAACAGGATCACCAATCCCTTCCTGGCCGAACAGATAATAAATGACGGGATCGCGGACATGGTCTGTCTCGGACGAGTGCTTCTGGCGGACCCGGAATGGCCAAAAAAGGCATTTGAAGGGAGAGTTGATGAGATAAGGCCCTGTATCGCCTGTTCCCAGGGATGTACCGACCAGATCTTCAGCGGAAAACCTGTTTTCTGCCTGGCCAATCCCCGGACAGGTTTCGAGGGAGAGAGAAATATTACCCCGACATCTTCTCCGAAAAATGTCATGGTTATCGGGGGAGGTCCTGCGGGCCTGGAAGCTGCAGTTACGGCGTCATCGGCGGGTCATCATGTGTCCCTGTATGAGAAGAGTGATATCCTGGGCGGACAACTCAACATTGCGGGTATTCCGCCGGGGAAGGGAGAGCTCTGGGAACTGATAAGGTATTACGAGGAGATGCTTATAAAGAACAATGTGGATGTCAATCTGGGTGAAGAAGTCAACCTGGAGTTGATAAAATCAATAAATCCGGATTACATCATATCCGCCGAGGGAGCTGAAATCGTTGTTCCCCCCATTGAAGGAATAGAGAGTGAATCTGTACTCTCTGCCTGGGATATCCTCATGGATGACCCTCCCCTGGGTGACAGAATAGCAATTATCGGGGGAGGCGCCGTGGGACTTGAGACAGCGGAGTTCCTCTCGCATAAGGGAACCATTACACCGGAGGTCCTCTACTTCCTGTTCAAGTACAATGCGGAAAGTCCTGAGAGGCTTAAGGAACTGATGACAAAGGGAACAAAGGATATAACGGTATTTGAACTGTTGCCGAAAGTGGGCAAGGGTGTGGGAAAATCTACCAAATGGGTCCTTCTTGATAATATTGAAAGAATGGGAATAAAAACTCTTACAGACGCGGAGATAAAATCCGTTTCAGGAAAGAGCCTGACATATGTCAAAGACGATAATGAATATACGGAAGAGTTTGACAGTATTATTAATGCGGCCGGTTCACGGTCTGTGAGAAAGATAACCGACAGTCTTGAAGAGACCGGAATACCCTATGCTGTTGCCGGGGACTGTGTACGTCCCGCACAGGCAAATGATGCTATTCATGAAGGCTTTCTGGCGGCACTTAAAATTGATTCTGCATAATTAATTGGTATATTTATTGAGGCTGTGGTAAAAATAATGTATTGATAAGAAATATCAACAATATGTCCCCGCCGCCTGGGCGGCGGGGACATATCAGTTATGTTTGATATTTACTTTTAAACAAAAAAGAAAGTGAAATGAAAAAATCCAATATACTCATTGTTGAAGATGAAACAATAATTGCCCTGGATATTAAAAATATGCTTTTAAAGATGGGGCACAGGGTCATATCCATTGTTTCGTCGGGGGCAAAGTGCCTGGATGCAATTTCCATCGAAAAACCGCATCTCATTATAATGGATATTGTCATACAGGGTGATATTGATGGAATTGAAACCGCGGAACAGATCCGGAAAGAGTACGATATTCCCATAATTTTTCTTTCAGCCCACTCCGATTATACGACCCTGGACAGGGTGACTGCCATTGAACATTACGGCTATGTACTCAAACCGGTCAGTGAAAAGGAACTGATGACTTCCATTGAGACCTCCCTCTTCAGGCATGAAATTGACCAGCGCTTGAAGAAGAGCGAGATGAAGTTTCGGATACTTTTTGAACAGTCCCGGGACGCCAGTTTTGTATCGGATAACGAGGGCAACTTTGTAAATATAAACCGGTCCATGCGTAATCTTTTCGGATATAGTAAAAAGGAATTCTTAAAAAAGAACTTATTCAAACTTTTTTCCAGCAAAAGTGATGCGGGAGTTTTCAAAAAAATTCTGGATGAGAACGGGTATATCACCAGGTTTGAAACAAATCTCACGAAAAAAGACAGGAATAAAATCATCTGTCTTATAAACTCAAACAGGATATTTGATGACTGGAACAACCAGACCGGTATCCAGGGTATTATCAGGGACATAACCGAGATCAAAGGCATGGAAAAGGAGAGGGAACTGCTTCTTCACAACCTCAGTGTGAGGATAAAAGAGCTTAACTGTCTTTTTTCACTCTCAAATCTTGTTGAGAAACCGGGTGTTCAGTTTGATGAGATACTGCATGTAATGGTTGAGGTTATGAGGATATCATGGCAGTATCCGGACATTTCCTGTTCCCGGATAATCTATAATGAGAGAGAATACAGGTCGAAGAATTTTAAGATAACAAAATGGAGACAGACAGCGGATATTTTTGTTGATAATGAAAAACTCGGTATTGTTGAAGTTTATTATACAAAGAAGATGCCTGATATTTATGAAGGCCCGTTTATGGAAGAGGAACGGGCGCTTATTGACGCGGTTGCGTCACGGCTCGGGAGATATGTTGAAAGAGAGAATGCCTACGACAACCTGAAAAAATCACATTTTGAGTTGAGAAACCTCTCTGCCCACCTCCAGTCGGTAAGGGAGGAAGAGAGGACAAGAATTTCCCGGGAGATACACGATGAGCTTGGCCAGTCTCTTACCGCGCTCAAGATGGACCTTTCCTGGATCGAAAAAAAGATCTATGATAAAGATGAAGACCTTCAGCAGAAGTCGCTTTCCATGCTTGAACTGGTTGACAGCACCATAGATACCGTCAGGCGGATATCAAGTGACCTGAGACCGGGAATCCTTGATGACCTGGGGCTCTTTGCCGCTATTGAATGGCAGGTCGGTGAAATTGAAAAAAGAAGCAACATCAAGATAAACTGTGACATTCCTCCTGAATATGAGGAAGTTATCAGTAATGAAGATCACAAGATCTCCCTTTTCAGAATTTTCCAGGAAGCCATGACGAATATTTTAAGGCATTCAAAGGCAACAAAGGCAGATGTATCGATAAAAAAAGTGAATAATATAATTAATTTTTTAATTTCAGATAATGGGATCGGAATAACCGATGACCAGATCAACTACACAAGATCGTGCGGAATCATCGGGATGAGAGAGAGGGTCAACTACTGCGGCGGTACTCTTGACATCTCAGGAGAAAATAACAGGGGTACAACTATCAGAATATCGATCCCTGTTGAGAAAAGTAATTGATTTATTCTTTAACGTATGTTTTATTTGTTATAAGGGATCGGTGCAAATAGATCAATTTAAATATCCCCCTCTTAAACAAACAGGTATGCCGGTATTTAAGGTAATTATTGCAGATGATCATTCAATTGTCAGGGCCGGATTGAAGCAGATTCTCTCTGAGTCCCATGAAAATGCACTTATTGATGAGGCAATTGACGGGCAGGATCTGCTCATGAAGATAAACAAAAAAAATTATGATATCATTCTCCTTGATATCTCAATGCCGGGAAGAAGCGGACTGGAAATATTGAAGCAGATTAAGATTGAAAAACCTTCCATCCCGGTACTGGTCCTCAGTATGCACTCTGAAGACCAGTATGCCATAAGGACACTTAAAGCAGGCGCTTCCGGGTATCTTACCAAGGATGCGGCATCTGAAAAACTGATTGAGGCAATTGCCAAAGTGAGAGAAGGGGGCAAGTACATCAGCCCTTCACTGGCGGAAAAACTTGCAGACAGTTTTACCGGCGATGTAAGAAAACTTCCCCACGAACTTCTTTCTGACAGGGAATACCAGGTTTTCTGTAAAATTGCCTCGGGAAAATCTGTTTCGGATATTGCAAAAGAGATGTTTCTCAATGTTAAAACCATCAGTACCTACAGAAGAAGGATCCTGGACAAGATGAGTTTAAAAAATAATTCCGAACTTACCAACTATGCTCTGAAAAACAAAATCCTCGATTAAGACCTTCTGATTTAAGACCTTCGGATTGTGGTTCAATCCTTGATTGTAGGAAATATCCTACATGTGCGTATCTCTTTTTCTTACAAATAAAAAATCATAATGCCTACATAAAAATCAGAGTCTTTCTGATATTATTCCTTCCCTGCTGTGATAAATTATCAACAGAGATATGTTATGTCGTATAAGAGACATAATAGATCTTGATGAGGTGCAGGTAGAAAAATTCAGGCAATCAGAATTACAAATGCAAAAAGAAATATTCAATAATCTCAAGGTATATGTTGTTGAAGATTCTGCCATAATAAGAGGAAGGATCCTTTCTTTGCTCGGGAAGATCGACGGAATAGATATTGTCGGATTGTCCGGAGAGTTCCAGGAATCTAATGAAGAGATAAAGAAGCTGAAACCGGATATTCTCATCCTGGATATAAGGATTATCGGTGGAAACGGGATTGAGCTGCTTGATGATATTAAGGATCTTGTCCCTTATATGTCCGTTATTGTATTTACCAACTATCAGTACCCGCAATACAGGAAGAAGTGCATGGATCTCGGCGCCAAGTATTTCCTTGACAAATCAAAGGATTTTGATAAGATAAGCAGGATTGTGAGTCAGATGGTTTCCTGAGTATAAGAGTCATACTCCGTGAGTACACTTGATATCATAAAGACTGTTCATAAAGCAATAGTTGAAGTTAACAGCAATAACTCAATTAACTCCATTCCTCATTCTGACGAATTAATAAAATTTATCTCATCATCTGAGGGTATTTCAAAAGAACAGATTGTGAGTATAATAGAAATTCTCAAAAAATCAAACATGGTTCTTTCTTTTGAAATTTTAAAAGAGGACCAGAACCGGGGTTTTGACAGTATATACGGGTACGTTGATGCGGACCTTAAAACCATACAGAGGCTGAAAACGATATTTCAATATGCCCTTGTTGAAATCTACAAAAAAGAGAAGGGAATTTCTACAGGTGCATATCAGATCATAAAGGAGATATTTCCCCGGCTTAACCAGATAAAGGGATCACAGTTCGGCAATATCGCTAATAAAGCAATTATGCTGGATGAATTTGAAAAACTCATTGAAAAACACTAT
The DNA here is from genome assembly GCA_050298055.1 of Spirochaetota bacterium. Classification (GTDB taxonomy): domain Bacteria; phylum Spirochaetota; class UBA4802; order UBA4802; family UBA5550; genus JBNKTL01. The sequence continues at coordinate 5,907 of JBNKTL010000025.1, forward strand.
AATGAGTATACCGATACCTGGAAGAAAAATCTCCTTGAGAAGAATATTAAGGATTCATCTGTCAGGATAGAAACTCCCGGGGGGAAAACTGCTGAAATAAAAGATAAACCGGCCGGGAAAGGTAATACGGCAAGACGAGCAGTTGATACAAAAGAGTATAATGATTTTACCGATGCAAGCAGGAAGTACTCTCTGAACAAAGTGCTTAATATATATGGTGTTAACTTTTTTTTTCGTGTTCATCTGAGAAAATATGAATTTGAAATTGTGAAAAATGTAATTGAGAAAAGGATTATTAACAATAAAAGCGACCTTCTACAATTAAAAAATATGCTGGAAAAGCTTAAGAGTAATTTTCAGAAGGATAAAAAACTCGAATCATACTCTCATGAAATACGGGATCTTGAAAGAACAGTAAAAAGGGCGCTGCATTTTAAGAGGAGATAAGCTGTGTAATTGTAGGACAAAATAGTACAAAAAAATAATCTATTTCCTACATAAAAAGAATATTTTGTCTTATTGCAATTTTTTTCAATTTCGCTTATATATATCTTGTTAAAAAAAATTATTTTTTTGTATCTTTTAAATAGTTAAGATTACTAACTGGTCTAACGATAAAATAATTTAAAGGAAAACCATTATTGATTTAATTTAATTTGCCCTCTTACTCCCCCCCTTGCTTTTTTTCTCTTGCTTGCACACATCACTTAAAAGCAAGGGGGGTTTCCTCCAATATATAATGAAAACAAGCGTGGCTTCAAAGCCGCGTTTTTTTTGGTGTACTCTGTGGATGTGGATCCTCTCTATTATTTACTCTCTGAATAATGGAAAAAATACGATAGAGAATATATACTCTTTACTGAAATCTTTTTCGGAGTTGTATAAATATGAAAAAAATAATCCTTGTCCCTTTTTTAGTGATCATTTTCAGTACTGCTCACCTTTATGCTTATGTCAATAAGAGGTATACCTGGTGGAACATGAGGGTCAAGCGGCTTGAAGAGCTCCTGGTCAAAGTAAAGAACAGCAGGTTTGCGGACAACAGTGTAAAATCACTGATCAGGAATGATATTGAGACAGGAAGGGATTTTATAGCTTTTCACAACAGGAAAATTTACCGGAACCTGGAAAAGGTGATAGATCCCGGCTCCATGACTCAATCATCAATAAAAAAAGAGTTAATGAAAAGAATATATCCGGTGGTTGCTTTCCGTGAACTGGAAGAGCTGTTAAAAAGTGCCGGGAGTCCTGAAATCGTAAAAAATGTAAGAAAGAGTGTCCGGGATGAAATTGAAAAAATTATAAAAGAGCAGGCAGGTATTTCAGACAAGGACCTGGCGGATTTCATTGGGAATTATCTTGTTCAAAAAAGTGAATTGAAGATACTTTCACTGGAAATGGTCCTTTTCATGTATCTTCATAATGTTGAGATGAGAATTGATAAGATTGCAGAGACACTGGCAGGTACGGCCATGTTTAAGATAAAAAACAGAAGAGAGGGACAGGATCTTTCCGGATTTTATATGAGGACAACAGAGTGGGCCATTGATACCTGTTCAACAACAGAGGGCCGGGAATACAGGAGTGAAATAAAAGACGCACTGAAAGGATCACAAAGATGGCAGATTATTAATAAAAGGTTCAGAGAACTAATCGGGAAAAAGAGCGAAGGTCTTACTGCCCTCTCCGCATACAGAAAAAGACCTGCCGATCTTGTTAAACAGATGAATAAAATCAACCGGGAACAGCAGCAAGTGAGTCTCTCAGTCTCACCACTCATGCTGAAAGAATACAGGAACTACCTGGAAAAAATTGCGGGATTACTGGAGAAAACGGCATCTGCAGGTGTTCATGCCTATCCCTATCTTGAAGGGAGAATGAGGGGTACATATGGCAGAATTCTGGATATCTACAGATACCTAACGTCTCTTCCGGGTATGAAAAAGGAGAAAACGAAAGAGGTCCCGGTTGAATTGCTGGGAAGGTATCGTATAGAAGTAAAAAGTTATAGTGAAGATTTAAAGAAAATAAAGAAGAGGATTGATAAAAACTACAGGTTGATTTCCGGAATGATACGCGCTTACAGGAAAAAAGTGAAACAACGGGGAAAGAGTATCAGGAAATATACCGCACAGCATGAACTTAACCTGATCATTACATTAATTGAGGATTACTCAATTGCATTTGGAAAATATAACTATGAAACTGATCTTTTGAATGCGTATTCGGCAGAGTTTAACAGGGTGATAAAACAGTTAAAAAGTAAAGAACATAAACCGGATCCTGCGCGCTTTAATAAGAGTTTTTCCCTGTTAAAAAATATTCGGTTTAACAGCGAGAGACTTCAGAAGGAGAAGCTGAATAAAGAAATTATACAAAAAGAGGGCTTGCAGCTGGTTTCATCACTTTCATACCTGGTGAACTACTATAAACGGAAAGGTGCGGACATTAACTATTATCCCGCGTCCGGATATATCCTTCAGCTGAAAAACAGGTTTAAGAGAGCCGGCGGCATTAAGATCGGGAGCTGGACCATGACATCTGAAAATTACTCAGTCATCGACAGAAATGTATCCGCCCTTTTCAGGAGAATAATCAGCCGGAATGCCTGGCTTGAAACCAAAAGTGAAAAGAATAACGGTGAAACAGGTTCTCTCTGTCCTGTAATGACCGGGGGTATGCAATTTACCCTGAATATTCCCCGTGGATGGTTTGAAGAGAAATTAACAGAATCGGACAGGTCCAGGGGAATAGTAAAAAAGTTTATGAGCATGGATAAAAGGTCCAGCATAAACCTGGCAAGGGTGCATTTTGAAAACAGGCAGAGTATGGATATCAAAAAAACCGGGGAGAAGTGGGCACGTGTAAAAGGTATGAAACCGGTAATGAAGAAATGGGGAAAGAAAGAAAATCTGGACTACTACTGGATCCTTTCCCGGGATCGTTCAGGGGCTGTTAAAGAGATCTATACCCTGAAAAGAGACAATGATACATTTATACTCTCAGGGCAGACAGATTCCGCCCGGTACAGGTTCTTCAGGGCGCGGCTGGAATCTGTTTTTAATTCAATAGTTTTCTGATATGAGTCAACTGTTTCTGAATTGGGGGAGTTCGCCCCAGTTTCCCCTTAGTGTCTCGTATTTCAGGTCTTCCTCAATCATTGTGAGGAACCTCTTCCTCGGAATGCTTTTCGCTCCAAGATTTTTCAGGTGTTCCGTATAAACCTGGCAGTCGATTATCCTGAAACCCAGCCCGGAAAGTTTTTTTGTAAGGGTGATAAAAGCTGCCTTGGACGCGTTGCTGATATCCGCATACATTGATTCGCCGAAAAAGCACCGGCCCAGGGATATCCCGTAGAGGCCTCCCGCAAGTTTTTCCCCCTGCCATGCTTCCACTGAGTGGGCATACCCCATTTCATGAAGCCGTGTATATCCCTCTACAATTTCACGGGTAATCCAGGTCCCTGCCTGTGAATTTCTCGGTTTTCTGCACCCGGTTATGACATCACCAAATGCCCTGTCATAACTGATTTCAAATATCTCCCTGTTAAGGACCTGCCTCATGCTCTTTGAGATCTTTAAATCACCGGGAAAGAGTACGAACCGCGGGTCCGGGGACCACCAGAGTATCGGCTCCTCCTCGGTATACCAGGGGAAAATTCCCTGCCTGTACGCGTTGAGGAGCCTTTCCGGTGAAAGGTCACCTCCAATTGCCACAATGCCGTTTTCATCAGAGTATTCTGCAGGAGGGAAAATCAGTGAATCATCAAGTAGGAATACTGGCATTTTTTAATAGATAATTAGTAATTACTCAAATATTTGGTTTAAATATACATATTTTACTAATATATAAATGAGATGTCCCCGCCGCCGAAGGCGGCGGGGACATCTCAGTCATTTCTGAGAAGTTAAATTTATTCAGGTATTTCTTCGAAGCCGATAATAACATCATCATCTTTGATGGATGCTGTTACCTTTCCTCCCTTGCTCAGTTTTCCGAAGAGGACCTCGTCCACAAACTGTGTCTTGATCTTGTCCTGGATAAGCCGTCCGATCTCCCTGGCCCCGAATTCGGGGGAGTATCCTTTATTGGCGAGCCATTTCATGCACTCATCGGTCACTTCCAGTGTAATGCTCTTTTCTTTGAGCTGTTCCCTGAACTCATTGATATTTTTTTCTACAATCTGAAGTATGATGTTCTCATCAAGGTTATTGAAGGTAACGATTGAATCGAGCCTGTTCCTGAACTCCGGTGAGAAGATCCTGTCAACAGCTTCGTTAATGGCGTCCCCGGTTCGTGCCCTTTCACCGAAACCGAGCTGTCTTTTGCCTATCTCCCGCGCTCCGGCATTTGAGGTCATAATTATTACAACATTCCTGAAGTCGGCTTTTTTTCCGTTATTGTCCGTGAGTGTGGCGTAATCCATCACCTGGAGCAGTGTGTTGAAGATGTCCTGGTGCGCTTTTTCAATCTCGTCAAGGAGGAGTACGCAGTGGGGAGTCTTTCTTATACCCTCGGTAAGGAGCCCTCCCTCTTCATATCCCACATATCCCGGAGGGGCGCCGATAAGGCGGGCAACAGTATGCTTCTCCTGGTATTCACTCATATCAAACCTGATGAGGTTAACGCCCATATTATCGGCAAGCTGCCGGGCCAGTTCTGTTTTTCCCACACCTGTGGGTCCCACGAAGAGGAATGATGCAATGGGTCTGTCCGGATTGCCGAATCCCGCCCGGTTTCTCTTAATTGCCTGGAATACCGTATTGACCGCGTTGTCCTGTCCGAATATCTGCTTCTTGAGCATTTCTCCCATGTCCTTGAGCAGGGTCATCTCCGATGTAGAAACGGACTTCTCCGGTATTTTGGCAATCTTGGCAACGATCTTCTCCACCTGGTCGCTCTCTATGGCAAGATCGCAGCGTTCATCGTCTTCGCAGTACATTCTCTCAAAGGCGCCGGCCTCATCGATAACGTCTATGGCTTTATCGGGAAGGTGTCTGTCATTTATATATTTGGATGAGAGTTCGGCCGCTGCGCGGATAGCTTCGTCGCTGTATTTCACGTCGTGATACTCTTCATACCTCTCCTTGAGCCCGTTGAGGATATCGATGGTATCTTCTACTGATGGTTCCGGGATATCGATTTTCTGGAATCTCCTTGAAAGGGCCCGGTCCTTGTCAAAGAACTTTTTATACTCTTCATAGGTTGTGGACCCGATGCATTTGATCTTTCCGGAACTCAGTATCGGTTTGAGCATATTTGACGCGTCCATTGAACCTCCGGAAACAGCGCCGGCCCCCACAACGGTATGTATTTCATCAATAAAAAGGATAACATTATCCATCTTCTCCAGCTCTGTAAGGACCTTCTTGACACGTTCTTCGAAATCTCCTCTGTATTTTGTTCCCGCCAGGAGTGTTCCCATATCCAGTGAATAGATCTTCGCGTTTTTAAGAGGGCGCGGGACTTTTGCGTCGGCAATCAGCTGTGCCAGGCCTTCGGTAATGGCTGTTTTCCCCACACCGGGGTCTCCTACGTGTATGGGGTTGTTTTTAATCCTCCTGCAGAGAACCTGCATGGTCCTTTCAAGGATATCTTCCCTTCCGATGAGGGGATCAATTTCTCCCCGTTTTGCCTTTTCAGTGAGTTCTGTTGTAAATGCCTGGAGTATCTTTGAGTCCTTCTTTGTTTCTTCCTCCTGCAGTTCTTCATCCTCGTCGATAAATTCATCACCATTCAGCTCATTCTCTCCGGGCAAAAGAGGAACGCCGTGGGAAATATAGTTGAGGAGGCTGTACTTTGTTATCCCTTCACTCTGGAGGAAATAAGCGGCGTACGAATCCTTTTCATCAAAAATGGCCACGTAAACATCTCCGAGATCCAGCTCTTCCTTTTCTGCTGATGTCGTATGCCATATTGCCTTCTCCATAATATTCTGGAATCCAACAGACTGGATAGGCTCACCCTCTTCGACAACAGGTATCTTTTCTTTAAAATAATCTTCAATATTTGAGAGAAGATTGCTTACATCACCGCCAACGTTCTCAATAATTTTTTTTCCTTCGTTGTTATGAAGTGCCGCATAGAGAACATGTTCAGGAGTAAGAAACTCATGTTTTTTATCCTGTGCTTCATTGAAAGCAGCCATCAGGACTTTGTTTAATTCTTCGTTAATCTTCATAACAGTCTTTTTTATCCGTAGAGATCCAAAATATAATTAAGGAAATTTCCTTTATACCTCCTCACAGGAGGATTTTAACGGGAAATCTCTCTCCCTGGCCATTTGATGGACCTGGTTGATTTTTGTTACGGCAATATCGTAACTGTAGATTCCGCATAAACCTTTTCCTTTTTTATGGACATTGAGCATTATTTCAGTTGCCTTTGCCGCATTCATATGAAATATCTTCATTAAGACTTCAATAACAAAGTCCATTGTGGTATAGTGATCGTTATGCAGAATAACCCGGTACATTTTCGGTTCATCAAGTTTTTGCTCTTCTTTTAATTCCAGGTCACCGTCGAATATATTATCATAATCGGATTTACTTCCCATTAACATCCTCCATTATGCATATATTCTCCCGCATTTGAATAATATTGAGATAAGTATTTATTTTCAACTTTTTTTCCTTTGTTATTTGTGAAAATGCTCCATTATTGCTTGAGCCATCAGCCTGTATCCTTCATCTGTGGGATGGACCATATCTGTTTGTACAAGATTGGAAAAGTCATAGCCCTCTGTCAACTTTCTTTCCCAGTATCGGTGTACTTCAACCAGCGGCAGGCCTTCGTTTTTTGAGATTTCTGAGAGTACCCGGTAGTATTTATTAATGCGGTTATTTTCTTTTTCATTGTTGAGTAAAACAGAAGTCATAAGGAGAATTTCTGATTCTGTTTTTTCTCTGATAACCTTAATCATTTCATGTATATTGTCACGGTAATTTTCAGGTGAATATCCTGTATATGCATCGTTGAGGGCAAACTGGATGAAAACCAGGTCCGGTTCGCTCTCCAGTACATCACGCTTAAGCCTTCTTCTGCCGTCAGCCGCGGTATCTCCGGGAATTCCCCTGTTTATTATCATTACCCGGTTTCCCGGAAACCTGATTTCAAGCATTTCTTGCAGAAATTTCAGATAACCTTTCTCGACCATCCATCCATATGTTAACGAATCACCAAAGGCTACAAAATTGAGACTATTACCCTGTCTTAACCCGGTAAGTGTTTTTTCCAGTTTCATATTTTCCTTCAACCATAATATGTTTCTCTTTATATATATAGCTGAGCAGTTACAACGATATTTTGTAACTGCCCGGCCATCTATGAATAATTATATTCATCATAATTAATATGTCCCCGCCGTCCAAGGCGGCGGGGACATATTGTTGATATTTTAGTAAATAAATGCATTTTTCAATGAATTATCAGTTTTTTATAAATGAGAAAAAAATATTTGATTACAAGTCATTTATGTTGTAAATAATTGAGAAACTCCTTTGAATTTCCTTTATTAAAAATAATTCACATATTTATTTTAAAGTAGTTAATTTTTTTTAGTAAATTTTTAATATTATCATTGATTTAATAGTTATCTTTTTGTATAATTTTATAATATTTCCATTTGGTGAGGATAATATAATATTTATGAGCAACAGTTATTCCGGGGGGATGTATGAAAATTGAAATCACCATACTCGGCCTTTTAATGGAGAGAAATCTTTACGGTTATGAAATAAAAAAGAAGATTGTTGAAAAACTTGAAGATTATGTAGATATCAAGTTTGGCTCAATTTACTATGCCATAAAAAAAGCAGTCAGCAATGGATGGGTAAGAAGAGTTGGTACGGAGAAGGAGAGCGGGAATCCTGAAAGATATGTCTATGAGATTCTTCCTGTAGGAAAAAAGCATTATAAGAAACTTCTCAAACAGTTTTTTGATCAGAACATGATCCATTTTAATATTGATATCGTTCTGATGTTCCTTAATTTTCTCAGTGAAGAGCAGAGAGCACAGTTCGTTGAAGAGAGAACTGAGCTTATAAAAGAAAAACTCGATGCTATCAGGGAAAAAATCTCCAGGGAAAAGGGAGCGGATAATGAGATGTCAAACTACTTTGTTCTCTCTTATATTGAACAGCACCTGAAAGCAGAACTTTCCTGGTTAAAAACCATTGACTAAATCATCAAGAAAGTCTGCCTTTTTTTTCAGCCTGATTTCCTCAACTTTTTCTTTCAGATATCTGAGATCTTTTTCAGCCCTGTCAAATTCGGAATTTAAGCGTTCATTTTTATTTTCTTCACTGAAGTTTTTCTCTACCAGAGACTGGTTTGTGGATTCAATCCTCACAATATTGTAGTTATGTTTTTTTGCAAGGGAACAGGCAATGTCCTTGAGAAGGGAGGTCTGTTCTTTTGACATCTCCTTGAGAGAACTTCGTGAAATTTTTGAAATGACAACATTGTTTTTTGCGGTAAGCGTTGCTGTTCTTTTTTCGCCCAGGAGAAGGGCCATCTCTCCAAAAACAGTTCCCGATTCTTCTATTGTGGCCACTTTATTCCCGTTAACCGCAACATCAATAGAACCGCTGTTGAGAATGTACATCTCATCACCACAGGTATTTTCTTCACAGATAATGGAACTCCTGGGGTATTCCACCATCTTGTCAGAGAGATTGTGTGTGTCTGAAATCTTTGTAGGTTCGGAGGATTTGGAGAATGCTTCCCCCTTTTTATACGAAAGGGTGGTCTCATAGTCATTTAAAATTTCTCTGAGCCATTGCAGTTTCCTTTTATCATATTCCTCCCTGAGTTTAGTAAGTATTAAATAGAACTCAATGAGCATCTCTCTTGTCCTATTGGCTTTTCCCGTAAGGTCATTTATATTTTTATGGATGATATTATTAGTGAGTAAGACCTGTTTTGCTATTACAATGGAGGTATTGAGTGCAAATGAATAGATATTCATTCCATTGATGAATTTATCCGTGGATATTTTTTTTATCTTGCTTTCCCGGTCCGTTACTGCAGTTTCAAGCCTGTTTGTTCTCATTCCCAGCAACCTGCTGAGTATCAGTTCTGTTGCTCCTATTATGAGGTTTTTTCCCCTTATTACGTACTTGTCCATCTCGGATACAAAAAAGTAAACATTCCCTTCATTGAGAAGGTATACAGAATCAGGTTCTGATGTGCCGCTGTAGAGTTTGATATAGTTCTGGTTCATAATAATATTTTCACAGAATTTTCTCAATGGTAGCGAGAAGCTTTTCTTTTTCAAAGGGTTTTGTAATATATGCGGAAGGGCTGATACCCTGATCGCTTATTTTTATTGTATTGTCACTGAGTGCCGATATGATGATTATTTTTGCATTGCTGTCAAATTCCAGGATTTCTCTGATAGTATTTATACCGTCTTTGCCTCCCATTGTTATATCCATTGTGACAAAGTCAGGATTATAGTGCCTGTAACACTCAATGCCGTCAGCCCCATTATCGGCTTCTGCGATAACCTCGTGACCTCCATTTTCCAGGGTTTCCCGAATTATTCTTCTCATGAACTTAGAATCATCTACTATCAGTGCTTTTCCCATTTTCAATACCTGTTTTATTAATAGAGAGAATCATACTGCATATATGCACAAAATCTCATCTTATATATTAAAGATCTGTTCAATATCACATTTTTATCATGGTTGTTTCATTTAGCAATAACTTTTAAAACAAATTTTGTAACTACTCAGATATGCCAATTTTCAACGAAAATTTGTGTAACTGTTGCTTGACAAAAATATACGTACAAAATTATCTTATATCTGACCATAATAATTTTTTTACTGCAGGGAATAATTATTCGTATTGCCATTAAGCTTACCGAGGAGAAATTGATGAAAGATTTGGATGGTTTTTCAGCAGAAGACCTGTTTACAATGAAAAAAGGACTGGCATATAATGATTTTATCATATTGCCGGGATTCATAGATTTTTCCGTGGATGATGTTGTCCTGGAATCGAGACTTACCAGGAACATCATACTGAAAAGCCCAATGGTCTCAAGCCCAATGGATACGGTAACTGAGTCAGAGATGGCAATCGGAATGGCCCTTCTTGGTGGTATCGGCATAATACACTACAATAACAGCATTGAGCAGCAGGTCAATGAGGTCAGGAAAGTCAAAAGATTTGAGAACGGATTTATCAATGACCCCATGGTTCTCTCACCGGGAAATACTATCGAGGATATCGATACCATAAAGGAAAAGTACGGATTTTCCGGCATTCCCATAACAGAAGATGGAAAGTTGAATTCAAAGCTCATTGGGATTGTAACAAACAGGGACATCGATTTTGAAACTGACAGGGGAAAAAAACTCTCCGAAGTAATGACAACCGATCTTCTTACCGCCAAACAGGGGATCTCTCTTGCCGAAGCTAACAATATCCTGAAAACTTCTAAAAAGGGGAAGCTTCCCATTGTCAATGATAAGGGGAGGCTTGTTGCCCTTATGAGCAGGAGCGACCTTTTGAAAAACAGGGAGTACCCCAAAGCATCGAAAGATGATGAAAAACAACTCCTGGTCGGTGCGGCAATTTCTACAAAACAGGAAGCCAGGGAGAGGCTGGATGCTCTCCATGAAGCCGGGGTTGATGTTGTTATCATCGATTCCGCCCAGGGAAACTCGGTCTTTCAGATCGATATGATAAAGCACATCAAGAAGAAATACCCGGACATTGAAGTCATCGGCGGAAATGTGGTAACAGAGGAGCAGTGTGAAAGCCTTATAAAGGCAGGTGCTGACGGCCTCAGGATCGGGATGGGTCCCGGTTCCATCTGTACCACCCAGACGACCATGTCTGTGGGGCGGTCACAGGCTACGGCTGTTTTCAGGACCGCCAGGTACTCCAGGAAGCACAACATTCCTGTCATTGCAGACGGGGGGATCTCGACAATAGGGCACATCTCCAAGGCCCTTGCTCTGGGCGCGTCAACGGTGATGATGGGTTCCATGTTTGCCGGTACAGCCGAGGCCCCGGGCGAGTATTTTTACGAGAAGGGTGTACGCCTCAAGAAGTACAGGGGGATGGCTTCCCAGGAGGCAATGGAGGTGGGAGGTTCCAAGAGGTATTTTGCCGAAGATGTCGCCATCCGGGTGGCACAGGGGGTCTCCGGGGCCGTTGTTGACAAAGGATCTCTCTTCGATTACCTCCCCTATATCATTCAGGGGATTAACCATTCATTCCAGGACATAGGTGTACGGGATGTGAAGACCCTCCATGAGAGAAGTTATTCGGGGGAGCTCCGGTTTGAACTCCGCTCAACCTCGGCGCAGCTTGAGGGGGGTGTCCACGATATGCACTCCTATAATGAACCGAAGTATATGTAGTGAACGACATCGATTTCATGAAAATCGCCCTTAAAGAAGCCGAAGCAGGGTATAAAAGAGGTGAGGTCCCGGTGGGAGCGGTTCTCGTAAAGGAGGGAGAGGTCATTGCCAGGGCCGGAAACAGGAACCGGGAGATGAACAGTCCCCTCCTCCACGGGGAGATGATCGTAATCAAGGAGGGGTCAGAGCACTTCTCCAATGAAAGACTCACCGGGTGTGAGCTCTATGTGACCAAGGAGCCCTGCTCCATGTGTGCCGGGGCCATTGTCCATGCCCGGATATCCCGGGTGATCATCGGGGCCGGGGACAGCAGGTACGGGGCCTGCGGGACGGCGCTCTCTGTCTGCGGAAACCGGGTACTTAACCATGTGCCTGAGTTGGTTTTCGGTATCCTTGAGGAAGAGGCTGCCGGTTTATTAAGGGAGTTCTTCCGTGAAAGGCGGTAAAACCACCTCTTCAGGGGATATCTGACTTCTACTCATTTTTTTTAACCACCAAGACGCAGAGATTAAGATAATGTTAAATATTGAATTTTAAATATGGGAATCTCTACACCCTTAAAATGAAAATTTAATAAAAAAATAATCTTGATTAATAGTTCGGTAATACAATTCTATCGCCATGCCTGTGTACAAAGCTACAGATGAAAACATCGCCAGGGCCGCGGAGATTATCCGGTCAGGGGGCCTTGTCTCGTTTCCTACCGAGACGGTCTACGGCCTGGGCGCAGATGCCCTGAACCCTGTCTCCGTTGCGCGGATATTCCAGGTGAAGGAGCGGCCCTTTTTCGATCCCCTGATCGTGCACCTTGCGGATTTATCGGAGCTTGGAACTGCTGCACGGGAGATTGCGCCGGCAGCGAAGATTCTCGCCGAAAAGTTCTGGCCGGGACCGCTGACACTGGTACTTCCCCGGCGGGAGAGGATCCCCGATATTGTAACTTCGGGACTTGATACCGTAGCCTGCAGGGTCCCTTCTCATCCCGTGGCCCGGAAACTCATAAGCCTTTCGGAAACACTTATCGCCGCTCCCAGTGCGAATCCTTTCGGTTACCTGAGTCCAACCCGGGCTGAGCATGTGGAGAGCCAGCTGGGCGGAAAGATTGAAATGGTTCTTGATGGAGGTCCCTCTCCTGTGGGTGTAGAATCTACAATAGTCAAGATAGAGAATGATGAGATCTCCCTGCTCCGGCCGGGAGGTATTCCCGTTGAAGAGATTGAAAAGGTTGCGGGAAAAATCAGGAAAATGAAGGACACCATAACAAATCCTGAATCTCCGGGTCAGCTTGATTATCACTATTCTCCCTCAAAAAGAGTGAAAATAATGAAGGATATCGATTTCAGTGATCAGAATGCCTGCTTTCTTCTCTATAAGGTGCCGGATGGGAGCTATCCGAAAGAGAAAACGGTATTTCTCTCCCGTGAAGGGAACCTTGTTGAAGCTGCGGCAAACCTCTTCACGCACCTTCATGCGCTTGACAAACGTAATTGTTCGGTTATAATAGCCGAAGAGATGCCTCAGAAAGGGCTTGGCCGTGCCATTATGGACCGTCTGATAAAGGCATCGAAGAAAACAGATGAACCGGAGTAAAAATGGAACATGAAAATCTTTTCAGGAATGGTGAGAAATTCAGGGACTCTATTGCAGGGGGCTTTTATGCTTTCTTCAGGTCTTTTGGTGTGGTTAAAGAGCAGAAGGGGCTAACCGGATATTTTATCATACCCTTTCTCCTTAATATTATCATACTCTCTTCGATTTTTTTCTTTTCATACTACTTTATGAAGCCGTGGCTTATGGAAATATTTGCCGGTGATTCATGGTATCTCAACCTTGTCAGGTTTCTCATCAAGCCGCTGCTCATGGGAGCGCTCTTTTTCCTGACGATTATTCTCTATTCAATAGTGGGAAGTATCGTAACATCACCCTTTAATGATTTACTTTCTCAAAAGGTGGAAGAGAAGATCACCGGCGCTGATTTTAATGAAAAGTTTTCTCTGACCATATTTATTACTGATATTGTGCGTATTGCTTCAAACATGATAAAGATGCTTTCCCTGATAATTATACTCAATATGGTTCTTTTGGTTATTAACCTTGTCCCGGTTGCCGGAAACATAATTTACTCGGTTCTCGGTTTTCTTGTTACGGCGTTTTTTCTCGGGTTCCAGTTCTTTGACTTTCCCCTTGAAAGGAGAAAGTATCGTTTCAAAGAGAAGCTGAGGGTGGGGATCCGGTTTAAATTCCAGGTTATCGGGCTGGGGGCTGCATTCTTCATTGTCTCCTTTGTTCCCCTGGTGGGATTTATGGGTCTTAACTGCGGCACCATTGGTGCGACCCTGCTTTTTATTGAAAACATTAAACCGGTTTTAAAAAAAGATTAAATCTTTCCCGGGACATGAAAAAAATAAGCAAACCTCTTTTTATTGTTTTCGAAGGAATTGACGGTTCGGGAAAAACAACCCAGTCTGAGATGCTATACAGGGACTTCCTTGATAACGAAATTGAGTGCCGGTGGATGATGGAGCCGACCGAGGGCCAGTGGGGAAGAAAGATCAGGGAGATCCTGAGGGGAGAGGAGATGCCCGGTGCCGAAGAAATGCTGAGGCTCTTTATCCTGGACAGGGAAGATGATGTGGATAAAAACATCATTCCCAGTATAAACAGAAATATTCATGTCATACTGGACCGCTACTACTATTCCAATGCGGCCTACCAGGGAGCAATGGGGCTTTCTCCGGAGGAAATAATCCGTGAAAACAGAAAAATGAATTTCCCCGAACCGGACCGCGTATACTTTATTGATGTAACACCGGAAATTGCCCTTGAAAGACTTGCCGCGAGAAACAGTGAAGGCGGGAGGGAGCTTTTTGAAAGAAGCGCCTTTCTCAAAAAAGTCAGGGATATCTACCATCAGCTTGCCGGGGAGAATTTTCTCATAGTTGACGGATCGGGGAGCATTGATGATATCTTTAAAACGATTAAAGAAGACTGGATGAAACTTTTTGACCGGAAAAATGAAACCTCATTCTGAAAAAAAAGACCAATTGATAAGCAGAGATATAATGCTTGACTAATCAGCGGGATTTTTAATGGTATTATTTCTGCAATATGATTTTTATTTGAGGATAATGAAACGATGAGTGATAAAATTAAAGCGCACCATGTTCTCCCTGCAAATACAAAGGCATTCACCTGCGCAAAGTGCGGTGCCGTGTCCCTCTCTTCCGACGGTGTCTGTGAAGTCATGGGTACGGCAACCAAAGGTGAATGGTGCGGAATTGAGCACAGGTATCATCCGAGTAAATGCAAAACAGGAATGAACAATGAGAGGTTCAAGTGCGGGAAGTGCGGCCAGGTATCCATAAATCCGGAGCTTTTATGTGAGCCCGAAAAAATGGAAAAGGAATAGCGATCAAATCCCTTTAATCGTGACGCTGCCTCCATGGTAAAATGAGTCATAGAGATGAATATGTATTGACATGAGTTTTTTTTCTCCTAATAATAGAGTATCTGTCTCAAGAGCTCTTAAAAAAAGAGAAGGTTGGAGGGGACGGTTATGATGGTGAAGAACCTGGCCGATAATCTTGAAAACAAGAAAAAATACCTATTCCTCTCAATAAACAGCAGTTGTCTTCAGTACCTGGAGGGGACGAAGTTACTCATTCCGGAAGATGAATCAGAAAGAGGATTATTTCTTAAGAGTTCTGTTTCTTATAAGATTATTCTTGGTGAACCCCTTCTTGAACTTACATCCTTTGAATCTTCAGGGTTCTTTGATGAGAAGTTTGATATGACATTCTCCTTCGGGATGCACTACCTGATGCAGAAAGATTATTTTGTTTACGATTCTGACGGTCTCAAGAAAGAGGAGATGACACCCATAGACAACCTGATGAAAAAGGTTATTAGACGCAGGGGCAAGTTTGAATATGGTGATGAGCTGATGATAAAGGAACTTGATCTCAACGATGCCTCGGGAATAATTTTTTTTACAAAGGATGCAAAAGCCAACCTTAAAAATTCCGGAATGGACAGGAAGATCAGGAGGTTTGATCTCATTAAGGAGAGGTCCGTTTCATTTTCCAATTTTGAAGAGTTTGATAAGAAGATCCGGGATGGGAAGGTCCGTGAATTTGAATGGAACTAGCACAGAGAAAGAGATTGAGGATTGTTGCTGCTGTATTGTTACTGCTGTTTACCCCGGGGATGGCCGTCTCCTCTGAAATTAATCCATTCAGACAGCCTCTCTATGACGGATCTGTAAGTTTTTCTGACAGTGGATTCTCTCACCTGATAAACCCGGTATTTACTGATGTCCCCGAAAGTTCATATTTTTCGTACAGGTACAACAGGTATGAGGATGAAAAAAAAGGAAACCATTTCGCGGCATTGAAGGTTCTCGGATTTTCTCTTACCTATGGGAGGTTCAGCTGTTACGGGAGCACAGAAAGTGCCGGGAATACAGACAGTGATTCCCACTACTACAATATCAGCAGGGGATTTTTCTTTGGCAACCTGTTCGGTTTTGGAGCGGGATATTCATTTTCCAGAAGTGATCACGACAATTATGATAGCCTGAAGTCATGGGATTTTGGGCTTCTGCTGAGGCCCTTTTCATTCATATCACTGGGTGCTGTCTTCAGGGACTATGACGGGAAAACAGGTGGCGGTGAAATAAAGAGGTCGGAAATCTACTCAATCTCCATCAGGCCCTATGGCAACAGGCTCACTCTCTCTTCGGACGCTCTCAGGTATTCCGGTGAGAATTACAGGGATATGGACTATTCATACTCCATCAGCATGAGGATACCCTATGAGTTATCTTTCTTTCTGCGCGGTGACAGGGAAAAGAACTTCATGTTCGGCCTGACACTCCCCTTTTACATGAGAAAGGGAAACATCGCCGGCCTGAAACTGGAAGGTTACGGTTCACGGACAGATGAGAAAAGTCCGGATTTCATTGGTGTGGGTTTCAGCTACACCGACTCTGCAAATGAAAAAGCCATTGTCTCTGCCCCGGGACGAAATATGCTCATGGTCAGGATTGCCGAAAGCTACAATGAAACAGAGATACGCAGTTTTTTTGGTGAAAGGAAGCTGGTTTTTTATGACCTCATCCGGGGAATGGACGAGGCCCTGGGGGACAGGACCATAGACGGTTTAATACTACGGATTGATCAGGCAGAACTTGGTTTTGCGCAGCTGCAGGAACTCAGGGGAATTATGAAGAAATTCCGGGATGCGGGAAAACAGGTGGTGTCCATCCTCACGGCAACCGGCAACAAGGAGTACTTTCTCGCGTCAGAATCTGACAGAATATATCTTTCTCCCAATGCCCCCTTCGGTCTCCGGGGACTTAAGGCTGAAGTATACTTTTTTAAGAAGCTCGCAGACAGTGCCGGTATCAGGTTTGAATCTATCAGGAGAGGACGCTATAAATCATTTTCAGAACCCTGGACACGGGAAAAGATGTCTCCTGAATTCAGGGAGAACATGAACCAGGTCCTGGGTGACCTCAATGAACAGTTTCTCGGTTCAATCTCCGGGAGCAGAGGGATCTCCCGGAAGGATCTTAACGAGATCCTCTCCAAGGGGGTTCTGACTCCCGAGGAAGCAAAAGAAAAGAATGTTGTGGATAAAGTCATGTATCCCCATGAAGCAATTAAGGATATTGGCAGTAAGGTCATTCCTGTGGATCTGAAACAGTACCTTGATGAGAATAAGACCCTGCATACATGGGGCCCGGTACCTGTTATTGCCGTGATCTATGTGGACGGATCGATTATAAAGGGGAAGTCCAGGATCAGCCGGTATACCAGGGGAATTGGTGATGAATCCTATGCTGAGGTCCTTGAGAGAATATTTGGTGACAGCAGTGTAAAGGCAGTTGTGCTGAGAGTAGATTCGAGAGGCGGATCTGCCGAGGCGTCCGATTTTATGTGGAGAAGTCTTACCCGGCTGAAAGAGAAATATAAAAAGCCTGTTGTAATCTCTTTTGGAAATATTGCCGCCTCCGGCGGGTACTATATTGCGTGTACGGGAGACAGGATATACAGCAGCCCCGGTACAATTACCGGGTCAATAGGTGTGGTCTTCGGAAAACTTTCACTGAGTGAACTCTATGGAAAACTGGGCATCAACAAGGAAGTGATCAAAATGGACAGGTTTGCTGACATAATGTCCGAATCCAGGAGACTCACAGATGAGGAGAAAAAGATACTGCAGAAGGGAATTGATTTTATCTACGGGAGGTTTCTTGATAAAGTTAAGAAAGCGAGGAAGATAGGTGCCGGGAAAATAGAGAGTGTGGCAGAGGGAAGGGTCTTTACCGGAAACCAGGCGGGAAAGAACAGGCTTGTGGATGAAATGGGAGGCCTCCTCACAGCTATTGAATACGCAAAAGCTCTTACCGGTATAGAGAGAAAATTTGCTGTCCTGAGTCTTCCAGAATATACGACCTTCATGGATGGCATTATTCAGACAAAGAGTCTCGGACCGCTGGGAAGCTTTTTCAGCAGGCTATACGGGGATTCTCAAATTGATCTGCTTTTAAATTCAGATTATCTCTATCTCTTTCCCTATGTTTTAAAAATAAGATAGATCGGAACAACATGTCAGTTATATCCATGAAAATGCTTATTCCTGCATAGGGCTGAGTTGTTACGGTGATCCATGCAGTAGTTGTTAATTTGTTGACAAAATATCAAAGAGGTATTTCAATAATTTGAAATGCCTGCAGAGTAGATATACCGGTATTTTAACCGTAAGGATGAGTAGCTACAAAAAAAGTACTTCAGGGTTGGCACTATGGATATTTTATTAGTAAACAGCACAGACAATGCAAAAGCCGCAGTAAAGAAATCTCTGGAAAAAATGAAGATGAACCTGATGTTCATCGAAGGAATTGAAAAGACACTGGATCTTATCAAGAAAGAACATCCCCAGGTGGTCCTTATTAACTGGGGCAAAAAAGACAGCTTTGATATGATAGCTCTCTGCAAGAAGATAAGAAGGTTAAAGCTTTCCAAGTATGTCTATATAATTCTCATGATATCAAAGGAGCGGATAGCTGAAGTACAGGGCCTGATAAACTCCGGAGCAGATGACTTTCTTCTGAGGCCCTTTGGTGAAGAAGAACTCAGGGTGAGAGTCAATAAAGCCAAGAAAACAATCATTGTTGAAGACAAGCTCCTCAAATCCAAGAAAAACCTGATGAAACTTGCCAAGGAAGATCCCCTGACGAATCTTCTCAACCGGCGTTCACTTCTTGATGAGGCGCTCAAGGAGATGGGCAGGTCAACCCGGGAAAATAAGTATCTGTCATCGATACTTATCAGGATTAATAATTTTCAGGATATTGTTGATGAAAGGGGAGGCATTGCCGGCAGGGCGCTGCTCCTGGAGGCCAGCAACAGGGTCAGGTTGTCCTGCAGACCCTACGATAAGGTAGGCAGGTATTCTGTTTCCGATTTTCTCATAATACTTCCCGATACCGGGATAAAGAACGCCAAAAAGGTTGCCGGCAGGGTGCTTGATTCGTTAAACGAGGAGTTCCTGGTCAACAGGGAAGTCCTGGAACTGAACACCTCCATAGGGATATCGGAGATAGATCCTGATGATGTAAACCTGGTAAAGGAGAAGCATTCCGATGACCTTCTTATGGACGACCTTCTTCTTGATTCCCTTATAAAGAGATCGGAGACTGCCGTTGAGAAGGCAAGGGAGAGAGGGAACAACCTCTTTGAGGTTATTACCGATTAACCGAGAAGTTCAGAGAGCAGGAATGCCATTTCGAGGCTCTGTGTATAGTTGAGCCGGGGGTCGCAGTATGTTTCATAATTGCGGTTGAGATCATCATCTTTCAGGTTTATTGCGCCGCCGGTACACTCGGTCACATCATCTCCTGTGAGTTCAAAATGGACACCGCCGATAAAAGTGCCCGCTTCCCTGTGCGCCCTGAAGGTCTCCTTGATTTCCCGTAATATATCATCAAAATTTCTCTTCTTGATCGTGTGACCGATATTTACAATGTTTCCATGCATGGGGTCGCAGCTCCATGTGACCTTTCGTTTTGATTTCTCTACCTTCTTTATCAACGCGGGAAGTTTTTTTTCAACGGAACCGGCACCCATCCGTGCTATCAGTGTTATGCGTCCTTCCTCGTTTTCCGGGTTCAGTCTGTGCAAAAGTTCATTGAGTTCTTCGGGATCAATTTTACCGCTTATCTTTATACCGATTGGATTATGTATCCCCCTGAAATACTCCACATGGGCCCCGTCAATACTTCGTGTTCTCTCTCCAATCCAGAGCATGTGCGCTCCCAGGTTGTAGTATCTTCCTGTTTCCGGGTCTTTTCGTGTAAGGGCCTCTTCATATCCCAGGTGAAGGCCCTCATGTGAAGTGAAAAAATCCACCCTGCCCAGGGTCTCCGGTTTCAGCCCCCCGAAGGACTCCATGAAGTTTATGGCATCCAGGATCCTTTCCACGGTGTTTTTGTATTTCTGCCATTCACCGGTTTTCTCAATGGAATGAAGCTCCCATGTGTAGGGATGGTGAAGGTCCGCGAAACCTCCTGCGATTATTGCCCGGATATAGTTCAGGGTGGTGACCGAGTGAAAAAATGCCATAAGGAGCCTTTCCGGATCGGGTTCCCTGTTTTCCGGACCCGGCTCATAGATATTGATGCTGTCACCCCTGTATGTGGGTATCTGGCTGTTGTTCACGGTTTCATAAGGATTTGACCTGGGCTTAAAGTACTGGCCGGCGATCCTTCCAATCTTCACCACAGGCTTACGCGCGCCATAGGTCAGGATAACGCTCATCTGCAGCAGTATCTTTATCTTGTTGATAATTGCGTTCTCGTTGCAGTCGAGAAACCTCTCTGCGCAGTCACCCCCCTGGAGGATAAATCTCTTCCCGTTCCCCGCCATGCTGATCTGCCGCTTCAGGTTTTCCACCTCACCGGGGAAAACCAGGGGAGGATACGACTCGATTTTCTCCAGGACTTTGCTGTAGCTGTCAGTATCCCTGTATTCGGGCTGCTGTGCCGCTTTGAAGTTTTTCCAGCTGTTTTTAGACCAGTTCTTGTTCATTCTATCCTGTGGCAGCTAAATAGAGATTGTAACGACTAAGCTATTATAAAAATTAACGCATCATATTTTGTAAATGATAAAAATTAAAGTTTTTACTCAACTGCAGGGCTAAAATACACATCAGCCATCCTTTTATCCATTAACATATTTAAGTTTAAGCAAAGTTGAGTAGCAGCGAAATAAGTTTCCTATTTTAAATACATGGTATTATTTCTATAATGCAAAAAAGTTTGACAATGACTTACTATGCTGATATACTGTTCGGTACAATTTTGAGGAGGTATCTTGTGAGATATCTTAGATTTGTTTTTATGCTTATTTCCCCTTCTTTATCATCTTTATCTTCTTTGTCCTCTGAAATTCCTCAAAAAAATTTTATATTAAACAAAAGATTTTTCAATATATTAATTTGTAACAACTCAGCTGTAGGGCTAATAATAAATGTATTTGCTAAAATATCAACGATATGCTCCCGACACCGTTGGCGGTGGGGGACATACCAGTTATATTTTCAATAAATATCATTATTCTTGAACATAGCGGAGTTGTTCATTAATTTTTTAAAAAAAATTTTAAAAGGAGATCATAATGAAAAGAACATCTTTAATTATGTCTTTCCTGATTGTAGCAGGTATATGTGACTCGGCACTTGCAACAAACGGAATGAGAATGATAGGATTTGGTCCTGTCCAGAGGTCAATGGGTGGTGCAAACATTGCATCGCCGCAGGACGCTTCAGTGGTAATCACAAATCCTGCAGGTATGAGTGAATTGAAAGCACGTGTGGATTTCGGTTCATCTTATTTTCAGCCAAGTACCGAATACAGTGGTACGGGCGTAATGGCCGGTGTTTTCTCAAAAGGTGACGGTGAAACAGTAGAGAGTGATACAAAAGCATCCCCTATTCCCGCCCTGGGGATTATACTTCCCATTAATGATAAGATGAATTTTGGAATTGGCGCATACGGAGTTGCCGGAATGGGTGTTGATTATGAGAGAAACCTTTACGGTTCAAACACTTACAGTTCCTATTCGCAGATGAGATTCGCTCCCGCGCTCTCTTACAGGATCAACCAGATGATTTCTGCGGGGGTATCACTGAACATAATGTATGCAACCATGAGTTTTGATGCGGGAAGGGAAGCTTTTGCTATGATGACAAATCCTCCCCATATGAACGCTGCCTCTTTTGGTTATGGAGCAACAATTGGAGTCCTTGTCAAGCCGATGGAAATTCTTTCAGGAGCCATCGCGTATGAAACAAAGAGCAGGTTCCAGGACTTTGAGTTTAATACATATGATACTCAGGGTACCGGCACATATGCGAAGGACAAAATTGAATTCAATCAGCCTGATAGTATTACCGGTGGAATTTCACTCTTTCCCATAAAGGGGTTGATAGTAGCCCTTGAAGTTCAGTATATCAGGTGGAGTACAACAAACGGGAAGGACCAGCCTGAGTTTTCGACTAACGGAAGTAACTCAAGTGAATGGAATCTCGACTGGGATGACCAGCTGGTTTATAAAATCGGTCTCTCATACCTTGTTATGCCGATGCTGGTTGTCAGGGCAGGTTATAACTATGGGAAGATGCCTCTTAATTCTGACAGGGCCTTTGAAAACATCGCTTTCCCTGCTATTACGGAACAGCACATTACATTGGGTGTCGGGGTAAAGACTGGTGAGAACACAACCGTAAATATCGGTTTTATGTACTCACCGGAAGCATCACTGAGCGGATCAAACGCAGCGGGCCAGTACATCACTGATTATGAGACAAAGATGACTCAGTACTCATTTGATTTTGGTATAAGTTACGCTTTCTGATTAATTTCAAATTTTGAACCTGTATCTGACGAAACTGCCTCACCTGTTTGGTCAGTCACAGCCGAAGGGAGAGAGGATTTATTCCTCTCTCCATCTCGAGTTCATGACGAGTATCCACATCCACGCTCTTACCCCCTGATCTTAACCGTCAGCAATCAATAAGATTTACCTCATTAAAAACCGGGACTCCCGGTAACCGGTTTTTGTTATATAATAATAATCAAAAACGATGATTTCATAAAGTGAAAAAATGCATATAATGCGTGTATCAGGGAATCAAAAAGAACCTTAATCGGTATAAGGCCGGTGAGGAGAGGAGGCCCAAAATGGTACGTTTTGATGTAAATTATATTGAGAGACGAAAGAGTTTCAGGATATTTCCCGATGCGGTCAACGGGATAATAAATACCATTTTAACAATTATTGTTTTGGGTACAACACTGATGTTTTATGTCTCTGCCTGTAATAAACATGATGTTGTAAACTTAATAGCAGGATTGTTTCATTGATCTTTTTATTTTCCGGACCGCGGGTGAAAGTAAGTGAAACCGGGCCGGGAACAGGTATAAGGTATATATTCCCAATAATAATTGCTGCTGAATTTTTTCGTTGCCTGAGAGTGGAAAATCATTTCCTTTTATATTATCATTAATTTGATTTCTCAGTTATAAACCGGCAGAGGAATTGTAGTGCAATTTCCTGTGATTTATTGTTATGCAAATTATAAAGAAAAAACTATACGTTAAAAGTCATTACATAAGAGTCTGTATTATTGCGTTTCTGGTATTTTTATGTATCTACTTTACATACTATTTCCATATCATAATAAAAACAGGGGAGGGTATCAGTCATTTCTTCTATATACCGATTATTCTTTCGGTGTTATGGTGGGGAAAAAAGGGGAATATCGTAGCCGTCCTTCTGGCATTAATGCTGATCTCTGCCGACCATCTGTTTGGCATAGGTGAGACAAAATTTTTTGATTACGTGCGGGGAATAATGCTTGTTGCCGTATCATATATTCTTTCTCATTTCATATTGACCATTGAAAGATCTTTGAATAAAATAAGAAAGCTGCAGAATGAAATAATGAAAATTACCACAAAGGAGAGGCAGAGAATAGGGCAGGACCTGCATGACGGGCTGGGACAAAACCTGACTGCGGCCACTTTCCTCCTCGAAGCCCTGGGTGAAGAAAAAGATTCATTGCTGCCGCAGATCGAAAAAATCCATGAGATCATAAGCGGCGCAATAGTGCAGACAAAAAACCTCTCAAGAATGCTCTGCCCGGTTGAATTGGAAAAAGAGGGGCTTGTTTCCGCAATAGTGAGAATGGCGGAAGCGACCGAAAAGATCTTCAAAGTCAGGTGCAATGTTTTTTCAGACAGCAATTTTCAGGTGGATGATGAACAGACGGCAATTCATCTTTATTATATCGTACGGGAAGCTGTTAATAACGCAATAAGGCATGGAGCAGCCGGGAAAATAGAAATAAATTTAAAAAGCGGTAATGGTAAAAAATATTTATCGGTTAAAGATAACGGTTCCGGATCAACAGGAGAAAAAAAGAATGAGGGTATGGGACTTTATATTATGCAGTACAGGGCACACATAATCGGTGCCGATTTTTCTGCGGGCAATCATGATGAAGGAGGATTCATGGTCCAAGTCGGGATGAATTGATTGGGATGACAGATTTTTCCCTGAGAAAGAAAAAACGGGTTATTTCATTTGTAATAAGGACTTGTCCGGGAGTATGAAAATGGCAGAACTTCTCGATAAAAAAAAGATCATGATTGTTGACGATCATCCGCTGTTGAGGCAGGGGATCAGAAAGGTCATTGAGCTGGAAAGCAATTTTATTGTCAGCGGGGAGGCATCTACCGCCAATGAGGCAATTGATTTGATCGCTCAGGAGAGGCCGGACATTGTTATTGTGGATATTACTCTTGCGGGGAATGTCAGCGGGCTTGACCTGATAAAAAGCATACGGCAGAGATATTCTGATATTTATACAATTGTTCTTACAATGCATGATGAGATGGTTTACGGGGAGCGGTCAATAAAAGCCGGTGCCAGGGGTTATGTCATGAAGGAGGTAGCGTCGAAAACCATTATTAATGCAATTAACACGGTCCTTGGCGGAGAATTATTTATCAGCGACAAGCTTTCAAAGAAGATAATAAATTCTGTTGTCGGCGGGATGGATAATCATGAAGGGATGTCATTTGAAAACCTGACCGACAGGGAGTTTGAAATTTTTAATCTTATCGGGAACGGGTTCAGTACCAGGGAAATTGCCGGGAAATTAAACCTGAGTATATTCACTGTTGAAAGCCATAAGAAAAATATCAAAGAAAAGCTTAATCTAAAAGATTCACCGGGGCTGGTGAAGTACGCAGTCCAGTGGATCATTGCGGAAAACAAAAAACGGGAATGTTGATTTTGCCGGAGAAAGCCGCGCTCTTGTTCAAAAATGGCGGATAACAAAAAAAGCCGCCGGGAAAATGCCGAGCGGCCTTTTTTATTTTATCAACCGGTTTTTTCATACCGGAATTACTGCCATCCGCATTCACGGTATTATCCGCCTCTGCTCTGATCCCTTGATCCTGTTAATTTCTGTGTCCCTTAAATCTCATAAATGCCCTGCAGGTACCACTGCTTCTTGTACTTCTCCTGTCGCATCCGCACTGGATCCTTGTATAGTTCTGACAGTTTGTGTATCCTCTCCTGTTTCTCACTCCATACCTGCCGATCATTTCGCAGGCATGGTTGACCCATGAACCGTTTCTGAGTTGCAGCTTTACAAAACTTCCATTAGGCATAACATAATAGGGGCCATCCGGAGAAATAAGATCATGGACAAATGTGGGTCGCCAACTTCCGCCCCGGCAGGGACCTGAAAAGGCATAGATACTAAAACCTGTTACAATTGCACCGGCAAAAAGTAAAATAAACGTTTTTTTCATAATAGTGTCTCCAATATGTTTTATTAATATTAAAATAACTAACATTAATGGAATCCGGCAGAGACAGCTCATCAATAGGGTAAAAAGATGAGAGGAAATGAATCCACGATGACAACCATTACTGTTAAAGGTCATTATTGATTTTTAACAATGCAATTTTCAAGTATTTTTCCCGGATTTTTTTAATCAGTCCAGTAGATCATTGCGGAAAACGTAATACAGGAATATTATTTACCGGAGAAAGCCGTGCTCTTGTTAAAATGGCGGATAACAAGAAAAGCCGCCGGGAAAATACCGGACGGCTTTTTTATTTTAACAACCGGATTTTTTTCATACCGGAATTACTACCATCCGCATCCGCGGTACCATCCGCCTCTGCCGTAACCCCTTGACTGGTAAAATTTCTCTTTCTGTTTTGCTGTAAGCACTTTGTCGATCTCTTTTCGCTGTTCTTCCCTCAGTGAGTAAATTTTATCCGTGTTGTTCCTGTTCCTGAAAATCTTTTCCCTGTACTCTGAATTAATTTTGTGAATCTTTTCAATCTGTTTCTCAGTGAGACCAAGTTCAGATTTGAAGTTATCATATCCTCCGTAACCGGGGCCATGCATAAAACCGGGTCCCATCATATGGCCGTAACCATATCCGTATCCCCTGTGACCATATCCCATACCCCATCCCTGTGAAAACAGGTCGCTCACAACAAATGTTACTGCTCCGGCAACCAGAAGGGCGAGTATTCCAAGTTTGAGTTTTTTGTTCATCATCCTTACCTCATTTTTTTAAATTTTACCTGTTTGACCCGGGTAATTGAAAAATGGTTCCCTCTTAAAAAATATTTTCAAAAACTTGACAATTTTATAATAAAGTAGTATCTTGGATATAGATATAGGGGGTATGGGTATATGGAAAAAGGAAAAAACCGGAAAGAGGGCCATCACGTGGCCAAAAGAAAGGCCCATCACTCAGATGAGAAAAAAGAGAACATGGTGAGCAGGCTGCACAGGATAGAAGGCCAGGTACGGGGAATTGCCCGGATGATTGATGAAGATGTCTATTGCGACGATGTTCTGCACCAGATCTCATCTGTGGAATCGGCCCTTCACGGTGTGAAAACGGTACTCCTTGAAGCCCACATGAACAGCTGTGTCATTGAACAGATCAGAGAGGGGAAGGATGAGGTCATGGATGAACTTCTTGTAACGCTGAGAAAATTCTTAAAGTAGTGCCAAACCTCATTCATGTTGCATAGTACCGGGAGAGCATAAACATTAAGAGAATGACAGGAGACTGACAATGAAAGAGGAAACGCTTAATATAACCGGGATGTCATGCGCATCCTGCGCAATGCGGATAGAGAAGGGGCTTCTCAAGGAAGCCGGTGTGAAGAATGTCAATGTCAACCTTGCGCTGGAAAAGGCAACAGTTGAATACGATGAAAACCTGCTCAACAACGGGAAAATATCGGAAAAGATAAAGGACCTGGGATACGGGGTAATTGAGAAAGAACCTGAAACGAAAAAAAACGAGACGGAGATCAATGTACTGGGAATGAGCTGCGCGTCATGCGTGGGGAGGGTCGAGAAGGCCATCAACAAACTTCCCGGTATTGTGTCATCCAGTGTCAACCTGGCCACGGAGAGGGCCCATGTCGAATTTGAAAAATCTCTCGTAGATGTGGAAACAATTCTGAAAACCGTTGAAGAGGCGGGCTACCAGGCAAGCGAGGTCATGACTGAGGCGGGAGACAGGGAAAAGGAGGCCCGTGACAGGGAGACCGGGGGTCTGAGACTGAGACTTGTTGCCGCTGCCCTCCTCAGTTCGCCCCTTCTCCTGGCTATGATAACGGTAATGGCGGGGATAAAGATACCTTTTCTTCATAATCCTTTCTTCCAGCTTGCCGTGACCACGCCCGTACAGTTTATTATTGGCTGGAGATTTTACAAGAATTCATACCACAGCCTCAGAGCACTGAGCCCCGGTATGGACCTCCTTGTTGCCATGGGAACAAGCGCGGCGTATTTTTATAGTCTCTATAACGGGTTTTTCAGGACTTATCCTGCGGGAACAAAACCGGAACTCTATTTTGAGGCATCGGCAATACTGATTACCCTGATCCTTCTGGGAAAATACCTTGAGGCCAGGGCCAAGGGAAAGACTTCGGAAGCAATAAAGAAACTTATCGGGCTGCAGCCGAAAAAGGCGCGGATCGTGCGGGACGGAAAAGAATCCGATATCCCCATAGAGAACCTTCGGGTGGGCGACCGTGTGGTCGTGAGACCGGGAGAAAGAATAGCCGTTGACGGGATTGTTGCCGGGGGAGAAACATCCATCGATGAAAGCATGCTCACGGGTGAGAGCATCCCGGTTGATAAAGCTGCCGGTGACACTGTTTTCGGGGGTACCATCAATAAAAACGGTACAATTACCTTCACCTCCACAAAGGTAGGGAAGGACACTCTCCTGGCCAGGATCATAAAGGTTGTGGAGGACGCCCAGGGGTCCAAGGCCCCCATACAGCACCTTGCGGACAGGGTTGCTGGGATATTCGTTCCTGTGGTCCTTTCCATAGCCGTTGCAACGTTTATCGTATGGAATTTCGTTGTGGGAAACAGTACAATGGCCTTTATTGCGGGAGTCTCTGTCCTTGTCATTGCCTGTCCCTGCGCCCTGGGACTGGCAACGCCAACAGCCATCATGGTGGGAACAGGTCTGGGTGCCGAAAACGGTATTCTCATAAAGAACGGAGAGAGCCTGGAACAGGCCCTCCGGATAAATGCCGTTGTTCTGGACAAAACAGGAACAATTACAAAGGGAGAACCTGCGGTCACGGATATTGTTCCCCTTAACGGGAGCGATGAAAAAGAACTTCTTGAATACGCGGCAGTTGCCGAGAAAAAATCGGAGCATCCCCTGGGTGAGGCCGTTGTGAAAAAAGCGAAAGAGACCATGGTAGATATTAAGGACCCGGAAAGCTTCACTGCCCTTCCCGGAAAAGGGGTCAGAGCGGAATTTCAAGGAATGACAATAATTGCGGGGAAAAAGAACCTCCTGGATGAGAAGGGAATTGATACGGCCGGGGGAAAGAAAAAAGCCGGAGAGCTTGAGGGTGAAGGGAAAACAGCGGTCTTTATAGCAAAGGACAGCTCTCTCATGGGGATTATTGGAATAGCCGATACGGTGAAAGAGGATTCGGCCCCGGCCATCCGGAAGATGAAGGAGATGAAGATTGATGTTTATATGATAACAGGAGATAACCGGAGGACCGCGGAAGCGATCGGCAGCCAGGTGGGTATCCCCGGGGACCGGATCCTTTCTCAGGTGCTTCCGGAGGATAAGGCTAGGGAGGTGAAAAAGCTCCGGGAAAAGGGCCTTGTTGTTGCCATGGTGGGTGACGGGATCAACGATGCCCCGGCCCTAGCAACTGCTGATATCGGAATGGCAATGGGGACAGGGAGCGATGTAGCCATTGAATCGGGCGATATAACACTGGTGAAGGGAAGCCTCCGGTCCGTTGTTTCGGCGATCAGGCTCTCCCGGAAAACAATGAGCAAGATAAAGCAGAACCTCTTCTGGGCGTTTATCTACAATGTGATCGGGATACCCATTGCCTTTCTGGGACTTTTAAACCCTGTTGTGGCGGGGGCCGCCATGGCTTTCAGTTCGGTTTCCGTGGTCAGCAACTCCCTGAGTCTCAAAAGGTTCAGGCTGGAAAAATATGTGATCGGTTTTATTTTATTTTGGGGATAATTTTTTCCAGCCACGCCGATACCATTTTCAGGACTTTTTTCCTTTCGGGTTCGACCTCGTTCATGGTCTCATGCCTGAGGCCCTCAAAGAGCCGGAGGGTGGAATTCTTCGGGTTGCAGTTTTTGAAAAATTCTTCTGTGCCCCTGTAGTCCACGATCCCGTCCTCCTTCCCGTGAAAGAGCAGGAGGGGTATTTTCAGTTCGCTTCCCCTGGTAATGCATTCCTCCCGTGCCGCGGTTGTCTCGGTAAACCATCGTGCGGAGACCAGTGAATGTACCAGGGGGTCTTCCGCGTAATTGTCTACCGTTTCCCTGTCAGATGAAATCTCCCGGGGATCGAGCCCTGTGGGCATGCTGAGCCCGGGAACAATCCCGGAGAGAAGTCTCCCCATGAAGACCTTCCATCCCGGGACCTCCATTGCGGTCTTCAGGTAGGGGGAGGATAATATCAGGCCCTTGATATCTTCCTGATGATCGAGGGCATACTTCAGCGCGATCAGCCCTCCCATGCTGTGGCCCAGCATGAGAATGGGGAGTTTTTCCTGCTCTCCCCTGACCAGTTTTATAAAAATCCCGATATCATCGGTATAGTCCGTGAACCTGTCAATATGGCCTTTCTTTCCCCCTGACCGTCCGTGGCCCCTGAGGTCGAAGGAGTATAGGGATATCTTTTTATTTTTCAATTCATCGAGAATGTTCCCGTACCTGCCGGAGTGTTCGCCCACTCCATGAATGACAACGAGTATTGCCCGGGGTTTCTTACAGATCCATTTCCGGAAGAATATCTCCACTCCTCCTTTTCCGATAAATGTCCCGGTTTCTCTTTCGTAGTTACTCATAGCTCCTCCTTGCTTTTCCTGTGATTCTGTTCCTTATTTATATCATCGCTGATATTATTCTTTCATCATTTGATCCAATAGTTTCCAGCTGAGCATCAGTTTCATCCGGTGTCCCGGCAGTTCCTCAAAATCAAAGTGCCGGTAAAATGATTTCGCATTTACTGTTGCACAGTCCAATAAAACAGCAATAAAGGGCATGACCTGACCGGTACTATGGCAGTCAACAAGAGCCTGAGCCAATAGTCTTTTCCCAAGTCCCCTGTTTTGAAATCTTTGATCTAAACCAAGCCATGCCAGAGTAATTACAGGTAACAAAGTACCTGGCATTTTTTTTGCCATATCAATTGGAAGTAAATCAAAATTTACCTGTCCCATAGCCAGGGTATAGTATCCTGCAATAATATCAGTTTCTTTTACAAGAACTCGTGTAATGGAAAGTCGTTTTTTCTGTGCCTGATGAGCATGTTTTTTTAACCATTCATCCACTGATTCAGTTCCACTATTGAAAGAACTTCTCTTATGGCTTTTTTTAAGTTGTTCAATGGAAAAACCATCAGGCCAGGATACCTGCCTCATTGGTCACCCTGCATTATTTTCCCAAGAGCACGTTGTTTTTCCGTTGGTTTTCCCGGAGCCTGTAAGGCATGCCAGAATCGTTCCTGCTCATCGGCTGTCATCTGGAGGACCCGGTTTTTAGCCAGTTCAATTTCCCGCCGGGCAGTGGGGACAAGTACCAGGCGGATATAATCAGAAAGACCAACATGACGCAGTTTTGCCGCTTCAATTATTGCTTTTTTATTTTTTGGGTCAAGCCGCACCTGCAATGTTGTTTTTTTTATATCAGTCATGTATCACCTCTTTTTCGCAATGTACTGCATTCTGCATGCATTGTCAAGCAAAACATTTTTGGCTCTTGCCGGAATGCAGGGAAAAATAAAGTCTTTGTGATTTTTGCATGACAACGCTATCCCCGTTATTAACGTGATACTTATTTTTAAAATTACTTAAAAGGATAAAATACCGGCGGCGCCCCGGCAGTTCGATTCTGTACTCTCATGATAAAACCATCGGTTTTTGGCAATCCTTTAAAAATATCCAATTCGGCTATACTCTCTGCGGCCAAACATGCGATTTCCGCGATTTTATTTGAAACAGCATACCTGACACTTGTAAGGTTATCATCATCTAAATTTTCAGGCCGTTCGCTGGAAAACCAGCTTGATAAATTTAAGGGAGAAGGCCACGGGTATTTCGTTTTCCCGGAGATACCGCCAAAGACACTCTCTTTCTCAAAGTTAGATGACCATGCAATAACTATTCTCTCTAAAGGTTCAATGTCCTGTTCGGACAACCAGAATATGAACTCTTTAAAAACGGGAATCAATTCATCTGAGCATTTACGAACATCAATATTTTTTAAATGATTCATAAATGTATTTTCTCTTGTACCTTCTTCAGTATAACAACTGGCAGCGCTATGAAGTCGTTTCAGCCTTACATTGCCATAGTCAATTTCATGCTTTTCTCCTTTATGAATATATAATTCGTTGTTTTCCCATCCGGAGTGAGCCCCAACACTAAAAACGATTTTTTCTTCACGGGGAAGGCTTAAAAACTCAGTTGTTTTGCAGGCAGCGGGTAACACTTTTTGATAGCAAAGTGCTAAAAATTGAGCAACCAGGTTAAGCCTGCTTTCAAATTCAGAAAGGTCTTCATCTTTACTCACTATACCCCATTCATATAAGTCCGGACTGCTTCCTTCACTTACCATGCATACGCCTTTTTTATTAAACAGGGAAGAATAGAGGTAGCCCTGACTATCAACTTCAATTTTAATTTCCGAAACAGGTTCTAAAACAGGTTCTCCCGTAAGATCCGGATCCATCCAATTGAGAAAGTGACCGGGCAGTTCTTCCTGCAGCCTTGACGTAAAATTATCAACTGATAATACCTCTGCTTTATCTCCTTCATAATTTTTTAATGATTTTTCAAATTCGCTTTCCAGTATACTCATACAAAACTCCTGTTGGGATCTGACAGATAAAATTTTAATTACTGGTCACAGGACTTTCTGTCAACAGATTAATATTCAATAAAATACCTCCGGGAGAATCATGCTCATGAAGATAACGTAAACCCTTCATTTACAAACAGACTCGATTCATCGATTTTGGACCAATTAATTCTCATTTACGCTTTCTCACGGGAAATTTTATCTTGACAGATATTCATGTTGACCATGAATTTCCATAGAAACTAGTAATGACAGATTTCCGGCTGCTCAAATACAGAGATAACGCAGCCAGTTCAGATCCTGCTGATCATCTTGCATTTGCGTAGAAAAACCGGAAAATCAGTAATAATCCAGATTCAATATTAAACCAGGGGCTTTACCATGTGTCGATTAGCACTTAAAACAGCATTGGAACCGTTTTCACCCTACAGCGTCCTTACAGCAATGGAGGCCATGCAGGAGGGTTATGACGGCAGCGGGCTCGGCCTCCTGCTCCGGGGGATAAAGTTTTCCGATTTTGATTATAAGCGGAAGGATCCCATTTTGTCCGGGATTGCCCACACACCGGAAGCCCTGAAAAGGCTCGATGACGCCATGCTGGAGAGGGGATTCACCCTCAGTTACGATCATGAGTTCAAACAGGACTTCAGTTTTATCGAAGCAAAGGACAGGCACAAGTACTTTCTCAGGGTCTACAGACCCTCGGAGGCTCATGAACAGTATTCAAAGGAAGAATTTGAAAATTACCTGATGATGACAAGGCTCGCGTTGAGAAAAAACGGGGAAGAGAATAACGGCGACCTGACGGTTTTTTCCTTTTATCCCGAAGTGGCAATGATCAAAGAGGTGGGATGGCCCCTTGTTGTGGGCGATGCCCTTGGCCTTAATGATAACAGGATCAAGGCCCGGGTAGTCATGGCACAGGGACGGCAGAACACCAACTGGGGCATAAACCTCTACGCCTGCCATCCTTTTTTCATCGAGGGAATTTCCACAATGACAAACGGAGAGAACACCGCGTTTATTCCCATAAAGGAATGGCTTATCGGGAAAGGATATCCCGGTTACGTGGGATACCAGAGTGACAGTGAGGTCTTTGCCCATATCCTTCACTATGTTTTAAAGCAGCTCAGGCTTCCCTTGGAAGCATACAAGCACGTTATAACGCCCCTGAAAACAGAAGAACTTGAAGGCCACCCCCAGGGTGATTTTCTGAAAGGCCTCAGGGACGTAACCAGGAGGCTGATCATTGACGGCCCCAACTGCATCATGGGGACGATACCCGATGAAACATGTATTATGACCATGGACCACAAGAAGCTCCGCCCGGGAACAATCGGAGGTAAGCCGGGCGAATGGGCCATGGCCTCGGAGATGTGCGGTGTGGATGCCATGATCCCTGACAGGGACAAATCCCTGGATTTTCAGCCAATGAGAGAGAATCTGATAATAGTTCCTCCGGACAGAAAGGAGTATAAGATATGGTCTCAATTCAACCAGTTACAACTGAACCAAGTAGCCTGACATACCACGATCTTCCGTGGATAATCCGGCACAGGGAGGACAGGTGCACCCTCTGCGGGCAGTGTACTGCTGTCTGCCCTACGGGCGCTATCTATCTCACCTACAGAAGGCAGCGTATGCCCCGGCTGGATATTTATAAAAATGAACAGGGTAACACCTACCGGACCTTCACGGGGATAAGACAGAAGACAGAAGTCGAACACCGGTGTATCGGCTGCGGAACATGTTCAATGGTCTGTCCCAATGAAGCCATTACACCTGTAGCCAATAACAATATTGACAGGCAAAAGTTCCACATCTTCCAGAAAGGGGAAGCCTATAAACGGGGCGGAAGGAAAAATGACAGCAGGTCTCTTCTTGACAGGATCATCTTTTCGCGGATATCCATGCTTACCGACCCCGCTCTTGATGCCGGTCGTCATGAATTCCAGTTGAATACCATACTGGGAAGGATACTCTCCCCGGAGGAGTATCTCAGGCGGAAGGCAAAGGGGGAATGGATACCTCCCACACGGGAGATCTTTCCCTTTATTATCGGGTCCATGTCCTTTGGCGCCATGTCTCCCAACATGTGGCTGGGACTGTTGCAGGGTGTTGCTTACTGCAACGAGGTGCTGGGTATTCCTGTTGTCATGGCAACCGGAGAGGGGGGGTGCCCGCCCTGGGTGCTCAGGAGCCCCTTCCTGAAATATATTATCCTCCAGATTGCCTCCGGTTATTTCGGATGGGACGAGATCATTCGGGCCATCCCGGAGATGCAGTGCGACCCGGCGGCCATCGAGATAAAATACGGGCAGGGAGCGAAACCGGGTGACGGCGGACTTCTCATGTGGTTCAAGGTGAGCAAGCTTATCGCGCGGCTTCGGGGCGTTCCCGAAGGAGTGGACCTTCCGTCGCCTCCTGTTCACCAGACGCTCTATTCCATCGAGGAGAGTGTTATGAAGATGATCCAGTCCCTCTCAATGGCATGGGGATTCAGGGTCCCTGTCTATCCGAAGATATCGGGGTCCAACTCCGCCAAGGCGGTACTCAACAACCTGGTGAGAAATCCCTACGCGGGGGGCCTCCTCATCGACGGAGTGGACGGAGGAACCGGGGCCGCGTACAATGTGAGCATGGACTCAATGGGTTACCCCATCGCTTCCAACCTCAGGGAGTGTTACCTGGACCTTGTGGCCCAGGGTAAACAGAACGAGATCCCCCTCTTTGCCGCGGGAGGAGTTGGAAAGAACGGAAACGTCGCGCAGAACGGCATGGGCCTCATCATGCTGGGGGCCAGCGGTGTCCATATGGGGAAGTATATGATGCAGGCCGCGGCCGGGTGTCTGGGCAGTGAAATGAACAGGTGTAATGTCTGTAACCTGGGTATCTGTCCCAAGGGGATCACCAGCCAGAACCCGAAGATCTACAGGCGCCTTGATCCCGATAAGGTCGCTGAGAGGGTGGTGGACACCTTCTCCGCCATCAGGACCGAGATGAAGAAGATCATGGCGCCCCTGGGACGGTCTCAGTCTCTTCCCATCGGTATGAGTGACGCTATCGGTATTGATAACCGGGATGAAGCGGAAAGGCTGAATATCAGGTATATCTGCTAGGGTTTTCAGGATATCAGGGAAAAAGAGAAGAATTGAATTACAGGAAGATATAACGTGAAGCAGAAGAATAAAGCAGTTAAGGGAAAAGGAGCCGGTCCCGTTGTGATCAGGGGCAATGATGAAAAAGGCAGAAGGATAAACTCCAAGGAATTCGAGGAGATGGTCCAGGACGCAATCAAGTCGTCAAACAACCTTGTTCTTGAAACAAACGGTCAGCATAATGTGGGCGGAAGGCTGAGACATGAGAGCGGCGAGGTCACTCTCAGGGTAAAAGGCCCCGTGGGCCAGAGGCTGGGATGCATGGGCCAGCCGGGGACATCCATTATCTGCGAGGGGAACGCTTCCGATGATGTGGGATATCTCAACATCGGTGCCGATATTGTCGTTCTCGGGGACGCCACAAACGGTGTCTGCAACGCCACGGCCCAGGGAAAGACCATGATAGGAGGCTCAATCGGCGCCAGGGGCCTGACCATGACAAAGTGGAACCCCGACTATGAAAAGCCCGAGCTCTGGGTCCTGGGCTCCGTGGGGGATACCTTTGCCGAGTTTAACTGCGGCGGCATCGGGGTCATCTGCGGCGTTGATCCGAAAAAGCCGGAAAATGTCCTGGGCTACCGTCCCTGCGTGGGGATGGTGGGAGGCACCATCTATTATCGGGGAAAGACCGATGACTCCTATTCACGGAACGACGTCTATTACCGAAGGCCCGATGATGAACAGTGGGCCTGGCTTGAAGAGAACATGCCCGGTTTCCTCAAATCAATTGATAGAAAGGACCTCCTGAAAGAACTCACCGTGAGGGACCAGTGGCACATCCTTACCGCTATTCCTCCCCATGAGAAGTCCCTGATCCAGAGCGGGACCATGCCCATGGCGGAATTCAGAAACAAAATATGGGAACCTGCCTTCGGGGGAGACCCCCTCCGTGACCTCTCACCCGGCCTTGACAGGTCGCCCATCGGGTTTATTGTTTCCGGCGAACTGAGAAGAAAAAGACCCTACTGGGCAAACAGGGAGAGCGCGGCACCCTGTACATTCTACTGTCCCACGCATATTCCCACCGTGGACAGGCTCAGGCTCATCAGGGAGGGAAAAACAGAGGAGGCCTACAGGCTGGTCCTGAACTATACCCCCTTCCCCGCGTCTGTTTGCGGCGCCGTCTGTCCTAATCCCTGTATACAGAACTGTTCGAGACAGGGTGTGGATGAAAGCATAGACATGTCCCTCCTGGGACGGGCAGCCCTTGACGCCCCCGCTCCCGAAACAAAGGAAGCTGTGGGGAAAAAGGTAGCCATTGTGGGCGGGGGTCCCGCGGGAATGAATGCCGCCTGGCAGCTGGCGCAGGAGGGGATAGAGGCCCATATCTTTGAAAAGGACAGCAAGCTGGGAGGGAAGCTGGCCCAGGTGATACCCTGGGAGAGGCTTCCCAAGGCCGCATGGGACGCGGAGATCCAGAGGTTTCTCAATATGCCCAATATCCACGTAAACCTCAACGTCTCCATGACAAAGAAGAAGATGGCCGAGCTGAAGAAGGAGTTCGACTATGTGATGGTTGCCGCCGGTGCCCATGAGCCCAGGAGGATTTCCTTCCCCGGCTCGGAGAAGGTGATCTCCGGCCTTGACTTCCTTATCGCGGCAAAGAGCGATTCCCCCATGAAGGTGGGGAAGCAGGCTATTGTTATCGGTGCGGGTAACGCCGGATGCGATGTTGCCTGCGAGGCCTACAGGCTGGGCGCGGAAGAGGTGACCCTGGTTGACATCCAGAAGCCCCTTGCCTTCGGAAAGGAGAAGGAGGCCGCGGAGGCCCTGGGTGCCAAATTCAGGTGGCCGGTTTCCACAAAGGAGGTGACCGATGAGGGGCTGGTCCTGGCCGACGGCGAGGTGATACCCGCCCAGACGGTGTTTATCTCCATCGGTGATATTCCCAAGGTTGATTTTCTCCCCGACTCGGTGGAGACAATCAGGGGCTGGGTCAAGACCGATGAGGCGGGAAGGACCACCGATGATAAAATTATCGCCATCGGTGACGTTGAGAGACCGGGTCTGGTGACAGACGCCCTGGGAAGCGGAAAGAACGCCGCTGAGTATCTCATCAGTGTTCTTAAAGGAACTGAGTGGAGACCCTTCAAACAACCGGTTGTGAACTACAGCGCCCTGACAATCGAACATTACTGCCCGGCTCCCTCTGAAGCGGGCGTCACGGAGCAGAAGGAAGCGGACAGGTGCCTGAGCTGCGGGTCGTGCCGGGACTGCCGTTTCTGTGAGACCATCTGTCCCACGGCGGCGATCTCACGGAGGGACCTGGAAACCGGCGGATACGAGTATGTTTCCGATGACGAGAAGTGCATTGCCTGCGGTTTCTGCGCGGACACCTGTCCCTGCGGGATCTGGGTCATGCAGCCTTATGAGTAGATTATTTCAAATATTCTGGCTCCATTTTGCCAATCTCATTATTCCTTTGATGAGAATATTGAAACTTTTTGATTTATTAGTTCCATCTGTCTTCAAATGAGGACCGATTTCCCTTGAGCCGGAGATTTTTTGATATTTATTTTTAGTAAGTCTATATAATTCTTCTGACGCATTAGACAAATTATCAGGATTTCTATACTTTGATTTTAATTGTTGTTTTGAGAGTCCATTTATAGATAATCCTTTTTCAATAGCATCCAGGTCACCGAGGTAAAAACTTTCTAGCTCATGGCATGCGATTCGAACTAATGTTGAAGATTCTTTCCTGCTATTTTTTACTTTATCCAATAAATTATTTTTTATCGTTTTACAGTCCCCGGAATCTTGATCTCTCATTATCAGAAAGACTGAATTTGGTACTTGCCATAGTCTTAAACGTCGTTCTAATTGTTTTTCAAGGTTCTGTTTGCCTTCAAAAACGATAAACTTTGTCTGAATATCAGATGATATAATTTTTGGTAATATTCCTTTCAACATTTCTTTTGCTGAAGGTTCTTCTAAAAAAAAGATCATATTTTTCATTTGGGATCAACCTCGCCAAAGAATCCCTGTTTCCATAAATAACCCATTTGGTCTCCCCCATCACTCATATAAGCAGCGATTTGTGGATCATCTTGAGCCCGTTTAATTCCTGTATAACCATTATCCTTTTCAAGCCAAAAGACTTCTTCAAGATTACATGCATTTAAAAAATCAGGAGAATGAGTTGAAACAAAAACTTGTCCTCCTCGACTTGAGTAAGAACGAAATTCTTCAGAAAGCTCCCAAAGTAATTGAGGATATAATTGGTTTTCTGGTTCTTCTACACATAATAACGGATGAGGTTGAGGGTCATAAAGTAGTGTGAGATATGCCAACATTTTTATTGTTCCATCAGATACATATCGGGCCAAGAATGGATCTTCAAATGAACCATCTTGGAATTTAAGTAGAACACGCCCTTCTTCAGTTGTTTTTGATTCTACATTTGATATTCCGGGGATACGTTTTTTTAATAGGCTTAAAATTTTATTAAAAATTTCTTTATGATGTTTATGAAGATATTCAATAACTAACGATAAATTTTCACCTTCTCGTGATAAATGTTCAGCAAATCCTGCTTCTTGTTCAGGTCGTGCCTTACTAATATGAAAATCAGAAATATGCCAGTTCTCTATCAAGTTTCCAAGAGCCACTACTGCCGGAAAGCGTTCAAATTGGGCAAGGCCTTTAATTGCCAGTATATCATTTGATTTTAATGTTTGTTCTTCTCTTTTCAGGTCTTTCACATCAGTCACAGATTCAACTTCATTTGTTACTGCCATTCCTTTACCATCTGAAAAATCAAGAAAATGCCATGGTTGCCCTCCACTTCCCCGTCTATATTTTAAAATCTCTCTGTGAACATATGCTCTTCCCTGTTGTTCATTAAGTTGTATAAAATATGTAATTAGTGGGCTATCTGATTTATCTCTGAATTTTATTTCTATTTCAATCGGTCCTACAGATCCACGGCTGCGGACTTCATTGAAACCACGGCTTCCACCTAATTTCCCTAATGCTGTATTAACATTTCCCGTCATTGCTTCTCGCAAGAAACCAAATACAGAAAAAATTGTACTTTTACCACTACCATTTGCTCCAACGATAACACAAAATCCGGGTACATCTCTCATTTCGGCATCTTTGAATGCCTTAAAATTTTTTAGATGAATAGATTCAATTTTCATTATTTTCTCCTTATAGGAAAACCATTCATTAGGAATAGTAAAATTAAGTTATTGGTCATAGGCAGAGAATCTCCTGTCAACAGAAAATTATTTTGCCTTAACTCTGCGTTTCTCCTTATAAACCAGTCACACGGGAACAGATTCTTCGTATCCGCACATACCGCCAAAAAAAAGAAAATATCGTTAAATTATTGTAGACATCTATTCCGAAATATGCGATTTACTCTTTCATAGGTTTTATACTTCCGGTGTGAGAAAAATCAGCTTCAGTGTTTGAAAATGGATAATCCCAATGAGGAGAATATTGTGACTGATCCAGAGAGTATTATTGAAAAAAACCAGGTGCTTAAAGAGCTCATGGGTATCCTTGAAGAAGTTCTGTCCATTCTTCCCTATGAAGTATATAGTATTCACCACAGGGTTAACTCAAGCAAAAACAATTTCGTTCTCGGGATCGGCGGTGTGGAAGATATCAGGGACATCGGTGATCTCTTTATGAGCATGCAGCTGGGTGAAGGGGCCGACCATACAAAACCCGGCGCTTCGTTTTATATAAGGCGCAACAGGGAGAATGAAATACTGGACTCAAGCCATGATATTGACAGGATCAGAGGCATCTTTAAAAAGTTTGATATCAGTGACAAGAATTACACAATAAACTTTGATACGTATCTCGGTAATATTTCAATTATCCTGGATGCGGATGTTCTGAACTTCTCCTGAAAAAGGCATCCCGATATTTAAAAATTCATTTCAATGACCGGCCGCATGCAGAAGATTTTCTGAACTGCATGTTTAAATAAAACCTTGATATAATTCCCCTCATAATAATAATTAATCTGAAAATGGAAGAATATTAATACCGGAGAGAAATATGCGGAAAGTCATTTTTGTTTTATTCAGTTTATTATTTATCAGCTGTACGGAAACCATTCACCAGCAGATCAGAATGGGAGAAATTGAAAAGATCAATAATTATATTAAAGAGGGGAAGGACCTCAATAAAAAAAGTGAAATTACTGATTTTACAAGAAAATCGATCTGGGACCATGGCCTGTACAAAGGTGACAGCCTCCTGAGAGTCGCCATCCGGACAAATAAATATGAAATTGTAAAAATGCTCATTGATGCCGGTGCGGATTATAAAGAAAGGGCCCGCGGCAGTAATGAAAACTTTCTGGCTTTTGCGCATTATAAA
This sequence comes from Spirochaetota bacterium, assembly GCA_050298055.1. Taxonomy (GTDB): domain Bacteria; phylum Spirochaetota; class UBA4802; order UBA4802; family UBA5550; genus JBNKTL01. Next base: position 46,276 of record JBNKTL010000025.1, read on the forward strand.
CGGGACCCGCGGATTATTAAACTGCTGATTGACAAAGGTCTTGATGTCAACGCCCGGGACAGGTTAGGGCACACGCCGCTTCTCAGCCACATACAGAGCAATAATGCCGCATGCGTTGAACTTCTCGTTAAGGCGGGGGTCAGGGTCAATTTAAAGGACTGGAAAGGCTGGCCCTATTTCGCCAGGGCGGCTTTAAACAGAAACGGAGTAAATGTAATGAAAATCCTTCTTGCCGCCGGGGCAAAAATTGATGCCGCCAATAAAATAGGAGAACAGGCAATACACTGGTCGGGGATGAAGGAAACACTTTTTCTTATCAGTAAAGGAGCAAAGGTCGACGCGGAAGACGCTTTTGGCCGGACACCCCTGCATCACAGGGCCGATGATGTCAACTCAAAGGATTATTTAAATATGATCAACCTGTTGCTTGACAAGGGAACCAATGTGAACCACAGGGACAAAGAGGGGGCGACCCCCCTTCATGTTGCGGCGGCAAAAGGAAATGTGAAAGGGATCAGCCTGCTTCTTAAAAGAGGAGCAAATGTTAACGCGCAGAATATCAATGGTAATACGCCGCTCCACATTGCCTATTTTTCTAAAAGGCCGTCTTCGATAAAATCTGTGCTTATTCTCGGAGGAGCGGACCAGTCCATTAAAAACAAAAATGGGAGAACCCCCAAGGAGATAATAAAATTATTACGAAGAAGATATTATAGAAGGTAAAAACCATAGTGGGAACCGGTTTTATTCTGCTCCGGCCTTAACCAGCAGGGAGCGGATCTCCTGTATCTTTTTTTTCTCTTTTTCATCATAGATCCCGGAACTGGTTCCAATATGATCCACAAGTCCCAGGGGTGAATAAACTTTCCCGTAGAGGCCGGGGGTGCTTCCCGGGAGGTTCGGGTTGGCACCATTCTTTAAAAGCAGCCTGACCATTTCCGGAGATCTTTTTAAGACGGATACAATAAGGGGTGTCCTCTGAAATTTATCTTTTACATCGGGACGGGCACCTTTTTCTATAAGAAGTCTCATGACTTTGAGATTGGATGCGGTGGCGGCCTCAACCAGAGGTTTTGCCTCCTCTTCCGGGAGTCCGCCGGGGGGTAATCCCCGTTCCATAATAAATTTTACAAGCTCATATGCCCGGGGATGGGGGCGAAAATTGTCCTCCATGCGGGCAGCAATGCTCAGGATCGACTCCCCGTACATGTTGATGGTCCTTAAATTCACTTTATGCCCCATGAGCAGTTTAAAAATATCCGGATGCTCTCTGGCGGAATAGAGAACATTGTTTCCCTCCCCGGTGAGGATATGGGGATCGGCCCCTTTTTCCAGGAGAAACTCCACTGTTTTTCTGTCCCCTTTTTCCGCGGCCAGCATGAGGGGGGTGCGGGGTTTGAAGTCCATCCCCATGAGATTTATATCCGCCCCCGACTCAACAAGAAATTTTGTGGCTTCAAAATGACCGCCGGTGACGGCCAGGTGGAGAGGGGCCAGGGACTTGTTGGTCTTCCTGTTTATCAGCTCCCTGTTGTCCCGGATGAGGGTTCTTAAGCTGTTCAGGTCACCGTCCCGTGCCGCCTCATGAACTGGGAAAAATTTTTCTTTCGGGTCAGGCCGGCCATTGGGACTCCAGGCCGGGACTCTTATATAGTCATTGGAAATTACCAGAAAGAGGCACACAAAAGAGACAGGAATACTTAAAAGAAAGGGGCTCTTTATTGCTTGAGTGCTGAGAAAAGAGAGCCCCCCGTAAAGGAGCAAAAAGAGGATAACCAGGGAAGGAAAAAAGGTCAGTGCGTGAAGCAGCCTGTCAGAATCGGCGATCTCTCCGGGAAAATTGTGGAAGTATATGGTCAACCGGGAATCCAGGAACCGCTCCCTGTATCCTGAAAGGGAATATTCAAAGATCTCAATGATGATACCTGCAAGGATAAAAAGGCCGATTATCCAGAACCGGCCGCTTTTCCCGGAAAGCATCTGAAAGGAGATAAGGATGCCTGCCAGGGGGATGATCACCGCAGGTCTCAGGATAAATTTAACTGCGGTTAAAAAAAACACAGCGACGATATAATCAATCATGGGGACCTCAATATTCTTTTTTCTTTCCCGGGTGAAAGACTTTTTTCATAATTACAGGGTACTCTGAGAATGCAATGAATTTTAGTAACGACTTTTCCGTATGTCTAAAAAATAAACATTTAATGAAATAACAGCCATGTGTCCTCACTGCGGTGGATGCTGAGCAGCAGGGAATTTTAATTATTTGTTGCTGAAATACTCATGAAATGTTATTAACGGATATTAAATGTGCTTCAAAGAGAATTTTGAAGGTGGTTTATCTAAATGGATAATCATATGAAAACAAAAGATATACGTGTTGAGTGTTCTGAAAAGAGTGTAAAAATAAACGGTACAGAAATTTCATTCCCTCTGCACATGAACACCCTTGTTAAGCTCTTCGGGGACCCTTCCCTGATGCAGCATGACCTTCTCTGGAACGTGGCATGGGATGATTACGGAATCTGGACCGACTATGGAACAGCGGACAATATCCTCAATATTAACTTTCTCATTAAAGAAACGGACCGGTTCACCTATCTGCCCCAAAAACTTTTCCCGGGCAGTTTTCTTATTAATGGCAGGGACTTCTCCGAGCTGGAAGAAGATGAATGTTTCCTCAAAAAGAACCATGCGCGAAAGATACGGTACAGGGGCGAGGGTGAAGTCCTGGGATTTGCCCTTGGGCAGAACTTCGATTACAAAGAAGATATCCCTCCGGACAAATACCGTATTGAAAAAGAATCCGGGGAGGTTATTCTCTTTAAGGATTTTAATTTTAAACTGGCGGTGATACAGGTGCTGATGTATGAGAAGGAGCTCCTGAAGCCGAAATTTGACCTCTCTGAGTTTGTCAAGTGGTATGATAAGCGGAAGATCGATCCGGATAAGGAGGGTTATGAGTTGATCCCCGAGGTGACCCAATACTTCAAAGATCTGCCCATCCCCAAAAAACTGGCAGGTGAAATTACCGAAATTTACCAGGACGGAGGGGATGAGATCTATCTCAATATGCTTCCCGGTGGTTCCGGGTCGGAGGATTATTTTGATATCCGGACCGCAGAAGATGCCGGGCACTTTCCCCGTCTGAAAAAAGCCACGATCTGTTATGCGAAAGAAAACGTGATTGACGAGTTGAAAGAGATGGGCATTGAAGCCGAATGGCTGTAAGAGAGGGGAATTTTGGAGAATCTATCTGTCAGCATTGAGCCCTTTCGGCTTTTCATATTGATGATAACCCTTCATGGTTTTCTCCTTTCGGCCCTTATGGCAACAGGCCAGCTTCTCATTAACAGAAGATCACCTGTCAATATTCTCTACTTCGGACTTTTTATCAATTTTTCACTTTTTGAAATTGATATTCTTTTTTTTGAAACGGGGCTGATCAATAAATACCGTTTGTTTTATCAGCCCTCAATTCCCGGGTTATATTTACTCGGTCCTCTCCTCTACCTGCTTGCTCAAACTTCCTTTCATAAGGGATTCGGGCTGCGGAAAGATCATCTTGTTCATTTTATTCCCCTGATTGTCTCCCTGGGGGTAATGATTATCGGGACCAATCTCTTCCCTCCCCAAAAGACCGTCTTTTTACCCGGATACTTTTATAACTCCCTTACCATGGCTGCCGGGATGGGCGGGTCCCTTACTCTTTTTATCTACCTGGTCCTGATCTGGCGCATGATTATTTCAAGCGCTTTGTGGAACAGAGAGCTTTTAAAAAAAGAACCCGTCTCACGTATAACTTTTTTCCTTTTTCTCATGGTCTCCCTGTCATGGATCACCGATTTTCTTTCGGTTATTTATAACGATCTCTGTTATATCGAAATATCAATGACATTGCTGACTTTTATCATTATCTTTTTATTCCTGGTGAATTTCATCTATCCCGATTTTTACCGGAGACTGCACAGGGTCGTTGAAGAGGAAAAGGAGAGAAGATCTTACCTTGCGGGCCTTGACCTGGATTCCCTGGGTCAAAGATTGAGTACCGCAATGACCGGGGATGAACTCTTCACCCGTGAGGATATCACTCTTAATACCCTGGCAGAGATCCTGGGTATTACACCTCACCAGCTTTCGGAATTTATCAACAACAGGTTTCAGAAGAACTTTACAACATATATAAATGAATTCCGGATCAATAAGGCAAAAGACCTCCTCCGGAAGGATCACAGGGCGGCCATCCTTGCGGTTGCCTATGAAGTGGGATTTAAATCAAAATCCCGGTTTAACGCGGTGTTTTTAAAACACACGGGAGAGACCCCCTCACGGTTCAGGAAGAGGAAAGGATAATTATTCTCTCCGGCGAGCCTCACACACATTCATTTTTCCGAAATGTATCAAGCCCTCTCTGCCTTCCCGGCAATACTTTGCGGGAAAACTTTATGATCCAAAAAAAATTGTCCCATGTTATAACAGGGGTCGATCTTGTTTTCGGTTTCGTGTAATTTATCGGTACTGGTTTTTTAAAGATCAGCAAAAGAGGCAAGAAAGTTCCGGGTTTCAAGTTCCAAGTTAATGACAATCCCGGAACCCGAAACGTGTAACTTTTAACTAAAAATGCCTTTATGACAGGTCAAAAATTTTTGGTACAATAATTTATTATTAAAATATAATGTAAAAAAGGAGGTTTCAGATGGAACTGAAAATCAAATACTTCGGAATGACCTGCAGTGTTTTCTGGGGGCTGGCCGTCTTTACCACCACCTGGTGGCTCATTGCCAGGGGGCTCTATCTCAATGAGATGACATTCCTGGGAGCAATTTATCCCTACTACTCCGTATCACCCCTGGGAAGTCTCATCGGTCTTGTTTACGGTTTAGCCGACGGCTTTTTTGCGGGAGTGATCTTCGCCTGGTTTTACAATCTCCTGGTAAAAAAGGGAAAGAACAGATCAGAGGAAAAAGGAGAGAACCATGAACAGCGTTAAATCACCCTGCAGCTGCGGCAGCTGCGCAATTACCGAAAAAGCAGGCAGTAAATACGGCTATCCCTATAGAATGAGCCTTGAGCTGAAAGAGAGCGGACTGCATTACGGGTTTATTATCATTCTCATTATTCTGGGAACAGTATTAACAGGTCTTTCCGCCGGCCCGTTGTGGCTCCCGGCTGTTCCTCTTCTTTCCTTTCTCATCACATATATCCTGAATTCATTTACCTTCTGCGCCACCTGTACCTATCACCACAGCGGGGTCAGGTTCTGCGGCTGTTTTCCCAAATCTGTTTTTTCTTACAAAAGGGAAAAGTCGTGGAGTAAGCTTGACAATATCATCGGGTGGCCGCTGATCATGGGTCTTTTAACCGGACCGGTTATCTTTATCCTGAGTCTTTACGGCAATAATACTTACCTGGTAATCTACCTGCTCTATGTTATTTCAGGGGTCCTTCTGCAGGCTGTTGTCACCTGTAAAAACTGCAGGCAGAGAGGTGTCTGTTTTCTGGGGATTGCGAGCATGTATTTCAGGGGAGGGGGACATTAGACCGGTTTTTGTAACCGGTGAATGTAATGAAAAACAGTTTCCTGAAAAGCCGGTCCTCAAATTCCTTTCAGGAGATTAACTATTTCCTTATCTGAATTGGACTTTGCAATTTCAAGAGCCGTAAGGTTATTGTTGTCGGTCATTTCTGCATTTGCGCCATATTCCAGCAGTATTTTAACAAGTTCGGTTCTTTTCCTTACAACAGCGTTGTGCAGTGCTGATCGACCGCGATAGTCAATACTGTTTATGTCAACACCTGCCTTGAGTAACATTTCCACCAGGGAAATTAATGCTGTCTCGTGGGCGGTTTTTGACAAACAGGCAAAATGGAGAGATGTCATGTCTAATTCAGACTTGTGGTGAATATCCGCTTTTGAATCCAGTAATAATTTTACGAGATCATTCCATCCTCCACCGGCTGCATACATAAGGGGAGAAATTCCCTGGTTTCCCTTTGCGTTAACATTGGCCCCTGCTTTTATCAATTGCTTAACAACATCTTTTAAACCAAACTTCGATGCCTTATGGAGAGGTGTGTCGCCATGTTCATCAGGAATATCCGGATTTGCCCCGTTTTCCAGGAGTACCGGTATGATTCTCAGTGAGTCAGGTGAATCTTCGGCCCTGCTTGTAACCAGAAACAGCGCAGTTTCATTTTCACTGTTTACATGATCAACATCGGCCCCGGCATGGATGAGCAATGTACAACTGGCAATATTTCCATAAAGGGCCGCGTATAAGAGGGGGGTGAAGCCATCCTGATCACTTGAATTTACCGGTGACCCTTTTTCTATCAGAAGTTTTACAATATCCTGGCTTTCTTCATTGCAGCATGCGGCAATGAGTGGATTGGAGCCGTCATCCCCGGTTACGTTAACATCTGTATTGAGTGCCAGTAATGCCCGCACACCCGGGAGATCTCCCTGATCACAACACATCAACAGTGCTTCTTCCCGTTCTTTAACAGAGTAATTTTCTCTGTAATTGTTTATGGTTTCTTCAGGATTCATACGTTGATGTTTTTATCTTTTTCCCGAGTTCTGAAGCAAGGACATATAGCTGAACAGTTGCCGGGTATTTTATTAATATGTAAATCTCATGACTTCCTGTCAATAAAAATAACTGTGGCTTGTCCGGTTATCCGTAGGTTTCGGGATTTCTGAAGAGAGGGACTTCTGGTGTGAGAAAATTATTTACACTGACTCATATAAAATTTACAATGACCCATTGATCTTATCAGGAAACAGTAACAGAAAAACAAATCTACAATTCAGGATGGCATGATGAAAATATACCTGGTTTTTAAAGATGAAAAATCCTCAAAATTCTGGCAGATCGAAGTTAAGGGGAAAAAACACACGGTTACCTTTGGTAAAACCGGGACAAAAGGACAATCGAAGGATAAAGAATTTAACTCGAAAAAGGAAGCCGAAGAAGATGCGGAAAAACTGATCACACAAAAATTAAAAAAGGGGTATGAGAAAATATCCGCTCCCGGAAAGACCGGTGTTGTATCTGAAAAGAAAACGAAAAAAGCCACTGTAAAAAAAACGGCTGCAAAGATCAAAGCTGACGGAGGTAAAGGGGAGAAGAAAGCAGCCAAAAAGACGGTCAAAAAGACTGTGAAAAAGGTTGTTAAAAAAGCTGTGAAAAAAGCAGCTCTAAAGAGTGTGAAAAAGACGGTAAAAAAAACAGTGAAAAGGAAAACGGCATCCGGTGAAGATAAAAAATCTCTTAAAATATATGATCATATCTTAAATGCCGGGGACCTGAAACAGGCCCTTGTTGAACATTTCTCTTTTCTCGCGGATAATAAGGGATTTGAACCGGTGCTTGAAGCAGTGATGGCCCGGGCCCATGAGGTAAATCTTGAGGGAGTAACTCTGCAGGTTGAATTCCCCGGGAGAAAGACCCTTGTCTGCTCGCCCCCGGCAGACCCCGGTGATTATGCGGCCTGGCCCAAATCATTTCAGAATATCGTAAAGCATCATGAGACACTTGCCTATCCCGAAACCGGCTGGAGCCTGAACCTGGGGGATGTGGGCAATTTTGAAGTTGAGTTTCTGGAGGACGCGGATTCGGAGCTTCTGGAATATGTCGATGACCCGTCGGATATCCTCTGCCCCATTACCGATTACTCCGACTGGTGGCTTTACCATCCCTCTGAGGTGAACCCTGCGGGGGAACCGGCTCTCTGTTTTTTCAGCCATGAAGGGGGGGATATTGAAGATCCCGTCAACTACAACGCGGGCTCTTACTTTCTCATGCGGATAGCCGGAGACCTGGGGTGTGAAACGGTGATACCGGAGATAAAAGGGAGCGTTCCGGATGCCGATGAGCTTCTCGCGTGGTATGGTGGACTGGAACCGGCATGGCAGGAGGTCATACGGAGAGAAACGGACTCGGAAGATCCCGGCGTGCATATCCTCCACAGGCTTCTCAAAACCAGGGAGATCCATGTCGGAGATTCTGAAATCGATTCCCTCAAGCCCCTGGAAAAATTTACCCGGCTTGAGGAGCTTACCGCTTTTAATAGTCCCGTAACTTCACTTGAGGGGACCTCCCATTTAAAAGGACTCAAAAAGCTTAAGCTGGACAATACAAAGATTACGGATTTCACTCTTCTCGAAAATTTTCCCCGGCTGCAAAAGCTCTCCCTGGATAAATGCGCCTTGAGTTCCGTCACGGATCTGCCGCTGCTGCCCGTTCTCAGGGAGCTGGAAATAAATAATACGGGTATACGGGACCTCGGCGGGGTGGAAAGGTTCAAAAAGCTGGAGGCGTTGGAGTTTGATAATACCGGGGTTTCAAGCATGGAACCCCTGAGATCTCTGAAGGGGATCAATCATGTAAGCTTCTCCCATACATCCGTCAGCGACCTCTCCCCTCTTTACGGGAAAAAGGAGATGCATGCCCTAGTGTGCCAGAACGCCCCTGTTCCGTTAGTAGAGCTTTTAAATTTTAATGCCTCAATTGTTGAGGGTGAGAATGATGAGTTGATTCCCTTCTTCGGGTTGGTCCTTTTTGCGGATGCCACGGAAGATGACAAAATCCTCAGAGAGGGAATTACCGGTCTGCCCCGGCTTAACGGGGAACAATGCGATATCCTGGGAAAGCTGGTAAACGAGAGGCTCGTATCCCGGTTGAAAAAAGAGGAATATGAGGAGGCGATAGATCTTTTAGAGGCCTTCCTGGATCTGCCGGCCATTGAGCTCTCTGAGAATATCCGGGCTGAGCTCGGGGGAAACTCCATGATTCTTGTCATTAACTTCACGGGGAAAGACCTCGCCGAAAAGGTTTTTTCGCGGCTGGTCCCGGAAGAGGTAAAAGAAAAGCGCCTTGCCTATAACCTGGCATGCTGGTACGCGGGGGAAAAGGAGAAGGAGCAAATGCTCAGGTTTACAAAGACCGCGCTGGAACTGGGGTTCGAAACAGAGCGGTTCGGTGAGAAGGATTTTGACAATTTCAGGGAGGACCCTGATTTTATTGAACTCATATCAAAACCGCAAGTCCCCGATCCCAGGGTAGATCCGGAGAAATGGTTCAGCCTGTTGAACGAGGAAACCCGGGAGTGCCTTATCTGGAAAGCCGGGAACGGTAATGAACCGGATTTTAAAAAGATCCTGGATCTTGAAGAGCTTCACGGCCTTCGGGATGTCACGTCCCTGGAGCCCTTTCGGTACCTGACAAAGCTTAAAAAACTGAGTGTCGAATACAGTTCTTATTCCAGTATCGAACCGCTGAAGGACCTGGTGAACCTTGAAGAACTGAAACTGACGGGGGAACATTATACGGACAATAAAAAAATCGTCAATATAGAACCCCTTGCGAACCTGACGAAGCTGCGGGAGCTGGTTGTTACCAATCAGAAAGTCGATGATATCGGCCCGTTGAAAAATCTGAAAAATCTCAGGACCCTGGATCTCACTGCCAACAATATAACTGACATTACCCCCCTGGGGGGACTTGTGAAGCTGGAGGATTTGAGTCTCCGCGGAAACAGGATCGGGGATCTTCATCTTATCGCAGACCTGAAGGAGTTAACCCGGCTGGATGTTATTCTCCCCGGGAATTCCGATTTTGAATTTATCCGGGGGTTGAAAAAACTGACAAATCTCTGGGCGGGAGACGCTGTCACCTCACTGGAGCCCTTTGAGGACCTTCCGGATTTGACCTATCTCTGTCTTTCAGGGAGGAAAATTGATCCCGGGGAGGCTGAGGACTTTCAGAAGCGGCATCCCCATTGTGATTTGGAGATATAGCGTCGGTTACCTTTAGATTGCGGGGAAAAATCAAAAAATTTCACTCTTTCCGGAATATGAGGAAAGGGTATGAGACAGGATTTATCAGGATTGGATTTGCTGGCAGTAAAAATACAAACATCTTCGTCAGTTGTTCTCCCATCCGAAAATAACAAAGCGGTGGATTTTTTGTTGAATAGTGGTTTTTCTGAAATAAGAAAAGCAAGGCGTATGATTTTTGGAAAAGGATTCAAATGGGAACCTCAATCTATCTACAGCAGAATTGGCGGGTATCTGGGATAAATAACTGCTCTTTAAGCGAATTACTGCGAGATCTGAAAATAATAATCAGGAAAGATGCCGCCTGCACAACTTCCTTACTCCTGACCGGTTTTTTGTAATTCCTGTATCTGGTACTGTTTCGGGGTCAGGCCGAACCTGTTGGTGAACAGCTTGATAAAATGTGAGATGCTGTCGTACCCGAGATCAAAGGAGGTCTCTGTTACCGAATGATGTTTCAGTATTTCTTTTGCTTTGTTGAGTTTGATACAGGTAAAATAAGCATTAGGAGACATCCCGGTTATTTTCTTAAATTTCATTGAAAAGAGGGCGGGAGACATATAAAGGGAGGAAGCGATCTCCCTGATGTTGAGGTTTTCCCGGTAATTGTTCTTCATGATCCGAATCGCTTTTGAGACCGGGTTTCCGGGGTTTTGATGAAGAAAGCCTTTCGCCCCGGCGGAACTCAGGATCTTAAAAACCATCTCCTGGCCGTATAGGTCGACCAGGAACTCCTTTCCGGAGTTGTTTGAAAGGGCGGTCCAGGAAATTTTGTCCAGGTCTGTCCTGATGAGCTCCGTGTTTTCCCTGAAAACAAATTCAACTTTTTTATCTATGGGGATATTGTTAATTTCAAGATCATCACAGACCTTGTTGCTGATGGTCTCGATCAGCTTATCGCTCACTTCAAAAACAAGGCAGTTAGTGGGAACGGACATTTCCATTGAAACCCGGGATTCCGGGGGGAGGATAATAAACTGGTCTTTGTCATAGGTAAAACCTTCCCTCCGGTCAATTTCCACGGTTTTTTCGCCGCGGAGTACCGTACAGATCCTGTAATACTCGTATGAATAATACCAGTCCTTGTAGTAGTGAGGAAAGTCATAGTAGAGAACTCTCATGTGCTCGGTCTCAAGACCTTCCGCAAATTCAATTTTTCTATCGAAGCAGTCCATGTGGATAATCAGGATTTGCGGTCACCATGACCGGTGACAAAAAAATCAATTATTTAATATTGTGTTACTTTTTTTAATTATGAATTAGATTAACTTTTCTTCTTTTTTTATTATTGGAGAGAGTAACTGGATTTAATCAATGAAAAAAATTAATTTTATCAATAATTCTTTTAAAAAAAATTACTCAAAGCCCGGCTATGTTAGTATTTGTAAAAATTTGTAATTTTTCAGACATATAATTTTATTTTAAGGAGGATACTATGGATAAAATATTGAGAGTTAATATGGGAGCGAAAGACGGCCCGGAGATAAAGACGGAAAATCCCGGTCCCTATGCCGGACTGGGAGGACGGGCCATGACCACATCCGTCATTTCGGCCGAAGTTCCTCCGCTCTGCCATCCCCTTGGTGCGGAAAACAAGCTGGTTATTGCGCCGGGACTTTTGAGCGGGACTTCCGCGTCAATGTCCGGACGCCTTTCGGTGGGATGCAAAAGCCCCCTTACGGGAGGCATCAAGGAAGCGAACTCCGGGGGACAGGGGGCGCATACTCTTGCCCGTCTCGGTTACGCGGCCATTGTTCTTGAAGGTGTTCCCCGGGGGGATGATCTCTATAAAATGTTCATCAATAAAGACGGGGTAAAAATCGAAAAGGACAACAGCCTGAAACTGCTGACAAACTATGACCTTGTGGACAAAATGAAAAAAGAATACGGGGATAAAATAACCTGCATCTCAATAGGCCCCGCCGGAGAGATGAAGCTGGGGGCCGCATCTATTGCCGTCACGGACCTGGAACTTCGTCCCACGCGCCATGCCGGCCGCGGAGGCGTTGGAGCGGTCATGGGGGCAAAAAGGCTCAAAGTTATCGTCATGGACGACAGCGGGGCAAAGAACAGGGAACCGAAGGACCTGGAGAAATTCAGGGAGGCGAATAAAAAATGGGTGGAAGGCCTTAACAATCACGCGGTCACCGGCCAGGCATTGCCCGCTTACGGTACAAATGTCCTTACGAACATCATAAACGAAGCCGGGGGATATCCCACCTGCAATTTCAGTGAAGGACAGTTCGAGGGGGCCGCGAAAATAAGCGGTGAAACATTTGCCGAAATGGAAGAGAGCCGCGGAGGAAAAGGAAGCGCCACGCACCCGTGCCACCGGGGTTGTGTGATCAAATGTTCAGGGACATATTATGACAATAAAGGGAACTTCGTTTCCAAGCAGCCTGAGTATGAAACCGTCTGGGCCCACGGCGGGAACTGCGGGATAGATGATCCCGATGCCATCGCGCAGCTGGATTTCCTTGACGATACATACGGTATTGATACCATTGAAATGGGAGCGACCATAGGCGTGGCAATGCAGGCCGGTATCGCCGAATTTGGTGACGCGGAAGCTGCCATCGACCTTGTCAGGGAGGTCGGCAAGGGGACTCCCCTGGGCAAAATACTGGGAAGCGGGGCGGCGGTGACCGGAAAAGTTTTCGGTGTGGAGAAAGTCCCGGTTGTGAAAGGCCAGGCGCTTCCGGCATATGATCCGCGTTCAATTCAGGGTATCGGGGTAACTTACGCAACCAGTACCATGGGGGCGGACCATACGGCGGGATACGCTATCGCAACCAACATATTAAAGAGCGGAGGTTTTGTTGATCCTTTAAAAACAGAAGGGCAGACCGATCTTTCGCGCAACCTGCAGATAGCAACTGCGGCTATTGATTCCACAGGGATGTGTCTTTTTATCGCTTTTGCTATTCTTGATCAGCCCGAGACTTTCCAGGCTCTGCTGGATTTACTGAACTCCTGTTACGGGTTATCGCTTACAGGGGATGATGTAACTGAGCTTGGGAAAAAGGTCCTTAAAATGGAAAGGGACTTTAACAAAGAAGCCGGATTTACCAGGGAACATGACAGGCTTCCGCGGTTCTTTTCCCGGGAGCCCCTGAAGCCTCATAATTTAACTTTTATGGTTGAAGATTCGGAGCTTGATTCTGTATACAACTGGTAATTTATTCCGGATGCTGTGCCCGTGAAAAGGGATAGTCGATTCATGGGCACAGTCATTAATGAGATATTTTTATGACGGTTACAGTAAAACTTTTTGCCACTTTAAGGGACGGGCGGTTTGACAGCAGATCCATGGAATTTCCCCGGAATACCACGGTGCTTGAAGTAATCAATAAACTCAAAATAGATGAAAAGGACGCGGCTATTGTTTTTATTAATAGTCAACATGTAGAATTTCACAGGGTTTTACAGGAAGGCGATATACTTGGAATATTTCCCCCGGTGGGAGGCGGTTAAACCGGGTGTACTTTTCTTATCCATAGCTCTTAAATTTTATTTGAGAGTAGATTATCTGCTCTATATACTGTTCCCTTTTTTTTTGTTTATGGATATGGCCTTTCAACAATTATATGATTAAATGCAAAAGGGATTGAACGGCTATTGAGTTCCATTTGCAAACCTGATACCAGGAGACTTACAATATTTGCCTCGACATTTCCCGAATGCTGATGGCTGGATAATATTAATTCTGGAAGCTTGAAAAATGCATTTTCAATTAGCATTGTATAAACGATTTCCTTGTAGTTTAATTATAAACCGGTATTTCATCTACTACCCCTGAACCTCCCCGTACCTGAAACAGTCCGTGGTATGGTCATTGACCATCCCCGTTGCCTGCATATGGGCGTAAACGATGGTTGAACCCACGAATTTGAATCCTCTCTTCTTCAAATCCCTGCTGATCCTGTCCGATAATTCGGTCTTTGCGGGAATCTCGGATATTGATTTGAACCTGTTTATCACAGGTTTCCCCCCGGTAAAAGCCCAGATATACCTGCCGAAGGAACCGAATTCCTCCCGGACCCGGATAAAAGCCCGGGCATTGGTTTTTGCGGCGTTTACTTTCAGCTTATTACGGATGATACCCTCGTCCAGGAGAAGTGCATCGATTTTCTTTTGGTCGTATTCCGCGATTATGTTATAGTCAAAATGATCAAATGCCCGGCGAAAGTTCTCCCGTTTTTTCAGGATAGTGAGCCAGCTGAGCCCGGCCTGAAATCCTTCGAGGATCAGAAACTCAAAGATGGTTTTGTCATCGTAGACGGGAACTCCCCACTCTTCATCGTGGTACCTGTGGTAAAGAGGATTTGAATCCGCCCACTGGCATCGTATTTTACTCATTGTAATTCACTCAAAAAGGACCCTGATAAAAAAAATGTCGGGGCTGCCTGATCTTCACAGGCAGATAATTTTACAGAGCGCCCGCTTACAGCAGTCTCTTCATCCTCTTGATCTGCCTTCCCTCGAAGATCCCCTCATCCAGAAAGTAATTCCTGATATCCCTGGGGATGAACTTGAAGAGATTTTCCGTGATGACGAATGTTCCCGGTTTTGCGAATTTCTGGCCCAAGTGAAATACGGAGTTAACGGAATCGGAGACCACTTCTCCCGTATTCCCCCTTTCCTTGTACTCGATATTGCCGATGTGAAGGGCGGTCCTGAATGAAAGAGAATCGTCATAGCTGAACTCTTCCGCCATGATGATCCTGATATCCATATAGAATTTGAATATTGAGAGCAGGGGATGACATTTCGTTCCGTCAAAGGGGAAAAGGAGAAGACCGCCAAAATCCATCCAGATCCAGACCCTTCCGTTGATCTGTGAGAACTTTCGCGCAACCAGGTCCCGGAATTCTGAAACAAATTTTCCGGTGTTAATATCACCATATTTCCCCTTGATCTCCCCCTGGTTATCAAGCTCGATAAACATGAGGCAGAAGCTGTATTCCCGCTCCGGTTTGATCTCTTTCCAGTCGGTCCCCGATGAGATGAAGTTCTCGAATACGGTTTCATCCTCCGGGGTCCCCGCCTCTTCGCCGTGGATTGTCTTTATATAATCAAGTACAGCTTTTATTCTCTTTAAAGAAATTTTACTCTTTAGCTGCTCTTTGCCTATATAGTCTGCGGCCCCGGAGTGAAAGATATCCGCCACATCTTTAACGATCCCCTTTGGGTCGATGATCCCGAAATAGACATTTTCAAGTTTTGAGAGAAGAGAGATGTTTTTTTTCAGTTCGGGATGCGTGAGTTTTCCCGCATCGAGGTAGACCAGGGATTCCTTATCGATCTCCCTGATCTTTTTTTTCATGCAGGCGGGAGGTTCAACGGTAACGCTGTTTCCCTTTGATTTCCCGATGGCGGAAAAGAGATCTTCAATTTTACTGTTATCGGTAAAGATGAAAAGCTGCATCTACTTCTCCCATTCAAGTTTGTACCTGTAGTATTTTTTCCGGGGGCCAATGTCAATGGGCGTCATGCTGTCAGCCAGAATGGGATCGAGGTTGATCCACGCGGTATCGCTGATTGTCACGGTGTTGGGCTCCGTGTACTTCGATTCTATTTCAATGATATTTTTAATGGTTTCACTGTCCTTTATAATTTCTTCACTTTCGGTATATTCACAGGCGCCGGTATGTACGGCGACCCTTAGTTCCACATGTTGTTTGAGTTTACATTCCAGGCAGTTGTAGAGAAAGACCCTGTTAATGATCTCCATGGCGGAAAGCATTGCCTTCTGGTTGCGGTTTGAAAAATGAAAGGCAACAAGTCCCCCGTCTCCCTCCCAGCTCCAGATTCTTCCATGCCTTTTAATCACAGTCTCTTTGACTATTTCATGGAGGTCGGAATATGTTGATTTTATTGTATTGTACGGATATTTTTTTACCAGCTTTGTGTTTCCCACAATGTCCAGTCTCAGGAAAGTGAAGATATAGTCTTCACCCTCCAGTAAAACACCCCAGTTCCTGGTTATTCTGAGGCTGGGGTCTTCCACGAACATCCTGTTTTTTTTGTCATAGAGATATCCGTAATCCTGGATCTCCCTTATCAGGTTCCCGATATTGTTGACAGGGTATTTCCTCCCCGTAAGGCCGTTATAATGAACATCTACAAGGAGTGACACAAATTGTGTAAAGAGGTTGTTGGCCTTAATATCACTGACAATCTGCCGGGCCGCCTCTGTTTTCTGAATGGGGATGTTCTCGGGGATCCCGGTCCTTTTATGAAAATCATATCCCTGAATTAAATGGTTGATGATGACCTTCATAATCTGAATGCTGAACGACTCTATGAGAGTTTTCGTGAGGAGAGAATATGTGCTTGTTTTGATCTTCATTGGCGTTTATCATGAAATATAAAGGCCAGTTTTGTCAAATAATTATTGTAATCGTGTCTATATGAAACATTTACTCCCCTTTTCACATTAACTGTCAAGAAAGCCTCTTTTATGAACGATAAGTAATAAAAGGGACCTCAATAAAGAAGAATGCTCATGAATGACCAGGGGATAACTATGAAAGTTCAAAAGGTTTTTACCGGATTTATCACTCTTCTTATTTTTACCGGTTTTACCGTTGTTACCGGCTGTTCAAAGAAAATTGTACGGACGGGGAGCGGAAAGACCGTGGACGCTGCGGGAAATACCGTTACTTCACCGGAAGAGATACTGAAGTATACCGGAACATACAGGGTTGAACTTCCGGGATACAAAGGGATCTTAACACTGAGATATAACAGGGAGTCGGGAAAGTCCACGGGAGAGATACTCTTTCCCGGCTGGGGAACGGGGAAACCGCAGCCTCTGAAAAAACTGAGCATTAAGGATGACAGGATATACTTCGAAAGGTCCGTGGAAACAGCGGCAGAACTCAGGGAGTACGGGGGGTCCCGGTATTTCAGGCAGAAGTATTACGGAAAGTTTTCCCGTGACAGGTCCGAGGTCAAGGGAGAGTTTACGGATTCAGGCGCCGTTTATAACTGGAGGGCCGGGAGACAGGGGTCCCGGGATTGAAGAGGATCGCGGTTATCGGGGGAGGGGCCTCGGGTCTTATGGCCGCGTGTCACGCGGCGGGAGAGGGGAGAAGCGTTGTTCTCTTTGAAAAACAGAAAAAACCGGGGCGGAAGATCCTGGCCACAGGGAACGGCAGGTGCAACATAACAAACAGAAACCTCGATCCCCGGAGGTATCACGGGGGAAACCCGAAAATTGTCCACAGTATCTTCTCAAAATTCGGCTACCCTGAAACAGAGGATTTTTTTCTTTCAATAGGGCTTCCCTTTTCCGAGGGAAAAAACGGGAGAATGTATCCCTCGTCGTTCCAGGCGTCATCGGTTGTAAACCTTCTGCTTTACAGGCTCAAGAGAGCGGGTGTTGCCGTGAGTCTCCATAGAATGATCAGGGAGATTATACCGGGGAATGACGGGTTCAGGCTCATCACCCCGGGCCGGGAAGAACACCATTTCGATTCGGTGATACTTGCATCGGGAGGATGTTCCTATCCCCAGCTGGGAGGGAACAGGAGCGGCTACGATATGGCGGAGAAACTGGGTCACACACTTGCGGACCCTTTTCCCGCTATCCTTCCCATTAATATTCCCCTTAAATCGGTCCACAGGCTCCAGGGAGTAAAATGGGAGTGCGGGGTGGAGCTTCTTGAAAAGGGAAAGAGCGTTGTCTCCTCAACAGATGAGCTCCTCTTCACAGGTTTCGGACTGTCGGGGATTGCGGCACTGGATATCTCCCGACAGGTGAACATGCTGGTTCTTGAGGGAAAAGACCCGGAAATCAGTATCGATTTTTTCCCCGGATTGAATGAACAGGAACTTGACGTTCTCATGGAAAGGCTCTGGGAGGATGAGAATAAAAAGCTGGCATTCAGTCTTTCCGGTATCCTGAAAGAGAGAATCCCGGAGCTTGTCCTGGAGACCGCGGGTTTTGATCCCTTCGGAAAGACCGGTTCTTTGAAAGGAGCGGAGAAGAAACGGATCGTACATCTCTTCAAGAACTTCAGGCTGAAACCGGGGAAGCCCCGTTCATTTAATGAGGCGGTTGTGGCCGCAGGGGGCGTGAATGTTGACGAGATCGATCCCTGGACCATGGAATCGCGGCTTGTAAAGAACCTCTTTTTAACGGGAGAATTACTTGACATTGACGGGGAGAGCGGAGGATATAATCTTCAGTTCGCATGGAGCACCGGTGCCATTGCGGGAATGTCACAGTAGAGATTTACACTTATTCAATGAACAGTATAATAAAAGACCACTTTCTCAATCCCCGGAACATGGGTGTCCTTGAGGACCCGACCCACCGGGGCATAGCCAGGAGCGATTCCTGCAATGATATTGTAAAGCTTACCGCGGATATTGAGGACGGGATTATACGGGAGATAAAGTCCGAGGTCTTTGGGTGCGGATACTCCATTGCCGGCACATCCATTACCACGGAAAAATCCAGGGGGAGAAAAGTTGAGACACTGGTTGAAGAAGTGGGGTCAGAGCTTGATGAACTCCTTGCGGGTATTCCGGAGAAACACCATACATGCATGAGGCTCTGTCTCAGGGCAGTGAAGGCCCTGGTCGGTCCTGATAAAAGGGAGGAATAAAATGCTCCCCGGAATTGTTCAGGTAAAGGCATGGGAATATTCAAAGGGTGAGTTCCGGGAAACGGTGCAGCCCGTGAGCTCGGAGTATCCCGTTACCCTGAAGCTTAACGGCAGTCCCTTTGTTTCAATATCCTGTTCCGGCAGTGACATGGAGTACCTGGCAACGGGGCATCTCATATCGGAGGGTGTTGTCAGGAGCAGGGAAGAGATTGACAGGATTGAGATAGACTCTGACCGGCTTGAGGTCAATATCTTACTGAAAATGACAGATGAGGTTGTGGAGAGGCTTTTCCGGATAAGGTCCATTGCCTCGGGCTGCGGCCAGGGAGGAGTTTCAATTGCAGGGAGAGACCATGAGACGGGGAGGAGCGGGAAGGAAATTGAGATAGACGCGGAAGGAGTCATCTCCTGCATGAAAAACTTTCTGATTCACTCGGAACACCACAAGCTGACCAGGGGAGTGCACAGCGCCGCCCTTTATGACCTCGCCTGGAAACAGATCGTTTTCTTCGATGAGATCGGGCGACACAATGCCATTGATAAGATTATCGGTTATGCGTCAAGTTCCGGAATAGAGCTGGGTGATAAAGGGATACTCTCCACCGGCAGGCTCTCAAGCGAGATCGTCTCCAAGGCCATAAATGCGTCCGTTCCCCTCCTAATCTCCAAGGCGTCACCCACAGGCTACAGTATCGAACTTGCCCGAAGGTATAAGATCATCATGATCGGAAAGGTCAGGGGAAGCGGTTTTTCTGTTTTCAGCGGCAGGGAGAGGGTGAGGGCCTGAGATCAGAAAAGGGTCATGAACCCATCAAGCCCCGAGACCAGGCTGCAGATTTTGTTCAGGATATCGTTTGATGGAAACTCCGCGGTTATGGTGTATGAGATAAAATTACCGTTACTGCTGGCCTTGTTACTGACGGTGGAACCTGCGGCTCCCTGTTCCATCAGGATAGTCCTGATAGAATCACCCGTGTGAGCATTATTTCTGAAAATAGCCTTGAAGGTCAACTCTGAGGGGAATTCGATCTCTTTTTGCTGATTTATATTCATGCTGATCAGGGTGATTTCCCGGTTTTTTTTGTCAATTGATTAATGGCTGTGTTGCGCTTCAAACTTGAACTTAGAATGATGATCTGTTCCAGGAAAAGCCTCAATATGATCTGGCTCTTTTGAAACCGGTTCTCATCTCCTTCCAGGAGGGTGAATTAAGAAAGGATTTTAAACCCGTGGATGAACAATAAAACAAATTTCAAAATATTGATTAAAACTATAAATCCGAATCATGGGTCAAAGCCAGCAGCCAGTCATGGAGCGGCTTCATCTTTTTATAATGGTCTCTGCAGTAATCCACTATCCGGGGAGTAAAAAATTCCGGGGGGATTTTCGTTTCTCTCCCGGCATAAAGCCCGTTATAGAGAAGCATCTCTTTCATTTTATGGCGGGGATCAAAGCCCCGGGGCACTTTTTTATAATATTTTCCTCCCGGATTATAGCCTTCACGGGAGATCTTTTTCATGATCGCTGCCAGGGCCGGTCCCTGCTTTTCTGAGACCAGGGCATTTCGGTACTTCACCAGCAGCGGTCCGGGGAACATATAGATCCCGGTCCCCAGCATTAAATTTGGCGGTTCCAGATGGAAGTAGTAACCGGAACATTCCATTCTCTTTCCATCTCCTTCCCAGAACCACAATCCCAGGTGTGTTTTGTAAGGAGATTTGTCCCGGGAAAAACGGACGTCCCTGTAAATACGAAAAATTGACTTATTGATTTGCGGAATGGCCTGAATATTCGGAGAGAACTTCTCCAGTTCCCTGCCCAGGACAACAACAAAATCCCTGGCCGGTGACAATACATAATTCTCAAAGTCCTCTTTGTGGGAAGCAAACCATTCCCGGGAATTGTTTTTTTGTAATGAACGGAAAAAAGTCACACATTCTTTGGGAAATCCCGGAAAATCTGTTGGCATATATCTCTCCTTTCAATTGATTCAATCCAAAGCACTGTTTTATCGGAATGTCAATAAATTTTAACATTTTTAAATTAAAATAGTCATTGACTGCAATATCTCTATTACCAATTCCTCGGCCTGCCCAAAATACAAGCCGCCGCCCAAATATATCGACCATCCGAATAAGTACTGCCCCCCCGGTTATGTCTGGGTCGACTCGCCTCAGGTTTTCGGGCAGGGACAGGGGCGTTGCCGGAAGAAATAAACCATAAAAAAACAATTGATTTTGAACCGGGCAAAAGTGAGAATTGTCCGCTCAGAGTAACGATGAGAGGATATTCCCGTGAAAATTGATAAAGATGTTATAACCAGGGTCTCGAAACTTGCCCGGCTTGAACTCACCGAAGATGAGAAAACGGAGTTTTCCCGGCAGCTTACCGATATTATCAGCTATGTTGAAAAGATCAACGAGCTCAATACCGAAAATGTTGAGCCCGCGGACCATATCGCGGACCTCACCAATGTTTTCAGGGAAGACAGTGTGGGGAAATCCATGGATACCGAAAGGATAGAGGAGATGACCCCTGAATTTGATAAGGGCTTTATTGTTGTACCGAAAATCATAGAAGGCAACTGATGAGGAGGCTCTTTATTGCGCTTCCCTTCGAGAGTGCGGTAAAAGAGTCTCTGCACCCGGTTTATGAGAACCTCGTCAGGTACAGGTCTCTTCTCAAGGTGGTCCCCACGGATAACTATCACATCACGCTGAAATTTCTCGGGAACATTGATGAGAAGAGGGCGGATGAGATCATCGGGGATTTTCGTGGGTTTGAAGTTAACCTGCGGGAAATTCCCGTGGCAATAAAGGGACTGGGAGCCTTTCCCCGGGTAAAAAACGCCCGTGTCCTCTGGATGGGGATTGAAGGGGACAGTGATGCTCTTTCCGGGCTCAATGAAAGGATCGGGGAGTTTTGCAGTGGGTCTGGCTTTGAAAAGGACGAAAGAAGCTTCAGTCCCCACCTGACAATAGCCAGGGTGAGAAAAGGGAAAAGTCCCGGTAGTCAATTAACCGGGTATATCGAAGAAAACAGGAATACCGAATTTAATACTACCATCTTTAACAGGATTGTACTTTATGAATCGCTCTTTAAAAAAGATGGTCCTCTTTACTCTGAGGTAATCTCCAGAGAGCTATGGGCAGGATAAATCTCTATGGCAAAACTTATCAATACACCTGAACGTGTCTCAAAAGACCATTATCTCTTGAAGATCGAACTCCCGGGGGCCGTTTCCACGCCGGGGCAGTTTATCAATATAAAAACAGACAGCGGGACCGACCCCCTTCTCCGAAGGCCGTTTTCCGTTTACGACCAAAATGGTGATATAATCAGTATCGTTGTCAGGGTCGTGGGAAGGGGTACGGAGATGATATGCAGCAGGGACAAGGGTGAGATTGATGTTATGGGGCCCCGGGGGAGGGGATTTACTCTTACGAAAAATAAGAGAGTGCTCCTTGCCGGGGGAGGTGTGGGAAATGCGCCCCTTCTTTATCTCTCCAGGGCCCTCAGGGAGAGGGGGAACAGGATCACCTTCGTCTACGGGCACAGGTCGGAAGAGTATATCTATTGTGAGGAAGAGTTTAAAAAGTATGCCGATGATTTCAGGATCGTCACGGATGACGGTTCCCGGGGGATGAAGGGATTTACAACCGGTGCCGTTGAGGAGGCATTGGGGTCACCCGGTTACGATTTTATCTATACCTGCGGCCCGGTCCCCATGATGGAGGGTGTTGCAGCAGCTGCGGAGGGAAGAATTCCCGTTGAGGTCTCACTGGAGAACTACTTCGGCTGCGGAATAGGTCTCTGTATGGGTTGCACCGTGGAAACCGGTGATGGCTTTAAAAGGGTATGCCTGGACGGGCCGGTCATGGAGAGCGGCTTCATTCATTGGGAAAGTTTGAAGGAGTGATCCTTATGACCCGTTCATTACTTCGGAAAGGACTTTTCTGAGTTCTTCAAGCCTGAAAGGTTTCTGAATGGCGCCGGAAAAACCGTAGTTACGGTAGTTTGCGATGATGGGATCATTGGCGTATCCGCTGGAAACCACCGCAAGGATGTCCTTATCATACTCCCTGAGTATCCGGAGGGTCTTTTCCCCTCCCATGCCGCCCCGTATTGTGAGATCCAGAATGACACAGTCAAAGTCCCTGCCCGAATCTTTCGCGTTCCGATAGAGGTTAATGGTGTCCTCACCGGTGTTAGTTACTGTTATTTCAAATCCAATACTTGTCAGCATCCTTTTCATGATCGCAAGGATTTTCTCATCATCATCAAGCAGGAGTATTCTTCCCGGTCTTGAAAAGTTGAAATTAAAGTCGTGAGTATTTTTTGGCACCTCTTCCCTGGTTGCCGGTAAATAGATTTCAAAGGAGCTCCCCTTTTCTTTTGCCGGGAGAATGTTAATATGGCCGTTATGTTTTTTAATGATTGAAAATGATATGGCAAGACCCAGGCCGCTCCCTTCTTTCTTTGTGGTGAAAAAGGGGGCAAAAATCCTGTCCCTGTTTTCTTCCGGGATGCCCGGCCCTTCATCGCTGATAGTTATCTTCACATGATCGCCTTCATTGAGAGGAGTGCTTTCTCCGGGAGAAACGGTAATGTTTTTTGCGACGATATCGACCCTTCCGCTGTCAGGCATGGCCTGCCGGGCATTGAGCACAATATTATGGATCACCTGGCTGATCTGCCCTTTATCGATCATTGCGTTCCAGAGGTCTTCGGATAAATCGCATGACCACTCAATCTGAGAACCGCTGAGTACAAATTTTGCGGCACTTTCAATTATCTCTTTTATTGAAGCCGTTTCTTTAAGAGGATCCCCCCCCTTTGTAAAGGTCAGGAGTTGATGCGTCAGGTCCCGTGTTTTCAACAAGGCCTCTTCCGCTTCCACAATATAATTCCAGATTTTCTCATTGTCCTCTAAATGATATTTCGCCATGGAGATATTCCCCATTGCGGAGGTCACGATATTATTAAAGTCATGGGCTATCCCGCCGGCAAAGACACCCAGGTTCTCAATTTTTGAAACCTTGTGCAGTTCTTTTTCAATCCTTTTTTCCTCTGTGATGTCGCGTAAAACGATAACCGCCCCCGTGATCCTGCTCCGGTTGTCATGGACCGGGGCGGCGGTCAGGGTTATGTTTCGTTTTGACCCGTTTTTTTTCTGTAAGATCAGGTCCTGAGAAGATTCAAAAATGCCTCCATTATTTACAACCTGCAGGGCCGGGTTATGAAAAGGTTCATTCGTGTCTGCAGTACGGATATCCACCACTTCGTTAAAGGTTTTCCCCTTTCCCTCAATTGCGGTGTGCTGGGAGATTGTTTCTGCGGTCCTGTTCATGAGAACAATATTTCCCTCCCTGTCGGTTGTCATCACAGCGTCTTTAATGGACCTCAAGGTAGTGGAGAGGAGTTCCTTTTCCCGGGAGAGCTTTTCATGTGTTAAAATTAAATCTTCGTTTATTGTCTCAAACTCTTCATTGGCCGATGTAAGCTGCTCGTTTTGTTTTTCTATTTCCAGATACTGTTTCTGGATCGTTAACTCAGATATCTGGGCCCTTTGAAGTGTGTTGGTGTAAATGGTGAAGATCAGGTAAGATGATGTACCGGCAACAAAAAGGGTCAGAAGAACGTCAATCCTGTATTCAAAAAGAACGGAAGAAGAAAGCCCAAGGTCCTTTTGGGCTTTTAGAGTAAAGAGGATAAAGACGATTCCGTTGGCCAAAAAATAGAGAATTATTGAGAATTTTTTTCTGGAAATCACCAGGGGAACAAGAGAGAGAATTCCAACAAGCAGGACAATGGTATCGAGCCTGCCTATTGCGTCGGCATTTTCAAAAAAAAGAGCAACCCAGGTTGCGGAAAGACAGGTAACAAGGAGAAGATGAGGTACAAGTTTTAAATTTCCCTTCCTCAGGAGGTAGAGGGAGAAAAGAGAGATGATCCCTGTTATTGACAGGGGAGTCAGTACTGCAAAATCTGTCAGCCCTCTTATCCTGATTAAAATGTGATAAAATATCACAACAACTATGATAGTAAAGCTTATGAAATAAAAGATGATGGCCCTTTGGTGGGTGAGATAATCGTTGTTTATATAAGGTTTTAAAAAATAATCTTTGATCTTTCCGAACACAAAAATTTCCGCAATTCTGTTTTAAATTTGATAGTCAAAAGGAGACATTTTATTTGAGATTGAACACATTGGAGTTTCTGTCAACATAAAAATTTTATTATACTGAGTGAATAATGGTATAAAATGGCTGATGATTTATTATTCATAAACCGGTAACAATATTTCTTATTCATATGAGACATATTTTATCCGATAATAATATTGAAAAGAGTCACTGCTCAGTTATGTATAAGAATAATCATATTTATAAAAAACATAACTGGTATGTCCCCGCCGCCGAAGGCGGCGGGGACATATTGTTGATTTTTTAGTAAACAGGTTTATTTTGTTCATAGAGCTGAGTAGTTACTGAAAATACACATATCAGGGTAAAAGTATGTCAGAACCAAAATTAAGAGTCTTTTCATACAACTGCAAATGCGGACATAAGGTTAAGGTCTTTTTTGATTTCGGTGTTCCCCAGGAGCTCTACAAGTGCAGGAGGTGCGGTGAACAGATCAGGAGGGCCGAGGACTAGTACTGAGTCCGCGTGATTTTGCACCAATAAGGTTAAAAATCACGCAGTCGAAGTACTAGCGGATATTCCCGCAAGGTACCCGGTACTCCAGCATGCCTGGAGATTGTAGCCTCCGGTTACCGCGTCTATGTCCAGGACCTCACCGGCAAAGAAGAGATTCTCAATGAGCCGTGACCTCAGTGTCTTCGGATCGATCTCCTTCAGTGAAATGCCTCCCTTTGTCACAATGGCCCTTTTAAAGTCACCGGTTCCGGCAACCTCCATCTCCAGGGATTTTAAAAGGTGAAGGATCTTTCGTCTCTCTTCCCTGGATATTTCGGATATTTTTTTTTCAGGACCCATACCGGACAGCTTCACCATAACGGGAACAAGTTCAGCCGGGAGGAGCTTCCGTAAAAGTTGAGGAAGGGTGCCCCTGCCCAGTTTTTCCCTTTCCCGGAGTATCCTGGCATCAAGCTTTTTATGGTCCAGGGCCGGTTTAAGGTCGATTCTTATTTTCAGATTTCCGTTCATGTTCTCCCGGGCATACCCGCTCATGTCCAGGATCACCGGCCCGTCCAGTCCTTCACGGGTGAAAAAGGCCTCTCCGAACCTGCCGCAGATTTTCCTGCCGTCTTTTATCAGTTCCGCGTTAATATTGTTGAGATGAAGGCCTTCCAGTTCCTCTCCCCACGGCTCTTTGATCATTATTCCCGTGAGAGAGGGTGCCGGTTCAACGATGGTGTGCCCGAGGTTTTCCGCCCACCTGTATCCGTCGCCGGTTGACCCGGTCCCCGGATAGGAGAGGCCGCCGGTACAGACGATATAATTTACGGCCTCAATATGTCCCCCGTCATGTTCAAGTCCCGTTATCCTGTTAGCTGTGCCGGCGAGACTTTTCACCTCTCTTCCCGTAAGAATATCCACACCGGTTTTTTTCATCCATTTTACAAGGGCTTGTTGAACGTCCCGGGCGCTGTCAGATACGGGGAAAACCCTGCTGCCCCTTTCAACCTTTGTCTCTACTCCTATATCGTGAAAGAACTCGCGGGTGCGGGTTACATCCAGGGCATTGACGGAAGGGTAGAGGAACTTCCCGTTTTTCCCGAACGCGCCGATGAAATGGCTCCTCTCCCCGCCCGCGTTTGTCATGTTACAGCGGCCCTTCCCGGTTATAAGGAGTTTCTTTCCCGGAATTTTGTTCTTCTCCAGAAGGACCGTATCCGCCCCTTTCTCTGCCGCCGTACCCGCGGCCATCATTCCCGCGGGGCCCCCTCCGATAACGGCAATATCATACTTTTTTTCTTTCATGGATCAGAGCTTCTTGAGGCAGAGGACCGTAATATCATCCTCCTGCTCGGTATAGTCGGTGAACCTGAAAACAGAATCGATGATGGAGTGGACGATATCAATAGAGGGAAGATCGATAAAATCCGTAAACACCTGCTCAAGCTTTTCGCTGTCATACATTTTATTGTCCGGCGACAGGGATTCCGTTATGCCGTCTGTATAGAGAAGGAGAGAGTCCCCTGAACGCATCCTGAGCCTGATATCCTCAAAGACCCTGTCTTTCACAATACCCACAAGGGGGCCCTTTGGCTTGACCTTGATACAGTTCTTCTTCTCGGAGGAGTAGAGAAGGGAGGGAAGGTGCCCTCCCGAAGAGAGGAATATTTCTCCCGTCCTGATATTTATCTGGGCAACAATAATCGTGGCAAAGAAGTAATCCACAGTGGTATCGTTGACCAGCTGCAGGTTGGCTTTCTCCATGAGCTGTGAAGGGGTCTGTCTTTCAAGGGAGAGGGTCCTGAAGATGCTCCTGATCTCAAAGCCGATATAGGAAGAGGCAACACCGTGGCCCGAGACATCGCAGAGCACCACCTGGTAGGTTTCATTATCGATCAGGTAGCCGTCAAGGAAGTCCCCGGAAAGATTTTCAACGGGAAGAATGGAAAAAGCCGCGTCAAATCCCGTGAGTTTTTTAAAATCGGGAAGAAGTTTCGCTTGGAGCTCCCGTATGGTTGCCAGGTCCGAATGGAGCTGTTTTATCTGCCTGTTCCTGAAGTCTCTGAGCTTTTTGTATTCAAGGGCTTTTTTCAGGGCGATAAAGAACTGGTCGGCCTCAACAGGCTTTATGATATAGTCAAAGACCCCGAGTTTCATAATGTCAATAATGACACGGGGAGAATCCAGTGCGGTCTGGACCAAAACAATTGATTCCGGTTCGATCTCCATGAGCCTCTGGATAAAGGACCGTCCGTCCATTACCGGCATCATGAGATCCACAATGTAGAGTGAATAGCTGTTCTTTTCCAGAAGGTCAAGGGCCTCCTTCCCGTTGTTTGCAGTGCGGCACTCCAACCCGGCTTCACGGCAGAGTGACTGCAGAAGGACCTGGCTGTGCTTTGAATCCTCAACAATGAGGACAGGATCATGTTTTGTGCCGGTAAGTTTCACTGCCGGTCATCCCCCCCGGAGAACTCCTTCAGCCTGTTTTTTAAAAAACGGATTGTGCAGCAGTTATCCCTGTCCCGGTTCCTGTCATAGAACTCTTTCAGGTCTTCAAGGTTATCTATATCGTTTAATACATCCAGAAATTGATAACTCACTCCCCGTTTCGTGAGATTCCGCAGAGTCTGTTCCAGGACTTCACCGGTGCTCCACCGGATACCCGTGAAGATGTCCCTGTGGAGTTTTTCTCTTCTGAGCCCTATGAGGTAATAGCCCCCGTCGCTTCCCGGTCCCAGTACTGTATCAGATTTTTTTAATTTGTCAAACCCCTTATTGATTTCATCCGCGGAAATATCGGGAATATCGCTTCCCATGAGAATGCACTTTTCATACCCGGAGTGAAAAATATCCTCCATTGAGTTGTACATCCTTTCCCCCAGATCTTTACCTCTCTGAAGATAAGATGTGATGCCAAACTCGTTTTCAAAATCGCCGGCGGTTTTTCCGGAACCTGAAGATACGGTGAGGATGAGATCGGCATCAACCATCCCGCATGTTTTTATCATGTCCCTGATGAATTCCCGGTAGAGCCTGTAAACAAAATCGTTTCCCAGCCGGGATGAGAGCCGGGTCTTGACCTTTCCCTTTTCCGGGTACTTGAAGAAGAGGTTGAGCGCCGGTTTCATGGGAGAGGGTCCTCTTTCTTTCCGTAATAGTATTTATAAAGTTTTTCGGGAGGGGTCCCCGTGGCATAGAGAAGCTGTAAAATCCAGTTTCTCATTGTGGTGTAGAGGATCCCTTCGGTCTCCCATTTTCTCGCCGAGGTGGTGACTTTTAAAGGGGATATATGGATTTTCTTTCCCGCTCTTTTTATCCTCCTCATAAACTCAAAGTCTTCCATGAGGGGGACAGGGGAAAACCCGCCCATGCCGTCAAAGTCCTTCTTTCTGATGAAGTATGCCTGGTCTCCGTAAGGGATCCGTGTGATCCTGTTCCGTATCTGTGCCATCCGTTCAATGAGCCTGAAGGGAAAACTCCTGTTGTCAAAACCGAGACTGAAGGCCCCTGCCGTAAACCGCGTACCGGCAAGAATTATTCTCATTTCATGAAAGGCCCCCGGGGGAAGAAGAGTGTCCGCGTGGAGGAAGAGGAGGATATCCCCCGAGGCGTTTTCCGCGCCCCTGTTCATCTGCCGGGCCCGTCCCCGGGGTGACTTCAGTGGGATAACAGCCCTGTCTTTGATGCTGCTTATTGTGTTTCCGGAAGGCACCCCGTCTACAGTGATAATCTCAATATCTTCCTCTCCCGAAATATTCCTGAGCATCTCTATGGTCCCGTTAATCCCCTCCTCCTCGTTATAGACAGGGATGATGACGGATATTTTTTCCGAACCGGAACGTGACATTTCCCCGGCGCCTCCTGTTAGCCCGCGTCAGGGGTCCCGGACTTTTTTATATTCTTGATATAGTAGTTCAGTCCCTTTTTTACCAGCAGGGGGAAGACTCCCAGGATGGCGAATGATATGATCAGCGTGGGAGAGAGGATTCCCGACAACGATTCTATTTTACCCAGTTCCTTCCCCGCGTTCACATAGACGAAGGTTGCCGGGAGCATCCCCGCCTGGGAGATCCAGTAGTATGTGAAAAGGGGCATCTTTGTGAGACCCATGAGAAGGTTGATCACAAAAAAGGGGAATATGGGGATAAGCCTCAGG
>JBNKTL010000026.1:0-69812 GCA_050298055.1 Spirochaetota bacterium
GGGGGGGTTTTTCGCGGCCGCGCGGGGGTCGCAAGGGGGTGTCCGCGCTGACACCCCTTTGCACTCTTCAAAGTCCGGGGCCCCGGACAAATCCCCGCGGGTGAAACCTGCGAAAACCATGTTCTCATTCAAAAAGGGAAAAACAGATCTCTATTCAGAAAAACCAATTTATCAGAAATCTGATAAATTCACTCCCCCCTGTTATCATCTCTAGGAAATTGAAAAATAAGTCTGAAGCAATAAAACCCCCCGGTCGCACCGAAAAATGCGGCCCCTCAATTCTTCTCCGCCAACAAAACCATCTCCTCCGCATGCTTCAGGGAGAGCTCCGTAACTGTCTCTCCCGCAAGGAGCCGGGCCACTTCGTTGATCTTGCCCCTGCCGTCCAGTTTCTCCAGCCTGGTGGTGACCCTCTCATCCACCTTCCCCTTGGACACCGAGTAGTTGGTATCCCCCATGGCCGCGATCTGCGGCAGGTGGGTGATAACCAGGACCTGCCTGTCCCCGGCCAGGGCCTTGAGCTTCTTCCCCACCATCTCCGCAACCTTCCCGCTGATCCCCGCGTCAACCTCGTCAAAGACAAGGCTCTCCACAATATCCGCGGAAAGGATCACGTTCTTCAGGGCCAGCATGATCCGCGACATCTCGCCCCCGGAGGCCACCTTCTTCAGCTGGCGGAGCTCTTCACCCCTGTTGGCCGAAAGCATAAACTCCACCTTATCCAGGCCATGGGGATAGAGGACATAGGTCTTATTATCAGCCTCAATCTCCCCCTGGGGGCTCACCTCCCTCTCCAGGGACACCTTGAAGACCGTACCGGACATGCCCAGGTAGTTAAGCTCTTTCATGACCTTCTCTTCAAGGGTGAGCGCCGCCCTGCTCCTTTTTTCCGAAAGGTCCAGTGCCTTTACCTTGGCCGCCTTTAAGCCTTCATTGTACCGGGAATTGAACTTCTCGCGCTGGTCCTCGCTGGAAGAGATTGCTTCTATCTCGTTCCGGGCCTTTTCGGCAAAGTCCAGGACCTCCTCTATGGTGTCCCCGTATTTCTTTTTCAGGGTGGAGATCAGGGCCAGCCTCTCCTCCACCTGGTTTATTCTCTCGGGAGAAAAATCCATGCTCCTCTCATACTCCTTTAAGAACCGGGACACGTCCTCCAGGGTATAGAGAGATTCCCTCACAGAGTCAACAATGTCGGATATATTGGAATCATATTCGGAAACGGCGGATATCCCGCGCTCGATCTTTTTCAGGTTCTCCAGGACCCCCCCGTCCCTGTTCATGAGCTGTGATGATACATTTATTTCATTGAAGAGCTTTTCCGCGTTGGAGAGTATCATCGATTCCTGTTTCAGCTGTTCCTCTTCATTGGGGACAAGGGCCGCCGCCTCGATCTCCTTCAGGGCAAAGGTGTTGTACTCGATCCTCCGGGCCTTCTCCCTTTCATCAATGTTAAATGAATTGAGTTTGTCCCTGAGCATCTGGAGCCGGGAGTGTATCTCCCTCATCTGTGCGACCTCGTTTCCGGTCCCCGCGT
Organism: Spirochaetota bacterium; assembly: GCA_050298055.1. Classification (GTDB taxonomy): domain Bacteria; phylum Spirochaetota; class UBA4802; order UBA4802; family UBA5550; genus JBNKTL01. Next base: position 1,535 of record JBNKTL010000026.1, read on the forward strand.
AGTTGTCCAGCAATTCCCTGTGCCGGGCAACCCTGACAATGTTCTGGTGCTCGTTTTGCCCGTGAATATCCACGAGGTTGTCCGATATTTCTTTCAGCTTTGAGACGGGGATATTCACCGAGTTGGCAAAGCACCGTCCCCTGCCGCTGGCGTAGAGTTCCCTCCTGAGGACCAGCCTGTTCTCTTCGGTGTCAATTCCCGCTTCATCAAGGATTTTCAGAACATCCCCCGCGTGTGATATATCAAAGATCCCTTCCAGTGTTGCCTTTTCACACCCGGTACGTATCATATCCGTGGTCATCTTCTCCCCCAGGACACCGGAAAGTGCGTCGATGAGGATCGATTTCCCCGCCCCGGTCTCCCCGGTGAGAATGTTGAGCCCCCTGCTGAAAGAGACAGTGAGATTTTCTATAATGGCAAAGTTCCTGATGATCAGTTCGTTTAACATATTCCGGTCCCCGGATCAACCCCAGTTGAGTTTTTCCTTTAATATCGCGTAGTAGTTCTTTTCGGGGTGAAGGACAACCCGTATCTTCTTATCGGTTTTTCTGAAGAGGACCTCGTCATCGCCTTCAACCTCTGTTCCTTCCTGCCCGTCAATGGTGAGTGAGAGGTTGGTAAAATCGGAAATGACCCTTACCTTTAATACGGAAGAAGCCGGGAGCACCATGGGCCGTGCGGAGAGTGAGTGGGGACAGATAGGGTTCAGGATAAAGACATTCCCCGACGACGGCGTAATGATCGGTCCCCCCGCGGAGAGCGAGTATGCCGTGGAGCCCGTTGCCGTGGCGATGATCAGGCCGTCACCGGTATAGGAATTCAGGAAGTAACCGTCAACATCCATCTCCAGGCCTATTGCCCGGGAGAACCCCCCCTTTGAAACAACCGCATCATTGATAAAGCATGAACTGTATACCTGTTTCTCTCCCCTCATATGAACGGCCTCAAGGACAAGCCTCTCTCCCGTCACAAAGTTTCCCCCGATTATCTCCGGAAGAAATTTTTTGTACTCGTCGGGATTGAATTCCGTGAGAAAACCGAGCCTCCCCTTGTTGATCCCGAAGATGGGTTTCCCGGTGTCGATAAAAAGCCGCGCCGTTCTTAAAAAAGTCCCGTCGCCTCCGACCACAATGACCATATCCGTATTGTAGATAAAGTCCGGATCTTCGGCGATATTCCGGGAAATAAAATCTTCATCTATTCCCGTATCGTTGCGAAAACTGACACTGACACCGGACTCCTCCAGGAACCCCGTAAGCTCCTTCAGCAGGGGAAGTGAACTCCTGTCATTTGGCCTGAAATTTACTGCCGCTCTTTTTATCATTATGCTTTTCAATTGTGAGAAATTTAAATATTCGGATTATTCTCTTAATAACAACACCTCATATTTATGAGCCGCCGGTGTTCGTCAATAAAAAATCAATATTTATTCCCCGGTCACCGAAGTTCCAGCCACTTTTTATGAAAGAACCTTCGTGTAAGAAGAAGGGACTGTATCAGAATGGAGGCGTTCATGCTCCACCAGATAAAGACCTGTCCCATTTCAAGATAAATCCCCAGGAGAAAGCTCAGGGGGATCCTCACCACCCATAAGCTGAAGAGGATGATCTTCATGATCCCCTTTGTATCCCCCGCCCCCGAAAGACCTCCCCCGAGGATGACACCCCAGGCCATGAAGGGTTCGCTTATCATGCTGATATAGATATACCACCTGCACTCATGGACCACACTGCCGTCATGGGAAAGAAGACCCGAGATCCGGCCCGCGTTGAGAACCACCAGGAGAGTCAAAAGAACAACAATCACCGTCCCCAGAAGGGCCGTTGTCCGGCCGCACCTCAGCGCCTCATCCTTCTTCTCCTCACCTAAAAGGTTTCCCACGATCACCGCATTGGACATATTAAACGCGAAGGCGGGAAGAAAAATCGCCGATTCTATTCTCAGACCGTTTGTAAAGGCCGCCATGACCTCAATGGCCTTTTCCGGGAGGCGGCTTAAAATGAGGAAGAGGATGGTGCTCGATGCCTGCCAGTTCAGTTGTGTAAATCCCGAGGGCCAGCCGATGGAAATGACTTTCTTTAGCATCTCCGGGGAGATTTTCTTTGGTCCCGCAAAAAATCCCCTGAGGATGTAAAGGTTGATCAGGCTCCCGGCCAGAACGCTCACAGCCGTAGAGAGGGCAATGCCCCGGAATGCCAGCCCCGTATAAAAGACAAAGGTGAAGTTCAGGAGGATATTGACCAGGCAGACAACCGACATTGTCCCAAGGGACTTTCTCACCATCTTCACCGCCCGGAGGACCCCGTTGCTGTTGATGAGCAGATAGTGAAAGGGAAGGCCCAGGGCATAGAACCTCATGAGCTCCGACGCAAAGGGACGAAGCTCCCCCGGGACGTTCAGGAACCCGATAATAAGGGGGGAAAGAAAATATCCCGAAACACCGAGAACAATACCCGCAAAAAAGGAGAGAACAGTAGTAGAGAAGATCGCCGGGACCAGAGGGTCCGCGTCCCCTTTCCCTTTAACAGAGGTAAAGAGCCGGGATACCACGGCAACCGTCCCGATGGTCAGGGCGTTGGCAATGACAATAAACATGAAGTAGACCTGTGTTGAAAAACCCACAGAGGCCTGGACCTCTTTCCCGATCTTCCCGGCAATAAAAACATCGGTAAGGCCTATGAGAAACTCAAAGAGCATAATGAAGACCATGGGCCAGCTCACCGACCAGCTCCTGAGGAGGTATTCCCTCATTTCCCGGATTCTTTGACTTCTTTCACTGTTCACTGGCATCTCTCCACTCTTCTGTTCATCTTAACAGAATCTTTACAGGAGACAACGACAAATTTCTTGACAACCGGGACTTTATTGCATCTACTCCGTAAAAATAATAACTGACGTGTCCCCGCCGCCTTCGGCGGGACAAAGGATAGACCCATGGGAAAAAAGCAGAAAGCCGATATCAGCCGCCTCTTCAGGGCATTTATCTATACAATGAAGGGGATAAAGGCCGTCTGGGAACATGAGGCGGCATTCAGGCAGGAAGTCTACCTCTTTATATTCCTGGTACCCGCCGGCCTCTTCCTGGGTGAGAACTGGGTGGAACGGTCACTGCTTATCGGTTCATGTCTCATAGTGCTTATCACGGAACTCCTTAACTCGGCAGTTGAGGCTGTTGTAGACAGGTTCGGCGGGGAGCAGCATGAGCTCTCGGGAAGGGCAAAGGACATGGGATCGGCTGCGGTCTTTTTCAGCCTGCTGCTGGTGGTTTTTATCTGGGTTTCGTACATCATCAGCAGGTTTTTCTTCAATAAATAACAGTATAACACATATTTACATTTCGTAACATTTGTTAAAAAAAATTTTTTTATACATTGACAGCCTCCTGTCTCATCCTTATATTAATAGAGAATTTAAGGTACCGGAGGTGAAGATATGAAGATCAAAAAAGTTAAAAAATCAGATAAGGGACTCTGCAAGTGCGGCAGCTCCTGTTAATAAGAAATAAACCTTTTTAAGATTTACCGGTCGAAAATATTTCGGCCTTTTTTTTTGCACACAGAAGGGATCATTATGTCCAAGATTGATGTTCAGGATTTTCTCTGCCGGCCATTCTGCCGCTTTTTTAAAGAGGGTGAAAAAGAGGAGATGGAGTGCGGGGGAGCACGGGTCATTGAGGAACTCATCAGGAGCGGCAAGCTCAGGACCGGCCTGGTCCCCTCCGGGGGAAAAGATTTTTCTCTCTGGAAGAAGCGCAACCCTCTCCTTGCAAAGATGGTATGTGACAGGTGCGAATTCAGGATCGACGGGTGTGACTATATGTCCCTTAACCCTCCGCCCGATGCCGAACCCTGCGGGGGAAATATCCTGCTCTCCCTCCTTCTGAAAAACAGAATAATCAGGGCAGAGGACTTTGAAGACCTCAATGACCGATAAGAAGAACTGGAAAGAACTCTACCTGCGCCTGCGGAGGGAAGCCGCCCTGAAAAGACTTGAGAAAGACTTTATCTACCATACGGGAAGAGATGAGCTCTACGAGATAGACGGGAAAGCGGCATCCTTCCTGGCTTCATGCAACGGGACAAAAAAGGGGAAAGACCTCACAAACGAATCGGATTTTGTAGAGTACTGCCTTGAAGAGGGGATACTGGAAGCCCTGGAGAAACCGGGTGAGATCAACACCGAAGTTACTCTCTCCCCTGTTCCCTCCCTGAGATACCTTGAACTTCAGCTTACAGAGAGGTGCAACCTCATGTGCAGGCACTGCTATCTCGGCAGCTCCGGGAAAAATGATATGGAGCTGGAAACGGCCCTGGGAATAACCGGTGAGTTCCATTCAATGGGGGGACTGAGGCTCCTTATCTCAGGAGGGGAGCCCCTGCTCTATCCCCCTCTCGCCGACTTCCTGAGAGAGATATCCCCGCTTAAAATACGAAGGGTCCTCCTCACAAACGGGACGCTTTTAGACAGAAAGAACATCGGGATGATCAACGTGGAGGAAATTCAGTTCAGCCTGGACGGATGGGAAAAGGGGCATGAGATGATCCGGGGGAGGGGTTCATTCGCGAAAACCCTTAAAGGAATTGAAACAGCCGCGGCCGCGGGCAAGCAGGTTTCACTGGCCACAATGATTCACCGGGGAAACCTCCATGATTTTGAGAAGGTGAAAGAGTTCGCAATGAAGATAGACGCCGTAGAATGGGGTATAGATATCATGTGTATTGCCGGGAACCTCAGGGAAAATCCCGGCCTTATTGTTCCCTATGAAGAAGCTGCAAAATACATGAAATACTCATACGGAGGGGGATACCACGGCTCATCGGACGGTTACGCCTGCGGCAGGCATCTCATGACAGTCCTTCCCGGCGGGACCGCCGTTAAGTGCGGGTTCTACGACAGGTCCCTGGGCAACGCGGCCGAAAGCCTCGAAAAGTGCTGGCTCAATCTTGAACATATTAAACTGGAAGACATGAAGTGCAAAACGTGCCCCGTGGTAAACGAATGCTGCGGAGGCTGCAGGTTCAGGGCCGCGGGCTTATATGAAGTCGATCCCGCAATGTGTGCGGTTCACGGGATTGATCCCGAGCTTCTTTAATAAACAAATATTTTTAAAATTAATCTTTACCAATAAGAAAAAAAGTATTATGAACTGTATCAGGAGAGGGACAGATACCACACCATAAAATAATTGGAGGCAGAATATGAAAAGAACAGGCATACTGGTGATTGTGCTTTTACTCTCGGCTCTCCCTGAAAGCTGCGGTAAAAAACAGGATGGAAAAGGCGAATTAACGGGAAAAATTATCCACTCCCTGGGTACGGTTACAATCAATGGGAAAAATCCGGGTGCAGATAAATCTGTTAAATACGGAGATGTCATTGAAACCGGAAAAGACGGGACCTGCTCTATCCAGGTGGGGGAGAAATCAATCTTCAGGATCAATACGGGCTCAAAGCTGACATTTAACATCTCAAGGAAGCGTAATGATCTTGTTCTGGAAAGAGGATGGTTTACGGGAATTACAAGGAAGATTTTTACAACCCGGGGAAAATATTTTCTTAAAACTCCAACAGTCACTGCGGCAATCAGGGGGACCTCATACTGCGTAAAGGTCGAAAATCCGAAAAGCACCTATTTCTGTGTCTGCAACGGGACCATAGCCCTTGCCGGTCCCGGAGAAAGAAAGGGAAGAGATGTATCGGCGGCACACCACATTGCCCGGAGATTTAAAATTGATAAAGAAGGAAAACTCGAGATAGATAAATCACCCGGCATGCTCTATCATGAAGATAAGACTCTTGAAGACCTTGCGGCAAAGATATCTGAAAAAATAGACTGGAAAAAGGCGTTCTGAGTTCTATCCCTCATGCTTCATGGTCTTTTTGAGAACCTCAAGTTCAACATTAAGGTCAAGAAGATCGTCTTCAAGGAGACTGGCAAGCTGCCTGTCAAAGGTCTTTTTTATTTCGTCCAGGAGACCCTCGACCTTTGCCAGTGACTCCCGGACGTCAGGTGTTACGTCTGTCCTGCCGGAAAGGTCCACATACTGGTTTATGATCTTCTCCGTGGAATCCAGGTAGTAATTGATAAAGGTCTTTATTTTTCTTAAGTCCGAAGGGTTCTTTTTTATATCATCAAATATTTCAATCCCGACCTTGCAGATCTCCTGGATCTTCTTTGCCGCGTCGTTGTTCCTGATCATCCTGGTTTTGTTACGGATCCGTGTAAGGACTTTCATCCCTTCATCATACGCCTTTTGCGCCTTTTCTCCCTCCGGGGTTTTTACCCGGGACTCATCCTTTTCACCCTTCTCAAATGTACTTTTGAGAAACCTTCTCGCAATAATAAACGCCGCAAGACCAAGAAGAAATGCCACAAGAAACGCGCTGAATCCGCTGAAAAAGAGGTACTTGAACAGGACCCCTCTCAGCAGGGCATAGGCACCGATACCGGCAACAACTGAAAAAATAAACTTTAACATTCCCCGATCACCTTATCTGTACTCCTTTATTATTCTTCCTTTGTTTCGCGGTTCAATGTTCTTCTCTTCTGAACTTGGAACTTGGAACTAAACTAACCATCTCCCTCCCATATGACAAGAAAAAAATGAAATAATGTCATTTATCAGGATTCTGTTATTAATTAATACTCCTCTCAACCTTCAGGAGCTCTTTTATCAGGTTGAATATATTTTCCCTATTCCCCTCCATACTGCTGAACTCCTCTGCCGTGAAGTTTGAAAGCACAAAATCCGCAACGCTGATATTCGGATTGTCAGGTCTCCCCACACCGTATCTTACCCTGAAAAAATCCCTTGAACCGGTTTTTTCAACTATTGACCTTAAGCCGTTATGCCCCCTGTGACCTCCGCCGAATTTCGAATCGAATTCCCCGGAGGGCATCTCAATTTCATCATGGATAACGATAAGGTTTTCGGTAACTTCCCGGTAGTAGGAGAGGGCCTGCTGAACAGCTACTCCGCTGCTGTTCATATAGGTCTGGGGAAAGATCATCAGAATGTCACTCCCCTCATATTTACCTGTACCTGCCACCGAAGAAAATGATTTCCTGGAGAGGTCAAGACCGATGTGCGTGGCAAAGCTCCCCCCGATTAAAAAACCGGCATTATGACGATTTTTAGAATACTGTTTGCCGGGATTCCCCAGGCATGCAATTATCTTCATTAATAGATTGAATCCTTACAGAATATTTAGTGTTATTTTTTTTGAAAAATTGAAACTGGCAAGAAGATTTATATGCAGCAGGTGAATATTTTAATATTATATACCAATAAATTTCAGGGCCTCATCCAGGGAGTTGTACATTTTCAGCAATTTATTTACACCGGTAATGGTGAACATCTCCTGTATCTCATTTTTTACATTTATCAGGACGATCTGGAGATCATTCTTTTCAAGCCGTGTAAGATAGAGGACCATGATTCCCAGGGAAGCACTATCGATAAAGGACACATTATAGAGATCGAGAAGGATATGTTTCTTCTCCACATAAAAGCGATTTAATGTGTTTTCAAATGTCCTCAGGTTATCCACAGAAAGAACACCCTCAATGGACAATACCACATATTTTTCACTATTGTTTTCAGATATTTTCATAACCGTTCATTTAAGATATTATACACTTATTTTCAGATAAATATCAAGCAATAATTTTAAAAACTAAGGTAACTGCTCTGCCAGATAATAAAAAAATACAGAATTTCTTTTCACATGTGTAATTAAAAAAATAACCCATATGTTATCAATTTTAAAGATGATTCCTAAACATTAAAAGTAAAGATGTTGACAAAACGGAGGCATGACTAAAATTTGAGAAGATTATTCTGACAAAAAATAACTATTCTTCAGGTTTTATAATGCCAAGAGCTAAAATCTGGGGCTTTTTCGCTGTTTTAGTATCATCAGCAGCAGCCCTGTTTAATTTCTATTCAATTTTTATTGCCGAAAAAATCGGTTTATCGGCCCAAAACCAGCCGGGACTGGAAAGCCTGGGAAATTTAACATACTATTCAATGGCCGTTCCCGTAACAGCTGTATCTCTTTTTGTACTGGGTACAGGCTTCTGGATAGGATATACCATATTAACAATAAAGGTGGTCGCTCCAATGCCGGAATTACATGAAAAAAAGGACAATTCAAAGTTTAAAGCATTTCTGCTCTGTGCCATTACCCTTGCTTCAGGGACAATGCTGATCTATGGAGTAGTAAAAAGAAATTTCTGGTCACTGGCTATCCCTTCACTTGTTATCTCACTTGTAATACTCGGCGCGATATTCTGGGTGGGCTTGGCAATAATAACCACACGGTCCACGTTAAAGGAGAGAGAGTAAATCTCTCCACCCATAAACAATCAGACGGAAAAGTGAAAGTTCTATTTTTATTATACAGGGGCAATCCCTACTGTGGAGGGCAGGGAATCTATCTCTACTACCTGAGCAGAGAACTGGCAAAACTGGGCGCGGAAATTGACGTGATTGTGGGCCCCCCCTATCCCGATTCCCTTGATGAATGGTCAACAGTCCATAAAGTAGAGAACCTTAACATCTGGGCGGTAAAATCAAGGGATTTCAGCGCGGATAAAAGAAAGAGACTTCTCTCCCCGTGGAATTTTATGGACTTTTTTCTTACCCGGCTCCATATCTTTCCTGAAATGCAGACATTCAGTATGAGAGCGTTTTTTCTACTCAAAAAACTCCTGGAAAAGAAGAAGTATGATATCATTCACGATATCAATACACTGGGCTGGGGAAATCTCCCCATAAAGGGATACGGCATACCGGTCATTTCAACCATCCACCATCCCCTGACAAGGGACAGGGACGCGGACCTTATGCTTGAAAATACCCTCTGGGGAAAACTTACAACAATACTTTTCTACCCCCTGATGATGCAAAAAACCGTGATCAACAGGCTGGACAGGATTATTACATCCTTTTACGGCGGTGTGGAGGAGCTGAAAAGCGCGTACGGTCTGAAAAACCATAAAATCTCCGTTGTGTATAACGGCCTTGATACCGAAAAGTTCGTAAACAGCGGCAGCAAAAGAGAGGAGAACTCCCTGCTCTTCGTGGGGAATACCGAGGACTATAAGAAGGGCCTTGTCTACCTTTTGCAGGCAATGACCATGTTGCCGGAGAGGATCACACTCACCATTGTTGATGAAGGCCCCCCCTTGAAGCTTCACGCCACAAAACTCACGGAAAAATATCATTTAACAGACCGTGTCACATTTACCGGGAAAGTGGACAGTGAAAGACTTGTGAAGCTTTACTCGGAAAAAACCCTCCTGGTCATGCCGTCTCTCTATGAAGGGTTTGGTCTTCCCGCAGTTGAAGCAATGTCCTGCTCAACCCCTGTGGTCACCACAAATGCGGGCGCGTTGAAAGAGGTGGTTGATAATTCATGCGGTATAACGGTACCCCCGGAAGACCCCGAAGCCCTGAAGGACGCGGTAATGAGAATCATCGATGATAAAAAACTGAGAGACCGCATGGGAAAGGCCGGCAGGAAGAGAGCAGTGGATATGTTCTCATGGCCGGTTGCGGCAAAGAATACATATAATGTCTATCTCGATGTTATTGATCAATACGGGGGACGGAAATGAAAATATGCCTCCTCAGCTACAGAGGCAACCCCTACTGCGGCGGACAGGGGATCTATGTCAGCTACCTGGCCAGGCAGCTTGTTAAGATGGGGCATGAGGTCCACCTGGTCATAGGCCCTCCCTATCCCCATGAAATAGAGGGGGTCCATCTTCATAAAATTTTCAACCATAACTATTTTAACAGAAGAAAAGACTTTATCGATAAAACAAATCCCTTCTCCACCCTGAAACCGCTTAACTTCTATGAATTTATCTCATCGAAGTTCGGTGTATTTCCCGAGATGGAGACCTTCTCGATCAGGGCGGCCAGGCTCATAAACAGGCTTCAGAGTAAGCACCGGTTTGATGTGATTCACGACAACCAGTGCCTGGGTTACGGATATCTTCTCCTCAAAAACAGCGGAGTTCCCCTTATCTCCACAATCCATCATCCCCTGACCATAGACAGGTCAATATGGTTTGAGTTCCCTACCGGGTTCAGCCTGAAGGTAAAGAGGATGCTCTACTATCCGCTGATCATGCAGAAGTTCGTGGCCAACAGAATGGAGAGGATTGTGACCGTTTCAGAAGATTCCGCAAAGACAATAACCGAGGCTTTCGGTGTACCGGAAAAGAAGATCAGCGTTGTCTACAACGGAATGGACACGAATCTCTTCTATCCTGAAAAAAACGTAAAGAAGAAAAAGAACAGCCTCATCTTCGTGGGGAACATAGAGGACAGGAAGAAGGGTGTAGCCTATCTCCTGAAAGCCCTGAAGATGACGCAAAACCGGGTACACCTCACCATTGTGGACGGAGGCGCGCCCACCAGGAGCGTTATACCCGGTCTTATAGACAGGCTGGGAATAAACCACCTGGTAACATTTACCGGAAAGATACCCATCGAAAGGCTCAACCGTCTCTACTCCGAAACCGAGATTGCCGTTGCCCCCTCTCTCTATGAAGGCTTTGGATTTCCCGCCGCGGAAGCAATGGCATGCCAGCTCCCGGTCATAGCTGCCCGTTCGGGAGCCCTACCCGAGGTTGTGGGTGAGCATAGGGAAACAGGTTACCTTGTTCCTCCCCGGGATCCGGAAGCCATTGCAAGGGGAATAGATTTCCTTATAGACAATCCCAATGTAAGGAAGAAACTCGCTCTAAACGGCAGGAAAAGGGTAATGGGCGAATTCAGGTGGGAAAAAGCGGCAGAAGAGATGATACGGATATACAGAGAGACAAAAGATGCTCACAGTTGATTTTGACAGGCTTGATATAAAGGAGGGGGATACCGTTCTGGACGCGGGATGCGGTTTCGGGAGGCACTCCCTGGAGTTCATGAACCGGGGCGCTGATATCTTCAGCATGGATATTGATTTTGAGTCCCTCAAAAAAACAAAGTACGCCCTGGCGCTTCTCAATAAAGACAGGGATAAAAACAGAAACAGGTACATGGTACACCTGGGTGATGCCCTGAAACTCCCTTTCAGGGACGAAACATTTCACAGGATCATCTGTTCCGAGGTCATGGAACATGTTGACGATGATTTTCTCGCCTGCAGCGAACTTGCGCGGGTTTTAAAAAAAAACGGCAGGATCGCCATAACCGTCCCCACATTTTTCAGTGAAGCCATATACGATCTTCTCACATACGAATATTTTTCAACTCCCGGCGGCCATGTAAGGAAATACCTGCCGGGAAGACTTGCCGAAATAATGAGAAAAAACGGCCTCGAGATTTACTCAATCGGTTTTAAGCACTCTTTTCACACAATCTGGTGGATCATACGGTGCGTTGTGGGACTCCACAGGGCAAATCATCCCCTGACCCGGGCCTATCATGGCTTTCTGAACTTATGCCTCAGGACGCCTTTCCTCCGAAAGGCCGAAAGCTTCTTCGATAATTTCTTCCCCAAGAGCCTTGTTCTTTACGCCTGGAAAAAATAAGGTGATTTTAGGCTCTGACCCCCTTTTTCTCGCGGAGCTGTTCTTTGGAGCTCTGACCCCTTTTCCAGCGGAGCTGTTTTTCGGGGCTCTGACCCTTTTTTTTATCCCAAAAACCGGATATCTAACTATAAAAATTGCTCTGACCCCGTAATTGACCCGAAAATTACATTTTGCTCTGACCCCGTTTTTTTGCTTCAAGCCAAACATGCAATTGAAATTTATGAAGATATTCATAAAGAAAGAATTGACTATTATAAACAGAGGAATGATTTTTTGAAAAAACAGGGATTACTACACATCGATTGAACAGGATTTCCCATTAACTGAATTTATTCATAAAAATTGTTTATTCTATGACATTAAAACATTTCCTGAAATACACCCTTCTTTTACTTGTCCTTGTGGCTGATTTGCAGGCAGCGGAAAAGATCAGCATGGAAGATATCCTCTTTCTCGGGGTTCCCGCGTCATCACTGGGAAGGGGAAGCACTTTTGCAACCGGAAAGGGGTCAGAGCACTTTTTTTATAATCCCGCAGCAGTGGCTGAATGTGAAAAAACTTCATTCTCACTCAACTACAGCAGCCTCCCCTACCAGCTGGAGTATTCATATCCTGATCTATCCGCAGGTTTTCCAACATCCTATGGTGTCATCGGGGTATCAGCAAGGACAATAATGATACCCGGTTCTGAAGAGAAAGAATATGGCACAGGGCTTGCCTTTGGAATAGGAAAACATCTCACACCGGTTTTCAGTTTCGGGGCAGCGCTGAACGGCTTTTATGGAAAAAATGAAACAGGGATGATCTATTCAGGTATTACACTGGGAGGTCTCCTGAGAAGTGAAGGTTCCCTCTCGGGACGTAGGTTCGGTTTTTTTAATCCCGCGCTGGGAATAAGTCTCAATGCCGGGATATCCAGAGATGAAGAGAGTGAGAGAATAGACCAGAACAGCCTTAACGTCGGGTACAGCTTCGGCTTTCTCCGGGGAAGCGGTGTGGAAGTATCCTTCTTCAACGATTTCACTGCTCTTCAACAATATACCGAGTTCCCGGTCAAAGCGGGACTGGAAGTTCTCATAAATAAAAGCCTGGTAGTGAGAACCGGGATGATCTATCCCGATTACAACGGGATACGGGCGGTAAGCATGGGCCTCGGGTACAGGTTCTCGGGACCGACCTTATCAGGCAGCTTCAACTACTCCGCCGTCCACTACAGGGACTATAACTTTATACACAGCATCGGCTTTACCATGGACTACAGTTCTGTTGATACCAGCCCTCCCGAAACAGAAATTAAACCCGATTACAGGAATTTTTCTCCCGGAAATGACGGGAGCCGTGATTATGTAACTTTCAATATCAGTGTTACTGATGAAAGCCGTATAAAGGGATGGAAGCTCCAGGTCATGGACAGGGAAAATAACCTCATACGTGAATATCATTCTTCCGTAAGGGAATTTTCCCGAAGGATCACCCCGGGGGAGCTTTTTTCGCGGATCTTCCGTAAAAAGGAAGCCGCAGTCATACCCGAAGAAATCACATGGGACGGGAAGGACAGGAGAGGGATACAGGTACAGGACGGGATATACCACTACAGGTTTCATTCCTGGGACATAAAGGACAATATATCTGTGATAAAAAGCGGCAGAATAACTGTGGATACCGTTTCTCCCGAGATTACAGTCTCTGCCGGGAAAAAGCTTCTCCCCCTCTTACACTCCGCCGGGGAAAACAGGATAGAGATCACACACAGGTTTAAGTCGGGTGAGGAAGATACCTGGACTGCCGGTTTCAGGAACAATGAAGGGATTGTCATGAAATCGTACAGGTGGAAGGGAAACATCCCGGACAAAATCTCCTGGAACGGGACCGGTGTGAACGGGAAACCGGTACCTGACGGGATGTATACCTATTTTATCCAATCAACCGATCTCGCGGGGAACAGGGCATACGCGGAAATAAGGGAGATAGCAGTCACCGGCAGCCCGGTAGTCCCTGATATAAGGCTCAGCAGCAGTATAATATCACCTCATAAAACCGGGGAGATAACACTCTATCCCTCCCTGCTAAAAAGTGAGGGCCTGCTCAGGTGGAGCATCCATATACAGACAGGGGGAAGTCCGGTCAGGGAATTCAGCGGCAGCGGTCCTCTTCCTCCATCCATGAAATTCAATCTCACTGACAGTAACGGCAAATTACTCAAAGACGGTCTTTACAGAATATACCTTACAGCATATTTCGGAAAGGAGAAGATATACAGGTCCTTTGGAAGAGAACTGAGGATCGATTCGGAACCTCCGCATCTTTCAATAAAGTATACACCGGGGCTTTTTTCACCCGATAACGACAGTTTTGACGATATTTTAGAGATCAGGCCGGGATATGATGATGTCTCATACCCGAAAAGATGGGTCATTACCCTGTATGCTCCATCGGGAAAGATATTTAAAACATTCACCGGCGAGGGAAAGCTTCCTGAAAAAATATTGTGGAACGGAAAAAATTATAAAAATGAACTTGTAGAATCAGCATCAGATTATTTCATTGAACTGAGCGCAGAGGACAGTGCGGGAAATATCTCCCGGTCAAAAATGGCAAGGGTCCCTGTGGATGTTCTGGTCCTGGAAACAGAGAACGGCTATAAAATTGAGGTGAGCAGGATCGACTTCAGGTACAGGACAGACATACTCAAACCCGAAGGCAGGAAAAACCTGGAGAGGATCTACGAAAAGATCGAAAAGTACGGAGAATACACTATCCACGTAACGGCGCATACGGACGACAGGGGGAGTGAAGGGGAAAACCTCGCACTTTCTGAAAAACGGGCAGAGTGTGTCATGCATTTCCTGGTGAAAAAGGGAATTTCCCCTGAAAAGATAAAATTTACCGGTATGGGAGAAACCATGCCCCTCTTCCCGGGCTCCGGGGAAGAGATAAGGAGAAGAAACAGGAGGATAGTCATCACTCTGGAAAAAAAAGAAAGGGAGAGATACGGTGACAGATAGCATGAAGATAGTGTTTACAGATCTTGACGGTACCTTGCTTGACCATTACACCTACAGCTATGAGAAATCCATGCCGGGGATCACGCTCCTTAAAAAAGAGCGAATACCCCTGGTGCTGGTATCAAGCAAAACCCGGCCGGAAATGGAGGCCCTTCACACGGAGCTTCATCTCGATTCTCCCTTTATCTTTGAAAACGGCGCGGGCATATACTACCCCATGAATGGGAACGGGAAATATAAGACAGAGCTCAACGGACAGAGCATAGAAGAGCTTTCAGATAATATCGACCTGTTAAAAAATCTTCTGGGTTTTAAGATAAAGACAATTCTTGAGATGGATATTGACGAAATTGTCAGCTTCACAGGGCTTTCGGAAGAGAAGGCGAAATACTCAACCATGAGAGTGGCCTCCCTTCCCTTTATCATTCCTCAAAAGATTGAAATCGACCTGAAAAAAATCAATGATATTAATGACGAACTGTCCGGCAACAACCTGAGGCTTACCCGGGGGGGCAGGTTTTACCACTTTTCATCGGTAAATGCCAACAAGGGATTCGCGGTAAACAGGGTAAAGGAGTATTTCAGAAAGTTAAAACAGACCGAAAAACTCATGACCTCCTGCATGGGTGACAGCGAAAATGATATTTCCATGATGCGGCATGTTGACAGCCCCTTTCTCATAAAAAAACATGACGGTTCGCATATCAATACGGGAACGGTCAAAACACGGATAACCGAAGGTATCGGCCCTGAGGGATTTACAGAGGCCGTGAGGTTGTTTATAGGAGAATTAAATATATGCAGGCACTGATTGACATTCTTAAATCACTACTCAACTTTTTTCTCAGGATCGTATCAGCCCTCATTGACAGGTTCATGGAGCTCAATCTTTTTGAGAAGATCAATGTGATCAATACTCCCGGGGCTTTTTTAGCCATTATACTGCCCATGGCAGACTACTATATATTCGAGACCTGGTTTATGATCAATAATCCACTGGCGGTATACATGATAGGGATCGTTCTGGTCATGTTTGTGACCTTCGCCTTTCACGGAAAGATCAAAATGGGAATAAGGGTGGCCCTGAACCTCTACTACCTTTTCTGGGTATTCTATATCCACCTCTCCGGAACCCTCTCAAAGGCCCCCTACGAGCTGAAAGCAGGATACTATCTGAATATTGCCGTTCCGATCATCTACATGGCAGCATCACTTCTCTGTTACCGGTTCGCTGAAAGTGACTAATCCTGTTACCGGTAAAATATCTTCAGACCCGAAAGCCTCTTTCTCACAAGGGGATTCTTCATTGGCTCCAGCCTGTAAACCGGCTTGTTGTCTTTGTACACATTGATAACAAAGGGTCTTTTCATCTTTTCGGTTATATGATAAAATGTCATGAGCTCTACAACGTCCTCTGCCCAGTTGAGGGTGGAATAGAGTGACACAAAAGGACTTCCCGAAAGCTCCCTGTAAATATCCGCCGCTTCAGAGATATTGATCTTTGGTCCCTTGCTGAAACCGTAAAAAGTCACCCTCTTCATAAACCGGTAATTCCCTGCCGCTTTTTTATAATCTTTCCAGATCCCCTCCGTAAAGAGCCCTGAACCGTGGTTTTTCCCCTTTATCTTCACCATATCAGGTTCTACAGAGGGGCTTATTCCCACAATATAATCCACAACATGCCCCGATTCATGAAGCAATATATAGAAAAAACCGCTGCTTCCCTTGCCGCAGTCAAGCTCAACCCTGAATCTCCTATCGTTTCGGATGAAGCAGGTCTCCTCTTTATCTGTAATCATCTTTGACAGGCCCTTCTTCAATACCGTGGGATTGAATATCAGGTAAGTATATATTTTCTTCTCTCTGTTAATCACCCAGTCGGCAAACCCGCTCCCCCAGAGATTGTTGATAAAATAGATCCCGATAAGGCTTTTCTTCATGACTCTTTTCGTAAGGGGAGGAAGCTCCTTCAGAGACCGGGCAATAACCTTCATGTCTTCTTTATCGGGAACATACGCGGTATAATCCCTGCCATCCAGGTCTTTCATAAAGGCAATCACCATAGGAGGCGCTTTTTTAACCCGTGATATAAGGGAACTCCTGTCATTAAAACTGTAGTTTCTGAAGTGCTTGGAAGGATATTTTAAGACCGGCAGCTCATCCCTGGTTGAGCAGAAGCAAAGGAAAGCCAACAGGATAAGAAAGGATAATTTTATGTTTTTTACAGATCTATTCATTGCTCTAAACAGTGGACTTTCATCTAGCACAATATAATCTGTATGAGAGTAAAATCAATTAAAATATGGAAGAAAAATTTTTTCTCTGGAATATTCGTTGCTCTGACCCCTTAATTCATTTCACCTCATTTTTAGTGCTCTGACCCTCATTTTTTCAGCTCTGACTCCCTGTCACATGGCAACAAAAGCCAGTGTCTAAAAATAAACTTGATTTCCTTCTCCTCTGTAATTTTATTGCCTTTTAAAAAACAGGGTAATTTGTAACATTTTTATTCAGAAGTAACAATTAATATTAATAATATTTTTACACTGACATTCCCACGAAACATATCCCAGTGAAAATGGACAGTGGGAATTATTTATCAACAAATAAATATATTTGAACATAAAAAATTTTAATCCCGGCTTTCCGGACGGGATAACAACAAATGATATATTAAATATGATACCATAAAGGAGATTTAAAATGGCAAAGCACAAATTTCAGACAGAAGTCAACCAACTGCTTCATCTTATCATCCATTCACTCTACTCTCACAGGGAAATATTCCTCAGGGAGCTGATATCCAACGCGTCGGACGCCCTGGACAAGCTAAAATATCTCACTCTAACCGATGATAACTACAAATCCATAGATTTTGATCCCCGGGTGGATATCTATTTTGACAGCGAAAGCAGCATTCTCTCAATCGCCGATACAGGCATTGGTATGAGCGAACAGGAACTGGAAGAGAACCTGGGCACAATTGCGAAATCGGGAACCCGGAACTTTATCGAAAAGATGACCGGAGACGACAAAAAGGACTCCAACCTCATCGGCCAGTTCGGAATGGGTTTTTATTCATCATTCATGGTGGCTGATAAGGTAGAGGTCATATCCCGCCGGGCGGGAGAAGAGAAGGCCCATAAATGGACCAGCGACGGCAAGGGTGAGTATGATATTGAAGATGCCGTGAGGGACGCCACGGGAACAACCATCACCCTCTTCCTCAATGACGACGGCAAAGAGTATGCGAATAAGTGGCAGATCGAATCGGTCATTAAAAAATACTCCAACCATGTTCCATTCCCCATCTTCCTTCACTACGAGGAGACCAAACATGAGGGTGAGGGGGATAAAAAAAAGGAGATCAAGGAGCCAAAAACCGACCAGATAAACCTGGCATCAGCCATCTGGAAGAGGTCCAAGAGCGAACTCAAGGATGAGGACTACAACGAGTTCTATAAGTCCATATCCCATGAAAACGCCGACCCCCTTCACCATGTCCATACCCACGCGGAGGGAGTCCTGGACTATACAACCCTTTTTTATTTCCCCGAAAAGGCCCCCATGGACCTCTACAGGGCGGATTACACCCCGGGGGTAAAGCTCTACGTCAAGCGCGTCTTCATAACTGATGACGACAAGGAGCTTTTGCCCACATATTTAAGGTTTGTCAGGGGGATAATCGACTCGGAGGACCTACCCCTCAACGTCAGCAGGGAAATATTGCAGCAGAACAGGGTCATGGCCAAGATCAGAAGTTCATCGGTGAAAAAGATACTGGGCGAACTTGAGGACTTAAAGAAAAATGACAGGGAGAAGTATAATAAATTCTACGGTGAATTCGGGGTCCCGGTGAAGGAAGGGCTCTACCAGGACTTTGAAAACAGGGAGAAGCTCCTGGGTCTGGTCATGTTCAAGTCCACCAAAGCGGATGGATATACAACACTTGATGAGTATGTGGAACGATTTGAACCGGACCAGAACGCCATCTACTACATAACCGGCGGAAAGGAGGAGGCCCTGAAGAACTCACCCCTCCTGGAGATGTACAGGAAGAAGAACATCGAGGTCCTCATCATGGACCATGAGATCGACGAGATCGTCATATCCTCCATCCCCAAGTACAAAGACTACGACATGAAATCGGTAAACAGGACCGATTCCGCCGAAGACCTGAAGACAGAGGCCGATAAGGAGAAGGAGAAGGAGGTCAAGCCCCTTATCAAAAAGATAAAGAAGGTCCTGGGAGACAGGGTAAAGGATGTCAAGGCCAGCACACGGCTCAGCGACTCCCCCTCATGCATCGTTGCCGATGAGAACGACCCCACGGTGCAGATGCAGCATATCCTGAAGGCCATGGGACAGGACGCCATGCAGGAATTTAAGCCGGTCCTGGAGATAAACCCGGAACATGAGATCGTCCGGAAGCTCATGGACGCATCCGATGATTCCCTGATCTCGGATATCAGCTTTCTCCTCCTGGAGCAGGCTATGCTCATCGAAGGAGTGGAGATAAAATCCACCGCGGATTTTGTCAAAAGGCTCAACAGGGTCATGGGGAAGGCCATTTAGTTTCAGGTTTCAGGTTTCAAGTTCCAAGTTATAAGTTGAAAGATGGCAGGTACAATCAGGATATAGGTAACGGAATTTTTGAACCGCAGATTAACGCGGATAAACACGGGTGTTTAAGAATTTTAGAGTTTGCGAAAATTCAGGGGTTCGTGTTATTATTCATTAAACATGAAACCTTTAACTCAATAGAAAATTACGACACAGTTATATGACTAAAAACTGTCATTTTGGCAAATTGTTAGTAATGGCATTCCCGCGAAAGCGGGAATCTTTTTTTTAGGGGAAAAATGGATCCCGGAAGAAGCAGGTCGCTTCGGGATGACAGACTTATCAGTTGTCATGATAGCTGAAAAGTTACGTCTCAACAATATGTTCCCGCCGCCTAAGGCGGTGGGGACATATCAGTTCATTTTATGAATCTGGTTATTCTTAAACACTGCTGGCAAAAAAAGTCATAAATAAACCACACCCTTTTTTTTCAACATATTCTTAATTTTCAAAAAAAATATGTAACATTAATTATAAAATTTTCTCTTGACAGATTTTTTTCACTGCGTTGTAATGCCAAAAAATTATTATTAAAAAAATTATAAGGAGAAAATTGTATGAAGTTAAGAACTTTCTTACTGGCTCTTATTTTGGCCACAGCTTCAATCGGCTTTATCTCTCTTAATGCCCAGGCAGAAGAAGGTGACAGCCAGACAATTTACGGCGCTATAGTCTACAACGTAGCGTTTAACAGTTACTCACCAGGTGATTCTTCCGCAGACTCTGACTTTGACGCTATTGAAGATGAGATCGGAGTCAACAAGATCGGTATCAAAGGCAAGAAGGGAAATACCTCTTACCAGTTTGAGTTCGGTTTCAGGGATGAAAACGAAAGAGCAGGCGGTTATAATGAGGCAAGCGAAGTAATGTTCCTTCGAATAGGTACTGTTGCCGTTGACGTCGGCGGGATCAACATCAAGGTTGGACAGGACTACAATCCTTACACACAACTTGGCAGCTGTCTTGTTGCATCACCAGTTTTCTCAGCTGAAAAACTGGCCGGTGGATACGACAAAAGAACACCCCAGGTGATGATTTCAATGAGCGGTATCTACCTCTCATTAATTCAGCCTGCCGGAAGAGACAGTCTCGCAGAGCAAGAACTTGCAGAGATAGAAGAATTCGGTGCACCGACAACAATTTATGTTGCTACTGTAAAGGAATCATTAGTATACGGAGGCGGGTATTTCGATGTTACACTTCCGAAGATAGCCGTAGGTTACATGGGTAAAATTGCCGGCATAGATCTTGGTGCAGGTTTTGCATACCAGACTATGAAGATTGATGATGAAGGTGGTCCAAATGACGGAGAATCAGTTGATGCATGGGCAGCAAACCTTAAAGCATCCGGACAAATGGGCGCTATTGGCTTCAAGTTCAGCTTTATCTACTCATCCAATCCTTTTGAGTTTGGTTTTGTAACATCTACTATCAATACTAAAAGAACAATAGATGGTACTGATCCCGTTGATACAACAGGTATGGGCGGATTCCTTGAAGTGAGCTACAACTTCGGTATGGGTACAGTCCAGGCCGGTATCGCATACCAGCAGACAAGCAACGATGGATGGTCAGACGATGACAAAGAAATGTCATACTTCGTCCAGATTCCCATCGCGCTTTCTCCTAACTTCAAAGTTGCTCCCGGACTCATGGTTCAGGATCTCATGACAGGTATTGCTGGAGAAGATGAAGATAAAAATACTTACTTCGGTCTTGCTTTCGTAGGTTCTTTCTAAGTTTCGTTTAAAGAATTTTGCAAAAAGGCGCGGTTTTCCGCGCCTTTTTTTTTGGTTTTGGTTTTTTGTTTTTTCTTTAGTTTATGGCTCAGGTTTTGGGCCGCTGGAAATAACGGGGTCAGAGCAATTTAATTTTTTTGTGATGGTTTTGGGGTCAGAGCTAGTTTCATTTGATTTAGGGTCAGAGCAGGATTTTTCTTCGATCGCGGATATTAGGTCAGAGCGGATTTTTAGGAATAAAGGGGTCATAACATTTTTTTTAACATGAAACCCAGAAAAAAATATACAGAATCACAATATTAACCGGATTATTACACATTTATAATAAAATATACTTAATACAATGAACTGAACCTGATTCTTCTGTACATTCCTCTATTATCCATCGTCATCCTGTAAATCCTGTCTAAAAAATCTTTTCCCATGTTTTCGGAAAGAGTTATAAATATTATCTTTTACAACATTCTAATCTTTCCTGATAAATTATGTAATTTACTGATAAGTAGAAGAAGTACAATGATAAAAAGAGATTTTTTACTTATTAAATAATTCCATAGACAATCGAAAGCCTTTTCCTATACGCATCCTCATAATAGAGAAACTTCTGGACCCTCTCTTTAAATGAATTTCCTAACTGGAGAAAATAATCATGCAATGTAATTTTTACCGGGGACTTATATTTTTTATCCAGATAGACATTAATACTTCCATATTTCGATTTTCTCGGATCTCTGACAATTTTTTTTCGAACAGGATTAAATCCCAGATACCATAATAGCCAAAATAAATATTTTTTTGGATTTTTAGTATATTCAATAATCTTACTCACAAATCTTTCGCTCCAGAATGCGCCTTCTCTTTTATTTATTCTATTGTATGTTTGCGCAAATCGGGACTTTATATATTGCATTATTCTTGAAATGGCCTCTCCTCCATCTACTGTTCTTATAATAAAATGGAAATGGTTGTGGAGTATTTCATACGCTATAAGCTCAAATTTATATTTTTCCAGTGCTGATTTTAATATCTCAATCATTATGTCTTTGAAATATTCATTTTGAATCAGATCACGGCTTTCAACGCATCTTGAACACACATGGTATGTTAAGTTTGGTTTGCATTCTCTTAATGGTCTGGGCATGTTTTTCTCCTTATTCTTGCTTTATGTATTAATACGATTGTAAATGAAAAAAATTAAAACTTTTTGAGAAATTCAGGCATTTTTTTTGAAATTGGGTCAGAGCTTTTTTTTTGAGCTTAAAATAGGGTCAGAGCAAATGGGTTCTGAAAACCGGACACTCAGTTAAGCTTATTGCCGATAATAAGTTTAATGGAGTTTACAATGAATACAAGAAGAAAATACGACAAGCAGTTTAAAATTGATGCAGTGAACCTGGCAAATAACACTAATAAGAGTGCATCAGATGTTGCCAGAGATCTCGGGATCCGTCCAGATTTAGTATCCAGGTGGAAAAGAGAATTGGAGCAGGAAAATATTAAAGCATTTCCAGGTCAGGGCAATCCTCGTGATGAGGAATTAGCACGATTAAAAAGGGAAAATGCAGAACTCAAGATGGAGCGTGATATCTTAAAAAAGGCAATGGCCATTTTCTCCACACCAGAGAAATGAAATACCGGTTCATGAAAGATTATAGCGTTATTTTTCCGGTGCTGAAAATGGCCAGAATATTCAATATCTCAAAAAGCAGCTATTACGCCTGGTTGAAAAGAAAGCCAAGCGCTCATGAACAAAGAGATAAAGAATTACTGACAGAAATAAAGCGTGTTTTTAAAGAAAAACATAAACGATATGGCAGTCCTAGAATATATAAGGAACTGCATGGAACCGGCTATTCCAGTGGCAGAGACCGAATTGCACGTCTGATGCGTGAAAATGGACTTGTAGCACATCCTAAAAAGCGTTTTAAGGTCACAACAGACTCAAAGCATGATTATCCGATTTCACCCAATTTGTTGAATCGAGATTTCTCTGTAATGAGTATCAATGAATGCTGGGTAAGCGATATTACTTACATTGATACATTTGAAGGATGGCTTTATCTCTGTTCCATTCTTGATCTTTCTTCCAAGAGAGTTGTGGGCTGGTCAATGGCTGACCATATGCGTGCTGAACTTGCTATAAACGCTTTGGATATGGCTGTATTGCATCGTAATCCTCCGGAAGGAATAATCTTTCATTCTGATCGTGGGGTTCAGTATGCCTCAACGTCTTTCAGAGAGAAATTAAAATGTTACAAGATGACTCAGAGCATGAGTCGCAAAGGGAACTGCTGGGACAATGCTCCAGCTGAAAGTTTTTTCTCAACACTAAAGATGGAAGAGGTCTATACTCGCAGAAAATATCAAACAATAAAGGAGGCAAGAAGAGCAATATTTGAGTATATTGAAATATTTTATAATAGGCAGAGAAGTCATTCTTCGCTTGACTATATGTGCCCTGTAGAATATGAAGAGTTTAGTTTGCAAAAAGTTGCTTAACTGAGTGTCCGGAAAAGACGGGCAATCACACAAATTTGTTCCCATAATTTTGCTCTGACCCTGAAATTACATCACAACAGCAAACCATTTTTATCTTGACTTATATCTTTTGTAACAATCATATATTCTGATATAAATACTGGAACATAACACAAATTTTAACCGGGAAGTTAAATTATTATGATTAATAATATTTTCAGACCACTAATATTAACTGCTCTTACATTCCTTCTCTCATTTAATTTATCCTGTAAAACCTGGAACCAGAAAGACTGGGAAAATCTTAAAGACAGGAACTTTACCCTGTATAAAGTCGAAGTATTCAGCAAAGGGATAAATAAAAAAATCTCGTTTAGCTATATGAAAAAAATGCAGGTTTTTAAAATTTTACAGATAATATCAAATAAATACAATATTGAAATTGATTCCTCATTTTATGAAGATTTTTTAGCTTCAGGTGATTATGAATCGATAAAATCATCCGGCATTTTGTCTAATACGACTTTTGTATGGGAAAATCCATCAAAAGTAAATAATGAAGTTTTAATTGAATATAAAGTAGAGGAACAGGAATTTTCCTCCGGTAACACTAAGAGCTATAAAATTTCTCTTAAATCAGGAAATGAAACAAGGGCATACTTTATAGGAGGCATCGCAAAAATTGAAGAAATGTTACCAAGTTTTGCTGGAAAGTTGGGATATGTACATGCACCGGGTAAGGGGCCAAATGTATATAATTATGAGGACACCGGCAAAGAACTGGTCCTTACAGATAAAAAACTTAAAGTTATAAAAAAAGAAAAAAACCTTGAAATGACAAAATCTGAATTACTCATAATTAATATGATAGAAAACTATATTAAACTGCTCCCATCAAACGAAAAAAAGGCCTTCAAGAAAAAATTGATCCGGTATCTGCAAAAAAAATAGAATCTATTTTAACTACTCAGCTATATCTTAACAAGTAACAAGTTTGTTATCCCGGCCGAAGTGAAACGTAGAGCCGGGATCCACTCTTTTCTAAAAGAATAGATTCCCGCTTCCGCGGGAATGACAATATCAATTTCAATTCAAAAATATAACAAGTTTAAACAAATTCCAGAGTAATTAAATTTAACTTCTAAATGACTATAAAATTAATTATGTTTCATGAAAATCAAACTGTTGTAATTAATTTTATCTTGACGGATATTAGCCTTCTGTATTTCTATTAAATCCTTAATTTTTTAGAGCAAAAACCAGAAAATGTCAGACCATATTATTGAAATAATAAATAATAAAAAGGCTAGGTTTAACTATGAAATTCTGGATACTTTTGAGGCCGGAATTGTTCTCAAAGGAACTGAAGTGAAGTCATTGAGACAAAAAAAGGTAAGCATCCAGGAGTCCTATGCGAAGATTATAAACGGCGAAGTTTACATAACCGGGCTTACAATATCAGCATACGAAATGGGGAACCGCTTTAACCATGAACCAGACAGGGAGAGAAAACTTCTTCTTCATAAACATGAAATAAAGAGACTTACCGGGAAACTGCAGGAGAAGGGACTCACTCTTATTCCTCTCAAAATTTATTTTAAGAATGGAAAAGCCAAGCTGCTTCTGGGACTGGGAAAGGGAAAAGCCAGCTATGATAAAAGAAAAGCCATCCGCGACCGTGACTCAAAAAGAGACATGGAACGGGAAATGAAGAAATATGTTTAAGAAACTTGTTGACAATAAGAGGGTTGTTCTTAAATTTCTAAAAACTTTATAACTAGCTGAGTAATAACTGGAAAACACATTTTTATAGGAGTTGTATATGTCAGAAGAGACAAAAGAAGAAATAACAGAAGAGACCGCTGCGGAAGAGAAACCCAAAGCATCTGATGCAGGAGAGGAAGCTGCAGAAGAAAACGCGGAAGCAAAGCCAGAAGAAGGAAAGGAAGAGCCTTCAGCACAGTCAGTCGAAGCAAAAAAGAAAAAAATAAACAAGTTCACGCCGGAAGAGCTCGACGCCAAAATAAATGAGATAACTGAAAAAAAACTTACACAGTCTGTCTACTACAAGCACCTGATCAATAGAAAAAACGAACTGGAAGCGCTTAAACAGCAGGGATAAATTATATATAAGCGCGGTTATCAAACCGCGCCAGTTATGCTTTTAAGATCAGGTACTCATACCTGTAGAGATCATGAATAAAATGCTGAATAATTTCGGTTTTATCCCCTGCGATACTCGATCTTAAAAGAGTGATCAGTTCATCTGTTAACTCCGGTTGGATGATATCCGCGAAACTGCCTCTCTCAATCCTGTAATGAAATTTTTCTGCTACTGCAATAAGATCAGAAAACTTTATTGTATATTCATCATGTCCTTTGAGCATAATCCTTTCCGGATTTTCTGTTCGCGTAATGCCGAGAATTTCTTCAAGTTCTCCAGGAACCTCAGGTTCACAGCTGTGTTCCCCCAGATATATAAGCTCAATACCCGCACTACAGAGTTTTTCCACAGCCTTAATCGCCCCAGTGTTGAGAGAAATCTCCCTCTCCATATCTCTTTTCAGTTTATACTTCTCAATAAAATTTATTACTCTCTCCCTGGTCTTCCTGTTAACATCATTACCTGCATTATCCTCGGAAAGCCCTGCCACTGTCTCAAAATCACCCATATTTTCATTTAAAATGACAGTATCAAAACCGGAGAGGAAATCGCTATCCGTTTCAAAAAAATCTTTTTCAACAAAATCTACATCAAAATCCCAAAGGGTTTCTTTCTGTTTTCGTATAAGATAAGAAGATATATCAAGCATTACTGCTTCTGCAGAAGGATATCTCATGAGAAGATCTCTCATGATGTATCCATAACCTCCTCCCACCTCCAGGGCCCGCCTGATTGAATGCTGGATGTAATTTTTTTCAATATGATCAAAAAGCAGAGTTCCGAAAGTACTTTTCTTTTTAAGAATATTCTGGACAATGGAATCACTCTGTTCCAACATGTTGCAGACTGTCACTTCCCATCCGAGAGAATCTATCTCACTTTTATGATATTCCCTTGTGTCATTTATGACTGGCTTTTTCATTTTGTTTAAGTAACTATACAGTAAAGAAAGAGAAATACTCGTTTTTTCCTGAAATAAAATATCTGCCACAGAGGCACTGAGACACAGAGGTTAAGAAATTTTTAATTTTTTTAAATAATCTTTTGGAAAAAATGCAAATCAAGTTTATAAATTAAAACTGAATATATTTAATAACAAATAACGACATTTTCCCCGGGTTTCTTTAAGATTGATGTAATAACAAGTATCACTGCAATTAAAATTATTATCACAACAAGGATAATAGTAAATATTTTTTTCTGTTCTGAGGTCGGCAAAAACCTGAAATTCTGGAGCTTGTATTTTGCATTTAAAATACTGTTTATAATATGGTTCCAGCTCATTTTTTCCCTGGATGAAGAATTAAAGAGCTTCCCGATCCATGAGAAGAGCCCCTGTCTTGAGCTTATTTTATTCTTTAAGTCAAACTCACCGTTTTTATAAATTCTTGTATCATCGGGATCTGCTACAAAGCTATATCCGCATGTACATTTCACCTTTATTTTTCCCTTATCAAGAGGAAACCGTATCTTTTTGCCGCATGATGGACATTTTTTTATCAGATTCATATTGCCATAATAAATAATTTTTTTTAAAGATCAAGTTCAAATACTGATTATTTGATAAAAGGGAGGGATATGAGCGCGGAGCTTAAATGAGTTCCCTGAGTTGTTTTATCGTGTTGGGCACTTTAGAGAAAATATCCTCTACCTCTTCACTGTTCAGGCCGACTTTTTTAATTGCTGAATCTTTGAACTCATGATAGAGACCGTCACTCCCAATACCTACTCCGGCCATGAGACTTATATTGTGGGCAATATGGACAATTGAAACTTCTGTTTTATATTCATCCGGAGCATTGTCCGGTTCCTTGTAGTACCTGACAATGGACTTTAATACCGGGGGAAACTTCCACTTATCAAGTATTTTTTCCCCGATCTCCTGGTGATCAAATCCCATAATCTCCCTTTCCGCGTTGCTGAAGGGTATATTCTTTGATTCCACTGCTTCAAGAATCTCCTTGAATGTATTCTGAACATAGAGAGCAAGAACGACTTTACCCACGTTGTGTATCAGCCCCCCAGTAAAAACAACATCGGCTATATCCTTTCTCTTTTTCATAAGCGCGATATTTTTTGATATGGTGGCGACAACAAGACCCTGGAGCCAGAGATCCCCCTTTGCGAGATCGTATCCGATAACCGGTTTGTCAAGAACCGGTTTCGCGGCAATAACAATAACAATATCTTTTACCTCTTTCAGGCCAAGAGTTACAATTGCCCTGTCAATTGAAGTAATCTCCTTCCCCTTGCTGAAATATGCCGAATTGCAGAGCTTCAGGATATTCGTGGTCATTGACTGGTCCTGGGAAATCTCTTCGGCAATTTTTTTAAATGATACATCAGGATCATTGACCATATTCATGACTTTACTGGCAACTTCCGGTATTGAGGGCAGCTGGTCAATATTAGATATTACAGATTCAATCCGCTGTTTTATATTCGCATGCATCTTCAATTCTCCGGGTAATGATCAGATCTTATAATAGACTTTTTCCCTTCCGGCGGCCCTGACCTTCAGATGCCCGTCATCAAGAAAAAAGTTTATGACTCTCCCGGTATTTCCTCCTGTATCTTCTTCAAGGACCGGTATTCCTTCCTTTTCAAGAAACTTCTTTGTTTCTTCAATATTTCTCTCACCTATCTGCCCGAGGCTGATATTAGACTCGAACTTGAACATAGAAGCACCACCGGCAATTTTTGCAGACATGAATTCCTTTTTTGCCCCCTCTTTTACAAGCCTGTTAATAAGGAGGGGTATCGCCGTGTCCGCATACTTTTCAGGATTTGAACCTCCGGAAGTATCTCTGGGTAAAAGAATATGCGCCATACCTCCGATCTTTTTCATGCGATCATATATACATATTCCAATACAACTGCCGAGAATTGTTCTCAGGACTGTCGGCTTTGTGCCGGTTTTGACCTGAGCAACTCCTACATTTACTAATCCGCTATCCATAATTTATTCTCTGTAAAATCCCGAAATGTTTACTGTATTGTAAAACTGATGTGTATATTAACCACTTTTTTTCCTTTTGTCAAGAGCAATAGATTTATAATAATTATTTTTTGCCATTACTCAGCTTCAAGGCAAAAATTTGAATATCTTCTGTCCTCACCGTCAAAACGGCGGGGACACATCATTTATGCTTCTTTTTATAATTGATTATTCTTATACACAACCGAATAATTAAAAATTTGACTCACTTCGAAATGTTGAAATTGATAAAATGAAATCAAGAAAAGAAACAGGCAGGTTCTTTATCCATCTTCATCCAGTAAATCCTGTCTAAAAATCTTTTCTCAAGATTTCGGAAAGAGTCAAAATTTTTATAAAATCACACAACCTGAATTCAATATCTTCTTGACGTAAGCAGTATTATCTAATACCTATTAAATTATAGATTCAATCTCAACTCCTTGTTATTATATATACAGAAGCTGGTGGATTACTATGGACTCAATCGATATAATACAATCATCAATATCTTCCATCGATACCAATACATCAAATATCACATCCGATATATACCTGAATGTAATAAATAACGAATTTATCACTATCAACGAGACTTTTACCATTCCAAAAATACCCGTATCAGAACTGGATTATAAAACCGCGGAAAGTATTGTTTCTTCTGCTCTGAAACAGATACCGGAATTCCTCATTAATCACAAACTTCTCTCCAAGAGAAAACCTTCTTCCGAACAGCATTACCTTCATTTTATACAGTCTCTGAGAGGAAAGCATATCTACTTTCTTCATATATTCAAACTTGATATGGAATTCAGCGGTAATCCTGAAACAATTATCGAAATGGGTGACAGTGATAACTATCCCTCTTTCAAAACAGACAGGTACTATTATAAGTCCAAACTTTTACCCGTTAACAGCTCCCTGAAAAAAGACGATTCTATAATCGACTTCACAACAATAAGACTTGTCCAGAAGGAAAAGCACGAAACTGACCAGTATTTTCACACTTTTGCGATCTTTGATGAAGCCGATACAAGGAAAAACTCATTGGAATTGAGTCAACTGGCAGGACTTGACAGGTATAAAGTCTCACATAAACTCTATCCTTTTATCTCCTACGACTATTTTACCGCTGCTTTCAACGTTATTTACCCGACACAGGATGAAATCAGCACCGGTCTGGAGATATTTGAGCCTCTTTTTATCTTTCTCTACAGCAGGACATTTAACTGGAAAGATCTAATTAACGAGGAATCATTAAACGAAAAATTTTCTGAAAGTCTTGCTGTTGAGGATAATCAGCTTGTTATTACAAAACCGTTCAGGGAAAAAATGGACAGCTACTTTAACCGTTTCTCTCTTTTCAGGGATGATGAACTGGCTCTCAAAGGTTGGAGAAGATTTGACATTTCAGATTAACCCTTCAGAATATTACGATGAACTCTTTCACTTTCTTCAGACTGTGCCTTTTAACACTTTTTCTTCTCTCCTGTACGGGGAAAACAGAGGGGATATCAGATTTTCAAACAGGACAGACTTTTAATCCCTCAAATGGGAAAATAACAGATACCAGTCTTGCATTCAGGATTAAAAAGTATAGAAAAGGAGGTAAAAATCAAGATCTTTTTGATTATATATATTTCCAGGGAGATAATCTCTGCTTTAGCTTCAAATTTTCTCAAAGGACCGATCCTGAAAAAATTACTGTAAAGTTTTCTCATCCGGTCAGCGGTTTGACCTTTCCTGCAGAGAGAATTGATATCATTGACAACAGGTGTTTCGGGTTTTCACTCCTCGGGAGTCTCCTTGAAAAACTTTATGAAGATCTGCTGGATAACAAAGTCAGCATCGAGATGTTCTGCTGCAGAAAGATTAAGTTTGATATAATCGTTGAAGTTGTAAAAGATAATAAACCCAGAACATACAGGTTTCCCGAAAGTTTCAGTATTAAATATTTTTAGGACTTTTCCCCTTTTTCTCTGTAAATATTTCCGGTATCACCATCTTAAAATGTTTAATTTTACCGTAAATCTTTTCCCAGTTAATGACAAACAGACATTTTTGATATTTTAAAACTGCATGATTATTTAATATGCCGGAGATCCTGTATTTGAAAGGAAACCTTGTCTTATTACCTTGAAAATCCTTATACCAAAGTGTATCGTCAATATGATAAAGATATCCTTCCGGGATCAGTTCAATATCCGATATATTACTAAATTCATCGAGAACATCTTCTTTTTTGCTGATAATATTCATCTTTACCAGCTTCCAGTTCCCTGCATTTCCTTTTATCAGGAAGAGCTTGTTCTCCGAATAAAGAAGTTTTGGTGTTGAGACCGTATACTTATTAAGCCGGAGATCACCTGCTGCACTGTTATATATGTACAAATAGTATACACCTCCGGCACCGGCAACAACTGAAATATTGTCCGTGCCTGCCCTGCTTAGACTTACCGTATAATACTTATTATAGGGGGGAGAAAGTTTTTCATTGTAGATAATTCCTGTTTCACCGGTCATGTAATCATAATAACAAAGCTTCTCATCCAGGTAGTAGATTATTCTCGTTTCAATGAGAAGAATATCTTTAATGAGAGAATCTTTGTTACCCGGTTTTACTCTTTTGACGATCTTTCCGTCTTTTTCTGTAATGAATATCCTCATGCCGTCACTGAGAACAACTATTGTATTATTGTAATCTGCCATCCTGATGTTCATTTTTGTTTTACTGATTTTAAAATTCAGAGGATAGATTGCTTCATAATTTTCTTTGTCCTGCGTCAATGCAAGTTTACTTATTATTGGTTTTTTCTTCACCTGGATTTTGAGAATTGATGACGAATTAACAAGGTTTTCCTCAATATCATTAAAGGAATTTTTATCACCACTGATATACCTTCGGATGGAGTTCTCCAGAGCTATTTTATAGTTTTTTTTACATGAAATGAAACAGGCGGGTACTATCAGTAAAAAAGCGTTTATGAAAAATAAATATCTTCTCTTCAATTTATTTAATAGCGCTCCTCTTGGTGTTGATCTTTTCAATGGCATTAATTACAAAATCTGAATCATAGAGCTCAATCATTTTTGATACGGAACTCGATTTAGCCTTGAGACTGAACCTTGATGTGGTAATATACATACCGGTTTTACATTTTTCAACATTTACCTGTTTCTGAAAATCAGTTATCTGACCTTCTGTAATCTCCCTTGTTGTCCTGTTGAAATAGATCAAAACAGGGGGTTCATTAATTCTCTTAATATTAAAGGCTTTATATTGAAATTCATTAGGAGAAACTTTTTTCTTGTTTATTATGTTATAATTCAAACCGGATATAAGCTCTACAATAACAGGCTGTAACTCCTCCAGAGATGATGTGAAGAGTGTCATAAGGCTTGTGTCCCGTATTATTTCTTTATATGATCTGAGCTTATGCGTAGTGCTTCTGAAATTTGGATTAACTGCTGCGATCTCTTCCCAGATCCTCACCGCATCGGCAATCCTGTTTTCCTGCTCATAGCATTCCGCAAGAAGATACTTGTACTCATCCATGATTCCCGATTTTTCATCAAGCAGTTTCATCCCTGGTTCAAGAATTTCAATCCCTTTCATATAATCATTGTTTTCAAAATAGATCTCGCCCAGCCTGAAAACACTATGAAGATAATATAAGCTGTTTTCTTTTGAACCTTCCAGCATTATCACCGCATTATCATAATCTTTTTTCATCTTATAAATTGAACCGAGAAAAAACTGTGCTTCAGTATTATCACCGGTTACTTTCAATGATTTCAAAAGGTATTCCTCCGCGCGTGTAAAGTCAGATATTTTAAAACATGAAACGCCAAGGGGTAAGAATATATCATCAAGATGATCATCAAGTGAGATTGCCTTAATCAGGTGTTCCCGGGCTTTCTTGAAGTTTTTCTGTTTATAATAGGTGTGCCCGACCCTGTGATTGGCCTTAATATCTTCAGGATTAAATGTAAGAATTATCCTGTACTCCTCAATCTCCTTGGGCCAGTTCTGTGTTAAATTATAAAGTTCCGCAAGCTGATAATGAATATCGATCTCCCTTATATGTTTTTTGAAATCAGTAATTGTAAGGATGCTGTTAAATTCCGATATTGCCAGGAGGTATTGTCCCTGGTTCTTCAGTATCTTCGACTTGAGGAATCTTGCGGGAACATAATCCCTTTTCCGGTCAAGAATCTTTTTTACGATAGTCATGGCCTTTCCCGGTTCACCATCATCAAGATGTTCTTCAGCTTTTCTTATCAAAACCGGAAATTGAAAAGATTTAAATGCCAGAAATATTACTACAACAAAGACAAGAATTACTATAAAAAATATATAACGCATAATTATTTACTTTTAATGAACCCCTTCTTTTTTTATTTCTTTTCCGTATCTTTGTCAGAGAGCCTCCAATCAAAGGCCGATTTATTGATTGGAAGGGGGAAATTTTCACCATGCTCTTCTTCTGTTTCGTTCTTCTGTGGACCTGTTTTCCATTTCATCATTTCCTCTTTCATCTTTATCTTGATCTTATCAAGACGATTCCTGATATTATCATCGTTAGGGTCAAGCAACAGGGCCCTTGAGTAATTGCTTTCAGCTTCCCTCAATTTACCCAGCTTTTCATATGACAACCCGAGGTAGAGATAAAGAGACGCGTTCTCCTCCTTTTCCGCAATTGCATTTTGAAAGTATGTGATTGCATCATTTATTTTTCCGTTTGAAAAAAGGAGAACGCCCATCTGGTAGAGAACCTTCGGATGTTTTCTGTTAATTTTCATGGCATTCTGAAGGTATTTAAAAGCATTATCGATATCCTGCACCGTAATACTGAGGAGCCCGAGCCTGTAATTTGTATTAAAATTCTTTTCATTTATTCTGAGACTTGCCATGTAGAGAGTCCTTGCGGCTTCCCATCTCTTATCAGCTTCAAGCCTTATGGCTGTATTATAATAGTATTCCTCCTTATACGAAAGAATAAAATCAAGATATTCTTTAAAACGGGTTTTGTATTCAGTATATTTTTTTAGTTGAAAAAGCTGTCTTGTTTCATCTTCATAATTATCTGTGGATTCGGCATATTCTGTCTTTTTAATCAATGTATAAATATCGTTATCATTCTTAATATGCCTTCTCAGATTATCTTTCATTTTTCCATTTTCACCACTGTCATCAATAATTTCCAGGACTGAATTATTGTTCTCAGTATAACTGTCATAAAAACTTCTGTTGAATTCCGATTTGACCGGCACATCAATTAAATATCCGGGTCCTGTCTCTTTCTCCGAAATTCCGGAAATCAGGTAATCGATATCTGTAGTAACAAGATGAGTAAAAAGATGAAATTCATTATAAAAAAGAAGTTTAAGTTCTTCCTTTTTATTAAGAAACTCAATAATCCTTTTATACTTATCAGTGTTCATCTTCATATTATCACTACTGTTGGAGGAAACCACTGTGAGAATATTTGAAAAGAGGTAGATATTATGGAACTTGAAGTTCTCTTTGAGGTTTTTCAAAGCTTCTGATATAAATTCTTTCCTGATATTGTTGAAAGAAAAAACCTGGATAAAAACTCCCTTCTCCTTAATTTTTTTTCTGAGGAGCCTGTAATATTCCCCTGTGAACCTGAACCTGTTTCTGTTCTGGTCAAGTATATTCGTTATATCGACTATTGCGTCATATTTTTTTTCATTGTTCCTCAGGTAAATAAGGAGATTCTCCTTCTCCGGAATATATCCCGACTTTCCTGAGACCGGAAGCCTGTTAAAATCAACGGCCTCTTCCGGTATAATATCCAGGGGGACTGATCGTTTATAATAACCAATTACAGGATTTTTAAAAAACTTCTGATTGCTGTCGATAAAAAGCAACCTGCTGTTTTCATCGGGAAGATAGAGATAAACCGGAACCAGCGATCTTTTCATGTTTCTTATGATACTGTCAGAGAGCTCAAAAACAGGTTCAAAGTCTAACATCACTGTTCCCCTGTTTTTAATAAAGTGCGCATTAAAATTTGTTCTGCTGAGGGTGCCGAAATTCAGAGTTCTTTTTACATAGATATTTCCGGTAAGCCTGATAGTAAAATACTGATGTGAAAAGATAACGGAGATTATAAGAAGAAACGCTGATATTACGTAGAAGAGTTTTTTATAGCCGCTTATTTTTCTACTGAGAATATTCAGACCCGGGACAATAATATTGAAAAGGGCTGTCAGGTAGAGTAATCCGAAGTAGAGGATATAAGTAAATTTTATAAAGCTGAGAGCGATAACAAGCGGTGCGGGAAGAATCAACAGGGAAAAATTAATAACAGAAAATCTTCTCCCGTGATCAAACTTTTTCAAAACATTTGTAATTGTATGGGTAAGAGAATATCCGAAAACAATAATCGCAGGCATTGCCAGAAGCATTCCGTAATATAGAGGAAGTCGGTCATGGAAGAGGTTTAAAAGATGTATAAAGGGCACAAAGAAAACCGGGAAGAGGATCTCTGTATAAATATGGGAAAGTTTCCCCTTAATCAGTATCCCTAAAATTAATCCGATGAAAAGACCGAATATTACTATTGCGAGAAATGTCAGTTTTACATGAAATGTCGCACCATAATACTTAATGATTGTCTCAAGACCGAGATAGATATAGATAATAGTATAAGAAAAATTCAGATAGGTAAAAACCAGGCTGTCCCTGATCTCGTTGTCGGAGTCACTCCTTTCCTCTTCTTCCGGAAAATGCTGGGCATATTTTATTTCAGGACTGAACTGCAATTTCAGCATAAAAAGTGAGGGAATGAGCAGAATAACTAAAAATAAGATAAATAGGCTAAACTGTTCTCTTCCAAAGGTTATGACTCCGTAAAATCGTAGAGTGGATAATAAAACTCCTCCTGCAATCCCTAAAAGTACTGCGCCAATAAAATTAATGGTTCCCTGTTTATCATCCAGGAAGGTCCCGCAGGATATTTTCAGAAAATAGTTGACCTTTATTCCCACAGTAAAACCGGTCAGAGTGACAAGAAGTG
This sequence comes from Spirochaetota bacterium, assembly GCA_050298055.1. Taxonomy (GTDB): domain Bacteria; phylum Spirochaetota; class UBA4802; order UBA4802; family UBA5550; genus JBNKTL01. Next base: position 37,112 of record JBNKTL010000026.1, read on the forward strand.
GAATTGATAAGAACCAGCTGTTAAACAAGAAAAGTACCGGGGAACTTTCACCTGGAATGATAAAATTTCTTGCGGCAAAGAAAAATGAAAGAAGGATAAACACCACTTCTGATGAGATATAGATGACTCTGTACCTGGGACTCTTATCAAAGAGTCCCCTGCCGGACAGATTTCCCGCAAAAATACCTGCAAGAAATGAAATAAATACAACTTTCATCACAGGGAAGTAGAAAAAATAGTATACCAGGTCCAATAAAAGGTCAGAAAAAATATAACCTGAAATAACAAATGTCAGAAAACTGTTTATATAGATAATTCTTCTTTGCAGTATGTCAGAATAACTGAATTCCTTCAGGTTACTCATAAAAAGAAACTCCTGGAAATTAAAGGCTTTTTGATCTGTAATCTTAATTAAATAGTAATAAGTTGTCCCCGTTTAAAAAAAACAACTATTTTTTCTCTGAATTGAGGTCTTACTTAATAAAATGATATATTAAATTTATCAATTGATAGTTATCCATACCGATATTAAAAAGGAAAAGATTACTTGTATGTCCCCGCCGCATTCGGCGGCAGGGACATATTGTTAATATATTAATAAACAGGATAATTATAGCCATATAGAGTAGTAACAGGAAAAGACAATTAATGATCAAAATATGTCGGATCTTTTATTATTATGCATAAATATAAAATGAACATAACGGGTCTCTTCCTTGCGTTATTTTTGATTTTTACGGGGAAATCCCTCTATTCACAGGAAAAAAAAGGGGAGGAGGATAATTATATTAAGCTCTTTAATAAAGGAAATTACAGGAGTTCCCTTGATAAAATTAACTCTCTTCTTCATGAGAAATACAGCAAAAGAATCAAATACAGGGCTGTTCCCACCGGTTTTATATCAACCAGGGATACGGGAAGCAGAGTTGATTTAAAAAAAGTTTTTCGTGAACGAAAAGCAGAAGGATTTTTCATTGAAGAAAACAGCGAATTCCATACTCTTCATCTCACTGCTGCCAGGATCTATGACAAACAGAAAAAATACTTTGATTCCCTGAACCACTATTTTCAGTCTCTACGATTTAAAAAACTGGAATACAAAAAAGATGATGCGATCTTTTTTGAAATTTCCCGGGTCTATAAAAAAATGAAGCATTTTAACGCATATATTAATTCTCTGGAAACAGCATACTCACTTAATACGGATAATATCAGCTACTCTCTTGAATTGGGCACAGAACTCTCAAAAACATCTAAAAAAAAGAGGGCCATACACTATCTGAAGAGATACCTGAAACTTGAAGACAATACGCCAAAACCTGAAATTTATATTCTCCTGGGAAACCTCAACGAGGATATTGGGAAATATCTTGAAACCGAAAAGTACTACAGAGAATACCTTAAAAAGAAACCTGGTGACCCGGACATAAACTTCGCTCTTGCTTATATCACGTACAGCAAAACGGGAAATCAAACTCTGGCACTGAGGCTTTTTAACAGGTCTCTGGAGCTTCTTCCGGAAAAAGATCACTACAGGAGATCCAAGTCTTATGAGTATATTGCCGATATCTCCCTCAGCAATCTGAATTATAAGCTTGCCATTGAGGGATACCTCAATTGCATCGCTTACCAGAACCGGGTTGACCGGGAAGTACAAAAATCGAAAAAGAAACTGGATGAAATTAATACAAGAATAAATGAATTAAAAAAATCTCTTCTCGAGACAAGGGATTTTGATGATTATAATACTTACGAATTCCTTCTGGACGACAGAGGAAAAATTGAACTAAAACTGAGGAGAATAAAAAGCAATTACTTCAGGCTCAATCCCGGAAAGGTGAGATGGAACATTGCGTCTGCTTATGAAAAATCGGGAAAGCTGCATGAAGCGATTAAATACTACAGAAATTCCATTACCTTTAACTTCAATCCGGTTAAATCAAGAAAAAAAATTGAAAAATTACAGTTGATATTAAAACGTGGCTATTAGATTGTGAAGTTATAAAAATATTATTTTTACTTCAACACAAAATATCATCACCAGTATCGAGGTAACAGAAATGTCAGGTCATTCCAAATGGTCAACAATTAAGAGAAAGAAAGGGGCTGCCGATGCCAAGAGAGGCGCACTCTTTACAAAGCTTATCAGGGAGATAACCGTTGCCGCAAAGGAAGGGGGAGGAGATATTGAGGCGAATCCACGGCTCAGGACAGCGGTCATGAAAGCCCGGGCAAGCAACATGCCCAACGATAATATTGAAAGAGGAATAAAAAAGGGTACGGGAGACCTTGAGGGAGTCACCTATGAAGAGATACGCTATGAGGGATATGGTCCCGGCGGAGTGGCCATCATGGTGGATTGCCTGACCGATAACAGGAACAGAACAATGCCCGAAGTAAGAACAGCCTTTAATAAAAACGGCGGTAACCTGGGAGAAACCGGATCAGTCAATTATCTCTTTGACAGGAAGGGCCTTATCATCATCGAAGAGGAACAGACCTCTGAGGATGAAATATTCGAACTGCTCATAGATTTTGATGTTGAAGATATTAAAAGCGAAGACAATAACATTGTTGTTACAACATCTCCCCAGGGTTTTAACGAGGTATCAGACTTTCTCGTTTCAAAGGAGCTGAATCTCTTAATGAACGAAATTACTTATGTTCCAAAAACAACTGTGGAACTTGATGAGAAAAAAGCCGAGCAGTGTATGAGACTCATAACGACTCTCGATGACCTCGACGATACGCAGAATGTCTACTCAAACTATGATATCTCTGACGAAATCATGATAAAGCTAAGTGCCGATTAGTGAGAATACTGGGAATAGATCCCGGGTACAATATCCTCGGGTGGTCGGCAATTGATGATAAACTGAAAATCCATGGATATGGTGTTATTACAACACCTTCAGGAGAACCGCTGGATACACGGCTTCTGAGTATTCATAAAAGCCTTCATGAAATAATACGGGAATTCGGACCGGATGTTGTGGCAGTTGAAAAGCTCTTTTTCAATAAAAACACCAAAACCGTCATGGATGTGGCAAAAGCAATTGGTGTTATTCTGCTGACCATCAGGCTTTCCCCTGCGGAGCTGGCCGAGTACACCCCCACTGAGATAAAACAGGCAATTACCGGTTACGGGAGGGCAACCAAGCAGCAGGTCCAGTTCATGGTCAAGAAGATCTTTAATATCAAAGAACTTCCAAAACCTGATGATGCCGCCGACGCCCTCGCAATAGCCCTCTGCCATTCGCTCAAAGCAAAAATCATGAAGAGGACCTATCGCGCTGAAGGATAACCGGTAATATCCATGATGTCGTCATAAAAGGGTTTCAGCTTTTTATATAACCTCAGGTAGACCCTTTCATAAAGATCACTGTAAATTTCACTGTTCTCCCTGACCGGTTCAAAAACTTCACTTACTCCGGTCATTTCTTTCACTGCTGTTCTGAAATCAGTGTGAAGTTTGAGACCCACTGCCGCGTCAATTGCCGCTCCCAGGGCCGATGTTTCATATGTTGACGGTCTTTCCGCCGGCATATTAAAAATATCCGCAGTAAGCTGCATGGCAACATTACTCTGTGATCCTCCCCCGGAGACTTTGACCTTTTCTATCTTAATCCCGTTTCTCTTTTCGGTCCTCATTGCCCCTTCTTTTAAGGCATACGCAAGACCTTCAAGGATCGCCCGGTAGAAATGCGCCCGTGTATGCACATCGCCGAAGCCTATTACGGCGCCCTTTGCCTCCACACCGGGTATTTTGATGCCGGGAGACCAGTATGGCTGAAGGGTTAGCCCCAGTGACCCGGGAGGAATATCACGGACCATATCATCGAAGAGTTTTTCCGGCGCGATCTTCCTTTTCTCTGCTATCTGTCTCTCTTTGAGACCAAACTCCCGCTTAAACCAGCTTACAAGCCAGAACCCCCTGTATACCATGACCTCCGTATTATATGAACCGGGAATTGCGCTGGGGAAAGGGGGAAGAAAAGGGATGATCTCAACGTATTTTTCATTTGTTGTTTCCACAGTGGCGGTGGTCCCGTAACTGAGGCATGCAATTTCAGGTGTAAGGCAGCCGGAACCCAGCACTTCACAGGCCTTGTCTGTTGCCGCGGCAACCAGGGGCAGTCCTTCGGGTATTCCCGTATCCTCCGAAGCCCGGGCTGTTATGGTCCCGATAATATCACCCGGTTTCACAAGCTCCGGGAGAACTTTTTCCGGAACATCCAGCATCTTCCAGTAGTGATGCTTCTTTCCAGCCCACTTCTGTTTTTTGTAATCAAAAGGAACAAATCCAACCTGGTTGGCTGAAGAATCACGGTACTCGCCGGTTAACCTGAAATTGAGGTATCCTGAAAGGAAGAGGAACTTATCGGTTTTTTCCCATACCTTTTCCTGGTTCTGCTTTATCCAGTTCATTTCAGCCTCAGTAATGGTATAGAGTACGGCATCCAGCAGGTTCATCATTCTGAGAAGAATTTTAAGAGGCAAAGGGGGCCATTTACCTGCCTTCGCTCTTCTCTGGTCGAGCCATACAATTGCGGGCCGGAGAGGTTTCCCTTTTGAATCGAGGTTAATGACCGTGTCCCTCTGTGTTGTGAGCGTAACGCCCGCAAGAGATTTCCTGAATGACGTTTTTTTCAGGAGTTTTTTACAGGAATGCGAGAGGTTTTTCCAGAAATATTCCGGGTCCTGTTCCGCCCAGCCGGGCTTCACAGAGTAGTAAGGCTCAATCTCGGTTTTCACAATATCAAGAATTTTTCCCCGGGCATCTATCAGGCATGCCCTTACTGACTGTGTACCTACATCCAGTGATAGTATTGTTTCAGTTGAACTTTTTTTCATTCTTTTAGTCTTCTTTTAGTTTTTTTATCAATTCATAGTGCTCTACAATCTCAGGGGAAAAGGGACTTAAACTGTAAGCCTCTGTTATCAGTTCTCCTGCAGTATGGAGATCACCTCTTTTCAGGTGAATTAAACCTGCCGTATCAATATAAGCGGGATTTTTTCTGTTTTTCTGAAGTACCCTCTCCACAAGTTCCATCGCCCTGTCAAGGTCACTCCCTTTCAGGGCATAAATGTAGGCAAGGGAATTACAGGCTGTCAGGTTATCACTTTCCAGTTCTACAACACGCTCATATGCTTCAATGGATTCTCTGTAGTTTCCCTCCTTTTCCAGACAGTACCCTTTCATGTTCAGGGCTTCCGTATCATTTTCGGTATATTTAAGCACATGGTTGAGAAGCTTATTGCCTTTTGAAAACCTGTTTAACTTGATATAAATGAACGCAAGGATTTTATAAACCGTCAGGATCTCAACATAGGTTGACGGCAGTTGTATTATTTTCTCAAAATAATTTACAGCGGTATTGAAGAGACCCATTCTCGAATAGCAAATCCCGAGGTTGTAGAGAATTTCAGGATTATCACTGTCCAGGGCCTCTGCGGCTTTCAACTCCCTTACAGCGTCATCATAATTGCCCACCACAAGCTTCCCGAGACTTGAGCTCAGGTAGTCATCAATCTGCTGCTGTATATCGCTTACAGTCATCTCCCAATCAGGCAATATCCGAACGATCCGACTCCTCATCATGAGCAAAAAGCTTATTACTCTTCAATGTTTCAAGAAGCTGAAAATCTGTAGAGTTGATTGTGAGAGGCGTTATTGATATATACCCCTTTTCCAGCTCTGTAATATCACTTCCCTCTATAGGTATACTTCCTATTTCTCCAATGAGCTCCATACGATAGCTGTTATTCCCAGGCATCTCAATTTTATATTTATCTTTGTAAGTCCTTCTCCCTGCAGAGGTGTATTTCATTCCCGCAATTTTTTCTTTTGGCAGATCCGGATAATTAATGTTAAAGAAAAAACAATCCTTTAACAGCGTAGAGGAGAAATCATCGATAAATTCCAGCAGAAACTCCGATGCATCGGAAAAATACCGGGAAGGTTTATGGTAGCTGTCCAGGGAAAGTGCCAGACTCGATTTTCCGAAGATAAATCCTGTTCTGGCCCCCGCAACGGTCCCTGAAAAGAAGAGGTCATCTCCCATGTTAGGTCCGTGGTTAATACCGGAAAGAATTATATCAGGATCAAAACATATATCACTGTGAAGAGCAATACTCACGCAATCCGATGGGTACCCTGAAACGGCAAACCTGTTTTCCGATTCTTTTTTTACTATAAGGCTCCTGTTTATGGTAAAGGCGTTTGAACAGGCACTCTTCTCTTCATCGGGAGCAATTACAACGACCTGATGGTGTTTTGAGATTACATCCGCGAGTATACTCAGACCTTCGGCCCTTATCCCGTCATCATTGGTTATAAGTATTTTCATGTTTTCACTCATTTCCCGGTTGTGTATGATGTAAATTTACTTAATAGAATGTATTATGTCAAATACTACTGGGTTTGCTCATTTACTTTATATCCTTAACCTTATTAAATGCATCCTTCAATTTGTTCAAAATTTCCCTTTTTTCACCTGGACTGATGAGACTGAGATCAGCCGAGATGGAAAATCCTTCCACATGTTCTTCTATATGGGTCTGGGACCTGTCTATCCTTTCCATAAAATCCACAACCTGGTAGGTCTGGACATCATAGTGGATCCCCTTTACCTTAATTTCCTCCATTTTTTTACAATAGATTGAATCCTTTATGTAAGAGTATGTTTCATGGGAAATCAGGATCTGGTCCGGTTCCGCTGAACTCTCCAGCCGGGAAGCAAGGTTGACCTGTGAACCGATGATTGTATAATCCATCCTTTCGTTACTTCCGAAATTTCCCACAGTACAGTAACCGGTGTTGATTCCCATCCGTATATGAAACGGCTCTGATACCCCCCTGTCGAGCCAGATCTTCTGCAATTCACGGATCCTCTCTCTCATTTCAAGCGCCATGGATACGCATGCCACCGCATCCTCCTTTTCACCCCTGGATTCCGGATCACCGAAAAAGAGCATGATGGCGTCACCGATAAACTTATCAATTGTGGCCCCATGCTTCAGGGCTATCTGCGACATCTCCTCCAGGTAATTGTTGAGAAGGGCGGTAAGTTCCTCTGTTTCCAGCCTGTCTGTAGTAGCAGTAAAATTTCGAATATCCGAAAAAAAGACAGTCAGTTTCTTTCTTCTTGCCTCGATAACCACGTCCTGTTTTCCGGTAAAAATACTCTCTCTTATCTGCGGCGAAAGATATTTTGAAAGCTTTTGTGACAGCCCTTCAAGAATTTCATTGGATTTATTGAGAAGTTCCATGGCGTTCTGGAGCTCATGTGTTCTGTCATCAACCTTCTTTTCCAGGTTTTCAGTATAATCCTTCAGTTTTACAGTCATCCTGTTAAAGGCTTCAGCCAGCTGCCCGATCTCATCATGGGTTTTCGATATAATTGTCACATCATAGTTCCCATTGGTGATCTCCTGGCTGGAAACAATCATATTCTTTATTGGATTTACCAGGCTTCTTGCCATGATCACAATGATCAGGAAGGCAATGATTCCGATAACAGCAAAACTTATGATTATTTTTATATTTGTATTAAAGATAATTGATTGAAGATCTTCATGCAATGCCTCTTTTTCATTTTCAATATTATCGATATAAGCCCCGGTCCCCACCCACATGTTGCTCCCGGGGACCGTCATGGCAGTACCCAGCTTCGGATACTGGCCTTCGGCTCCCGGTTTTGACCAGAAATATTTGTGAAAGATCCTTTGCTCATGAGCAACCCTGTCCAGATTACGTATGATATATTTTTTATCCGATCCCTGGAGGTCCCAGAGATTTTGACCCTCAAGTTTTTTTGTGGCGCCATGGATAAGGTTCCTGCCCGTACCCGATTCATAGACAAAGAAATATCCGTCACTGCCGAATTTCATATTTCCAACAAGTTTTCTGGCTAAAGCGATTTTTTCACTCTCTTTGAGATTTTTCATGTCATATATTGTCTTCAACAGGGTTACCGCGTTTTCTGTTGTGGACCTTAACTCTTTTTTATACCGCTCCATAAAGAGTTCATCGGATTTTTTCAAAACATAGTCATTGTATTTTCCGAAGGTCATAGAGAAGACCCCGTAGATCAAAGCAAAGGTGATAATCGTCATGAAGATGGAAAAGGTAAGCAGTTTGGCAAGAATACTGAATTTTTTCATATTATACTGGTCCCATAATAAATTAAGCCATCATAAATATTTTGAGATTACCTTATAATAGACAGCTTTAAATAGTATACAATATTTTTCTTAAAAATTGTATTTGTTGAAAAATTTAATTCTTCAATCTTATTGGAAGCTAATTAAAAATCAATGAAAAGTTCTAATTCTTCAGCTATGCATATGAATAATTTTTTTATTGTAAAAATACCTGATATACAGACACCTGTTATATTACCTTTCATAAAAAATTTATTGTTTTTATTAAAACCAATTCTAATATATAATGTTTATACAGGAGAATTAAAATATTTAACAACTTCCCTTAAGGAATTATCAGAAAAAGGCAGTAAAAGAATATTATCCCATTTAAAGATATTGTTGCTGATGATTTTAATAGGCAAGTTGTTTATACTATACTGACCAGGGATAAAGATATGAGTATATTTAAAAGCAAGAGTGTTATTGGAAAATTCAGAAATTATTCAATCCTCTTTGGGATTTTCATGGGATTTGTTTTCCCTTTCTATGCAAACTTCTTTGTAGGAACATGGAAAAGTTCACAACATGAAATCCTTTTCCTGGCAGGTTGTATTACTGCAGGAATAATGGTTGGCATTACGAGTTATATAATTTTCAGAATAACCATATTCAGAATACTGAAAGATCTGTCACAACAACTCCAGAACGTTGCTGAAGGAGAAGGAGACCTCACCGTAAAAGTCATATGTGATTCAAAGGATGATATTGGAGATCTTACCGATTATTTCAACAAATTTGTCAACAAGATCCGGCTTGTGATTAATGAAGTCATGAAATCCACACAGCAACTGGTTCAATATGCCGGAGAAATATCAATATCCGCCAAAACCCTTTCAGATAATGCTCAGGGACAGACAGCTTCAATTGAGGAGATAATGGCATCCATTGAAGAGATATCAGCCGGCAACGACACAATAAACTCTAACATTGAAATGCAGTACAACAAGCTGGTTCTTCTTATTTCCAGAATGACTGAACTGCGAAATATCATCATGGAAGTAAACCTGAGTGTTAATAATACTCTGTCACTGACCCAAACTATGACATCAGAGGCAGAATCGGGGAACAAGTCACTTAATCTTATGAACTCCAGCATGTCAAAGATAACTGAAAGTTCAAGGGAGATGACAAACATTATCGAAATGATAAACACTATCTCAGAACAGATAAACCTTCTTTCACTTAATGCAGCAATTGAAGCTGCCAGGGCAGGTGAAAAAGGAAGGGGTTTCGCTGTTGTTGCAGACGAGATATCAAAACTTGCTGACCGGACTTCTGAGAGCCTCAAACAGATAGATTCTCTGGTAAAAATCAATGAAAATGAAATAAATGCGGGAATGAAAAATGCCAACGATACAGTTAATATTATTGAGAGGATTATAACCGGTGTCAATAGTATGATAGAAATGATAAACTCTGTCTCTAAAAATGTAGGAAAAGAGATTCAGATAGATAACCTGGTGGAAGAAGAGGCAAAAAATGTTCAACAGATCTTCGAGGAAACAAAAATATCAACAAATGAACAGAAAGATGCCTTTGACGAAATTATTAAATCAATACAGAATATAAATGAACTCTCACAGGTTAATGCCGGAACATCCGAAGAACTGGCAGGTAATTCTGAAAACCTGGCAACCATGTCGCAAAAACTCAACAACAAAGTGCGCTACTTTCAGGTCTGATACTAAGCGTCCAGTTCCAGGCTCATGAGTATGAGCTCTTCCCCGTCTATTATCTCAACGTCTACACTTCCGCATTGCGGACAGGCAATATAATAGTCCTCAATTTGATAATCTTTACTGCATTTATCACAACGGGCAACAACATCCTGGTGAATATACTCAAGCTCCGCATTTGCCGCTACCGTATCCGTTTTAATGACATCGAAAGCGCTGGTCAAAAAATGGGGTTCCACACCGCTGAGCTTCCCTATCTTTATAATTATTTTACTGATACTCTTCGCAGAGTTCATCTCCGCATTCTCGATACAGAGATTAAGAAGATGTGTGGCTACGGACATTTCGTGCATTAACAGATCCTCGGTAACAGAACTCCCGCCGGTGTGTCCAGAATTCTCTTCGTACCAATACCTGTCTCCAATATGACCTTCCCCGGATACTCCCTGTCAACTTCACCGATAACCGCGGCGTCTTTCCCCAGTTCATGTTTTTGTAAAATATGAACAGCCCTGTCTGCTTCACTCCTCTCCACTGCCATAACAAAAGTTCCCTCACAGGCCAGGAAGTACGGCTCAAATCCGAGGATCTCACAAACCCCCTTGACCTCGGGAATAACGGGAATCTCATTTTCCCTGATCTTGATGCAGACCCCGGACTGGTCCGACCATTCGTTTAAAACAGCGCTCACGCCTCCCCGTGTTGCGTCTCTCAAAGCTTTGACCCTTATACTGTTTTCTGCCAGAAGCTGCACAAGGGGCCAGAGACTGGCACAGTCACTTTTCAGGTCACTTTTAATATTGATCCCCTTCCTGTTTACAAAGATATGGGCGCCGTGTTCGCCGACACTTCCCGATACAATTATCGTATCACCTTCCCTCAGACTTCCCGCTGATATCCCCTCAATCACGATTTCACCCACACCTGTGGTGTTAATAAATATCCCGTCAGCCGCTCCCTTTGGAACAACCTTCGTGTCCCCGGTAATTATTAACGCGTCGTTTTTCTCCAGCTCCACCTTCATGGAATGTGTAATCTTTTTAAGATCATTGATGCTGAAGCCTTCTTCGATAATAAAACCGCAGCTTAAATATTTCGGCTTTGCTCCCATCATGGCTACATCATTACATGTCCCGCAAATGGCAAGCTTCCCGATATCACCGCCGTTGAAAAAAATCGGCTTAACAGTAAAACTGTCTGTTGACAGGGCCATTTTCCCCGAACCGGTAAAGGGTGACGCGTCCTCCAGTCTCTCAAGAATCGAGTTGGAAAAACTTGAAAGGAAAATATCATTTATCAGCTTTCCCGACTTTTCCCCGCCTCCCCCATGTTCCAGCAGTATCTGTGTCATTTATTACTCCGAAAATCTTCCGTACCTGTAGTATGCGGAGCATGACCCTTCACTGGAGACCATGCATGCGCCCAGCGGGTTCTGAGGTGTGCAGCTTTTCCCGAAAGCCCCGCACTGAAAGGGCTTTGCCTTACCTTTGAGTATTGCACCGCAGATGCATCCCTTGTGGTCATCAATAGATTCATCGGGCAGGTCGTAGATCAGTTCCGCGTCAAGATGCGAATACTTTTTGCGGAGTTTCAGTGAACTTTCCGGGATTTCTCCGATCCCCCTCCAGGTGAAAAAGGGGGCTTTCTCGAAAAATTCTTCGATCATTTCCTGCGCGTTTGTATTTCCTTCAAAGGTAACACCTCTTTTGTATTCAATTTCCAGTTCACTTCGTTTTTCTACAAACTGTCTCACCGTCATAAGTACGGATTCCATGATATCAACAGGTTCAAAACCCGCCACTACGACGGGAAGACGGTATTTTCCCACCAGGGGTTTATATATCTTTGCACCGGTTATAACACTGACGTGTGACGGAGCTATAAAGGCATCGATATTGCTGTCATCTTCGCTTATTACGGCCTCCATGGGCTCAGGGACTGTTACATGGTTTATATGGTAAAAAATATTGGACAGTCCTTCTGTTTCCTGCCGCTTGATCAGTGCGGCTGTCATAGGTGTTGTGGTTTCAAAACCGATTGCAAAGAAGATGATTTTTTTCTCACTGTTTTCACGGGCAATCTCCAGTACATCAACAGGTGAATAGACAAACCTGATATCAGCGCCCTCGGCCCGGGCATCGAAAAGACTCCCCATGCTCCCCGGGACTTTCATCATATCACCCAGGGTCACAAGAATGACATCCTGTTCACGGGACAGGAGATATGCGTGGTCAATCCTCTCCCGGGGCATGATACAGACCGGGCAACCGGGACCATGGATAAACTCTATGGTATCGGGAATTATCTGCTCCAGACCATACTTCGCGATAATATGTGTATGCCCCCCGCAGACTTCCATCAATCTTATTTTTTTTTCAAGTGATCCGGAGAGCCTGTGGATCTCCTTCGAGAGATATTTTATGGTATCGGCGTCCCTGTAACCGTCAAGAAGCTCATTCAGTGTTAACTTTCTGCTCATCGTCCTCCAGGTACTGCTTATAGAGTTCCAGTGCTTCCAGCGCAGACTCTTCATCAACTTTACTGATAGCAAAACCCACATGAAGAAGAACATAGTCCCCCACCTCAACCGGTTCGGGCATCAGGTCGAGAAGAGCAGTCCGCGTGGCGCCGAATGTATCAACAGTTACCATGTTCTCTTCTTCACTTATCTCAACGACTTTTGATGGTATGGCCAGGCACATTATGATCCTCTTATGAATAATCTCTTATTGAACATTCCAGATATTTCTCAATTATTTTTAACTACATAGCCGGGCAGTCATAATTATTTAATTAACCCCAAATCGATTGAGACCGTTTCTCTTTTAAAAACTCTATCCACCTGTTAACCGAATCCTCATCCTTTACGGATATTTCAAGTATTTCCGCTTTCCTGTTCAGCTTTCTCACATCATTTATCACATTTTCGGTGGAAAACTCAAAATGTTCAATGAGGTCGATCTTGGAGATGATAACACAATCGGCATTCCTGAACATAACAGGATACTTGGCCACCTTATCATCACCTTCAGGTGTTGAAATAAGAACTACATTCAGGTGTGTGCCAATATCATAGCTTGCGGGGCAGACAAGGTTTCCCACATTCTCAATAAAGAGGTAATCAACCGGTTCATCGGGAAGATGATGAAGACCGTGATGGACCATAAACGCGTCCAGGTGACATGATTGTCCCGTTGTAATCTGGTATGCGCTTACGCCTTTAGCCTTTATCCTCTCGGCATCTTTGTTGGTTTCAAGATCACCTTCAAGCACTGCCATCTTTTTCCCCAGGATCTCGGCTGTTTTTTCCAGGAGAGATGTTTTCCCGCTTCCGGGAGAACTCATCATGTTAACGGCAAGAACGCTCTTTTCCCTGAGATGTTCCCTTATATGATCAGCCTCATGATTGTTCTTTGCCATGATATCAGTAAGGATTGTTACTGTTTTTTTCTCGTCAAGAAGAGGGTTCGCTGATTCCTGGTGATCATGGTGATGGGAATGTCCCGAATGCTCATGGGAGTGTTCTGATTTATCATCTTTCAGCCAGTCCGGCACGGCGCAGCCGCAGTTTTCACACATTGCTCTGTCTCCTGTAAGTAAATTGTCTGCTCATGTTAAAATATATCAATACTGTCCAGAAGTTTCAAAAAATAATAAATAACAAATGCGGCATATCTTCTCCGCATCTGTTATTCTAAAAATGTCTGCTAATAATATTAAGCGATTGTATTTAATCAAGAGAAAAATGAGAAAGTTCTTCTTAGTTAATCGGAAAGTGCTTCCTTAATTTTTTCAACAAGTAAATCCTTAACCACAGGCATCATCTTTTCCATATCCCCTGTCATCTCCATTCCCCCGGAGAAATCCCAGGGGATAACGCCTATGAGAAGAATATTTTCCGGAATCGTCGATTCAAATTCAGCTGCAGCCAGGAGTTCATGTATCCCTCCTGAATGAGATGTTATCTTGATCCGGCTTTCTACCTGATTCATAATATCCTCCCGCGTAAAGAAGAGGATATCCCCAGGTTTCTGGTCATCTTTAAATCTGTTTACAGCATCAATAATGAACAGGTGTTTTGAATACTCAATTAAATGAAGGAGAGGTAGTGTCTGGGTCCCCCCTTCCACTACCTCTACCCTGTTTTCAAACTGTTTTTCCAGTTCTTCCTGATACTTTTCTACAAACCTGACGCCGAAACCTTCATCTTTAAAGAGAATGTTTCCTACACCTAAAACCCTTATCATAAAATCTCTAAACCGAAACAGTCACTGTAACCATTACAGAACTTTCACCTTATTGATTTCATGACCATTGGGGTCAAAGAGGTGTATCGCGCACGCAAGACAGGGATCAAATGAATGAACTGTCCTGAGTACCTCAAGGGGTCTTTTCTCATCAGCAATGGGATTGTTGATGAGGGCCTCCTCGTAAGGTCCTCGCATATTGTTTTCATCTCTCGGTCCCGCGTTCCATGTAGAAGGAACAACCGCCTGGTATTTCTTGATCTTGCCTTTCTCAAGGATACACCAGTGAGAGAGAAGTCCCCGGGGTGCTTCGTGGAAACCCACACCCTGGACTTCCTTATCGGGATACTCGAAATCCGCGCAGACAGAGTGATCCCCTTTACCGATATTGTTAACAAGAAGCTCCCACTGCTTGAGCGCTATGTCTCCCAGCATGGCACATCTTACCGCCCGGGAACCGATCCTTCCCAGTGTTGACATAAGAATTGTGGGTTTGATGTCCTTCTTCTTGATAACTCCCACGGAATCTACGGCATTGATGAGGTTGGTAACCCATTTCACCGTAAGGGGGTGCTTCTGTGCAAAACCGACGATTACCTGTGCCGCGGGACCAACCTGGAAGGGGAGGTATTTCCCGTCAACCTTGAATCTCGGGGCCTTTACATATGAGTATTTGCCCTTTTCATCAACTTTTGCAGGGTCGTAACCTCCCGTCATGACCAGGGTGTCCTCCTTCCACGGATGGGTTACTTTCCCGTCGCCCTGGTACCAGGAATGAAAAGTCGACTCGGCAACATTGTTTCTCCAGTAGGGATCATTTGCGTTCCTGATAGTCTTTACGTTAGCAAGACTTCCCACAACTGTTCCACCGGGCAGATCACTTTTCGAGTGATTATTATCCAGGTAGATATCAGGTGCTGCGAGATAGTTGGTCACTCCGCCGCCGATTCCAAACCATTCTGGATAGAATGACGCCACTGCCGCAACATCGGGGACGTGAACATTATTGATAAAGCTAATGGCTTTTTCAAAAAGAGTCTTAATATTAAGAAGCTTCTCCATGTTCAAAGCGGAATCATCATCCGGGTTGATGGCGGTGGAAACACCCCCAACGGCCAGGTTCTGCACATGGGGATTTTTCCCTCCCAGTATAGCATAAACCTGGGTGGCATATCTCTGGAATTCCAGCGCCTGGAGGTAGTGAACAACGGCAATGAGATTGACTTCGGGAGGAAGTTTCATTGCCTTGTGTCCCCAGTAACCGTTGGCGAAAATTCCAAGCCGTCCTTTCTGGACAAAACCCTTGATCTTGTCCTGGACTGCCTTGAACTCCTGGTCGCTGTTCCTGTTCCATGCCGAGAGTGAACGGGCTAGCTTTGCGGCTTTTTTGTAGTCTGCCTTAAGCGCGGATACCACGTCAACCCAATCAAGGGCGGCCAGGTGATAGAAGTGCACAATATGGTCATGGATCCCGTGCGCAATAAGTATCAGGTTCCTGACATATTCAGCATTCATGGGAATTCTCAGTCCTAAAGCGTTTTCAACGGTTCTCACGGAAGCAATCGCATGAACAGTGGTACAGACACCGCAGAAACGCTGCGTTATAAACCACGCATCATTGGGATGCTTCCCCTCTAATATTTTTTCTATACCCCGGAACATCTGCCCGGAAGACCAGGCATTCTTGACCTTGCCCCCCTCTACATCAACATCGATCCTCAGATGTCCTTCTATGCGGGTAATCGGATCAATTGTAATTTTCTTTGCCATTTTTATTTCCTTTCCCTTAATAAATTATAATAAGGATTAAATCAATTCTCCTTTTATTTATTCTTCATCCGGTAATATCGGTAGTTCTCTTAAAAACCAGTGATAGAGAACAAATTCAGTCGCAACAAATGCAAGAGTAATTAGTGTCTCCCACACTGACGGTATGTAGCTGAAATTCCGAAAAGGAGCATACCCGATAAGGTACGTGTCTATCCTGTATATAACCGCGGAAAATACAAGGATAACAGCACTTATGAACATGAGCTTTGGTGAAGATGAGGTTCTTGAAATAAGAACCATGACGGAACCGAGAATGGCCGCAACCATCTCAATCCAAAAGAAGATTGAGTATGTTCCGCTTGTTGTAAGAAGCCCCATCTTCCCTTCACTTGCAAGTCCATAAAACCTCAGGGCCACCCATATCACTCCAAGAGCAAATACCAGCGGTGCAAGCTTTTTCAGGATATCCGTTTCATATTTCCTCTTGAGATAAAATGATGAATATATTGCTTCTATCACCACCATACAATAACCCATAAAACCTATGGATAAAATGAACAGGAGGGGAAGAAACGGTGTATGCCACAGACCATGAAGCTTGGTCTTGGCAATTGCCATAACCGACCCAAGTGAAGACTGGTGCATTAACGGGAGAAGTATACCAACCGTAACAAGAAATATGAGGACCTTGTTTGCGCCGCCCTTTTTCTCGTTTATCTTATTGACGATGCTCCTGATAAAACCAATCTTCATGACCCCCGATTCACCCTTCTCATGGAGAACCGGGGTGAATTCAAGCCAGAGAACCACAACATAAGCCATAATGCATATTGCTACTTCAAAGAGTACAGAATTTGTATTCCATCTCCAGGGAAGAAGCAACGAATAAAAATTCCACCATCTGCCTATGTCAACAATGACCGATATACCGGCTATTGAATATCCAAACGCAGATGTCATTATTGCCGAACGAATTAAGGGAGAATATTCCCATTTGTTGAACATGTAAATGAGAATAGCCATAAGAAAACCACCGGTACCCAGGGCCGTTCCGACTACCACGTCAATAGTAATCCATATACCCCAGGGGTACCCGTCGCTCATATTGGTCATCCCCAGTCCGGCAACAAACCTGTATAATATTACGACAATGCCCAGAGCCATAACCATCAAGACAGACTTAATGAACATTGACTGCTGGGAAAAGCTCTCCTGTAATTTTTTCATAAGCCTACCCCTCTATCCTTCTTTCCCTTCTGATTTTTTGCCGTAATTCTTTGAAATGGGAATCAACAGCAGGAAGAAGGCAACAACCGGGGCAATAAACCAGGTATAGAAAGCCTGGATAGTCTCTGTTATCACTGCAGGAGATTCATTACCGAGGTTTTTGGGAAATCCCAGTTCATTAAAGTCCTTTCCGGCAAGGTAGAGGATGTTTGTTCCTCCACCGTCTTTTTCACCATAGACTTTATTAAAGTACCTTTTGGGATTTTCCTTTATCCTTTTCTTCGCTTCTTTAAGAAGCACCTTCCTGTTACCAAAAATCAGCGCACCTGCAGAACAAAAGTCAACACACGCAGTGATTCCCCTTCTTGGAAGATACGATTCCCTGCAGAGCGTACACTTGACTATTTTCGGCGCCGCCTGACTCCATTCAAAACTGACAATATCAAAGGGACAGGCCACCATGCAGTAGCGGCACCCGATGCATTTTGAGGGGTCGTTGTAAACCATCCCTTTCTTTTTATCAACCATCATAGCCGAAACCGGACAGGCTGACACACAGGCGGGATCGAGACAATGCATACACTGCCTCTTTACATAGGCCCTGTTTTCCTTTTTGTCCCTGAACATCCTGATGGTTGTCCGGGACTTTTCCGAAAGATCTATAGGTTTCTCATGAGAGACCGGAGGCATATCATTTGCCTTGTGACAGGCGCTTGTACATGCTCTACAGCCTATGCATATTGTTGAATCGTACAGAAAACCAAGATTCTTATCCGGATTTTCAGAGAGTTTGGATGATTTTGCTTCCGCTATCTCAGGCAGCCCTGAGACCACCAGCGGAGCGGCAACCATCCCCTTGAGAAAATCCTGTCTCTTGATTTGGACCGGCTTTTTTGAAGTTTTACTCATTTTCACTATCTTCTTTACCCGGAAGTTTTCCGGCAACGGCTCCGGCATAACCGGCAATCGCGCCGATTGCCGCACCGGCAATGGCTGCTCCGACCATACTGCCGCCGCCCCTTTCCTGTTCCTCAGCGGGATCGGGAAATGTCTTCACAAGGTTCATATCAAGACATTTTGGAGCCTGTGAAGGGAGAATCTTTGGTGATTTGTAGAGTGACACTTCAAAAGCGATATTCTTTTCTGTACAACCAACGCACGGATGGCCTGTTGAAACCGGCCATATACCCATATCATTAAATCCAAGTGAAGGACAGTTCGCATATGTTCTGGGTCCTTTACATCCCATAACGTACATGCAGTATCCCTTCTGATGACCTTCATCACCGTACTTTTTTACGAAACGGCCCGCATCGAAATGAGACCTTCTCTCACAGTGATCGTGTATTTTTCTACCATATGCAAAGAGGGGTCTTCCTTTTGCATCAAGCTTCGGCAGCTTCTTGAATGTCAGCAGGTACATAACAGCCGAGAGAAAATTGTAAGGGCTCGGCGGACATCCGGGCAGAGTGAGAACAGTTTTTCCCTTAAGGATATCACCAGCTCCTACGGCCCCTGTGGGGTTGGGTTTGGCTGATGGAACACCTCCCCATGAAGCACAGCTTCCGATAGCAATAATCGCGGCAGCTCCACCGGCTACCTCAATCAGCATATCCTTCGCTGTTTTACCTCCAATCATACAGTACTTTCCGTCGTTTTTTGTGGGGATCGCTCCCTCAACAACCAGAACATACTTGCCTTTGTTCTTCCTCATAGCCTCCTTCAGGGCTTCATGAGCCTGTTTACCGGCTGCTGCCATAAGTGTCTCATGATAGTCAAGTGATACCAGGTCCAGGATCAACTCACCGATTTCGGGATGTGTTGCTCTGAGCAGTCCCTCGGTACATCCGGTGCACTCCTGAAAGTGGAGCCAGATTACCGGCGGACGGGTATCCTTCTTGCTTACCTCCGCGGCAATAACTTTCGCCATGGAGGGGGGCAAACCTAAAGTGGCTGCGGCAATAGAACAATACTTTAAGAAGTTTTTACGTGAGACTTTACTTAAACCATTTGTTATCCCATCACCATCCAGCATGCTTTATCTCCTTAATTTTTTTATTAAATATATTATTGGGTACTTTAAGGTCAAATTTTTCTCCACCCTCTCACTCCCTCTAATTAAGGGAGAATTAATGAGGGGGTAAATTTAATTCCCTTTCTAAAATTATACCCCAAAGGAACTTCATAAAAAATATTCTTTATTGAGGTTCCCTCCAATTATATAAGAAAAAAATTGTAACAAAACAGGATTATTTGTCAAGAACTTTCTATTCAAAATTATATATTATGGATTAAGTATTTGTTTAAATTCTAATATACTTTACTACGACGGGCGAGTTTCTTTGCAGACTCTTTATTCCAGGTCCTGGAACGACTTGAATACCCGGAACGGGTCAGTGACCCCGGTATCATCAAGTTCACTGTAGAGAAATCCCGAAGAGGCGGCACTCTCATGGTACGCGCAGGCACCGTTGAAACTCCCCTCTGTCCCTGTTACGGTCTTAATGATATCGGGAGCTCCGAAAATAACCCCTGTATCAATATCTGAAAACCTGTAAACCAGGCACCCGTTATATGAACCGGTATAAGGAGAATTTGTAACAGGACTTACCATGAGGTAGTTAATTCCCCCCGAAACAAAGAGATCGGAACCTGAGAAACTCAGGTAACCCAGGGCAACCGCATCTGATGAGTTAAAAATCGTGCCTAAATATGTCCAGTTGCCCTCTATTGTGAGATCGCTGTCCGAGTTTGCTTTCAGGAGAATGAGGCGGTTGTTCACAACCGGTGTCACTTCATAACAGAAGAGGCTGAGATAGAGAGCGGAAGCATCGGCATATGCTCCCGGTTCGCTGAATGCGAAACAGTTATTCAGGTCTGCATGAAGGGTATTGAGCATTATTGACGGGGCCCCTCCAAGAGGAGACCTGCTGGTGCTGTTATCCAATATATTGTTAACGGTATCATAACCCGATGCACCGAAGAGCTTCACCTCTGTGGCTGCCCCCAGTCCCCCGGGGGTTGCAGCAACCTTATATGCTATCCATCCGTGGTGGAACTTACGGTAATGTTCAGGATCGCCCAACTGGTTCTGGATGAGGTAATGGTGCCAGAAGAGTTTCCACTCCTCACCGGCCCGGGCCCCGGGGTCATTGACAAGCTTTGAGACCTCGTTGTGCCAGGTCCCCGCGTCATCTTCCCAGGGAATGACTCCATCTCCCAGGATAACGTCAAGGGCTTCATTTATCACAGCTCCCGAATCGGAAAAGCTCTTCCCGTTATCATCGGAGTAAGCTATCCGGGTGGACACCGTGTGGTAATTAATGGGGCCCCACCATGTAGGTGCCGGATCAATTGCAGAGTAGCTCATATAGATCCTGCCGGTAGAGGGATCACTGGTCAGGGAGGGATCGAACACCCCCTTTGATCCGAAACCTGTTCCCGCTCCGGGGATGGTAAGCTTCTCAGGGGTGGGGACGGATTGTGAATTATCGGTATTGTTGCAGGAAACCGTTATCAAAAGAAACAGGAAAGGGATGATATTTATAATCTTCACGGTCATTTATCGTTTAAAACTCATATCTTTACTTTTAGTTATATACAGAATTTTTTGGGGAAAGTGTAATTTTTATTTTCATGACCTGCCATACATGGAAGAGAATAGCAAGTTACTTCCTTGAGCTGTGGACAGAGTCTCCCGGTAAATTCAAAAATATATTATTGTATTTGTATAAAATGTAGTTTATTTATTATGATAAATTCTGATTATTGAAAAGAATATGAAAACAGTAAAAAAAATACGTATCAAAGGGATCGTCCAGGGCGTGGGATTCAGGCCGTTTATTTTCAAACTTGCAAAGAAGCACCGGATTACCGGGTATGTCCTTAACGATACAGAGGGTGTCTTTATTCATGCAGAAGGGAAAGTGCCGGATATTAAGACATTCATCATGAACATCCGCGCAGAAAAACCGGAAATTGCCCGTATAGAGTCCATTGACCAATTTAACGCGGAACGAAAAAATTATACCGATTTTACCATTAAAGAAAGCCTGATAACCCCGGAAAAATCAACCTTTCTGCCTCCCGATTTTTCCATCTGCAATGACTGCCTTGAAGAATTCTTCTCTCCCGGCAACAGGAGAGAGGGCTATCCCTTTATTACATGCACAAATTGCGGTCCCCGGTTCAGTATAATATCCGACCTCCCCTACGACAGGAAAAACACCGCAATGTCAGGATTCACCCTGTGTCAGGAATGCGCCAATGAATACTCCGATCCCGGGAACAGGAGGTTTCATACCCAGCCCAATGCATGTCCCCGCTGCGGCCCCCGGATTGCACTGCGGGACAACAAAGGCAACGCCCTCAGGGAAAATGATGCCCATGAAATCGCAGCCCGGACAGTTGAACTTCTTCTCCATGAAAAACGTATCGTGGCAATAAAGGGTATCGGCGGATATCTTCTCGCCTGTGACGCGGAATCCGACGAAGCGGTAAAACGTCTCAGGGAACTGAAAAACCGTCCCTTTAAGCCCCTGGCCCTCATGGCGGGAAACACCGGGACCATAGAGAGTTTCCTGCACCTGTCTCAGAGCGAAAGGAAACTCCTCCGGTCAATAGAGCGGCCGGTCCTCCTCCTGAAGAAGAAACAAAAAAGAGTAAGCGAATATGTCGCGCCGGGCCTAACATATATCGGCATCATGCTCCCCTATACTCCTTTCCTCCACCAGATCTTTTCCCTGAGGGAGAACATGGTCCTGGTCATGACCAGCGGCAATCTCTCGGAGGAACCCATTGCCTTCAGCGATGATGATGCCTTCAACAGGCTCGGTCATATCGCGGACTACTTTGTGACCTTCAACAGGGATATCATCGCCCATACCGACGACAGCGTCATTTTTGTTGAGGATGAAAAACCGAATTTCATCAGGAGGTCCCGGGGATATGTCCCCGTTCCTTTCAGGACTAAGCTCCATGGCAGTCATCTCATGGCAACCGGGGGCGACCTGAAAAACTGTTTCGCCCTGGGCCGGGATGACATCATCATACTCTCCCAGCACATGGGTGACCTGGGAAGCCCCGGGGGTTACGATCTCTTCAGGAAGAGTTTTTCCCATTTTTGCAGGGTTTTCAACTTCTCCCCGGAGACTGTCATTACGGATATGCATCCGGGATATTTCACCGCTTCAATTGCCCGTGAGCTGGAAGAAGCGGGCATGAAGAAGATCACTGTACAGCACCACCATTCCCACATAGCATCTGTTATGGAAGAACACGGCCTTGAAGAAAATGTCATGGGCATTGCTTTCGACGGCACGGGCTACGGACCCGATGAAAAACTCTGGGGAAGCGAGTTCCTTATCGCCAACAGGAGGGAGTTCCGGCGGGCGGCGCACTTCTCATACTTTAAGCTTCCCGGGGGCGAAAAGGCCATACGCCATGTCTGGAAAATCGGCCTCTCCCTGCTCCACCTGGCTTATGGAGACGATCATCCTGTTATGGAAAAGAGTGATGAGTCTGATATTATCCTGCAAATGATACGGGAAGATATCAACTCACCGGAAACCTGCTCCATCGGCAGACTCTTTGACGGTGTTTCGGCACTGCTGGGGATATCCCGAACCATCTCAACGGAGGCAGAAGCCGCCATGCTCCTCGAGGAGAGGGCGGCGGCATTTTCCGGGAGATCAAAGTATTCGGGCTACACCATACCGGCCATCGAGGGTGAAAACATGGTCCTGGACACCGCCTCATTTATCCGGCATATTACAAAACTTCTCATAAAGGGAGTGGATGTCACTGAAATCGCATATCTCTTTCACAGGGCAATTGCGGATACAGCGGTACAAACGGCAGAACTCCTCAGGGAGAAGCATTCCCTTGAAAAGGTTGCTCTCAGCGGCGGTGTATTCCAGAACAGGCTTCTCCTTAACATGATAAGCAGAGGGCTTGAGGAATCAGGATTCAGGGTTTTCACAAACAGGAAGGTCCCGGCCAACGACGGCTGTATCGCCCTTGGGCAGATCGCGGTGGGAAAAGAGTCGGGGTGAACACCTGGTAGAGCAGATAATTATTAAAGGCGGCTAGACACCAGATAAATATTTAATCCTCATTTTTATTAACCCATGAAACGAATTTTAATATTAATTTATACATTAATTTTATCTGTATTTTCATTAATTTCAAAAAAGCAATTAAGTGCAAAGATAACAAGTACCGTTATTATTCTTTCTAATGTTTTTGCCCTTTTTGGAATTTACTTTTTCAACTGGCACCCCATACTATTAATTATTTTATACTGGTGCGAAGCGGTTTTTATCGGAGTATTTAATGTTTTTAAAATTATGCTTTGTGGAATATATGATAAAAATAATCAAACATCTATATGGAATATCAGGACATCATTAATAATTTCAATAATATTTATTATTACCTTCGGGTTTTTTCTGATATTTTACGGTTTATTTATTCTTGATCTTTTTTCAGAACAATTTTTTGAAAAAGATGTTATCCGTATTACGGAAATATGGAAATACAAATTTGATCTATTTTCCTACATCGTTCCATTAAAAATTACCAGATCTAAAAGCATACTTGAAAGTGAATTAATCGCAATCATTGCAATATTTATAAGCCATTCTATGGTTTTTTTCTTTAATTTTGTCGGGGAAAAAAAGTTTATCCCGGCAGGTCCTTTTCACTATCTATTTAAACCTTATTACAGATTATTTGTGATACACATGACTGTACTATTAGGAGGTTTGGTAATGGATAAGATTGGTTGGGACAATAGAATATTCATTAATTTCTGGGTTTTTGCAAAAATTATTGCAGATCAGTATATTCACAATAAGGGTCTTTAATAATTAAATTTTCCTATTACTTTCTTTAGTTTTCCAATAAACTGCTCCATAGTAACCGGTGCATGCAAACACCGGTTCAATAAGACACACTGCCTCCAACATGGGAGAGTAATCAAAATTTTCAAGAGGAAATCAAGATCATTGTCAGGAGCCTAAAGGTTTTTTAGATTTTTAAGAACCTTATTAATTTTTTGCCTTATCTTTTGTTTGTCCGGATATAAACCGAATTTGAGATTACCGTAGAAGACACCGTTTTGAGAATACTGGCCGTCGGTAATAAAGATATAGGACCTGCCGGACTCAATGGATCCGGCTGCCTCGGGGCAGTAATAATAATAGAATATTTTATGCCTTTCTTCCACATAGTATATGACGGAATAATTAATGTCCTGATAATCCATGATGTAAATGACGTCATTCTCTGACAGATCAGTTTTTTTTATTTTTCTCTCTTTTGCTTCTTTTTTTTCTGATTCCGGGAAACTGACATGCCATCGGTCTTTTGTCTCTGATGATCTGCTGCTTTTACTGATCACCTCTGTAATCACGGCCTGATAAACTTTTTTACGAGAGACCGCAGGATTGACTTTATCCAGCTCATCAATAACAGCCTCAAACTCTTTGATTATTTTGACAGCAAAGATATTATCATTGAGAGAAAAAAGGTCGTCAAAGGGAACTTTCTTTAAACTTCCTGACGGAGAAGCTCCCCGGGTTGAGAGTATGAAAAAGAGTAAAATAATTTTTATTTTCATATCATAGTTCATTTTCTCGTAATAACAATTTTATATTACCAGTAATTTTGATGAAGATAAAATTTCGTGCCGAGTGCGGACACGATATTCGCCTGCAGGCACGAAACAGGATGTTTCAATAGTGCCTGCAAAATATGAACCAAACATTCCACAATTGCCAAATAATATTGAATAATTCATAAAAATGTCAATAAATAATTTTTGCTTAATCTTGATTACTGGTGAATATCAAGCTTGTGTCGTTACGAACAGACATATTAAAATATTGACAGATAATCTCATATTATTTAGACTAAAAATAAATTGAAATAATCCGTAGAGAAGGAACACACTGGCCCATGTCAATGCATCTGGAAATACTCAACCTTGTAAAAAAGAATAAATCGGATATAAACCCGAAGATGACTGTCTTTAAAATGAAGGTGGCCGATCTGCTGGACAATGACAGGACAAAGGACACATGGGATGTTCTCAAGACATTCATAAATGGCGGTATAAAATATATACTCATAGACATGGAGGACCTGGAATTTGTTGACAGCCTGGGAATAAATATGCTCATTAATACAGCCAAGCTCGTCCGGTCAAATAGCGGAGATATGGCACTTGTTAATGTACCTCAGAAGATTGAGACTATCCTGCAGCCTATAAAAATTGAGCGGTTTATGAAAATCTTCAAAACAGCGGATGAATCTATCAAGTATTTCAGGATGATATGAATATTAAATTTGACCTCATAAAAGTGAGTCCTCTTGATCATAACAATGTTGACTACACTACAACGGTTTTCAAGCTTTTTCCCCCCCATGAGTTTATCATTGATAATTCCGTACTTTATGAAGTCTTTCTCAACACCCTGATCACCGGCGGCGCCTTGAAAATCTATGTTAACATGTATGATGTTAATTATATTGACAGCTCGGGAATCGGGGTCCTTATCAATGCCACAAAAAAAATCAGGGACAACAAAGGGGAACTGATTCTTTCCAACATTTCCAGTGAAGTTAAAAAGATTTTCAACCTGGTGAACCTGGAGTCTTTTTTTAAGATCTTTAACTCCGAACCGGAAGCGATTAATTACTTCCGTTATCTCTGATTACCTCCTTCAGCTCCTTCCCGCACCGGCTGCAGAATTCGCCTGTTTCACTATCAACAGTGACTATTGTGCCCCGGGCATCCTGCATCAGACAGTTTTTTACCGGACAGTGGCCGAGACCAAAGGTATGGCCCAGTTCATGGTTGACAACCTTAACCAGCCTGTCTGTAAATTTTCTCCTGCCCCCTCTTCCGCTCCTGAGCCTGAATGTTGAGACAACACAGCTCTTTCCGCCCATACTTCCCAGCCCGAAAATCCCCCAGTCATAAAACTTTCCCTTGGTGGTTGAAATATCCCTTGTGGTTATTCCAACAACCTTAGTATATTTACCTGCTGTAATTCTCTCAAGGTACCGGAGAAGTTTATCAGCCCGGTACCTTCTTCTCGGTCTATAGTAGGCATGTGGCGGAAGCTCTTTTTCCTTCAAAATAACCACATCTGCATTGTACAATCGGGAAATACCTCTTTTTATCCGTGATAATATCCCTGTTTCAACATGACCCAGCGGCTGGACTGCAATAGTCGTATCTCTATCAGGATAGACAGACTGTTGAAATATCAGAAAAAGTGTGATAATGATGCATGACAATCTCATAATGATAACCCGAACAAATTTTATTAATAGTAAATAAGCCTCTCTGCATAATTTCAAGGAATTAATGCCGGCTAAATTTAATTTTCCTTAGATCTCCATTTAAAAGAAAAAAATAGTTGTATTTTAATTATTCGGTTTGCATAATAAAGTGATTTGTAACGACTCAGCTATGTTCAGGAATAATGATATTCATTGAGAACATAACTGTACCCTACCCATGAGGCGGGGATAAAACTGTTAATATAATAAATCTCTATCTGAAATGGCTGATATTCTTGTAATTGGAATGGGAAATCTTATACTGGGTGACGATGCTGTGGGTCCCCTTGTTGTGAGGGAACTCTCCCGGCGGTTAAGCGAATACTCCCCCGTAATTCGCTTCATTGAAAACTACACCTGTGGCCTGGACCTTCTTAATGAGATCGACGGCTACAGAACAGTCCTGATAATCGACAGCCTTGAATCCTACAAAGAGAATCCCGGTGAATGCCTTGAATTCACTCTTGATGAGCTGAAAGATCTGGAATATGGAGGTTTTGCAGGATCTCACAGTCTCAACCTCCCCCTTCTGTGGGAACTGGGAACCCGGCTTAAAATGGAGGTCCCTTCAAGTTGTTTCATATACGGCATTGTCATCGATAATTCATATGAGTTTTCCGAAGAACTTTCCGATACTATTAAGAGTTCATTCAATGATACGGTTACAGGTATTGAAAAAAAACTGGTTGAACTGGTATCTCCGGTTCATCAGGGATTATAATTATGCAAGAGAGCAGAACCGGGAAAAATATCCTTTTTTTATGCAAATGCAGTTCCAATGTGAGCAACACAGTTGATTTCAATGAACTCAAGAGGTGGGCAAAGAAGCACAAAGATATCGATATTGCTGCGGAGAGCAATCTTCTCTGCTCCCCCACCGGAAAGAAGTTCTACTCACAAGTCATTGGTGAAAGGAAAATTAACAATATAATCATTGCCGCCTGTTCACCCAAGCTCCACGAAAAGTCATTCCAGGACCTCGCGGAAGAAAAAAACATTAACATAAGCAGGGTCCGGATGGCCAACATCAGGGAACAGTGCGCGTGGGTAACCACAGACAGAAGGGAAGCAACAGAGAAGGCCAAGTCATTAATACACGCCGCAGTCAACAGGCTGAAATACTCCGAAGATCTGCAAAAGAAGACCATAGAGGTCAACTCGGACGTTATGGTCATCGGCGGCGGGATTGCCGGCATGGAGGTGGCACGGACCATGAGCAGGGCCGGCAGAAAGGTGTTTCTGGTTGAACGGGACATCTCAATAGGCGGTTCGGTGATGAAAACCGAGGAGCTTGCGCCAAATATGGAATGTTCTCCCTGTCTCCTGGCGCCTCTTCTTTCAGAGATCAGGGACGATGAAAACATAGACGTCATTGCAAACGCGGAGATTAAACAGATCCTCGGGTTCTTCGGAAATTTTACCGCGCGGATTAAAAAGAAACCGAGATATGTTAATAACACCTGTATTGCCTGCGAGGAGTGTTTTCCCGTATGCCCGGTGAGCACGAAAAATGAATTTCACCACGGCCTGGGTGAGAGAAAGGCCATATACCAGCTCTTTCCCGGACAGGTCCCGGCATCTGTTGTCATCGACAGGGACATCTGTCTCTTTTTCAAGAACGGATCATGTAAAAAGTGCGTTCCCGCCTGTCCTTTCGGTTCCATAGACTTCGAGGAAAAAGAAGAGAACATAACGGTTAACGTGGGATCTCTGGTTATTGCAACAGGATACAGCAACGGGAACCTCGATAAATTCCCCGAACTTTCATACGGTAAGCTTGACAATATCTTTACAACATATGAGTTTGAAAGCCTTGCAAGTTCCAACGGCCCCACCGGGGGGAAGATCAAGCTGAAAGACGGCAGAGATCCCGAAACCGTTGCCGTCATCCACTGCGCCGGTTCACTGAATGAAAAGGGAATACCCTACTGTTCCGGAATCTGCTGCACCCATGCGGTAAAAGCCGGGGAGCTGCTCAAGAAACAGAATCCCGCGGTAAAGGTATACAATATCCACAACGACCTTGTCTTTACGACACCCGGGGAATTTGCCTTCTCCCGGGAACAGTTTGATAAAGGAACTTCATTCATTAATTGCCCGGACCTCCAATCTGTAAAAGTCTCCAAATCCGAAAAGAACGGAAAGCTCAAAATAGACGGAAACGGGATCTATCCCCTGGATGCCGATATGGTCATACTTGCCACGGGGATCAGGCCCCATGAGAGCGTCAGCCTGCTCTCGGATATGCTCGCCGCGGAGAGGGACAGTTACGGTTACCTTGAACCGGACCATCCCCTGCTTCATGCAACGGGGTCAGAGCTTGACGGGATCTACACCGCGGGATGCGCCTCGAAACCGGCCAATGTTGCCGAATCGTGCACTCAGGCACAGGCCGTATCGGGAGATATTCTGAGTAAACTGATCCCGGGAAGGGAGATTGAACTGGAGATCTACACCGCTCATGTTGATGAAGATAAATGCTCCGGATGCAAACTCTGCATATCCGTCTGCCCCTACAGGGCCATAAACTATGACAGCGGGAAAAACATCAGCAGGGTAAACGAGGCCATTTGCAGGGGATGCGGAACATGCGCCGCCGCGTGCCCCGGCGCCGCTATCGGGGCCAGGGACTTTACCGATGAACAGATAAATGCCGAAATTGAAGGAATACTCAATGAGTGACTTTAAACCGAAAATCATTGCCTTTGTCTGTAACTGGTGCGCCTACGCGGGCGCCGACAAGGCGGGGGGACAGAAGCTCGTCTATTCCCCCAATGTGAAGCTCATACGGGTCATGTGCAGCGGACGGGTGGACCCCCAGTTTGTCCTCAAGGCCTTCAGGGAAGGGGCTGACGGAGTCATGGTCCTGGGATGCCACCCGGGAGACTGTCACTACCGTAACGGGAACATGAAGGCCCTCAGAAGGATGAGACTCCTGGAAAAAATGCTTGGACAGTTCGGAGTCGAGAGGGAGAGGTTTCTCCTTGACTGGGTATCAGCCGGAGAATCGGAGAAATTTCAGGAACTCTCCAACATGATGTCAGAGAGAGTGGAGAAACTGGGACCCCTCAGGCTCACCGGAAACGTTCCCGGGGAGGAAGTTTAATGACTAAACCGAAGATAGCTATTGCATGGAATTCATCCTGCGGCGGATGCGATGAAAGTATCGTGGATATAGAAGAGAAGATCCTGGATATCGCCTCCCGGGTAGAGTTCGTTCTCTGGCCCTGTGCCATGGACTTCAAGTATAATGACGTGAGGAAACTTCCCGGCGGGTCCATAACCGCTTCACTGATAAACGGAGGAATACAGAACAGCGAACAGGAAGAGGTGGTAAAATTACTCAGAGAGAAATCCCAATATATTGTTGCTTACGGAAGCTGCGCGTGGCTGGGAGGGGTACCGTCATTGATAAACCTGAAAAGCAGGGAGGGGATGTTCGATGCGAGCTATATCAGCGCCCCCACGGTCGTAAACAGTGAGAAGATACTTCCAAAGGAAGAATCATCGGTGGAAGGGCACAAACTCACCCTTCCCAAAATTTTCGATACCCTCTACAGGCTGGATGATGTTATTGATGTTGATTACTACCTGCCCGGCTGCCCCCCATCAAGGGACCTGATTATCAATGCCGTCACGGCAATCATTCAGGGAGATCTGCCGGAAAAGGGGTCGGTCCTTGCACCTGATAAAAACCTCTGCGCCACTTGCGTACGGAATGAATCCAAACCTGAAGACCTCTCCCTTAATGAGATAAAACGTATCCACCAGGTACAGGCAGATCCCGATATATGTTTTCTCGCACAGAAGGTGATCTGTATGGGCCCGGCAACCCGGGACGGCTGCGGTCACCCCTGTATAAACGGGAACATGCCCTGTACAGGGTGCTTCGGCCCGGTAGATGGGACAGACCAGGGGGCAAAGATGATAAGCGCGCTGGGGGGTGTGGTTGAAGGTGAAACCGGGGATGAAGTTGACAGGGTAACCGATGGCATCGTTGACCCTGCGGGCACATTCTACAGGTATTCAACGGCATCATCCCTCCTGGGAAGAAAAAGGAAGGGAGAGAACTAGATGGGCAAAAAAATTACCATAAATCCCATAACACGGCTCGAGGGCCACGGAAAAATTGATATATTTCTTAATGACGAAGGCAACGTTCAGAGGGCCTTTCTCTCCATACCGGAGCTCCGGGGATTTGAGAAATTCGCGGAAGGACGACCCGCGGAGGAAATGCCGCAGATAACCTCGAGAATCTGCGGGGTCTGTCCCGGGGCGCACCATATGGCTTCCACAAAGACACTGGATTCACTCTTTCAGGTTGAACCCACAAAGGCGGCAAAGGCCATAAGGGAAATGTACTATTCCCTTCACATGTTTGAAGACCATGTTCTTCACTTCTACATACTTGCCGGCCCCGATTTTATCGTGGGTCCCAGTGCCCCAAAGTCATCCAGGAACATCCTCGGTGTAATTGACAGGGTGGGTGTTGATACGGGCAAAAAAGTTATCGAGATACGAAAGAAAGCCCGCTGGTTCATATCCGAGATCGCGGGAAAGACCATACACCCCGTACTGGGACTTCCCGGCGGTGTGGCCAAGAGGGTCTCAGAGGAGACCAGGGAAAAGATCAAGGAGTTTGCGGAAGAAGCCGTGGATTTTGCCCGGTTCACCCTGGATACATTTACGAACATTGTGCTTGAGAACAAGACGTATTTCGACCTGCTAAAATCGGACATCTACTACCATGAGAGCTACTATATGGGAATGGTGGATGAGAACAGGAGAGTCAATTTCTATGACGGAGATATCTCGGTCATAAATCCCGCGGGCGGCGAGGAGATCAGGTTCAAACCGGAACAGTATACGGATGTTATCGCGGAACATGTGGAGAGCTGGTCATATATTAAGTATCCCTACCTCAGGGACGTGGGATGGAAAGGCTTTGAAGAGGGTTTTGAGAGCGGGATCTACAGGGTCGCGCCCCTTGCACGGCTTAACGTCTCCGACGGAATGGCGACCCCTCTTGCGGATGAAGAGTATTCGAGGATGTATGACACCCTTGGGGGCAAACCCGTGCACAATACACTGGCCATACACTGGGCAAGGCTTATAGAGATTTTGTACGCGGCAGAGAGGATAGCCGAACTGGCAAAGATCCCGGAACTCTGCTCCCCGCATATCAGAAACATGGAGCTGAATACTCCTTCCGAGGGCGTTGGGATCGTCGAGGCACCGCGGGGAACACTTATCCATCACTACAAAACCGATGAGAGGGGTATGATAACCGGGTGCAATATGATTGTCGCTTCCCTGGGAAACTCGGCCGCAATGTGCATGTCAGTGGAAAAAGCGGCCAAAAAGCTGATAAAGAAGGGCGTTGTAAACGACGGCCTCCTGAACATGATAGAGATGGCATTCAGGGCATACGACCCCTGTCTCGGCTGCGCGACCCACAGTCTGCCCGGGAAAAAGCCCCTGGAGGTGAAAATAAGGGATCACCAAAATAAGATAATTAATGTTTTGAAGAATTATTAATAAATAACAGCAACTACCTGCCTTGTCATAAGAATAATCATAACACTGAAAACAAAACTGATATTTCTCCGCCACCCAAGGTGGTTGGGAAATATTGACGATATGCTTTCAGTAAATACATTATTATTAACCATATTTTTAATATTAAAATACATATTTTTACAAATAATGATTGAAAAAACAGGCAGATGTTATAAAAACTATTCTGTAAAAGATAGATAGAGGAGGGATAAACATGGCTGAAATTCTTGACTGTAAAGGATTAAAATGTCCCCAGCCAGTTTTAAAAGTTGCCATAAAAGCCAACTCAATTGAACCGGGAACCGCCCTGGAAGTACAGGCCGATTGTGAAACATTTCCGGACGATATAAAGAAATGGTGCGACAATTCGGGTAAAGTACTGATAAGCTGTGTTGACCAGGAAGGTTACTGGGTAGCTACCGTTCAATTCTGACTTCAAAATTTACAGTTAAATTATTTTACTTTTTTGAGATAATTGTTTCTCCCTGGTATGTAGTGTCCTCATATCGTTCTCATCATATGCTAAATTGCAGTTTTTAAAATCATCCTCACTGTGATCCGAGGCTCTGACCCCAAATTTAATTAAATTTAAAAAAAGGCTCTGACCCGATTTTTTTTTTAAATTTTCCACCTCTTATTCGTATATATAATAAACACTTATGA
>JBNKTL010000027.1:0-68093 GCA_050298055.1 Spirochaetota bacterium
ACCTTATAATTTATTAGTAATGATACACCAAATCATCATAATTCCCCTTATCTGTCAATTAATCAACAGACAACCCCAGAGGGGGCGTAAGATCATAACCAAAAACTCTTATGCCCCCTCCGGGGGTTAGGGGGGCTTCCTTTGTGAACTTAGCGCCTTTACGGTTTAAAATATCTTATGTGTAAAAAAATAAATTTGTTTATTAAATTGACATCCTCATAGTGAGGAATAAAAATATAGAGACAGTAGATCCTTAACTGGCAATATGGCAAGTAGAATTAATGAAGAGTGACGATTGGAAAAATATAAAAAATCTCCTGGATGCGGTATTAAAATACGCAATGGAGGGATCAGGCCCCTTTAAGGGCGCCCGGGAACTGGCTGATGAGTACCTGGATGATCCGGGTACCGGGTCTCCTGACCGGAGGGTCAATGTCCTGATAAAAAGGGAGGTTGCCAGAAGTTTCGGAAGCGGCTTCATCACCGGTCTGGGGAGCGGGATGACCCTTCCTCTCTCCCTGCCGGCGTCTCTCTTCTCCTCTCTCGCGGGAGAGGCCAGGCTTGCGGCGGCAATTGCCCTTATCTACGGGCACTCCCTTGAGAGCAGCCATGTAAGGTCCATGATTCTCCTTGCCATGGCAGGGGAGAGTTTTAAGAATGTTCTGAAAAGTTCCGGCGTGGACCTGGCAAACAGGGTAGCGTCAAAGACCCTCAAGGGAATTTCCGCGGGACTCATGAACGAGATAGCGAAAAGGGCGGGGCTCACGGTCATAAAAAGGCTTACGGGAAGCGGCAGTGTGAGCCTGGCCCGGGCGGTACCTGTTGCCGGAGGTCTGGCCGGGGGAATAATCGATGCCCTGTCAACCGCCGCCACGGGAAGGGCGGCAAGGAAAATATTCGGAAAAACAGGTGAAGATATGAGTGAAAAAATTGAATTGAGCATACCGGTAAGCAGGGTATCGGAATATATCCGTAAAAAAATAGAGAGCGTAAAAAAACTTGAGTTGATAAATAAAAGCGAATTTTCTCTTTCCGTGAAATACCTCCCCTTCGGGATACGGTTCAGGTTTGAGGAATTTTCCGGGGAGTCCCTGAAACTCTCATTGACCGGAGGTTTCATGAGAAAGAGGATCATAAATGGTTTACTGAAAAGGTTCCTGGGAAGGAGCAGCGATGAGATAAGGCGGAACGTTCACCTGGAGGGGGATGATATCAATATCAGCCTCAACAGGCTGATGGCGGAGTCCATGAACGAACTGCCGGTTACAAAAATCAGCAGTATCCGAATATCAGGCACGAACATAATAGCTGAAATTGATTGACATGTTAATATCTCTTGACAGGGTGATTGGTTAGTTAGAAGTTACAGGTTACAAGTTGCAAGTTAGAAGAAGTTACAGGGTAAAAAAATGAAGATAAAAGAATCCGCGTCAAAGGCAAAATCCGCATCCATAAAACTGGCCGCTGTAAGCGGTGAAGAGAAGAACAGGGCACTGAAAGCCATGGCGGAGGACATTGCCGGAAACAAAGAGGAGATCATAAGCGCCAACAGGCGGGACATTGAGAGAAGCGAAAAGGAGAACCTCCCGCTCCCCCTTCTGAAGAGGTTGAAGTTTGATGAGGAGAAAATAAAGGATGTTATTGAGGGCATCGAAAGCCTCATTAAAATACCCGACCCGGTGGGTGAAATTATTGAAGCCACCGAGCTTTCACCGGGTCTGGAGCTCAACAAGGTCAGCTGTCCTATCGGGGTTATCGGGGTGATCTTTGAATCACGGCCCGATGCACTGGTGCAGATATCCACCCTCTGCCTGAAAAGCGGTAACAGTGTGATGCTCAAGGGAGGGAGCGAGGCGGCGGAGACCAACAGGGTCCTTGCCCGTATCATTGCCGATGCCGCGGAAAGCGCGGGGATCCCCGGCGGCTGGTTGCAGCTTCTGGAGACCCGTTCCGATGTGAACGAAATGCTGGGAATGGATGAACTCATCGACCTCATCATTCCCCGGGGCTCCAATGAATTTGTGAAATATATTATGGAGAATTCCAATATCCCGGTTCTGGGCCACGCCGACGGGATCTGCCACTGCTATATTGATGAGGGAGCGGATATCCCCATGGCCCTTAAGGTGGCACTGGACTCCAAGACCCAGTATATTGCGGCCTGTAATACACTGGAGACCCTCCTGGTTCACGGGAACATGGCTGATAAGGTCCTTCCGGTTTTAAAGGAAAAGATGGATGAGGCCGGTATTGAACTCGTGGGATGTGAAAAGAGTGTGAAGATCATTGATATGGGACCCGCTTCGGAAGAGGACTGGAAGACCGAGTACCTGGACTATAAGCTGTCCATTAAAGTGGTGGAGAGCATTGACGAGGCCATTGAGCATATCAACAGGTACGGTTCGGGGCATACGGATACAATTGTTACCCCGGACAGCGGGAACGCAAGGAAGTTCATGGACCTTGTTGATTCGGGCTGCGTGTTCTGGAACTGTTCAACCCGGTTCAGCGACGGTTACAGGTTCGGCCTGGGGGCCGAGGTGGGCATCAGCACCAACAAGATCCATGCCCGGGGACCGGTGGGCCTTCCCGGACTTCTCATCTACAAGTACAGGCTCTCGGGAGAGGGGCATACGGTCTCTGAATTCGCGGCGGGGACACGAAAATACACCCACAGAAAGATTAAGTGATCCCGGAGCTAAGGGGAGAGTCACCTGCTTATTTCCCGTGGCGAACTCCCTTTTCAGCGGGCAGGGAGATAAATCCTCCCTGAAGGTAGAAAACCGAACCCGGGCCGCTGAAAGGGAAATGCCGGCTGTAGAGTTCTTCAAGATTCTTCTTCAACACAAGAGTACTTTTCTCGTCCTCTGCATAGACAAAGAGGACCCATATATCTCCTGTCTTTGGGGCAACCGCTTCCTTTATTTTCTTCTTGAATCCAGGTTCCGGGAAGGGGATGTTCACCGCTCCTTCAATATGTCCCCCTCTGTAACGTTTCCGGTTTCTTGTGTCTACGAGCAGTGTGCGGACCTTCCTCGTTTTGTAATACCACCTGAATTTTTCAGGTTTAATATAACGGTGGTTTACACTGCATCCGGAAAAGAGTAAAAGTACCGGTATAACATAAATCAATTTCAATTTTTTCACTTATGATATTCCATCATAACAGGTAAAATGACTATTCTCCCTGCGCGGCAAACCCCTTTGTCCCCAGGCCTGTTGCCGATGAAGTCCCCGCGAGCCGGGCAAGATAGGACGCGCCGAGCTCTTTGATATGGTCGCCGATATTCTCAAAGTAGTTAAGATGTACCTGCTCTTCATTGATAATGGCCTCAAACAGTTTAGCGCTTATACTGTCGCCGTTCTCCATGCAGACCTTTAAGAACCCGTTGTAGGCCTCTATGGCATGGTCTTCCTGCGCAACATCGTAGGGGTAGATCTCCTCAATTTTCTGCGCCTTCTTCACATCTCCGGCAGGTTCCGTGACCGGTTCTCCTCCAAGCTCCTTGACCCTCTCGGCGAACATCTCCGCGTGTCTCATCTCGTCAACGGCAATGAGCTTCATCTTGCCCGCAAGTTCTCCGTAGTCCATGGCATCAATGCCGTAGTGCTGGTTCATATACTGGGTAATTGCCTGAAGTTCCATTGCACGTGCCGTGTTGAGTGCTTCAATAACCTTCTTTTTTTTCTCGTCTCGTGATGTCATCTGTTTCCTCCGCTGAATGTTTAATGAGGATCTAATCTAATCTTTTTCTTCTGTTTTGTCAAGAATTATGCGCCGGGGAAGTGTTAAACCTCTTTTTCTTAAATTCGTAATCCGAAAGTAAACATTCCTTTGCGGTAAAAATATAATTTTAAGGGAAAACATTGATATTCATTGACATAATACAGATAATATCTACATAGTGTTTTATAATATAAAACCATTCATAAACAGGTAACAAGATGACAGATAAAACCCTTACCGGTGCGGAACCGGCCGTAGAAAAAGAGATCCTTCCGGACGAGAAGGTCCGCTCTGTTGTTGAACTGATAAACTCCGGCGCCGATGAAGATATAAGCAAAATAAACAGGCTCATCGCGGAGTATAAGTTCAGCAGCCTGAAGCTCGCGGAGATTATCAGGCTCTCACCCCTGCAAAAGTTCCTGAATGTCAATGTGAGTGTTCTTCATCCCAAGGTGGTTGTAAGGGTCATCGCCTGCTGCGTTAATGTTATCAACCTGAGCAGGGACGTTGAGCTGGTGAGCAAATGCCAGAAGATCCTGGATGTGGCCTGCGACCGTCTCTATTACGTAAATTTCGGCAACGATGAGCTCCTGGAGCTGGCTGATATCGATTACAGCAAGGTGACCGATTACCTTGTGAGCATAAGCAACAATTTTGACCTCCAGGCAAAGATACTCCTCTCCGAAGAGAACGCCAACCACGTTGTGGATATCCTCAATTCCGGAGATATGGAGAAGCTCAAGAGTATCAACCGGATGATTGAAGAATACAAGTTCAACCACCACAGGCTCGCGTATATTCTCTTAAAAACACCCATAGAGCTCCTGGAGAACATGCCGGCGGATTTCCTCATCACCAAGATAATTATCAGGGTCATCGCCTGCGCCGTTCT
Organism: Spirochaetota bacterium; assembly: GCA_050298055.1. GTDB lineage: Bacteria > Spirochaetota > UBA4802 > UBA4802 > UBA5550 > JBNKTL01. The sequence goes on from JBNKTL010000027.1 coordinate 4,620, forward strand.
TGAGCTGAAAAGGAACAGGGATTTGAGCGCGGATGAGAGGGACCGGTTCCAGAGGATCTACAACAAAGCCTACAGTGTATTACAGGAAAGGAACCTGACTACCGATGATTACCTGGAGCTTGCCCGTATTCCCGACGAGAAGCTGCTCCAGCTCGCGAACGTGAGCAACCACTTCGGTGTTCAGAACATGGTTATCGAAACTTCACTACTGGCGGGAATTACCGTCAGGAGTTGATATATTCACCCTTTTTTTACCAATAAACCTCACAGGGCATGATTGAAATTTCGGGACGAGGTGTTCCGGTAATGTATTAAGAAGAATTACCCTGTTTTCTGGTCACGTGGTGTCCAACCGGAGGATGTTTTGTCTCTACTTCACAGGTTCCAGGATATTCTCAGAGAAATTCTCATTGATCGGGGCGGAGGAAATTTTGCCGAAATTGATATTGAAGCCCCGTTTCATAACAAGGAAGAGGGCCGGGATGCTGCGCCGGAAAAGCTGAATGCCGCTTTTCTGATTAAGTATGCCGGTGAGAAACACCCTCTCTTCGGCCATGCAGCGGAATATATTGAAAAGCTTTCCGCTGATCCGGAGTGGGAAAGCACTATCGCATTCCTTGAGAGCGGGATGGATGTTACGGCTGATGAACTGGAGAGATCGTATAGCGGCAACAGCGATTTCCGGGAGACCTTCGATGACCTTCACAGGTGGATGATCACAGAGTCAGGAAAAAGTGACAGGGAGAATCCCATCGGGAAAATCAGGGGGCTCTTTTTCCCCGAGGGGGCCTTCGATCCCGGGAAGAGGGAGGAGGAGATATCCGCCCTCCGAAAGAAAAGAAGGGTAGAGATAACGGAGCCGAACAGGGACTGCATTAAAAAACCGGGAAGAGAAATCCTCTTTACATCAAACGCGCTCCTGACACTGCCCTCCTCTTCCGCAGAGATTGACGGGCTTGATATCCATCCCGGGATAAAAGATAAACTGGAAAAAATCTCCGGGGAGGAACAGCTCTACTGGTATGATCACCCGGTCCAGATCGGCGTTGTTCCGGAACAGAATGAGCTTCTCTACGGTCTTGAAAATTTTGACCGGGCCCTTGCCTGCGAGGAAAAACAGGGCATGAAAGAGAGGGACGCAAAGGTTGATTTTCTCCTCTCGGTTTCGGTAACCCACAACGGGCTTCATGAAATCTCCCGGGAATATATGGAATATGAGTTCGGGAAAAAGAGCGGGATAAAAAGGCTTAACCTTTACATCTTCACCGAGAAAGACACCCGGGACCTGGTAGAAGCCGTCCTGCTTCCTGCGGCGGAGAAATATCTTCCGGGTCATGATGCCCGTGTCCTTCGTGAAATTTTCGGTGTTGACGGTATGTACGGACGGCATTACACTTTTCTCAAGGCCGTAACTCCCCTCTGGAAGCTCTTTGTCTCACCGGAAACAAAGGGAAGTTTTAAAATTGACCTCGACCAGGTCTTCCCCCAGGAAGAGCTCCTTGCAAAAACCGGAAAGACCGCCTTTGGTCACTTCACATCGCAACTCTGGGGCGCCTCGGGAAAAGACAGCATGGGCAGACCGGTGCACCTGGGACTTGTAGCCGGGGCCCTGGTGAATCAAAAGGATATGGACAAATCGCTCTATTCATCCGACGTCACTTTCCCGGAAACAGACGAGAAGAAGGACACCCTTGTTTTTCACAGCAGGCTGCCCCAGGCCCTCTCAACAGAGGCCGAGATGCAGACCCGGTACGGGGAGGAGACCGGCATTGACGGCAGGGAGAGCTGTATCCAGCGGATCCATGTAACCGGAGGGACAACCGGTATCCTCACGGAGAGCCTGAGAAAATACAGGCCCTTCACCCCCTCCTTTATCGGCCGCGCCGAGGACCAGGCCTATATCCTGTCGGTGCTTTCCCGTGAGGAAAAGGAGGGATATCTCCGGTATTTTCACCGTGACGGTCTGATCATGCGCCATGACAAGGAGGCGTTTGCCTCCGAGTCCATAAAGGCGGCAGAGACGGGAAAGATGATCGGTGACTATGAAAGGATTGTTCTCTTTTCATTTTATGCAGCAGCGCTTCCCTGGAGTGTTGATGAGATCAAGGACACGGTTGATCCCTTTACCGGGTGTTTTATCTCGAGGATACCCTGGACCGTTGTGGTTCTCAGGCTTATGCTGAAAACCGCCTCACTTTTTGGGAATGAAAAGAGCAGGAAAAACGCGGCCGGTTTTCTGAAACTCGGTTCGGAGAGGCTCGGGGAGCTTTTAAGGAATCTTCAGTCGGGGAAAATGAATATCCCCCGATTATATGAGAGGGAACGAAGGGGCTGGGAGCTCTACTATGATATTCTGGATGTTCTTGAAGAAAAACTGGCTTCCGGTGATGAATTTGCTCTGACCCTCAGGGAGAAAGCCCGGGAGATAATCGGGGACTGCCGGTTGAATATTTAGACGGGTCTCCCGGGCATTTTATCGCCGGCATTAAACTTCAGAACCGGTATCCCAGTGTCACCAGGGGGATCGTTTCCCTCAGTATATTTCCGGGAGCCTCAGGATTAATGGCCCCGGGGTTCGGGGAGAATATCCGCACCAGACCCAGGGGGTTGAATTGTATCACCAGGTTTTCGGCAAGGTGCCGGCCGGCCGCGTTATGGCGAAAGATATAATAGATTCCCGAGAAACCTCCCAGGGCCCCGGCGGAAGCGGAAACCAGGATAAAGGGGCGGTTGTCCGGTAAAATGTAATAGGCAATACCGGCCCCGAGAAGCCCGCCGGCAATTTCCCCCAGTAATATCAGGCCCCCTTCTCCCTGGGAGAATTCCTTTCCCGCAACCAGGTAATATCCCGCGGCGGCCCCTGCCAGTGATCCGGTCAGAGAGGCGCCTGTGAAGATATTTTCCCTGCGGGTCCCTGTCATGTCCACGAAACCCAGCGGCATGAATGCACCCAGCAATATTGCGGCGTTTTCTACCACAACATCGCCCCGGGAATAGTTTTCATGGGTTGAGGCATAATATCCCAGGAGTGTACCGGCCGCGGACCCCGTGAGAAGTGACGCGCCGCTGAGCCGCGTATTCTCCATATCCGTAGTTATAAAGAGTGTCTCAAAGGTCCAGACGGTGAACCAGAGGGAGGATGACGCGCTCAGGTCCGCCTGGCCGGTTGTCATATTCAGTTCCCGGGCAAGATAATATCCCGCCGTACCTTCGGCCAGGGCAAGCCCCAGTACGTATGAGGAAACCTGCCGCGGGGACACGGAGTTGTTGCCGTTTATAAGCAGGTTTAAGGCGAATCCCTGGAAGGAACCTTCCAGGGACCCGTAGAGATAGGAATAAGCGGATGATTCACTGACCCGGCTGTTATATGTCATCCAAAAGGGGAGAAAAAATCCGGCGCTCCCCATAATGCATTCAAGGCCTATGACATTTTTCCGGCTGTCAATATCAAGTATGTTCACTGTGAGAGGTCCGTAGAGGGCCAGTGAAAATGCCGTGGTGAATGCCAGGAAGGCGTATCTTCCCTCCTGGTCAGGGGCGGGTATGTTCCCGGTTTCGGATATTTTCCTGAGGACCTTCCGCCTGAATTCATGGAACCCGGCTTCGTCCAGAACTATTTTCTTCCGGGTAACAGCGGTATTCCTGTAATAGAGGACCTCAAGGGAATAAGTGTTTTTGTCCGTCCTGAATACCCGGGCTTCCCTGAAGTCCCTGTATTCGGGGAACAGGTTGAGCCGTTTTTCAAGTTCCCGGGATATATACGGGATCTTTCCCCCGGGGTCAATACTCACCTGAACATCTTCACCCAAGACCTCTGTTCCTGCAAGGAGCATGAGAAAAAAGGAAATAACTTTCATGGTGCCTGTAGTTCTCATGATAAACAGATTGAACGGGTGATCCCGGTGAAAACGCGTATTTTTTTCCACCCCTGTGGATGTACAAATAGTAGTGGAACAGGCTCTCTTTTTTAATCAACCAGTTCCTTTGACCTGATCCTCTCCATGGCCCAGAGGGTGAACTTACGGACCCGGCGCTCGGGATCGTTTTTAAGGTCCTCCAGGATCTCCTTCCCCGCTTTCCCGGCCAGGATCTCCAGCGCCCTGGTGACCTTCACCCTGACTTCGTCGTCGGGGTCCCGGGCGGCAAGGACGATACCCCTGAAGGCGGCTTTGCTTCCCACCTGTGAGAGAAAATCAGCTGCGTCTCTCCGGATCGCCGGATCACGGTGGGAGAGCTTCCGGATAATGGATTCCGTATAACCGGTGGAGTCGAGTATTCCCGTAAGATAATCGTGTAAGGAGGGAATATCCTCCTCGAGGAGTTCCCTGATGGCTTTTTCCGATTCCCCGCCCATCTTTTTAAAGACCCTGCTGATCTTCTCGCGGAGAGTGGGCTCAGCGTCTTTCATATTTTCAACCAGGCGCATTACCGCCTTTTTATGGGTGAGAGATGAGAGGGCGTTTGCAGCGGCATCTGAAAACTCCGTGTCCTCATCCATGAATTTTACCAGGACATCAACCGCTTCCGGGTGAAGGGAGGTTGAGAGTCCTTTCAGGGCGGCCAGCTTTACGCTTTCCACCTCGTTTTCATCGGAGAGCAGTTCCCGAAACCTCTTTATATTTGCCGGGGTCCCGAATGTGCCGAATGTTTTTGCGGCGGCAATTCTCACCCGTTCAACAGGGTCTCTCATCATGTTAAATGCCTGGTTTACGGATTTCATGTCATCAAAATCCGCCAGGGCCATGAGAGCGGAAATCCGGACATCTGGTTCCGCGTCTTTCAGTGCGTCCCGGATCTCCTTGAGAAACACCTTTTTATCAGCACCCGGGAGGCTCGCGATAATAGCGGCCCGTGTCCTTCCGTCGGGCTGTTTCAGGAGATGGCTTATCCTGTTGTCAAAGTTCTCACCTCCGTATTCCGCCAGGACCTTCGCGAACTCCTTTGCTTCGTCCAGGGGCAGTATGGGAAGCTGTTCAAGAACAGGCTGCAGGCAGTAGGGAAGTTTGTACCAGGCCAGGACCTGGAGCGCGCTGATCCTGACCTTGTGGGAAAAAACCTTTCTACCCGATTTAATAATGGTAAAAATATCCGGAAGGACCAGTTCCGGCTGCGGCCGGGTAAATGCCTCTCTCAGCGCCTCCCGGCTGTTGAATTTGTCATCCTTGAGAATTTCCAGAAGGAGAGGCAGGGTAATAAAACCGTACTCTCCGGGAAGGTTCTTCAGTATATATTCCGATTTTTCACTGCTGGAGCGGACGGCGCTCAATTCTCTCATAAGAAGTGAAAAAGCTTCTTCTGTCCCCCGCAGGCAGATGGCGTCTACGGCGCTCTCCCAAACCTCCCGGGCGTTGTCTCCCGCGGCGGAAAAGGCCGCCGACGCAATTGGCGCGATAAGATTTCTCTTTCCCGCATTTTTCAGTATTTTCAGTGAAATATACTGCGCGCCGGGACTGAGGTCCCGGGCCTTCAGGAAGCCGCAAACCTGGACTTCCGCGGCATTCATAAGGAGCTTCGAGGTCCTCTGAAGGTTCTCCCTGTCCTGAAAGCTGACCTGGTCCAGTTTTTCAGCGAGGACACCGTTGGACTGAAGAAAAAGGGCGGCGGGAAGCCTCAATTCAAGGTTGCTGCCATTCAGAAGCTGTATGGCGGTATTGATATCTTCATCGGAGTCCGGTTCCAGAAAATCGAGAACGTGAAGGGCCTCGTCACCTTCAAGTTGTTCATATTTAATGACGTGTTCCTCTTTGAATTCTTCACAGATCCTCTTATAAGCTGCCTGGCGGACTTCAAAGCTGGGATCGTGAAGAAGTAAATTCCGGAGGTCCTTATAAAGCTTTTTATCCTCAATGTGCTTAAACTCCTCGCATATGGTTTTTCTCACCAGGGGGTGGGGGTCCTGAAATCCTTCTTCAAGGGCCCTGAGGGACCTGGGGTCATCGTCATGAATCATAAGTTTTACCGCGAAGTATCGTGCCGTCCATTCGGGATCTCCCGATATCTCCCTTATTTCGTCCATGCGGGATGAAAAAATCTTCATGGCTTTGGCCCCGTCAAAAGATTCTCCGGAACCCGACAGGGCCATTTTTCTCATAAAACCGGGTTCGCCTCCGATCCTGTTAAAGACCGTTTTTTCCAGGGCGGGATTTTCAATGGCGGCAAGCAGGGCGGTGAAGAGGCCCTTTTCCGGGAGAAATTCCAGAACACGGTGAAGGTCGGATTCAGATCTCTTTTCACGGAGACGGTCCAGCCAGAGCCTGTCGATACCGGTTGCGGATATTATTTCCGGGTTCTTTTCCCGGGCGAACTGTTCTATTATTTTAGATCTTTTTAAGAGGATTTTTGGTTCCGGAAGGAGTGTTTCCGCGTCCCGTCCTTCTATGACTTCTGACAGGATTTGATAAAAACGTTTTCGGGAAATCATGTTTTTTACCAGTGCCGCGATTACCGCCATGACGGCAATGATCCCCAGGCCTGCTAATAAGAGAACCCGCGTGTCCTGTGTATCGAAAAAATTGAGAAGCAGTTCCATAATTATCCTCCCTCTTCTAACTTACCTGTTTTTTAACATTGAATATATGTATCGGTTTTTCTTTTCCTTTAACCTTGACCGGTTTGAGTTCTTTCAGTACGAACCTGTCACCGATAAGGTCACGGGTATTTTGCGTGATGATTACATCTCCGGCTTCTGCCACACCCTCAAGCCGGGCGGCAATATTCACCGTGTCCCCGATCACGGAATAATCCATCCTGGCGGTGCCCCCCAGGTTTCCGGCTACCAGGGGCCCGGTATGCATCCCGATCCCCACTTTCAGTTTTGAGGCCTTTCCCCTGAAGAAGTTTCTGTCCTTTGCCCCCACAAGTTCCTGTATCTCAACCGCGCAGCTTACAGCGGCCACCGCGTCTTTTTCGGCGGTATACATGGGAACACCCCAGGCCGCCATAATACAGTCGCCGATAAACTTGTCGATATACCCATTGTGTTTGATAACGATTTCCACGGCCTGGCTGAAATACTCGTTAAGGACTTCGATGATGTATTCCGGTTCTTTCCCCTCGGAGAAGGAGGTATACCCCCGTATATCCGCGAAGAATATTGTGGCGATCTTTTTATCCCCACCAAGGCGCACAAGGTCAGGGCTCTCCATAATATTCTGCATAACATCCCTGGAGAGATACCGGGAGAACATGTCCTTGATCTGGCGGCGTTCCTCAACAACCGACTCCACCTGGTCTCTCAGCTCCCGTTCCCGGGACTGGTCGGTGAACAGAAGGGTTATCCCTTCGTGTGCTCCCCTTTTTCCGCGAAGGGGGCTTATGTTAAGAGAAAAATCCATCTCATCTTCCCCGTTTTTATAGATGCCTTCAATCCCCAGCCGTTCCTTCCCGTCTTCGCCGGAGAGGTTGATCTGGTTGATGATCTTTCGGCTCATGTTCTTTTTAAAGAGGCTGTCAATACTGAGGCTGGCGCTGTTTTCTGAAAGTCCCAGTCTTTCAGCGGCGACCCTGTTAAAATAGTGGATGGCACCGTTCTGGTCGGCGGTAATGAGAAGATTGGTCATTGAAGAGAAGATGTTCTCCTGGTAGCGTTCAAGGGCCTCAATATGCTTAAGACGGGCCTTGAGTTCTTTGAAAAGCTCGGCGTTATGGAGCATCCCCCCGGCGAGCTTTGTAAATGAATCGAGAAAATCGAGCCTGTTCTTGCCGTAGAATTCCTCTCTTCGGGAGTTGAGGACCAGTATCCCGATTTTCGCCTTTGGAGTGGAAAGGGGAAGGGCCATCCCGCTGTTCATGTTATTTACGAGAAAGATCCCCTTGAAGAACTTTTGCTCCCGGTCATTGATGACCAGGGCTTCCCTGCAGTCCTCGAGAAACCGGACCAGTTCACTCTCTGCTTCCAGTTTTCCGGGAATATCGTATTTTCCTCTTTTATAAACAAGTTTCAGGGGGCCTGTGTCGAGTTCCGGGTAGACATAAAGAGCTCCGATATCCGACTTGCTTACATCCTGTGCCTGGTCCACAAGGGTGGCAGTGAGGCTTTCTTCATCTTTATCGCTTGTGAGAAGTGAACTGGTCCTGACTAACTCGTCAATACTTGCAGGCATGACGGCCCCCCGGTTTTTTCACAATTAATTTATCAGAGAAATGCTACAAAATAATTTAACAGGTGATTGCATATATTAAGCTTTTACCAGCTGTGGGGGGACCTGTCAAGAATAAACTCTGTTTCGGATATGCAGCCTGCTCTATCACGAAGATTCGGGGGTACTCTATTTTTTCAATGAAGATAAAGGTGAGTTCAATTACCATTAATCCTTTACAGGTCTTATGTCAACTTTAAATAACGAGGAACCGGTTTCTTGGATAACTATCCTTTCCTGTACATTTTTGGCGTTGTTCCTCTGAATTTTAAAAAGGCCCTGTTGAAGCTGGTCAGGCTTTCGAATCCCACGGAAAAAGCAATATCGATAATGTTGTCATCGGTCTCCTTCAGTTTCTCTGCTGCGTGGTTTACGCGAAATTCGTTGATATATTCACCCAGTTTCTTCCCGGTAAATATCTTGAAGTACCTGCTCAGAGAATCGGGATGCATGTCAATGGAAGCCGCGAGATTGTCCCGGGACATATCATACATATAATTCTCATTGATATACTGAATTGCCTTTTTTATCTTTTCTTCGGATGTGGCGGATATTGAAGACCGGGATTTGACCTGGTTGATGTTTTTCATCCTCTGGTAGTAAAAGGCATTCTCAATGGCTATGGCGGACTGCGCTAAAAAGACTGACATGATCTCCGCGTCCTGATCGGTAAAGGGGCCCTCTTCACTGTTTTTTATTAAGTGTACGATCCCCAGGAGCTCATCGTCCAGTTTTACCGGAAGGAATATGCCGCTTTTAGGGGGAGTATCACCGGTAGCACCAATCAGGAACCGCTCTTCCCCGAGAATCTTTTGAAAAAGTGGTTCATCAATTTCTTCAGAGATGCCATTGGTAATTGAGTAGAAGGCTTTAAGCTGAGGCCTGTTCATCATATCCGCAAGAAAAAATGATCCCTGCTCGGCACCGCAGATCTCAACGGCTTTTTTAATTGCCGTATTGAGGAGTTCATCAATATTTGAAACAATACTCATGTCCCGGCTGATTTTTTCTATGGATGAACTGCTGTTGTAACTGATAATTTTATTCATCTCCGGGGAATTGTCCTTTGTCTCATCGCCGGTCAGTTCATTGAATGTTTCCCGGTATATCTCTTTACCGATATTGCTGAAAAGAAGTTCCATTGTTGTTTCATTAATTTTTTCTTTGAGCATAATATTCTGCTCAGCCACTTCATTGTTGAGCTCAAAAAATTCATTCTGGAGAAGAAATGCAATGGAGAAGATTATGATAAAAGACGCGTATTCAAAGAGAGAGATGAAGGTGTAGACCCCGGATCCCACGAAAAGGTCATTCATGACGGCAAAAAAGAATACAAGAAGAGAAAAAATTATCGGACCATATTGTTTATCGGTGTCGTCCCTGTAATAGAGATAGTGTTGAATTGTCAGGAAGATAATACCAAGGGACACGAGGGCCATGAATATGTACTCAAGAATGCAGATAATTCCGGGGTCCGCTTCATAACGGGTAATGTTCAGAAGACCTCCGAGGGTGATATATTTTATGTGCGGATTGTTTACGGACAGAGTCAGATCGTTTTGGAGAAATATTACCAGAAGAAAAAAAAGTGAAAATGTCATTGATATGAAGATGAATATCTTTTTTGAATGATAACGTGAAAAAAAATATATAAACCAGGCAAGGGAAAGGGAAACGAGGGTCAGGGCGGAGAACTGAAGTCTCTGCCATATTATCCCCTGGGCTACAGAAACCGAGTTGTATAATCCCGCAGAGGAAAAATCGTAAAATGCTGCCGAGAAACAGGTGAGAGCAAAAGTGAGATTGACCGGCCGGGACTTTCCTTTAAAAAAAAGCCAGAGATAGTATATGCCCATATAGATGCACACTGAAGCCATCATAAGGGCGGGAATTGAAAATGACTTCATGAGATCTTTTCCACCCGGTATTTTCACCCAATAATAATTATACAATCAACAAGGATTGTATAGAAACCTTTCTGCAACAGGAGATACCGTCAACAAAAAAAAGTTCTGTAAAGGAATAAATTATTTGCCCGTCTCACATCCAATTTATGATTAATCAGACACTGGTTGGAAAAGGATCAATCAATATAATATTTTTATTGAGAATAGATTATTTTTTTGGGGAGTCACAGGAGCAAATTATGAATGCGAAAGAAAACAGGGGAAAAAACAGCGGTTATGCCATCAGTGAATATCACGATACTGACCAGGTACTCAAGCAGTTGAAAGAGCTTGTGAGCCAGCCGGCAAGAAAGATAAAAAAAGAGAAAATGCAGGATTACCTGGCATATTTTGATGAGAAGTGTAAAAAATCAAAGAAGGTCATAGACAGGGCAAAAAACTTTATTCCCGGGGGAGTCCAGCACAACCTTGCCTTCAATTATCCCTTTCCCCTTGTTTTTACCAAAGCCAAAGACTGCTATCTTTACGACCTGGACGGAAATAAATATATCGATTTTCTTCAGGCAGGGGGGCCCACTGTCCTGGGGAGCAATCCAAAAATTATCAGGGACAAGGTGATAAAGCTGTTGAATGAAACCGGTCCGGTTACAGGCCTCTTCCATGAATACGAACTTAAGCTCGCGGAAAAGATCGCGGAGCATATGCCGGGAGTGGAGATGTTCAGGATGCTGGGGAGCGGGACCGAAGCGGATATGGCGGCGATCAGGGTGGCGCGCCTTGCAACGAAAAAGAAGTTTGTTATAAAAATGGGGGGCGCCTATCACGGGTGGAGTGACCAGCTGGCATACGGCATCAGGATCCCCGGGACCAGGCACATGGAAGCCCACGGTGTTCCCAAAAACTGCTTTAAATATACGCAGGAATTTTATCCCAACAATATCAAATCCCTTGAGAGAAAGCTCAGAATGAACAGGTTCAGGGGCGGGACCGCAGCGGTCCTCATGGAACCCATCGGACCGGAAAGCGGAACACGGCCCCTCTATAAGGATTTCAACAAACAGGTCAGGGAGCTGTGCGATAAATACGGCGCTCTTCTGATCTTTGATGAAGTTGTCACTGCTTTCAGGATGGGAATGAGCGGCGCCCAGGGATATTTCGGGGTCGTCCCCGATCTCACGGTTTTTGGGAAAGTGGTGGCCGGCGGTTATCCATCCGCGGGAGGACTGGGAGGTAAAAGGGAATACATGAAGTTTCTTGCCGCGGGCCTGGAAAGCGGATCAAAGAAGGCCCTTATCGGGGGGACCATGGCGGCCAACCCCCTGAGCTCGGCGGCAGGCTACTATACCCTCTGTGAAATTGAAAAAAGAGATGCCGCGGTAAAAGCGGGGAGGGCAGGGGACAGGCTCACAAAGGGACTGCAGAAGATCATCAAAAAATATCATCTCCCCTTTGTGGCGTTCAACCAGGGTTCCGTGTGCCATCTTGAAACCGTGGGGACACTGCTCCTTGACGTTCCCTGGTCACGTCCCTGGAAGATACCCGGCACAATCAAGGAGGCCCGGGCACGAAAGGAGGTCATGGAAGAGATGGGCGCGGCGTATATGGCAGAGGGACTTGTGACCCTGGCGGGGAGCAGGATATATACAAACGCATTGCAGGACGATAAAATCATAGATGAAGCTTTGAAGAGATTTGAGAGGGTCCTGAGGAATATTGAAGGAGTCTAGCCTCCAAACCCCCAGGGGGGGGAAGAGAAAGAGTATTGAACCGCTAAGACGCAAAGTTCGCAAAGGAAGAGTTGTTTTAATGTTAAATTAATGGTACTTCTGATCAGATAACTTAACATGACAATTCAACATTTAAAACTTTCTTAAACTTCGCGCACTTTGCGCCTTTGCGGTTCTAAATTAAATTTATAAGGGTATATATAAACATGGAAACCGAAGAAATTGAAAAGTCTATTGCCGGCGCCAGGAAAACCGTGTGTGAGGCGGGGAAAAAGCTCCTTGATGAAGGGCTGGTAAAGGGGACCTGGGGAAACACAAGTCTCCGGATAAATGAGACCCTCATGGCCATAACTCCCAGCGGGTTGAGATATGAAGATATGATACCCGACGATATTGTCATAGTGAACTATCTTGATATGAGTTATGAAGGAAAGGTCAAACCCTCCTCGGAAGTGGGTCTGCATTCGGGGATTTACAGGGAGCGAAAAGAGATCAATGCGGTGATCCACACACACCAGATGAACGCTTCAACGGTTGCCGCGGCAAGAAGAACAGTCCCTCCCATCCTTGATGACCAGGCGCAGATCATCGGTCCCGATATCCGTGTTGCCGATTACGCCCTTCCCAGTACAAAGAAGATCGTAAAGAAGACGATGAAGGCCCTCAGGGGGCGCTACGCGGCCCTCATGGCCAACCATGGCGCCATATGCGTGGGACGGAACATGGAAGAGGCCTTCATCGTGGCCCAGGTTCTTGAAAAGGCATGCAAGGCCTTTATTGAAGCTGAATTTCTGGGGGGAGCAAAGGGGATCAGTAAGTTTGAAGCGCATCTTATGCATAAGATCTACCTGATGAAGTATTCGAAGATTAAGGATAAAAAGTAGAGTTTCATGCCCCGGCGCCCTGAGCGGCGGGGCATCCCAGTTGTCTTTCGAGCTTTATTTGTATATATTTATTAAAGAAATTGTCACTACTCAACAAGAGAGATAAAAATACATATCAACAATCACTGCTTCTGAAGGGACATGCCAGTTGTTTTTTATTGAATATGATTATTTTTATATAGAGCTGAGTAGTAACAGAAAATTTAATTCAAAAAGGAGTCACTATGGGTATTTTTGATAAAATCAAACAGGTTTTGGGAATCGGGACTGTTAAGGTAACGCTGGATGTTGATAAGAATTTCAGCAAAAGCAGTGACACAATTTCCGGTAAAATCCACCTTGCTGCAAAAAGTGATCAGGAAATTCTTGAACTTGAGATCAAACTTGAGGAAGTATGGAAAACAGGTCGCGGTGATGATGAAAAGACGGAAACATTTGATCTGGGAGAGTGGAAAGATTCTACTCCTTTTTCAATGAAAGCAGGGGAAGAAAAAGATGTCCCTTTTACCCTGACATACGAACTGTTAAAATCCAAAAACGATGAAATTGCCGAAACTGCCGGTAAAGTGGGAAAAGCTTTGGGCGGACTGGGGAAAATGATGGATGCAGAAAAATCGACATTCACGCTTATCGCAACCTGTGATGTGAAGGGAGCCGCTTTTGATCCCAACGCTACGGAAGAAATGAAACTTACGGATTAAAATTTTATGATCAAACTCCGCCTCAGGCGCGCCCTCTCCCGGAGGAGAGGGCTTCTTGATAAATGATTTAATCTCTTTTATAAAAAACCTCGTTGCCTGACTTATTTGTTGTCATTCCCCGGAAGAAAGTTCCCTGTAAATATCCATGAAAAACTTCCTGTTGAGCCTTGGTTTATCTTTCATTCTCCGGGAAAAAATGATTGATCGAGTTGGGGCAGCCTAACAGGGTGATGTTTTTTATTGCAGCGTGCCCTGACAGTGAAATAGTAACCTGCAAAAAATATATTCGAAAATAACTATTAATTTAAATAAAATAAAAAGAATTTGACTTTATTACTCAATTCAATTAGTAAGAAACTGCAAAATTCCTCAGAAATAAGATATAAAGCGAATAGATACAATCTTCTTTTTTATTAATAATCTCCCTGTGAGAGAGGTGATAAGATGATGAGATCTTTAGCGGTATTTTCACTGAGCTTATGCATAATCCTCTGCCTTATTTCTGAATCTCCCGCCCAAAATCCCCGGCCAAGTAAAGCCCGGTTAATGAAAAGTGATGCAACAAGCTACACCTATGAAATACTTGATGTGGATGGCATTCTCTCGGTGGAAGCGCGCTATATGAGCAAAGCCAGTATATTGAGAAATTATATTGTTCATAACATTCAGGGGTGTCCTAAAGCAACACGCCTCGTTTTTCCCAAAACACTGCCCGATAAATGGGGCCTCCATTCATCGTTAATACAATATTCATTACTCTCCCTTCGCGTGACTGATTGTTCCGGAACTACAAGATACGGATCAATGTTTACAGTAGATGAAAAAGGAAAACTTGCCCTTGCCAGGGTAAACCGGGAATATCAAAGCGGTACCATTACATTAAAAAAACAGTCCTGGGTTAAATTTCAGTATGAAATATCTGATAGTGACGGTATCTTAATGGTCATTGCTCAATACAGAGATCCCAATGCATCACATTATACTAACCAAAAAATTTTCAGCTTTACCGGCTGTCCGAAGAAGGTAAATGTTGATGTGGAAAAAAAGTCGATATTCCCCTATTCATATCAATTGTCAGAAATAATCGTCATTGATTGTTCGTCCCAACAGGGGAGTATAAGTAATACTGATAAAGAATCATGGTATGGGATAGATAAAACAGGCATTGCCACCCACTGGTTTACTCAAAAAAAGAATGACCTGAGCGATGCCCGGATTCTTACTGAAGCACCGACATTCTATACAATACAGGTTAGAGACGATGACGGCATAATAAAAATTAAGGCCTATTATCATAATTATCAATATCCCGTCGTTCACATAATTAAAAATTGTCCGAAACAAACGACCCTCAATATTAAGAAAACAAAAACGGGCTATGATGGCAAAGAATACGTCTTTGAGAAAATAATGATTTTCGATTGTTCTGATAATGAGGATACCTTTGCTCATTGTTTGAAAACATGGTTTAAGCTGAATGATAAAGGAGAACTGGTCATTGATTATTTCAACAAATACCCGCGGGAACTTGATGATATGGAAGATGAAGACAATCTCGCAGATGAGTATTTTGATGCAAAGGAAACACATGAGAAATACCAGAAAAAACTTTATTACTTTATTCTGCTTTTATTATTAATTACTTATATATTCTGGAGATTGGGAAAACACTTTGGCTGGTGGCCCTTTTTTAAATGACCGGGCACAGTTACCCACACCTACCTCTCAAGTAACCTTCGGACGGTCTTATAAAAACTGTCATAGCTGAACGGCTTTGGCAGTATATCAATAAACTCACTTGTTGTTTTGTCATGAAAAAAAACATCATCCGTATAACCGCTGGTGATTATTGCCTTTGCCGAATTGTTTATTCTCCTGATCTCTTTTAATGCTTCATCCCCTCCCATTCCACCCGGTATGGTCAAATCAAGTATGACCAGGTCGAAAGGCATCCCTGAGTCTTCCGCTTCTTTGAAAGCTGTCACGGCTGATTCTCCACAATCGGTTATTACCGCTGAGAGGCCCATTTTATCCAGCATATGTTTTACCAGTATCCTTATGCTTTCTTCGTCATCCATAAAAAGAACATGACCTTCAAGATCAGTGTCATATCCGGTTTTACTCTTCTCTTTGCATTCTTTTTCCCGGGAAGCGGGAAGGTGTATGGTAAAGGTTGTTCCCACACCCACCTTCGAATCAACCAGCAGTTTACCGCAATGGTCTTTTATAATAGACCAGCAGATGGATAAGCCCAGGCCGCTGCCGCTTTTCTTTGTGGAAAAATAAGGGTCAAAGATTTTCATTAATATCTTTTTAGGGATGCCCATGCCATGATCGCGGATAACGATTGAAATATAATCACCGCTTTTATCCCTGTCCGCGGGATTTGTTAACCGTATATTTGCCGCTTCAATGTCAATGTTCCCTCCTCCCGGCATTGCTTCCTTTGCGTTGAGTATGATATTCTGAATGACCTGGCTGATCTGGTTTTTATCGATGTGGGCATCCCACAGATTATCCGGAAAGGTAAAGTTGACATGGATGTTTGATCCCCGAAGAACAAACTCCGCCGTTTCGGTAATGATTGTTTCAATTGAAGTTAATTTCCTGATTGGCGTTCCCCCTTTTGCAAAGGTGAGTAATTGTGTGGAGAGGCTTTTTGCCCGTTGTGACGCTTTTTCAATTTCATGGATAAAGGTTTTCAGTTCACCGGGAATTACGTCATGACTGTTTAAAAGGGAGGCATTTCCTAAAATTCCCGTAAGGATATTGTTGAAATCGTGTGCGATCCCCCCTGCCATTATCCCCAGGGATTCGATTTTCCGGGCATTTTCAATTTCTCTGGACTGGTCGATAAAGCGTCTCATTATCCCCAGCATTGCCAGAAGGATAAAAATTGCCATTCCAAATCCGAAATATGAGAATATTCTCAATGTATAAAGTCCCCGCTGTATTTCCTGACTGGCAATCAGAAGATCTGTAATTCCCGAACCAACAGCTACAAGGGAACCGATGAGTGTAAAAACAATCTCCTTCTTATGTTTATTTTGTATAAAATCAATAATCATCATAGCGATGCTGTAGAGTGCAACGATCATTATACAGATTTCTCTTAAACGGTAGACCGGTCCCGGAGTCCCTCTCCCTCTGTTCCAGGGAGTCATGACTGTTTCAGGGGTCTTGTATAAACCGAGAAAAAGTTCCGGCTTGATAAAGGCTGTCAGGGCAATGATTATAAAAACCACTAAGCCGGAACGATACATTAACTTGAGTGATTTTTGAAGAGCAGGTGAAAGATCGAGTAAGTAAAACATAAAATAGGGGAGAGCAAAGATATAAAAGGCCGCAGAGATGGCCTCAATTCTGTGGGTCTGCATACCCGGAGAAGCAAAGCCTGTGATACTGAAAGAGATAACCCCGATTTCCGTAATGATATAGATAAACCCCGCGCACCCGAGAATCGCGATACTGAAATAGAGTTTTCTTCGTTCAAATCTGTATATATAGATATAGAGTACAGTCCCGATGAGGAGTATACCCGAAGAGATTCCCATCAGTATGATTGGCAGAAGGATAATATGTGTATCGGGAACCATTTTAATGACTTTTTTTATTTTTTGAGAGTATTATAATATAAAATATATTATTTTCAACAATTAAATATGAAGATGACTTCAAAGAATAGAGTTAAGGAATTATTGCCGGACTTTTTATTAATCTCGTTGATGTGATGCAGGAATAATTGTATTTGTTAAATTGCATCACTTTCAGGAGGCCACACTCTTCATTAAAAAGAACGGGTACGGTGATTTTTTGAAAATTGCAGATACCTGGAAAAACCCGTATGGCAGGTATACTTAAGAATCACTGCAGGGCCTTTGCCACTTCCGGAAAATACGCATAAATCTCCGGTTGTTTTCAATTATTATCCTTGTATTTAATGAAAAATTAAACTAAAATATACCGGTCGAGTACAGGGATAATTTCATGGTAGTGCAGTTTCATATAATAATGAGTAATTATGAAAGCAGATGACAATATACCCGGTAAAATTTTTGAGACACTGAACAAAATATTAAACTTACCCACTGAGAAAAAAATTGCCCGGTTCACTGCACAGTTTCTCTTTTCTCTTCCCGGTATAAGCGCCTGCCGTGTGTGCCTGGGAAATAATTTTTCGCAAAAGGGTAAAATTGACCCGGGTCCCTGTAAGGAGTGCACTCTTTCCCGGCAAAGTGATAAAGAGATTTCCCCCCTGCCGGAAGATTTACAGTGCGGACTGGACAGACTTCCCGGATCATATATTCTCCCCGTTGAAACAGTTGATTACCGTTTCGGATATTTTATTTTTTCCCTGGACCGGGATGATCTGTTTGAAGAGTACAAACCTTTCATCCAAAACCTGGGTAATTATATTGCCCTCAATCTGGAAACCCGCCTGCAGAAAATATTCCTGAAAAAAGGGAATGATGCCCTTGAGGAAGAGGAGAAGCGTTACAGGACATTACTCTCCTCGGTAACAGACTATATCTATTCAGTAGAGGTCAGGGATGGCCGGCCGGTCTCCACAATCCATAGTCCAAACTGCATGGCAGTTACCGGATATACGCCCGAAGAGTATAAGGCTGATCCCGACCTCTGGTACAGGATGGTTCATGAAGAGGACCGGACGGATGTGGAAGAACAGGCTGCCCATATCCTTGCGGGAAAAGAGGCAAAGCCCCTGGAACACCGGATAATTCACCGTAACGGATCCCTGCGCTGGGTGAGGAATACGGCTGTTCCCCGCTGTGACCGCCAGGGGCACTATATGGGATACGACGGTTTGATCCAGGACATAACTGACCGGAAGAAGGCGGAGGAGGCGCTGAAAACGGAACGAACCCTCCTTGACCGCATTACCGAGACAAGCCCGGTAAGCATAACAATGGTAAGCCGTGAAGGAGAGATCGTTTTTGCCAACCGTCAGGCGGAGGAACTGCTGGGACTGACGAAAAGCGAAATAATGCAGAGAACATATAATGCCCCCGATTGGAAGATCACGGATCTGAAGGGGGGGCCATATCCCGATGAAAAACTCCCATTCAGGCTGGTTATGGAGGGAAGGACGCAGGTATCTGATATCCGTCATGCCATTGAATGGCCCGACGGACGGAGCGTATATCTTTCCATCAATGGCGCTCCTCTCTTTGATGAGAACAGTGAAATTGAAAGTGTGGTCTTTACAATAGAAGACATTACTCAGCGGGTAAAAAATGAGGAAATATTAAGGGAAAATCAGGAACTTCTGCTGGAAGCCCAGCATATTGCTCATATAGGAAACTGGTGGCATGACCTGGCAACCGGGGAAATGTTCTGGTCCCATGAGTTTTTCCGGATTCTGGGAAGAGAACCTCAAAAGCCTACGCCGGAGTTGGCTTTCAAGGTAATCTACCCCGATGATCTACATATTGTTGAAAAAGCCATGGAGGAATCCGCCGCGGGCAAGAGGGAGAATGAACATGACTTTCGGATTGTAAGACCGGACGGTGAAATACGCTGGATCCACAACCACTGGGTCACCCTATATGATGAAAACGGCAATGATATAAAGCATATCGGGACTCACCAGGATATCACCGAACAGATAAGATCCGAGCAGGAACGGCTGAATTACCTTCACTTTCTGGAAAGCATGAGCAGTACCAGCCGGGCAATCCATGGTTCCGATGAACTTGAAAAGATGATGACGGATGTTCTTGACGTAATGCTGTCCACTTTTGACTGTGACCGGGCGTGGCTTGTTTATCCCTGTGATCCCGGTGCTCCAACATGGACTGTTCCCATGGAGCGGACCAAGCCTGAGTATCCCGGTGTTAAGGTCCTGGGGGAAGAGGTTCCCATGGATGCTGTTGTCGGTGAGACGCATAAAAGAGCACTGGCTTCTGACGGACCTGTGAAATTCGGGCCCGGAACAGAACATCAGGTCCCGGAGGGTATTGCTGAACAGTTTGATGTTAAATCATACATTATGATTGCTCTTCATCCGAAGGTGGGAAAGCCATGGCTGTTTGGAATGCACCAGTGCTCCTATCCCCGGCGCTGGACGGCAGAGGAGGAGAAACTTTTTCATGAAATCAGCAGACGGCTTGAAGACGCCCTGACCACTCTCCTGTCATACCGTCATTTGCATGAGAGTGAAGAACGGTACCGGCTGGTTTTCGAGAATTCGCCGGTCTCAATATGGGAGGAGGATTTTTCCGGTGTGAAGACCCTCCTTGACGGCCTGAGAGAGGAAGGAGTTGATAACATCGAAAGCTACTTCGTTGAGCATCCCGAATTTGTCCGGCAATGCGCTGAGCTGGTTAAGGTCCTCGATGTGAACCATGCCTCCCTTACACTGCATGTAGCAGTGAATAAAGAGGAACTGTTGAAAGGACTGGTCAATACCTTTACACCGGAGTCTTTCGGGACTTTTCGGCAGGAGCTGGTCTGCCTCTGGAACGGGGGAACTGAAATGAGAAGCGATGCGGTTCTTAAGACATTAGCG
Organism: Spirochaetota bacterium; assembly: GCA_050298055.1. Taxonomy (GTDB): domain Bacteria; phylum Spirochaetota; class UBA4802; order UBA4802; family UBA5550; genus JBNKTL01. The sequence continues at coordinate 24,506 of JBNKTL010000027.1, forward strand.
GGAGATCTGCGGACGGTAACGGTCTATTTTTCCGTGTGTCCCGGTTTTGAGGAGACCCTTTCCCGGGTAATTGTCTCCCTTGTTGATATTACCGAACGTAAACATGCGGAAGAGGCTTTGCAAAAAAGTGAGTCCCTGTTAAGCGCGTCCCAGCATCTTGCCAGAGTGGGGGGGTGGGAATATGACGTCAAATCGGGTACCTTCTTCTGGACCGGGGAACTCTACCGTATCCATGAAATACCCGAAGATCCTTCAATAGACCACATGCGGGAGAGCATCAATTGTTATGATCCCAAAGACCGGCCGGTCATTGAGAAGGCTTTTCAAAAGGCGTATAAACAGGGAAAATCCTATGACCTTGAATTTCCTTTCACCACATATAAAGGAAACCACCTCTGGATCCGTACTACCGCGCAGCCCGTTTACGAAGAAGGGAAGGTGACGCGGGTGGTGGGGAACCTTATGGATATTACCGAAAGAAAGGTGACCGAGAGGGAATTGCAGAAGAGCAATGACCTACTGCGTGCCATTATCGAGGCCGCGCCGGTGGCCATCATTGGTCTTGACCTGGAAGGGAAGGTGCGTTCCGTATGGAACCCGGCTGCGGAGAAGATGCTTGGCTGGAGCGCCGGGGAGGCCATGGGGAATTATCTTCCAACGGTACCTGTGGAAAAAAAGGAGGAGTTCCGGAAATTCCGTGAATGGATCAAAAGCGGTCAAACCCTGGACGGTATTGAGGCCCGGCGTCAAAAAAAGAACGGTGAACCTGTTGATTACAGTATCTATGCGTCACCTCTCTATAACCAGGAGGGTCATATAACGGGAAACATAGCTGTGCTTGTGGACATAACCGATCGAAAACGGAAAGATGAGGCATTGAGAAATACATCAATACGCCTTACAGAGGCACAAAGGATTGCCCGTATCGGGAGCTGGGAAATGGATATCATAAACAATAAATTAAGCTGGACTGATGAAATCTATAAGATTTTTGAAATTGATCCTGAAAAATTCGGCGCGACCTATGAAGCTTTTCTGGATACCGTTCATCCCGATGACCGGGAAGCGGTCCATGCTGCATATACTGACTCTCTGAAAACAAAAAAACCGTACACCATCGATCATCGGCTTCTTTTTCCTGACGGGCGGGTCAAATATGTCCATGAACAGGGTGAAACCTATTTTGAAAATGGTAAACCTGTCCGGTCAATGGGGACGGTGCAGGACGTCACCGAGCAAAAAATAATCGAAAAAGAGCGTCTGGACCATCTTCACTACCTGGAAAGCATGGGAAGGATCAACAGGGCGATCCAGGGGGCAGGTGATCTTGAGCAGATGATGAGAGATGTTCTTGATGAGATCCTTTCAATATTTGATTCTGATCGAGCGTTTCTCATGTATCCCTGTGACCCGGAGTCGGATACATGGAGCGCTCCCATGGAGAGGAATAAACCGGAATATCCAGGTGTTCTGGAGCTGAATCTCGAAATCCCCATGGACCGGGACGTTGCGGAAACACTGCGCATTCTCCTTGCCGCAGAGGGAGCGGTGCAATTTGGACCGGGAACTCCCCATCCGCTGCCGGAAGATGTATCGGAACAATTCGGGTTTAAGTGTTTTATGTCAATGGCAATCTATCCGAAAATCGGCAGCCCGTGGCAGTTCGGGATGCACCAGTGCTCTCACGCCCGTATATGGACCGGTGAAGAAGAACGTCTTTTTCAGGAGATTGGCCGGAGGCTTGAGGATGCTCTCACAAGCCTCCTCTCATTCCGAAATTTGCAGGAGAGCGAAGAGCGCTACCGCATGGTCTTCGAGAATTCGCCGGTTTCATTATGGGAAGAAGATTTTTCCGGAGTGAAGGCTGTTTTTGATCAACTGAAATCGGAAGGTGTCACCGATATCGGTACTTATTTTGACCGGCATCCTGAAGTTCTTCAAAAATGTGTCGGGGCCCTTAAAATTATTAATGTGAACCGCTCCACACTGGAATTAAACGATGCGGTTGATACGCAGGAGTTATTGTCCTTCCTTGCTGTTCCCACACAATCTGCGAAGGAACATCTCCGAAATATACTTGAAAATCTCTGGAAGGGAGCTACTAAAATTAGCGATGATTATGATTTCATATCCCTCAAAGGGAAACACCGGTATGTAACGTCATATGTATCCGTATGTCCCGGTTATGAAAAAACATATTCAAAAATACTGGCTTCTCTTGTTGACGTCACGGACCGAAAAGCAGTTGAAGAAAAGCTTCGGCAATCGGAACAGCGCCTGCGCCTGCATGTGGAACAATCTTCCCTGGGATTTCTTGAATGGGATGACCAATTCCGGGCGGCGGAATGGAATGCCGCATGCGAACGGATTTTCGGGTACACCAGGAAAGAAGCGATCGGTAAACACGCGAAGGAACTGGTTCTGCCGGCGGAGGTACACGACCTGGTTGACGGGATCTTTAAAAGCCTGATGGAACAGACCGGCGGTCGGCACAGCATAAATGAGAACATCACAAAGGACGGCCGTATAATCATCTGCGAATGGTTCAATACGACTCTCACTGACAAGAACGGGAAGGGTATTGCCGTTGCCTCCGTCTGCAGAGACATTACCGAACAGAAGAAAATGGAAGAGGAGCTTGCCCGGTACCGGGACCGCCTTGAAGAACTTGTAAGAGACCGGACGGTGGAACTGGAAACGGCGAACAGGGAACTGGAGGCCTTTGCCTATTCGGTCTCCCATGACCTCAGGGCGCCTCTGCGTCATATCGATGGTTTTATGGAATTACTCAAAACAAAGGTAGGCACAGATATTGATGAGAAAACAAATCACTACTTTTCCAATATTTCCAGTGCATCTCTTAAAATGGGAATGCTCATTGACGACCTCCTTTCCTTCTCCCGGATGGGCCGTCAGGCAATGTCTTTCAAGATGGTCAATCTCGGAGATATTGTTCATGATGTTATACGGGAACAGAAAGAGGACGCTTCCGGCAGGGACCTCGTATGGAATATCGGTGAACTTCCCGTAGTGAGTTGTGATATTTCCATGATACGGATTGTTATGATAAACCTGGTCTCCAACGCCGTGAAGTTTACACAACCCCGCGATCAGGCAGTGGTTGAAATCGGGTCCTCTGAGCAGGAGAGTGAGGTTATTGTCTTTGTCCGTGATAACGGTGTCGGTTTTGAACCGGAATATTCCGATAAACTTTTTGCTGTTTTCCATCGTCTGCATCGCATTGAAGAATTCGAGGGGACCGGTGTGGGACTGGCAATTGCCCAGCGTATCATTAATCGCCACGGGGGGAGGATCTGGGCGGAAGGGGAGCCGGATAAGGGAGCGACATTTTACTTTTCGCTGCCGAAATAAACCCGGGAGGTATAGCTTTGACCGGAAAAATTTTTTTCTGAATGTGAAATCCATAAGGACGGTTGGCGGTTTCGGTTTTTAATGTGATATAAAAAATTAACAGTGGGGAACAGTGACAGATAAGGAGAGTAAAAAGGAGAGAGGACCTGTAACAGAACGGAATGTGAGTTTTCAACGCATTCTCTGGATTGCGGTAGGCGGTCTTCTTACGGGCCTGGTGATATTTATTATCCTTTTGTTTGTTATCAGCCGGTATAACGAATTCAAAGACCGGGCTGCCGCCATGCGGGTTGACTTTGTGGAACAGCAAAAACAGATGATCAAGCGGGAAGTGGACCGCATTATCCAGCGTATCGAGTTCAAGCGCAGTCAAATCGTTCCAAAAGCCGGTATCCTGGTAAAAGAGCAGGTCAGGGAAGCGCACGCTGTGCTTGAGAATATCCGGCAAAAAAATGCCGGAACAAAATCAGCCGGAGAGATCAGGCAGATAATCATTGATCTCCTTGGTCAAATGCGTGTTTATAAGGGGAAGGGCGGTTTCTTTATCCTTGACCTCCGGGGGAACATCGTTTCCGGCAATGCTGAACCCGGTTTTAAAGGAAGCCTCCCGTTCCTCCATGACGGGGAAAGTTATCCGGTAATTTCCGGTATGATGGAACTGGTCCGGAAAAAGGGCGAAGGGAGCTATCGTTACTCCCCGGGCAGGCCCGGCAGGAAAAGGGGAGGTCTTCTTATTATCTCGTACCTTAAACTGTTCAAACCCTACGGATGGGTCCTCGGTGCGGCCATCTCAGCCGGGGACCTGGTAGCTGAAACCCAGAAGGAATTGCTGAATGATATCGCCAGGGTCCGATACGGTAAGAACGGGTATATCTTCATTGACAACTGGAAAGGGGTGGTCCTTGAGCACGGCACACAGCCGGAACTGGTGGGCAAGAACATATGGGACCACCAGGATTCCAATGGGGTAAAAGTGGTTCAGAACCTGATTGCGGCAGCAAAAACAGAGAAGGGTGACTATGTTTACTATTCCTGGCGCAAGCCCGATACAGGGGAAGAGCGTTCCAAGGTATCGTTTTCCCGGGGCGTGAGCGACTGGCAATGGATGGTGGGTACCGGAGTCTATATTGATGACGTTGAAGCGGATATCGCGATTCTCCAGCGATCCCTCAACGCCGGTTTACGCAAAGACATCCTCCTGGTCCTGCTGGTGTCCGGAATAGTGGGTATGGTGCTCCTGGTATCCGTACGGCGTGTTTTCCGCCGCCTGTTACGGGACTTTTCCAGGTTTGACGATTTTTTTCATGAGGCCGCATTTGCCGACCGTGAAATTGAGGTGGCCGGCCTTGCATTCAGCGAATTACGCGGTATGGCCCTGAACGCCAACAAGATGCTCCGGGATAAGGTGGCTGCCCGGGAACGGCTGCGAAAACACCGCGACCACCTGGAAGAGGAAGTGGCCCAGCGGACCCATGACCTGGAAGAAAAAAACCGTCATTTGGAGCAGGCAAAGGAGGCCGCGGAAACCGCCAACAGGGCGAAAAGCGCGTTCCTCGCGAACATGAGCCATGAGCTTCGCACACCAATGAACATCATATTAGGCTATTCTCAATTGATGCAGAGGGACGCGGCGCTTCGAGCTGAACAACGGGAAAACCTGGATGCAATTAATCGGAGCGGAGAGCATCTTCTGGCATTAATAAATGATGTTCTTGAGATATCCAGGATCGAGACGGGAAAGATCAATCTCAGAATAAGTACCTTCGATCTGCAGGGGCTTCTGCGGGAGGTAACAGAGCTCTTTGACAGCAGCGCGGAAAAAAAGGGTCTGCAGTTTGAAATCACCGGTATCGATAAAGTCCCCCGTTATGCAACAGCTGATGAAAACTATCTTCGCAGGATACTGATCAATCTCCTGGGTAATGCTATTAAATATACCGAAAAGGGCGGCATAATAATACGGGCAGCGGGGGAAGGCCGGGCTCCCGGACCCATGCGTCTTTGCGTTGAGGTCTCTGATACGGGTTCCGGCATCGCCGGAGATGAAATGGTGAAAGTCTTTAAATATTTTGAGCAAACCGATTCAGGAAGAAAAGCCAAAAGCGGCGCGGGTCTGGGGCTGGCAATCAGCCGGGATTATGCCCGTATGATGGGAGGCGATATTACGGTTAGCAGTGAACCCGGTAAAGGCAGTACCTTTCGCCTGGAGATTGATATCAAAGAAGGAAATAAATCTGACATTAAGGAAAAAATCAAGCCTCCCCGTGTGGTTGGTTTGGAGGAGGGGCAAAAGCCCCCGCGTATTCTTGTTGCCGAAGATAGAGAGGAGAGCCGCACATTGCTGGTGAAACTTCTTCGAACCGCGGGGTTTAATGTCCGGGAGGCGGTCAATGGAAAGCAGACGGTGGAGGTATTCGAAACGTGGCATCCTGATTTTATCTGGATGGATATTCGCATGCCGGTAATGGACGGTATGGAAGCTACAAGGCATATTAAAGCAATTGACACAGGCAAATCAACAATTATATCTGCATTAACTGCCCATGCCCTGGAAGAGGAAAGAGAAGGCATCCTTGCGGCGGGCTGCGATGATTTTGTGCGCAAGCCTTTTCGCGAAGAGGAGATCTTTGAAGTCATGGCAAAACACCTCGGCCTGAAATATGTATATGAAGACCGGCGTGAAGAAGGTGTGTCAACGAAACCTGGCCTTAACATTGACCCGGAACAGCTGGGGGCCCTCCCGGAGGATTTGCGCAGTGAATTGTATAAAGCCTTGGTAGAATTGGACAGGAAGCGGACCCTGGAGCTGATCGGGGAGATCAAAACCATGGATACGCATATTGCAGAGGAATTGGAGCTTTTTGTCAGGAACCTGGCGTTTGGACCGTTACTGGACCTGCTGGAAAAAAGCAAACAGCCCGGAGAAGAAGACAGCCATGACTGATCATATGAATAAAAACAGAGATCAATATGAGATACTTATAGTGGATGACACACAGGACAGCCTGGAATTTTTAAACCGAATCCTCGAAGAGCAGGGCTACCGGGTGCGGTTGACCACAAACGGGCACCTCGCATTAAAATCCGTGGCTGCGAAACTGCCGGATTTGATCCTGCTGGACGTGAAGATGCCGGAGATGGACGGTTATGAAGTATGCCGCCGTCTCAAATCAAACGAACAAAGCCGAAATGTTCCGGTGGTCTTTATCAGCGCCCACGGCGAGACCGCAAAGAAAGTGGAAGGTTTTAAAGCCGGGGGAGTTGATTTTATTACCAAACCCTTTGAGCGGGAAGAGGTCCTCGTGCGGGTGGAAAGCCAGCTGCGCCTGCGGAAGCTGAACGAGAATCTTGAACACGAGGTGGACAAACGGACCGCGGAACTCACCCTGGCGAATCAACAGCTCCGGCAGCAAATCGCCCAGCGTGAACGGGCGGAGGAGGAACTGTCCCGGGAGGTAGAGGTCAACCTGGCCGCGGCTGAATTGTCGCGAAAACTCCTGTCACCGGCGTCCCTCCATGAGATATCTTACAGTGTACTGGAACACGCGAAAAATCTCACGGGCAGTGCGTATGGTTATGTGGGATATATAGATCCGGAAACAGGCTATCTTGTCTGCCCCACTCTTACCCGGGACATATGGGACACATGCCGGGTCCCGGATAAAGACATTGTATTCAAAGAATTTACCGGATTGTGGGGATGGGTCTTAAAAAACCGAAAGCCCTTATTGACCAATACACCCATTGATGATTCACGGTCATCGGGCACACCGCCGGGCCATGTACCTGTTCATCGCTTTCTTTCTTCACCTGCCCTGAACGGTGAAAAACTTGTAGGCCAGGTATCGGTGGTCAACGCGGAACGCGATTACACCCACCGGGAACAGCAGGTGATTGAACGTCTGGCAAACCTGTACGCAATAGCCATTCAGCGCATGCAGAATGAAGAAGAGCTTAAAAAACACCGCCACCAGCTTGAGAAGCTGGTGGCGGAGCGGACAGAGGAATTGGAGGCCTTTGCCTATTCGGTTTCCCATGACCTCCGGGCGCCATTGCGTCATATCAATGGTTTTGTTGATTTACTTGAAAATGAATCGGGAATGGAATTTACTGATAAGGGCCGGCATTACATGGATTCAATCTCAAGCGTAACAAATAATATGGGAGAGTTGATCGACGACCTGCTTTCCTTTTCCCGAATGGGGCGCCAGGAAATGTCTTTTACCCGGACTGACCTTAATGAAGTTGTTCATGGCATCGTACGGGAGATTGAGTCAGGGTTATCCGGCAGAAATATCGTGTGGCGCATTGATGAGCTTCCCGTTGTAAACTGTGATATTTCCATGATGAGGGTCCTCCTGATGAACCTGGTATCCAATGCTGTAAAATTTACCGGTCAGCAAAGTGATGCGGAAATTGAAATCGGTTCCTCTGAGCAGGAGAGTGAAGTTATTATCTTTGTCCGTGATAACGGTGTTGGTTTTGACCCGGCCTATGCGGATAAATTATTCGGGGTTTTCTCTCGGCTGCACCTTAACGATGAATTCGAAGGCACCGGTGTGGGCCTGGCAATTGTCAGGAGGATCATCTATCGCCATGGGGGAAGGGTATGGGCAGAGGGGGAGCCTGATAAAGGTGCGAAATTTTCTTTTACCCTGCCGCTCGTCAATGAAGGAGGACGTTAATGGAGATATTTAAACGTATTCTATTAGTGGAAGATGATGAAAAGGATATTGAACTTGTTCTCAACACACTGGAGGACTATAACCTGGCCAATGAAACAGTGGTGGTGCGTGACGGTATTGAAGCCCTGGACTATCTCTATTCCCGTGCTGCCTTTGCCGGCCGGCCGGCAGGGAACCCGGTTGTGATTCTGTTGGACCTCAAAATGCCCAGGATGGATGGGTTCCAGGTGGTGCGGCAGCTCAAGGCGGATGAAAAGATGAAACAGATTCCCATTGTGATCCTTTCGTCGTCAGCTGAAGACCGGGACCTGAAAAACTGCTACACCCTGGGCGTTAACGGGTACGTAGTGAAACCGGTCCGTTTTGAAGAATTTGTCAACGCCATCAGAGAGATCGGAGTCTTCTGGGCCATGATCAACGAACCCCCGCCTGTGAGGGAAAGAGCGGAATAAACCTGTCTTTACACGGCCAATATCATCAATAAAAGATCATTCTACCAGTTGAGTAATAAAATCACAGCTTTCACGGGCTGTCTTCAGAAAGAACTCCACATCCTGAACTGTGGCCTCTTTTCTCTCATACATCTCGATTGAGCAGATCTCCTGAAATGCACTCATGGCAAGCAGACTGTTTTCCAGTGTCCCGGGGATCTCTTCGTATTCCTTTATGGAATCCACCAGGTCAAGCAGCGTGTGATTATAAGGCATTTTTCCTGTTTTCAGGAAATAGGCCATGAAAAGCTTCTCAATACTCATACTGGCCATGTTATAGAGGATCTCCGGAGTGAACTTTTCGCTTTTTTCAGATCCCTTTTCCGCTATCTCAAGAAAGCGTTTCCCCTCTTTATAAAAGGTTTTCCAATCTGTATTTACCGGTTTATTCATGGCAAAACTCCTTTCGATATTTGACTTGTGCTGAGTCCGCGTGATATCACATCAATAAGTCTCTTAATAGTTGGATATTCCAACAGCCACGATTAGTTAAAATCAAACAGTCGAAGTACCAGAGTAGATAAATAAATTTTTCTGTCATTCTCTTTCGCTTTTACAAGGGGGAATATCCCAAAAATTTACACAGATTTAATACAGAGAAGTCACCGGGCGTATGTTTCACTTTTACTACAGATGAGTATGGAGAGTGGTTTGTTATTGAAATAACTTTACCTGTTGGGTCTTGCCGGTATAAGGCCTTTTATTTCTTGATTATCATTGATAATTCACTATAATATGAAATGTTACTACTCAGCCAGGTTTTAGAATGATCATATTCATTAAAAATGATAACTGATATGTCCCCGCCGCCTTTGGCGGCGGGGACATATTGTTGATAATTTTGTAAACAGGTTGATTATGGCCATACAGCTGAGCCGATACTCTGAAATAATAAAATGGAGATACATATGAGTGATATATCAAAAAACAGGGCCGGAGTTTCGAAAACAGTGATTTTCTTTATCCTGCTGATTGCATCTGTCCTGGCAGGGTCCCTGCTCTCGGTGGGGTTCTGGGGAGGGAAGGCCGAAAAGGCGCCTGAAAGCATTACGCTTGCTTTCGACCGGGGGATGACAATAGGTGATTTTGGGAAAGCAAATAACCTGCCGGGCCCCGTTATGAAAAAAGCCTTCGATTTAAAGGGGAGGAAGGACCTGGATAAAACATTAAGTTCAACCGGTCTTTCAAATGAAGAGATATCAGGAAAGATCAACCGGGCACTGGCTCTCTATTCCGAAGACCAGTCAAAAAACTGGGTAAAAATTAGGATTAAATTCATCCTCTGGATAGTGTTTTTGCTCCTGGTTTTTTCCCTTATCAGAAAGAACCGTGTGGGACCCCTGATGAGAAAAATCCTTTACCTGGCAGCCATACTCTTATTCGGAGTGATCCTCGGGGCTGACCCGAGCCCCATGGGTACCGTAAAGGATGCCATTGCACTCTATGGAGCCCAGGGTGTCATCTTTAAACCGCGGATGGTGGCTCTTACCATTTTCCTGGCAACGATCTTTCTTGCGAACAAGTTCATCTGCTCCTGGGGATGCCAGTTCGGGACCCTGCAGGACCTGGTCTTCAGATTGAACCGCAACAGGGAGGAGAAGAAAGAAATTTTCAGGCAGTATAAACCGTCATTTGCTATTACCAACAGTGTCAGGGTCCTTTTTTTTATTGCATTTACTCTTGTTGCTTTCCTGTGGGCGGCTGATATAACCGAGTCTATTGATCCCTTCAAACTCTTTAAACCGGCAACAATTGGTCTGTACGGGGGGATATTTATGGGAACACTCCTGGTGCTCAGTTTATTCATTTACCGTCCCTGGTGTCATCTCTTCTGTCCCATGGGACTGGTGGGGTGGCTCCTTGAGAAGATCAGTCTTTTTAAAATTAAAGTGGATTATGAGAGCTGCATAGCCTGTAAAAACTGTGCCAGGGCGTGTCCTTCAACTGTTATGAAGGCAATCCTTCTGCGTGAGCAGAAAGTCATCCCCGATTGCTTTGCATGCGGGACATGCATGGATGTGTGTCCTTCAGAATCAATCAGTTTCAGTTTCGGGAAACGAACCATGCCCCCGGAGGACAAGTTCTCCGGGAAAGCAGCCGGATAGATATTCCGGTTTCTCTTCCGGTAATAATCCGGTTATAATATTTTTATTGAAAAAAAAGAGTATATGGTTCATTCTGTCACTGAGAGTAAGTTCCGGTTTTTAACGGGCTCTCTTCACCGCCCGCTTCCGGAGGAAAGGACGGTGTAACGGGGACGTAGCTCAGCTGGGAGAGCGCGGCGTTCGCAATGCCGAGGCCGGGAGTTCGATCCTCCTCGTCTCCAGATTTATAAATAAACCGGGAAATAAAAAAGAGAGCGGTCATATTCGGTCCCGGTGTGCCAATACACTGAACCTGCAACCCGGTTATAAGTAAGAATAACAGGGGGAAGTTGCCCCAAAAAAAATAATAAAGATACTTTTTTTCAGGTTTGTTCCGGCCATATGGCTGAAGAGTTACGGGAACTGTTAATTTATCATTTCATGAAGGGGTGCTTTTTGCTGATGGGGGAAATGAGGGAGAATGAAAACAGGATTATCCGGCATGCTCAGCTCATTTAAAAATTAACACCATACCCCACGGAGATGTTAAAAAGATGAGCAACCATATGGCCCTGGAACACCGGGTTGTATTCGGCGCTCAATTGAAAGTGGATCATCTGCCAGAAATTCCAGAAAAAGGTCAGACCCAGTTGCATAACAGGGGAGTATCCGTTTTTGAAATAACTGTTTTCAGGATATGTGCTTAAAGGCCACTCCTTGTTGTATGATATTTTTTTATAACAATATCCGCCGGCAATTTTCGGCATTAGGGAGATGCTCCTGCTTATGTCAAAACTGTATTGAAATATTATATAAACAGGATAGAGATAAATGTCCTGCATGGGGTTCAATTTTCCTTTCAGGTAGGTCATCCCGATTTCCAGGCCAAAATCCATACTGTCAAAAAAGAGATCTGTGGTATAACAGCTTAAGAAATTATTGAAACCCTGATATGAATAATTTCTCATTTCTCCCAGTAAACCGGTATATCCGAAACGATAATGTATGACCACCGGGAATCCCGTCCTCACCCAGCGGCTGTCTTCCGACTCATTGCCGTTTTTGTCTACGGAAGTAACAAAGAAATGGTAGACCATACCGGGAGAGAGCCTGTTAATGGTCAATTGATCATCTGCTGTTTCGCCATACTTCATAATACCGCGGCCGGTCATGGCATAAACCCTGTATTTTTTTATCATTGCATCGTTTGATTTATTCCACTTCAACCGGACTTTTAATTCTTTGCCGTTATCCCTTTCTTCCGAATTCATGGACAAACCACCGGGAGGGGAGGGGAGCTTTCCCGTAATGGCTTTTACTTCATTACTGGGCAAAGATTCGTCTCCTTTTTCATCTATGGCGGTAACAATGAAAGAGTACCGGTGATTTATTTTCAATTTTTTAACGGTATATTCTCTGGAGGCAGTCTCGTCCACGAACCTGTACTTGTTTTCATTTTTTGTTTTCATATAAATTTTAAATGATTTCGCATCAATATAGGGAGACAGCCAGGTGAGCCTGACCCTGTCACGGGAAGCTCTTGCAAGTAAACATGAGGGATTGGACCTCGTCATAAAGAGCACATCTTCCCGCTTTATCGTGAATTCGTCGGGTTTGAGAAGGTTACTTCGAAAAGTATAGTTTTTCTGGTCACTGTTTACCATGTAAGCTTCAAAAACCGTTCCATCCACTTTCTGGATATACTGCTTTCCCATATATAAATGGGTATAGAGTATCCTCAAAATTTTATCAAGGGGGATCTTCTTTTTTGTTTTATCTTCTTTCTGAATAAGTATAAAGGAGGCTTCATCCTTTAATATTTTGCATTTGATTATGGAACCATCCTTTAAAAGGACCTGGGCGCCGTTAAGGGGGTAAACCGGAAGAAAAAGAAAAAACAGTGTAAAGAGAAGAACCGGGTGAGATGTCTTTTTTGACATTCCTTTCATTCTCTTTTTCATCTTATTGTCTCTGTGGTCATCACATTGTCCTGTTTGACAAATACTATTCCCCGGGGGGTCAATATTTTCATTTTTTCTCCCCTGGAGAGAATGACACCTTTTATGACCTTTCCGTTGTAAAGGGTCACAACATGGATCATATGATATTGTTTTTTTAATTTTTCAAGGATGTCCGGCCCGGCCTTTTTATTCCCTGTTGATTTTTTCTCCGGATCAGGGAAAGTCAATAGATCCAGTTTTTCCAGTTGATCTTCCTGTGCATTCCGGACCTTAATACTTTTTTCAATAAGTGCCATCCTGCCCTTACCGGCCTGTTCTTTTGAAAGGACCTTTCGGGAACCGGGGTCCAGTTGTTCCACGGTAACGTTCCCTGTTTTAACTATGGCGATTGTTTTTCCCCGGCGGTAACTGATGCTGAATTCCGTACCGGTAACCTTGATAAGGGCATTGGGTGTTTCAATCATATATCTTACAGGGTTTTTTAATTTTTTCCATTTGGAATATACGGTTCCCTCTCTCAGAAACAGATGAGTGGTTCTTTCTGTTGTAAGTGATATGATCCTGACCTGTGAATGGGGCAATATATGGATTTCCAGATGTTTTCCAACGGTAAATTCATAGAAAGATTTATCACCGGTTTTTATAAGGGAACCTTTGGTGATAAAATCTGTTTTCGATATTTGCCCGGGTGCCAGTTCTCCGGACACGATATCAACTATACCCCGGGAAGAAATAACTTTCGTCTTCAAAAGGTCTTTTGAAAGATAGTTATTAATGGGAATGACCAGAGTCATAACCAGCAGCAATAAAAGAGCAGTAAGCGAAAATCCCACGACTCTTCTGCTCCCCCGCAGGGAGAGAGATATCCCGAGGTTATTGAAAAAATAGTATGCGGTAATCACCGGCTTCAAAAGGAGAGAGCCTCTCATCTGGTCCTTGAAAATATTTTTCAGGATCCTTTTATTTGCCCGGTATATTTTCTTCTGGTCTTTGGGGGAAACGGCTTTTCTGAATTGGAAGCGGTCCAGGACCTTTATGATCGTATTACTCATTTTCATAACAGGTCCTCCAGGTTTTTAATGCCTTTACTTTTCAGATAGTCAACGAGGTTATTTAAAGCTTTGCCGTACCGGGACCGCACCTGCTTATATGTTAAGTTCAGATGTTTTCCGGCCTGTTCATACGTGAAATTATAAATTGCAACAAGTTCAAAGACAATTCTTTCAGTATCATTTTTGTCGGAAAAATTCTCCAGCGCGTCTTCAATAATCATCCTGGTATCTCTGAAGCCATTTTCAAAGCTTAAGCTTATGTCATTAGAAAAAGCCTCAATATCAATATTACTATTGTTCTTTTCTTTATAATAATCAATCACCACAATGCGGAGAGTCCCGTAGAGCCATTTACGGGGGTTCTTTACCTGGTCGAACTGCTTAAAAAAACGTATAAAAACCTCCTGGCAGATCTCCTCGGCTTCATGAAAATTATTGATTTTTGTATAAACGACACTGAAAATCAGGGAGCTGTATTTTCTATATTGTTCGGAAAACTCCTGGCTCCCCCGGTCGGTCAGTTTTTTGGAAAATAACAAAAACTAATCCCCTCTCCTTCCTCTTGTAACTAATACATCATCAATTAATCAGGAATATAATATTTCCGGCATTTCGCCTTATATTATGTTGTGTGATAAATTTCTTTACAGGAACGGAAAAATAAATCATTTGTCAAGTTCTATATTATCTTTCCTCTCTTCCTGTTACAAAAAATATTTTTTATTCAGAGATACGGTTTCTTTAAACTTTTTTTGTAACTACTCAGCTATATGAGTAAAATATTCATATTTAATAAAATGCTAACAATGTGTCCCCACCGCCTTCGGCGGTGGGGGACACATCCGTTTTGTTTTTTCCATTAACATGTCTATGTTTATACATAGCTGAGTTGTTACACTTTTTAATGAACTGTTTATATGACGATTTTCATAAAATTCAATTCGTACCTGCTAAGAAAAAAATATTTTGTTTGCAATTCAATAAATAACTCGTTATGCTGCATTTGTATTTTCGATTATATTACAATAAGTGAGGTCAATATGAGCAGAGAATACATGATAAGTGTTGATGAGTGTCATAAGTGCCTTCATTTTGAAAGAGAAAAGAGAAGGGAAACCGGGGAGAAGGTTGTCATGTGCAAATTCTGTATTGATGAGAATGTGGAGCCATTTGCGGTTCAGTGGGTCCCCATAACTCAGGAAGGAGTTGAGTGCATAATGAAAAAACTGCAGAGTATAAAGTAAATGAAGTAACAGGTCTCCCAATACTCTATCGTGTTGAATAATTAATTGATGGGTACGGGAATTGATTGAATAAAAAGTGACATGGACGCAAAAAAGAGAGCAAATATCAAGACGGGTATTAAGTTACAGGAAGGTTATTTATTGATGAGTCCTCATTGAAAGATCAGGTCCCCGTCATCTCCTGTTCCCGTACCACCGAAACGTCTTTTGCGGGGGTTATCCCGAACAGGCGTTTGTACTCCCTGTTGAACTGGGAAGGGCTTTCATAACCCACCTGGTTTGCGGCTATACTGGCATTGAGCCCGTCCCGGATCATAAAGGTCCGGGCTTTGTGGAGACGGACATTTTTTATATACTGGAGGGGAGATGTCTCTGTCACCGCCTTAAAGCTGCTGTGAAAGGTGGAGCTGCTCATATCCGACTCCCTTGCCAGTTTTTCGATATCAAAGTCATTGCTGTATGAATCATGGATCTTCTGCAGAACCCTGGCAATCTGGAAAAACCGCCTGTTCCGGTGGGCAAGGGCCTGGAGGATCTCTCCCTTCTCACCCCGGAGTACCCGGTAGATGATTTCTCTCTTGATCATGGGGGCCAGCACCCTCCTGTCCTGGGGATCGGCCATTGCCTCCAGAAGCCGTATGACCGCATCATAAAGGTCTTCACTCATGGGAGCTGAGTATATCCCTCTTGGGAGTGAATGATTTTCACTCCGGATCTCCTCCATATCCAGCAGGATCTCCCCGATTTCCAGGGGGTCGATGGTAATTGATAAGCCCATTATCGGCTTCCCCGGTTCGGTCCTCCCTTCACATTCAGCGGGCAGGGGAACAGGAAGGACGAGGTAATGGGAAGGATCGTAACTATAGACCTTGTTTCCCAGGTAGACCTTTTTTTCTCCCCGGGCCAGAATAATAATTTCCGAATTATACTGGAAGGGGGTCCGGGGAAATGATTCTTCAACGCGAAAGAGAGTGAGCCCCTTTAACGATGTGGGGTATATCTTTTCCCCGGGTATTATCTCCGTAAGCAGCGCAATTATTTTTTCCTGTTTTTCATCCATCTGCGACACCCTGTCATGCGGTATATTACAGGAATGTATGATAAATTTGTCGAATTTGCAAGTTATTTTTCTTATTTTCGCAGGATCAGGCAAGAATAAACGGGATCAGGTATTGAATAACAGTCATTTATCGGTTAAATATCATTTAAGGTCATGCGCAACCGGGAACAGGTTAGCCGGAGGTTCCCCTTGTGCTGTAAATCATACTGCTAATTAACGGAGGACGATAATGGAACTATCAATATCCACACGCAATGGAATAGGGATGCCCCTGGTGGGATTCGGCACCTACCAGCTCTCAACTGAACAGGCGGAAGTCTGCGTAAAGGAGGCGATTGAAGCCGGATACAGGCATATCGATTCCGCCGAGGGCTATGAGAATGAAGAGGGTACCGGGAGGGGGATAAAGGCGGCAGGTATTCCGAGGGATGATATTTTTATTACCACCAAGCTATTCCCCGGGTATAAAGCGTGGGGGGTTCCGGAAAAAAATCATGAGCAGACCATCGAGACCCTGAAAAAGCAGCTGAAAGAGCTTCAGCTTGAGTATGTTGACCTCTACCTCATCCATGCCCCCCTGGCGGAACTGAGACTGGAACAGTGGAAGGCCCTGACAGAACTGAAAAAATCGGGGTTGACCAGGCATATCGGTGTGGCAAACTATAATATCGAGGCGCTTAAGGAGATACGGGACGGGGGAGCGGATCAACCGGAGGCGAACCAGGTTGAATTTCATCCCCTCTGCGCCAGGGTTGATCTTACCGGGTACATGAAGGAAAACTCGATCCAGCCCATCGCTTACAGCTCCCTTGCTCCCCTTGCGGCCTGGCGGGTTGAAGAGGGACAGGGGGGAGAAGTTCTCGCTGAGCTGAAAAAAGAATCCCAGCCGGTGATTAAAGAAATCGCAGAAAAACTAAGGGTATCGGAAGCCAGGCTCCTCCTCCGGTGGGGACTGCAGCAGGGCTACTCGGTATTGACCAAGAGCAGCAGGCCTGAGCGTATCCGGGAAAATCTCCATCTATTTGATTTTGAAATTCCCGCTGAAGAGATGGAGAGTCTGAACCGGTTGAACAGGGACCAGGCATTCGCCTGGGCGGCCAGCGGTCTTAATCCCATGGAGGCGGCGCCCTCCCTGAAATAAATTTTAAAAAAAGGAGTCTGATAATGCCAACAATTACAATCGCACTGGATAAAATAAGTGATGACAAAAATAAACGGTTGGTGGAAAATCTCACAAAAGAAGCTGCTGAAATTACAGACTATCCCCCGGAGTACTTTTTTTATTTACATATCTGAATATCCCACGGAAAATATTGGTGTGGGAGGCAAAATCTTAAAGGAAATCAAAAGTCAGTAGTTCTTTATTCCGTAATCCCCGGCAGGGATTACGGAAATTAATTTATTTCAGACGAAATCAAATAGTTTATCCGGTCGCAGAGAAAAAAAGAATAAGCTGATAAAAGGAGAATGACCATGTCTTCCATTGAAACACAGTTTCTCAATCTTAAGACCCATAACTCCCGGTACCCGGAGATCGATCCCGGTACAACATTAAAGGGATGTGCCTCGGGGAAAACGGTATTTCTGTCAGGGGCGTCCCGGGGGATAGGAAAGGCCACGGCAGTAGCCTTTGCCCGGGCGGGAGCAGAGGCCGTCTATATCACCGCACGGTCGGATAAGGCCCTTGAAGAAACAAAGAGCGAAATAACTGAAGTCAACCCGGAGACTCAATGCGCGTATATGGTCTGCGATATGACCGACGGGGAGCAGGTTAAATCGGCCATTGACGATTGCGTGGCCAGGTTCGGGGGGATCGATGTTGCCGACGCCAATGCCGGTTATCTTGATAAATGGGGGAAGATCGGTGAATCTGATATCTCCAGCTGGTGGAGGTCATGGGAAGTCAACCTGAAGGCCGTGTACTATGTTGCCCGGTATGCGATCCCCCATCTCATCCGATCCGCGGCTAAACACTCTGCCAGGGGATCCACCGGGGGGCACCTGATCCTCATCTCCTCTGTGGGTGCCCAGCTTTTGACCCCGGGGGCATCGGACTACCAGACCTCAAAGCACGCCGTGAACCGTCTGTGCGAATTCATCAATCTTGACCATGGGGAGGAGGGAGTTAAATGCTTTGCCATCCATCCGGGAGGAGTGGCTACTACCCTGGCAAAAAATATGCCCGGGGAGATGCATCCCTTTCTCACCGACGAACCGGAACTTGCAGCGGGATTTATCGTCTGGCTCTCTTCGGGAAAAGCCGACTGGGCCGGGGGGCGGTACCTGAGCGCCAACTGGGACGTTAACGAGTTATTGCGGATGAAAGACCGGATTATCGGGGATGACCTCCTGGTTAATCGTCTGCGTACAAAGGCTTGATTAATCGGAAAGTTTTATCAATGTGGAGGAGGATATCATGAAACATGAAGATGAAAATTCCGTAAAGATGGACCCGGGAGTCAAGCGCCGGGAGTTCCTGGGGATCCTGGCGGGCTGCACTGCCGGTCTTATGGCCCCCGGTCTCTTCACCGGTGATGACAAGCTTGCAGCGGCAACCGGGACCCGTTCCGACCGGCTGGGGAAGCTTCTCCCCCTGCGAAATATGGGTTCTTCCGGACCGGTGGTGACCTGCCTGGGGATGGGGGGAGACCATGTGGGGAGCGCCACGGAAAAGGCGGCGCAGGCCATTATCGAAAAAGGACTGGAGGAGGGGATACGATTCTTCGACAACGCTCCCCTCTACAGCAGCGGAAGAGCGGAAAAACGCTACGGGAAATTCCTCACCCCCCGGTACCGGGACCTTGCCTTCATCATGACCAAAACCCTGGCCCGAAACAGGAAGGATGCCCTGAAGGATCTGGACGACTCCCTCTCCCGGATGAAGACCGATTACGCGGACCTCTGGCAGATCCATGCCCTGGAAAGCCCGGAGGATGTGGAAGAGCGGATCAAAAACGGTGTGCTTGATGCCTTCCTGGAGGCCCGGGAGAAGGGGAGGGTGAGGCATATCGGATTCACCGGCCATGGGTCATACAAAGCTCACCTCAGAATGCTGGAGGAGCTCAGGAAACGGGGCCTGAAGATGAACTCATCCCAGATGCCGGTGAACCCCGCCGATCCCCATTACAAGAGCTTTGTCACCCATGTAGTTCCAAAATGTGTTGAAGCGGGGATAGGGGTCCTGGCCATGAAGACCCTGGCCTACGGGCGTTTCTTCGGTGGGAACAGGGGGTGGCGCCGGACAAATGTCTCCGTTAAACCGGTGATACCGGGAGTTCTTTCTCTGGAGGATGTGTTCGGCTTCGTCTGGTCCCTTCCCGTCACCACACTGATCAGCGGTATGACAAGCGTGGAACAGGTTTCCCATAATGCCGTCCTGGCACGGAAAACATGGAACTGGGACAGTGCGGAACGCAAGAAACGGATCGATGCGGTAGCACCCTTTGCCGGTCCGGATCTGGAGTTTTATAAGAACTGATAATGAGTACCCACTATTTCTGGGATATAGAAAATGTTTCTTTTCATAATCTTAAAATCCTCATGGATCGTGTAAATGGTGAAAAGGATAATGTCGTGTGCCATGTGGTCTTCGCAAAGATCAAGGATACACGAAGGGAAGCCCTCACAGCCCGGGGGTGGAAGCTTGTTGAGACCGAAGGCATTGCCCGCAATTCCGCGGACAAAAAGATCAAAGATATGATCCGAAACCTCCTGGATGATCCCGGCAGTGATGCTGAAAAAGTTGTCATCATATCAGAGGACAAAGGGTTTCGAAAGACCGGCATGAGTATCATTGAGAAGGGACTGGACCTGGAAATAATCTGTGCAACCAAGGACCCTGGCTGGGTCCGGGAGTTAATGAAATATAAAGAAACATTTAAAGGGAAAAGGGGATAGTATGCGGATATTTATGGACGCGGACGCCATCCCCCGGAGGGTAAGGGAGATCCTTTTCAGGGCCTCGGAACGTACCGGTATAGAGCTTCTCCTTGTGGCCAACAGTGAATTGACATATCCCCGGTCAAAGCTGATATCCGGCATTGTTGTTCCGGCGGGACCTGATGAGGCTGACGATAAAATCGTCGAACTCCTGAGGAAAGGGGACCTGGTAATCAGCGCTGATATTCCCCTTGCGGACAGGGTGGTGGCAAAGGGAGGATATTGCATTGACCCCAGGGGGAAATTATTTACCGTTGACAATATAAAGGAACTGCTGGCCATCCGTGACCTGATGAGTGATCTCCGGGAGAGGGGCAGTGAGACACCGGGAACTTCCGCCTACAGCCCCCGAGACTGTCAGAATTTCGCCAACCAGCTGGACCGGTTCCTGGCAAAAAATCATAAGAAAAACAGGGAGAGTTGACATGGACGCTACAAAGAGAGAAAATATCAAACCGGGGATAAAGGTAGCCGTGGTGCAGAAACAGGACCAGAAAAGCGGGAAGCTTACTGAGGGAGTGGTTAAAAGTATCCTTACAAACTCACCGGCGCATCCCCATGGTATCAAGGTACGGCTTGAAAGCGGTATTGTGGGGAGGGTGAAGGATATTTATTGATGGGGAGATCCTCAACAATTCAAAGCTTAAATCAACAAATCCTCAGTACTCACTCGCTTAAACCACTACCGCCAGGGACTTCTCCGCCAGTTCCCCGTTCAAAAACCTTCCCTCCACCGCTACCTTCTCCGCGTCCTCTCTCCCCGGAAGGTAAAAGATGTCGGAGAGGTAACGGTCGTACTTATCTGAACTGTGGGTCCTGATCACCGGCAATTTTCTGTCATCTTCGTTATTCACCGATATACTTCTTTTTACAGATTCAAGTTTATCTTTCCGCACAAAACACCTCAACCCTGTTTCTTTGTTGTCTGGTTTTAACGGTATCAAAAATTATTAATGAAAAAGGGACTGTAACTAAAATACTTTTTATAAATAAAAATTAAAATGAGTTGACTCTGTACCTATATATAGTTACATTAACAAATGAATAAATATAATTGTACAGCTTATGAAGGTATATCATTCAACAATTGAATGGTATCGATCTTATCATTCTTCGTGAAAGGTAAAAAAATTATCATAACAAATGCATTTAGAAAGAAATCACAGAAATTACCACAAAAAGAAAAGGAAAAAGCTATTAATTATCGAAAAAATTATTTAAAAAGAATTGATGAGGGACGTTATTATGAATAAGAAAAAAAAAGAATTATCTACCTTTGAAAAATATATAAAGGATCCAAAAAGGAAAGAAAAATTTTATAAAGAATATCACTGCTGTCCCATAGATTTAAAATTCCAAACATAGCTGTTGACACCCCGATTTTACAGGAGGAGGTAATTTCTTCATCAACAACTGTGAAATATCTATATTTGACAACAAGTTCTCACTTAATATTCTGAATGTCTTCAAAATTGTAAAAGATGTCTTTGAAATAAATCGAATAAATTCTGTAAGAAGATATGCAATCATTGCAGTCCAGATCTGTATCTTAACAGCATTTTCAGAAGTGCCAATGAATGTTTTAATTTTCAAGTTCTGTTTTATCCACTTGAAAAATAATTCGATGTCCCACCTGGCTTTATAAATATCAGCAATTGTTTTTGCAGAAAGAGAAAAATTATTTGTCATGAACTCATAAGTCTTTTTACTCTCTTCATCATAATAGCGAACAACTCTTAGTTTTTCCGGATAATCTTTCGATTTATAACTTTTAAATTTTACAATCCAGTCTGCTCTAATCTGGTCATGGTTCTTTTTCTTTCTCTCGATAATCCGGTATTGAGTATTACTTTTTGTACGTGTAACGAAAAATGCCTTGTTTTTATCGATTTTTTCAAGGAATTTGAAGCAGATATAGCCCTTATCAAAGGTATATATTGAATTTTCTGTTATGGGAAAGGAATCAACCATTTTAATATCATGTTTAACTGCATTACTCAGATCTACTACTTCAGGTAATTGATCTTTGTTATTGTAAAGAAGGTGAAGCTTTATTCCTCCCTTTTTCTTTCTGAATTGAGCCCAGTCAAAAAGAGATAAACATAAACTTATTGTGGTTGTATCTAATGTTTTCAAAGGCATTTTGAATTTAAACCTCTTATCATGGACAATCCCTCTCTCCTTCTGGAGATTATTCAGTAAATGGTAAAACGTTTTTTCAAATATTTCATGTGATCTATTCTTTAGTGAATAAGATAAATTATTTCTTGAAAGAGATTTTATACCCAGGTGATACCAGAGATTCATTTTACTTTCCAGAGAATCAATAATGTCTCTTAGGCTTCTCTTTCCCGACATGTGGACATAGAGCATGACGCTCAGTAGATTTTGGGTACTGAATACTCTAATTCCCTTGTCACCATTATGCTCAGAAACGACATTATTAAAATCATATCCAGAAATAAATGATTGCATTTGTTTTAGTACTGTCTTACCTTTGAACATGCTGTTAATCTCCATAACTGCTGAATTATTCAGGACTTAAGCAACCCTATAATAATTTACAGTTTAGAGATTAATAGCATTTTTTTCTTTTACTCCCAATTTCATGGGACAGCAGTGATTTAGTAAATAAGTTTATTATTACCTGCTATAAATGAATTAAGATTTTATTTAATGTAAAAAAAAGGGATGCTCTCATAAGAGTATCCCTTTTTTCGTATAGATGCCCCGATTTTATTTTTTCATAAAGTCCCACATCCTTAAACCGGGAATTTTAGTAAAATGTTCGTCATAAGTAATTAATACAGAACCCGTTTCAACTGAATGAGATGCAATCCAGATATCATTAATCGGTAGAGGATTACCCGATTTCTTAAGTGAAAATTTAATTTCTGCGAAAATTTCAGAAGTTTCGATAGTAGCATCTAATATTTGTACGGTAGGTTTTTTGAGAAATTTTTGAAGCATTTCATTATTTGATATTTCCTGAGAACCTCCCTTAAAACCTGTTAATAATTCAGCTAATACAATTATTGACATATAGACAATATTTGCATTTGAAAGAGCATTTAATACCTTTTCATCTCCCAGTAAATAACTACTATACGCATTTGTATCAATAAGAATTTTTTTCATTTCCAATCATTTATATTTACTTCTCTCAGATCTTTAATTTTTTTATTAAATTCATTTAAATCTTTTTTTGACCAAATTCCAAAAAGATCCATAAAATCATTTTTATGATCATTTTCATTATTTTTATCAAGACCCAACGACTTTTTAAGTAATAACTTAATAGTCTTATTTAAACTCATTCCCTGTTTTTTTGCTTTTTCTCGAATTAAAGAATCAAGTTTATCATCTAAATTATGAATAGTTATCGATTTCATTACATTTTACTCCATAAATGAACCATTTTTATTCATTAATGGTTCAAATATAATGTTTTTATATTAATTCGTCAATAAAAATAATATGATATGCGGCTCTTCTCTTCAACCCGGAACTATCTTTTCCCAAAAACCCGAAACTTACCTCTCCCCCACCCCCAGCCTTTTCTCCAGCCGCCGGCTGGCGTATGACAGGGCGTAGCAGAAGAGAAAAAAGCAGAGGGCCACGAAGCTGTACGACTCCATGTGGTGCCCGATGAACTCCCTCTGGCTGGTTATGGATTTGGCGATCCCCAGGACATCAAAGAGCCCCACAATGGCAACAAGGGTGGTGTCCTTGAAGAGGGCGATGAACTGGCCCACGATGGGAGGAATAACCGCCCGCAGGGCCTGGGGGAGGATGATCAGCACCGTCACGTAAAAATTATTGAGGCCCAGGGCCCGGGCGGCTTCATACTGGCCCGCGGGGATTGTCGCCAGGCCTCCCCGGATGTTTTCCGCAGTATAGGCGGCGCTGAAGAGGGTCATGCCGATAAGGGCCCGGGTGACCGTCTCGATCCTCACCTCCCCGGGGAGGAAAAGGGGGAGGATCACCTGGCTCATGAAAAGAACGGTAATCAGGGGGACCCCCCGTATTGTTTCGATATATGCCGTGGAGGCGGTCCTGATGGTCACCAGGCTGCTTCGCCGTCCCAGGGCAAGAAGGACGGCCAGGGGAAATGAAGCGGCTATCCCCACAACCGAGAGGATCACCGTGAGCATGAGCCCGCTCCAGAGTTCGGGATTCACGAAGGGAAGAATTGCGTTCTCCGGAGAGAACCCCCTGAGGAGGATGTTCAGAAGGGGCAGGGAGAATATCCACCCTGCAAGGATACTCCTTCGCACCTTTCGCCTCTCATCCCTCCTGGTGATATATGTCACGGCGGCCAGGACCGCGATGAGAACCACTCCCGCCACGATCCGCCAGACCTGGTCCCGGGGATAGCGGCCGATGAGAAGATTGGCAATGTTCTCCGTGACCACCGACCACCGGGCATGGAAGAAGACCCAGCCCAGAAGACCGGAAAGGACCGTGTAGAGGAACCAGGCGGAAACAAAAGTGAGGAGGATATTGTACCATGTACCGAAGAGGTTCTTCCGCATCCAGCCCAACAGGCCGGTTTCAAGGACCGGGGGCTTCAGCTCGCGAAACTTTTCCTCTTCCGGTCCCTGCTTTCTCCTGCTTCTCTTTTCACTCCCGCCGCTCATTTCTATCTCTCTACGATCTGCATTCTTTTATTGATAATGTTCATAACCAGTGATATGAGAAGGCTCATTACCAGGTAGCTTCCCATGATGAGAAGAAAGACCTCAACGGTCCGTCCCGACTGGTTGAGCATGGTCTGGGAAACGGCGTAGAGGTCCGCGAAGCCGATGGCTATGGCAAGGCTGGAGTTCTTCACCAGGTTAAGGTACTGGTTGATGAGAGGGGGGATAATGACCCGCAGCGCCTGGGGAATCACGATAAGTCTCAGGACCTGCGCCCCGGTAAAACCCTGCGCCCGGGCAGCCTCAGTCTGCCCCCGGGGCACTGCCAGGATCCCTCCCCGGACCACCTCGGCAATATAGGCGCCGCTGTAAACAACAAGCCCCGCAAGGAGCGCCATGTACATGGTCGTAAAGGTGAATCCCCCTTCCACCCGGAAGATCCCCGTTGCTGTTTTCGTCAATACCGGCAGGTCCGTCTTCAGGGGACTTTCCGGGAAGAAGAACCAGGCCGCGGCGGGTATGGCGGCAGCTGCCGCAAGGGACCAGAGGATGTTAAAGAGCGGCCTTCCGGTCTCACGGACGCTTTTTCTCCTCTTCTGATGCATCAGGGCAAAGATCATCAGGGCGGGGATAAAAAAGATCATCCAGGCCCCGAAGGTGTTCGTGGCACTCAACCAGGGACCCGCTATCCCCCTGTTGCTCATGTAGAGGGGACCGGGAAGGAGAAGTGGGTCCTCAATACCGGGAAGCTTTGCCATAACGGCAAAGTACCAGATAAAGAGCTGCACCAGGAGAGGGGTGTTCCTGATGACCTCGATGCAGGTACCGGCAATTTTTGAGAGAAGCCAGTTGCCCGAAAGCCGCGCGATCCCCCCCAGGAAACCGAGAAATGTCGCCAGGACTATCCCTACAGCGGAGACCCGCAGTGTATTCACGGCCCCCGTGAAAAAGGCCCGTCCGTATGAATCCGATGGACTGAAGGATATACCCTCGGAAATATCAAAGTTTGCCGCATCATCCAGAAAGCCGAAACTGAACCTGAGGCCCAGCCTTTGGTAGTTGGCATTGACATTGGAGACGATCCAGAATATGAAGAGCCCCAGAACCGCGGAGAACAGAAGCTGGGAGAGCATCCTTAGCGTCTTTTCATCACGCCAGAAGGGGATGCGGTGATGGTCTTTATTGTCGGTTTTTTCCTGATGCATTTAATGTTATATAAAATTTGATGGCGGGGACACGTATTTGAAGGCGGGGTCACGTGACCCCGCCTTCAAATACGTGACCCCGCCCGCCATTACAATTAATTCCCTACCGGAAGGGCATGGGGTAGATAAGCCCCCCGTCCTTCCAGAGCTTATTGGGGCCCCGGGGAATATTTATCCCCCCGGGACCGAGGTGTCTCTCATAGACTTCCCCGTAATTTCCCACACTCTTAATGACCTTGACCATGAAGTCCCGGGGCAGTCCCAGGTTCATGCCCATCTTCCCGGTCACCCCCAGGAGCCGCTGTATCCCGGGATGATCGCTCTTGAGCATTTTATCGATATTCTTTGAAGTGACCCCGAGCTCCTCCGCTTCCATCATGCCGAAGCAGACCCACCGGACAACATCGTTAAGCCTGTTGTTCCCGTGGGCGGTCAGGGGCCCCAGGGGCTCCTTTGACAGTGTAACATCAAGGATCACATGGTCCCCGGGGTTTTTCATTGATGAGCGGAGGGCCGCAAGCTGGGACTTGTCCGAGGTTTCCCCGTCAGCCTGTCCCTTCTCATAGGCGGTGTTGGTGTCCTGGGTACTCTCAAAGAGGAGCGGCCTGTACCTGATCTTCTTTGCCCTGAAGACCTCGGCCAGGTTCATCTCGGTTGTTGTGCCGGAAGTGGAGGCAATTGTGGCGCCGGCCATCTCCTCAAGCTTCTTCCAGCCCCTGGCTTTTCTGACCATCATCCCCTGGCCGTCATAAAAGGTCACCGCGGCCCAGTCCAGTTCATTGACCGTGTCCCGGGTAAGGGTCCAGGTGGTGTTCCTGATCAGGACATCCACCTCACCTGTCTGAATGGCCGGAAGCCGGGCGGCCGCCGTCAGCTGCCTGAACTCCACTTTACCGGGATCGCCGAAAAGGGCCGCCGCCAGGGCCTTCCCGAAATCCACATCAAATCCTTCAAAGGTGCCCTCTTTGCTGAGGTAACCGAAACCGGGCAGTTCCGCGTTGCATCCCACAATGATCTTTCCCCTCTTTTTAATAAGAGAAAGCCTGTTTCCTTTCCCGGCAGTTTCCCCGCCGCAGGAATCAATGAGAAAAACAAGCATAATAAGTGATGTGATAAGCGCAGTTAATCTTCCCCTCATTCTCTCCTCCTGGAATATTCTTTATTTGTAACTACTCAGCTCTGCATAAACAGAGACATGTTAATGAATAAAACACAACTGGTGTGTCCCCGCCGCCTTCGGCGGCGGGGACACACCAGTTGTTGATATTTTATTAAAAATGAATATTTTACTCATATAGCTGAGTAGTAACCTTTATATAATAGATTGATATTATTGCGGCAAAATTAGTCAAGAAGAAATGAGGGATACCGAATAGTGTTAATCGAGCCGGATATTTTCCGGCCCGGAGGGACATCCTCAGAGATGCCATGCAGGATTATTCTACTTCTTGAACTTGTTCACCAGGAAAAGAAGAAGCAGCGCGCCGCCGGTGGCAATAAGTATTGAACCGATAATGTGAGTGGATGTAATACCGAGTATTCTGAACACGATACGGCCGATAACCGATCCTGCCACACCTATCCCAATGTTCATGAGAGGCCCGTATCCGCTCCCCTTCCATAACAGGCCCGCAATATATCCTGCTATCGCACCGACAATAATAACAGTTATAAGCCACATAATTTTTACTCCTTGTTATATATGATAATAACCAACTATAACATCCGTGTGCTGTCATGACAATTATATTTTATGCTTATTGCCACATAACGACATTTTTTTTATTTTTCCGGAAAATTTATTGAAATTAATATTTTATCTGCATATAAAGTGTATTACAGTACCAAAAAAATAATGCTCCGGACAGGTTCATGAGGATTAAAGCTTTTTTTTATAGAGGGACTGGTTTGTACCACAATGAGTAATGATCTCCAGATACTTTTTCAGAGGGTCCTTGTCAACTCCCTCAGCACAGACCAGGTATACTACCTGGGGAAGGTACATGACCCCGATTTCAACATGCACAGAATTCTGAATATCAGTGAAAGGCTTCCCATACCCCGGCAGACAGCGGCACAGGTGCTTACTGATTACTTCAAGAATGAAGAGGAGATCGTCAGGCTCTTCAACTACCTCCTTGTTCATGACGGGAAACGGTTCAACAAGGAGACACTCCACATATGGAAAAGAGACCAGTTTATCAGCCTGCTGGCCAAATACAAGTGGATCCATGATGATGAGATAGATGTTTTCCTGCGGGACCCCTTTTACGAACAGGAGATCAACCTGTTAAAGAAAATCAAGCTTATCGACCTCCGGCATGACTTTCCCTATGATGAAATCATAAAAGAGATAACCGCGGCAAGCAAGAAACTCAGCGTAAAGGACCTGGAGTGGAGAGTCACGGCCCGTCTCTACGACATCGAGGGGAGGATCGGGGAACTGATAAGAAAGATCATCAGCCTCCTCCTGGCCCGGCAGAACCTTGAGATTCTTACGCCGGAGATCTACACCTGCCTCAAGGAACTGGCCATCAACGCAAGCAAGGCAAACTATAAAAAACTCTATGACAAACATATTACGTCAAAAGACGGATTAACGGAACAAAACGATTACCACAAGTTCCTGAAAATGTTCAGGGACGAAATCAGCGAACACGGAAACACAAACCTCCTTGAACTTGCCCGGAAAGAGGACCAGTTCATAAACATCATATTCCAGTCAACAATCGACAGCATCGGGATATGGGTAACAAATAACGCGAATATATCAGTTGTTGAAAAACGGCAGCTCCTCAGCAAGCTGAAGGGCCATATCTTCGATGACAACAGCTTTGAGAACCTGGATGACGACCTCATGGAGGGAGCGGGCTTCGGCATCAATCTTATACTTAACGTTCTCCGCCAGTATACCGAAGGAAAGGAACCGCTGCAGGTTGTCTTCTATCCCGATTTTATCAAGGTCGGTTTTTTTCTCCACAGGTCTCACATGGCCGAGAGAATAAAAAAGATGTTCGAAACCGATCTTGACGGGGAAGATCTCTGACTGCTCTTTTTGACCTACCGCACCCTCTTCAGGTAACCGGACGGGTTCTGCGTGACCAGGTGCTTCTCCCGGGAGCGGTCGATAATGAAATCATCTGTTTTTTTCAGGAATTCCTCAACTGCTTCCCACGGCCCTTCTCCCGGGACAGAGATGTGACGGTTGGGATGCCCGCCAAGGTGTGTATCCTGTACGATAATATAGCTTCCCGGGGAAACAAGGGGTGAATAGAGTTCAAGCTCCCTGAGGACATGACTCTTTGTGTGCCGGGAATCCAGGGTGACAAGCACCTTCTTTCCCTTCACCTTCTCCGCTATCATCCACACAAGCCCCCCGGCTGTTGAATCGGCCTGGTAGAACTCCACCCGCTCCTTCCAGTTCCTCCGAAGGGAGGCCTTTTCCACAAGGTTTTGAACATCAATGGTTATGACCTTTCCCCCGCTGTTTACCTTCCCGAGGATGTCCGCATAGAAGAGTGTTGTGGCGCCGGTAAATGTTCCCGTTTCGATAATGAAGTCGGGTTTAATGTCTGATATGATCTCCTGCATTACCCAGTTGTCTGCGGGATACTGAAGAGAGAGCATGCCGAGATACCTGCTCTTATACGGTTTCGTACCGTAGTAGATCTTCCTGAACCTCTTTATCACGGCATCATCACCCGTTTCACTGCTGTAATGGGCCAGGAGTATTGTCAGGAGGCACAGGGAGAGGAGGAGTTTGAGCCGGAGAAGGCTCTTCTCCTTCGGCCCGGTCCCTTCTCCTGGACTTTTGTCAAACGTCATTGTGAGCAGTGACAGGAGGAAAAGAAAAACCGAGAGGATCAATACCTGTCCCGGCTTTACCGGGAGATAAGCGGAAACAGCCTCCCCGCGGCCGGTTAAAATAAGTCCCAGGCAGAAAAGGGAGGCAACCAGTGCCCCCGCGGTCAGCATGTTTGACAGCATTTTCACAGGTATCACTAAAGAGAAAGTTACGGAGCTGTCAATGATTTATCCGGCTTTCTGTATTGTTTATACTTTGTCCCGATTTTTTCTTGCAATAAAAGAACAGGTTGATTAATAAGAACTACCCTTAAGAAAAGAGCAGAACCATTTTTAACCACAGGCTGATTGACTATGAAAAAACTTATACGTCCGTTTCTGATAATTCTTCTCCTTCTGCCCCTTCATGTGTGCGGAAGGGAACCCGGTCTCTCCCTGATCAGGGAGGGGGACATCATTTTTCAGGAAAGCCGCTCCGCCCAGTCAAAGGCCATCAGGCTGGCAACAAAATCACGATATACCCACACCGGGATAATATTCAGGAACCGGAACGGGTTATACGTCCTGGAAGCCGTCGAACCTGTCCGCGTTACCGGAATCCGCAGCTTTATCAGGAGGGGCATCAACGGACACTTTGTCGTAAAGAGGCTGAAAAACCGGGACCGGCTTCTCACGAAGAAAACCATTGAGAAGATGAAGAAATCCGGCAGAAAATTCATCGGCAAAAAGTATGACATATACTTTGGCTGGAGCAACGAAAGGATCTACTGCAGCGAACTGGTCTGGAAGATCTATAAGGAAACAGCAGGCGTGGAAATCGGAAAACTGCAGAAACTGGAGGATTTTGATCTCACGCATAAATACGTAAAGGATTTGATGAAGAGACGGTATGGAACAAGGATCCCCTATAAAGAGAAAGTCATATCAGTCTCAACAATGTTTCATTCCCGCAACCTTGTGACAGTCCTGGAACATAACTGACGGCCAGGGTTATTTCGCTCTTTTATGAATTAAATAATACTTGCAAATTATCTTACTGCTTATATACTGTTCTCACAAAAATCAGAAACTTGCACTCAAATATTTTTCATAGATGCATCTTTAATAGTTAATGATCCCATGCCCGTTTTCACTTTATCAGTCATAATAATAACCGTTATATCCTCTCTGGCAGGTTTTTCAAATGAACAGGTTTTTAAGAGGGGACTCTTTTCTGTAAAGTCAGTAACCAGGGAGAAAGAATATTATCGCTTGATAACCTCACAGCTGCTGCATGTAAATTATATTCACCTGGCCTTTAACATGTTTAGTTTCTATTCGTTTGCCGAAACCCTTGAATTATTATTCGGGATGAAGTTAACTGCCGCCGTCTACTTATGCAGCGCTTTAGGGGGGGATATTCTTGCACTTGCAATACGCAGAAAGCAGTCGCATTATACGGCAGTGGGAGCATCCGGCGCTGTGAGCGGTATTATCTTTTTATCTGTTTTTCTTCTTCCCGATATAAAGATATTTCTTTTTCTCTTCCCGGCTCCCCTCCCCTCATGGCTGTTTGCGATTCTCTTTATGGCCGTATCCCTCTACGGTATGGGAAAAGGCACCTCACATATCGGGCATGAAGCACATCTCGGCGGAGCTCTCACGGGAATTGTGTGGGCCGTACTCTACAACCCGGATATAATCCACGACCGGACTTTACTCTTATTTTCTCTGACCGTTCCCGTGATAATTCTTATCATTCTCTTTATCAAAAAACCGGATTATATGAAAAACATAATCCGGTCTGAAAAATAACCGGACAAAAAAAAGAGTTAATTTTTTTTCGGTCTCAACAGTATTAATAGAGAAAGCCATATCAACACGATATCTCAATAAAAGTAAAGGAGTATAAGATGATCAACATTAAGGATATTGAAGAGGGAGTTATGATTGAGGTCAATGAATTCAACTATCCTCTGGGAAACCTGATAAACGATGTCATAATTGCCGGGAAGGGGCTGACGGAGAAAGAGGTGTATAAATATGCTTCAAACATTGCCGCCTCTCTGTTCATGGATGGGTATATTAAGTTTCAAAAGTCATCATATGAACAAACAGGTGATGACTCCTATCAATTAATCTCAAGCAGAGAACTTAATGAAGAAGAGATTAACTATCTTTTAAAGGGATCTGATAACTGGGATGAAAAAACAATCATGTCCCCGGATGAAGTATTTGAATTTTCCGTTACGGAAAAGGGAAGGTCCTATTTCAACAGCGCTTAAAGTAATATGATGAAATTGCTCTCTCATGCATCACCGGGCGGATATTCTCTGTATTATCCCATAGATCATAAAAGCAAAGGCAATGAGGAATGTGACCCGGTTGATCCCTGAGAGTTTTTTCAGGAAGACCACCTGGTCCGGTTCAAAACTCTTGCCGCCCACGGCGGAAGAATAACATGCGGGACTTCATGATGAGGGAGGGGCCCCGGCAATCTTTATGTGCCATACGGATGACCATACATGTACCAGAAGATTAATGGCCGCAAGAGCTCCCGGGACCGGCGACCCGTTCTGGATAAGCACCACAGGGGCAATGACACAGATGAAATAGTGAATAAAGAGCATACTTGCTGATCCTCACTCTTCTCTTCCCGGGACAGAAGCTCGTTTTTCCGCTTAAGTATGAATTGAGCGGGTTATTTCGTCAACCGGAAAAAAGGAAAAAGCTTTATCGATATATGGGCAAACTGTGGTGTTGATAATTCCTGTTTACCTGCCCTCACCTCTGAACCGTGTGGGACTTACACCCACCTTACTCCTGAACAGCCTGCTGAAATACTGGGGATATTCGAATCCCAGCTCACAGGCAATCTCGTTTATAGATGAGTCTGAACCGATGAGCATATCCTTGGCCTTCTCCAGGAGGTGGAAATGGATATGTTCCTGGGTATTCTTCCCGGTCTCGCTCTTCAACAGGTCGCTGAAGTAGTTGGGTGTGAGGTTCATCCGCTCCGCACAGAGTTTTACCGAGGGGATACCTGAAGTCCGGAGCTTCCCCGATGTGATATAGGAGGTGACAAATTCCTCGAACCGGGCAATGATGTCCCTGTTCCGGTGGGTCCGTGTTAAAAACTGTCTCCCGTAAAAACGCCTGCAGTAATTCAGGAGAAGTTCGATATTCGATACCATGAGATCCCTGCTATGGTGATCGATATTGGTATTATACTCTGTCTCGATCTGACCGACAAGGGTCAGGAGGGTGTTTTTTTCATCCTCCGAAAGGTGGAGGGCTTCGTTTTCCCCATAGCTGAAAAAGGTATAATCCTTGATCTTTTTCTCAAGGGACGTCCCGCGAATAAAATCGGGGTGGAAGTAGAGCCCCCATCCTTCGGTCTCCTCTACTTTGGCTTCCCGCCGGTAATGGATAACCTGGTCCGGTGCCATACAGATGAGGGTCCCCTCCCCGTGATCGAACTTCTCCCTCCCGTAGATGAAACCACAGTTGGTCTTGTAGTTTACCGAGTAAAAACTGAGGATAAAACTGGCGGAATCGGGGCCATCCGCCTCCTCTACCTTTGAATAGTCAACGATGGTAACCAGGGGATGTTTCGGTTTTCCCAACCCCGCGATTTCATGGAGCTGGCTGATGGTTTCAACCCTGAATATTCTGTCACCGCTGTTATCCTTATCTATTGTCACTGGTACACTCCCCGGTATTTTCTATGGTAATCACTCCCCGCTACCGATCAATCAATTTTTTTCATCGGCGGCACGGTTTAATCAGGCGGGGATCTTCCCTGTAATCTTAACTCCCCGCAGAAGGAGCCAGGCACCCATTGCAAGTTCAACAATGGCACTGGGTGAATAGAAGATGACCTGGTTTGCCGGCCGGGCGGCAAAAGCAGGGGCAAAAAGATATATAACCGAGTGAATGAAAATGAGAACAAATGACAGCATCCCCAGGAGGGAGAGTGACCGGGGTATTAACCGGGACCGGTAGAAGAGGTAAAAAAACAGCGTCATGTTGATACCGAGGAATACCATGGGTATGGCAAAGAACCCGGCTATGTTCACCAGGAGAGTTCCCGCCAGATGAACATCGTATGCCAGGGCGATAAAGGCAATCAGCACGAAAGAAATAATCGCCGACACCTCCACTGCCTTCAGCACCAGCGCCCCCCGGGCAATCCCCTTCCCCCTCTCCTGAAGGAGGGTATAGAGGGAAACAGCCAGGAAAACCAGCCCAATCCCCATAAACAGCTCAACTATCATGCCGGCACGGAAAAGGAGTTGGTTTTCCCCGATCAACCTCGCCGTGGCGGAAGCATCCCCCGGGACCATGATAACCGGGAAGACCAGGACCCAGTTGAGTATGGGCACCAGGAAACAGAGAGGAAAGAGAATACCTGCAGCCCGCACCGCGCCATCCTTCTTCACTGTATAAGACATGTTGTCCGATAAATTCATATTAAGACCTCCTCTGTAATTTTTTCAGATTCAACATACCAATTTTCAGGTTAATGTAAATAAACGGATTACCTTTTGTTTTATACGAATTACTTATTTTTAAAACTATTGTTACGAAAGACTTTCCGATAATAAAGACCAGGCTTTATTGATTGATGTTGTTTTGAAAGTAAATCTACCGGTTCCTTGATCTGCACCGGTTTTATGCCCTTATCTTAATACAATAGATTCTGAAATTATTTTCTTATTAAAAAACATTTTACATTAATAATAGATCGATATAGTCATGTAATTTTTGGACATCTTATCTATAAAATATTAGTCTGGAAATAGACAAAAAATGAAATGGCCAACAAAAACGTCAATCTATATGCTGAAATTACTGATCGGATTTGCCGAAAGCAGGGGGATGGAAAGAAAAAATATACTCAGTTCAATAAATATTTCAGCGGATACCCTCAAGAATGAAGATTCTCTTATACCGGCACAGGTATTCAACGATGCATGGACTCTGCTGTCCAATAAACTCAATGATAAGCACTTTGGCCTTCACTTCGGTGAATCCTTCGCCATTAACGCCCAGGGCCACTTTATATTTACCCTGATGAAAAACAGCAGAGACCTTGAGTCTGCAATAAAAGCATACTATCGTTACCATAACCTTTTGACAAATTTTGTCACTCCTGCGCTTATCATAAATGATACAGATGCCGTAATGAAATGGGATAGTGCCATCGAAGGGGAATCGATTCCCCGGCATATGGCAGAATCCATATTAAGCCTTCAGGCCACTCTCCTTTACCGGTTAACAAATGAGAAAATTCAGATTAAATCAATCAGCTTCTCTCATGATGCACCGTCAGACTTCAAAGAATATGAGAGAATTTTTAAAATAAAGCCAAAATTCAACGGGAAGACAAACCAGTTAATATTTGATAAAAAGGAATTGATGCGGGAATTTCCCCATGCAGATCACCAATTCGGATCATATTTGCGGCATTATGCTGAAAATACCGAACAGCGCCAGAATGCGGCAACAGGCTATTCCCACAGGATCACCTATTCATTGAAGAAATCGATACTTGATGGTACCGTTTACTCCCTGGAAACCGTTGCAGATCTTTTGGATATGAGCGTGCGGCAGCTCCAGTATAAGTTGAAGGAGGAGGGAACCAGTTACCAGGAGCTGCTTGACAGTGTAAGAAGTGATATTGCAAAGCACCTTCTCGAACAAAAGGATATCTTTATGTGCGATATTGCTTTCATGCTGGGGTTCTCCGAACAGAGTTCATTCAACCACGCCTTCAAGAAATGGACAGGGTCCACTCCCGGTGCTTTCCGAAATCAACAAATAAGTTAAAGCAGAGATTAAAGATGCTCCACCCGTGCAGGGGGAGCATCTTCCGCATTACAGACCGGTTACCTTACAAGTGTGGCCCACCAGGCTGATATGCCGACCCGGAAGAGCCAGCTGAAACCAACATCGTAAACCTTCCCTGTTCTTTTGAAATATTCGGCATACTGGATCAACCCGGCCGGAGATCTTTCCGTTTTTTCCCTGAAGCTGAAGCCGATGACTCTCCCCTGCTCCATCAGTTTTGTACCCCGTTCCGTAAGGGATGCGTAGGTAAAGGTCACGTCCCAGAGAGTGTTGTCTCCTTCAAGATCCCTCATTTTCAGAGTGATCCTTCCCAGAAGGTCACCGGAGAAATTCATGGCAACCTGGAACCGGTGCTTCTCCCTGTCATACTCAGTAACATACCAGTATACCGGCATATCGTTTCGAAGGTACTTGTATTTCGCATATCCGCTCTCCTCGAACACGGTATTATTGCCGGTTCTCCCGTTCTTCTTATCAGAATAGAGGAGATTGAACCGCCACCGGGGGATCCAGCACAGCTCCTCAATGCCCCCTGCAAGGTGAAACGATTCGGTTGCAGATCCGATTACCTTCCCTGTTGCATTTGTCTGGTGAAACTCTGACGTAAAGCTCTTCAACGGCTTTGTCAGGGGAATATCTCTATTCCCTTTATAATTGATAGTTCCGTTTTCTGCATAGCTCCTGGCCGATTTATTCATCAGGCTAAGAAGCCGGTCAACTTTTTCATCGGGAAGTGAATTGATCCTTTCCACACCTGTTTTATTCAGTGCAGTGTAGATAAAGCTGTTCCTGATCTCCGACCTTTTCCCGCCCAGAGGGACTACCCGGACACGATACAGGCCGTAAACAATTCCCTCATCCATTAGAAGGGCACTGTAGACCCTCTCTTTCAGATCATACTTTACCGTATACCAGTGGGTGATCCCTTCATCACCGAAGAGGAATAGCCTGGTGAAATTCTCGGTGAAAACTGCATGATCCTCATTCCTCTTCTCTTCCAGGTGTGAAACCCTGAATTTCCATGGATTTGTCCTGTTCATCTCTTTCACAGAGCTGACGATCCGGAACAGACGGTCCGCATCGGTATTCACCTTTTCTATCCTGGAGACAAGCTTCCTTGTGGACTTGAAGGGAAGTTTGCTCATGTCCCCGAGATTGGGTGTTGCAGCACAGCACGAAACCATACCTGCCAGCACGAAAGCCGGCAAGACACTGAATTTGAAAAAATACCATTTGCTAGTCATTTATATTACCTCTCTGTAAATAATATTTGCTGTAGATTCATTCTGACAAAACCTTTCTGATCTCCTCATCAACAGGCACCACGTTCCCGCTCCTGTCCATGAATACCTCTGTAATACGGGCACCGGCAACCTGAACACCGGTATCCCGGTTGAATACTCTCTGTTCGATTATATGTCATTTCCGATAAGCCTGTTTCAACAGAGAGCAGATCGCCCACCTCCCCTCTTCAAGAAGCTCGAGGTAGCGGGCGTTATTCACATGACGGAAGAGATCCACATGGTACCCCCTCACCCTGATATTGATTGTTGATTTCATTGTTTGCTCCTTTTCATCGTTTTTCATAGCTTATGTTTCGGAGATAAGATACTTGAAACGAGAAAAGTTGTCTTGATGAATAACGCATTAAAATTGAGGGATTGCGAAACAGGAATTTATTGCAGGCTTTGCAGGATTATTTACCGGGTTAATAATATTTTTTGTTTATTCAAAATGTAAGGGAGGGAATAAGAGATCTTATCTCCCTTTTAGAGGAGAGGTTAAAGGAGTAACCATAAGAAAAGGTATAGGAAGAGTTCTTTCCCTTTAGTCCCGCTGCAGCAGGCATGAGATTAAGGTTTGCACCCTCTATAATTCGCCCCCTTACGATCTCCATCCCTCTGTTCTGTCTTCTTCTTTTTTTCTCTTTTCGCCTTCCCCGGGTTTTCATAGGGACGGGATTCCGGAAGATCGTGAACCGGCTGAAAACCGTCAATGAGCCTGCGGGTTAACACCTGTTTGATAAGGCGCTCAATATCAAAAAGCTGCTTAAACTCATGGGCGCTGACAAGGGAGATGGCGTGGCCGGGCAACCCGGCCCTGCCGGTACGGCCGATGCGGTGGATATAATCTTCAGGGACATCGGGCAGATCAAAGTTTACCACCCGGGGCAGTTGTTCAATATCCAGACCTCTGCTGGCAATATCCGTTGCCACCAGGATCCGGACCCTGCCTTTCTTAAAGTCAGCAAGTGCCTTTGTGCGGGCACCCTGACTCTTGTTCCCATGGATGGCCGCAGCATCAATACCCGCTTTTTCCAGATACCGGGTTAATTTATTTGCACCATGTTTGGTTCTGCTGAAGACCAGCACCTGTTCCCATTTATTCTCTTTTATTAAACGAGTGAGGACTGCCGATTTCCGGTTCTTATCCACCGGATGTACCAACTGTGTCACCGTATCTACGGTTGTATTTGGAGGAGATACCGAAATTTCAACGGGATCATTGATGATCCCCCTTGCCAGCTTGCGTATATCATGGGAAAATGTCGCCGAGAACATAAGGTTCTGACGCTTCCCGGGCAATAATCTTACTATTTTTCGAATATCATGGATAAATCCCATATCCAGCATCCGATCGGCTTCATCCAGCACCAGCACTTCCAGCCGGTCGAACCTTACTCCTTTTTGGCGATAGAGGTCCAAAAGCCGTCCCGGTGTAGCTACCAGGAGATCTACCCCCTGGCGAAGTTTCTTCAACTGGGGATTGATATTCACTCCCCCAAATACCACAGCAGAGCGGAGAGAGAGATGTTTCCCATAGTTCTCTACACAGATACCGATCTGGGCAGCCAGTTCCCGTGTGGGGGTAATAATGAGGGCGCGGGCCTGATTCCCCTTAACCCGTTCATCATCACGCAGCAGTTCCAAAAGGGGCAAGGTAAAGGCTCCGGTTTTGCCCGTGCCGGTTTGCGCTGCAGCCATAAGGTCCTTGCCCTGAATGATCAGAGGGATAGCCCTGGCCTGTATGGGAGTCGGGTTTTCGTAACCCAGATCAGCTACAGCTTTAAGAATTTGCGGGGATAACCCCAGGGAGGAAA
Source organism: Spirochaetota bacterium (assembly GCA_050298055.1). Taxonomy (GTDB): domain Bacteria; phylum Spirochaetota; class UBA4802; order UBA4802; family UBA5550; genus JBNKTL01. Next base: position 62,975 of record JBNKTL010000027.1, read on the forward strand.
ATTTCATATAGTTATCTCTTTTTTATTTGTAGTATTGTGTCAGGGGATAGAAAGGGGGTGTATATTACAACTCTTTTAAATATCAGAAGATTGATTCGGGAAGAATCTATAATTTTAAAGGAAATGGTTTAATTGATACGCTCAATTGTTACTTCTTTCGACCCCTTCCATTTTTCAAAATAGTCCACGCCGGTATCTATTTTTCCCAGGATAATTAATCCGCTGGCATAACCGAAATCCCGGTAAAATATCGCCAGCTTTCCCCAGGGGGAGTAGTATGTTATATCACCAACAGACGGATCACTGCCGGAAGGAGCATCCTTTAAAGATAACTTTTTAGGGAGGCGGCTTATTTTTTCTGTTTCGGCATAATCCTCCAGCTTGAGGGTTAAGGGCAGGAGAGAGATAAAATCCCTTGCAGCCGGATTATCATACATTGTTGCCGTAAGTTCTTTATCCTTGAATTTCAATCTGATTTTAATATTCATTCCCTTCTTATCCTTTGCTTCTGTTTTATCCCCCATATAAAATGCAGAGCAGATTATCAATAAAATAAGAGAAAATAACCCGAGTTGTTTTTTCATCTTTTGCAATCCTACATTGTTGGTTTACTTATTGCACTATTTCTCGAGAGCCATTGAGAAAGTGATTTTATCTCCTCACCGGAACCACTGCCATATATGGACATACAATCTGAAACATAGGCGTCAGGACATAAGCTGGCAATATCACCGGCGATTTTTCCCTGCCCCCCCCGCCGTGGGTGCAGAAGGGAAAAATCGTTTTTCCGGTTAAGTCATGTTCCGCAAGGAAGCTTGCAACCGGAGGCGCCACTGTATTCCACCAGTTTGGCGAACCGATAAATATCCTGCTGTATTCATCAACTCTGCCGATGATTGTTTCTAACTCCGGCCTGAACCCCTCCCTGATCTCCTTCTTTGCCTGGTTTACAACCTCGTTGTAATCTTCGGGATAGGGCAGAGCGGGAACTATCTCGATGATATCTCCCCCGGTAATCTCCCGGATTTTCTCTGCGACGCTCCGGGTATTGCCCGACCATGAATAGTACACTATGAGAATTTTTTCTAACATTTCAAGCTCCCTGCTAATAACTTTCCATTATGTTTACCGGGTATAAGCAAATTACTTAGCCGTAGCTTCGCTGTATTCCTGATCGGTGACCGGGCCAAGCCATTTTGCGGGACCCAGGTGCACCTGTGTGCTCATACCAAGATGAACAAACTCACTTTCAGGAGATGCACCGTGCCAGTGGACCACGTCAGCGGGAATGGGCACAACATCGCCCGGTTTCAATGAACGGGCAGGCTTCCCCTTCTCCTGGTAATACCCCTTCCCTTCTGTTATCAGTAAAATCTGCCCGCCGGGATGGGAATGCCAGTGTGTCCGTGCCGCAGGTTCAAAGGTAACGTTGTAGACCTGGGTATCGAAGGCTTTCTTCTCATCGATGACAAGCATTTTAACCCAGACGGTATTGCTGAAATAATCCTGGCCTGCCTTGTCCCCCTTTTCAAAAATAGTCCTGTTATCCATTGATTTGCCTCCTCTGTTGTTACCACAGGATATCATAATCACTGCTATTGTCAAAAAAGTTATTATCAGTGTAATATTCTTTTTCATTTTATTATCTCCTTATTTGAGATGTTTCTTAAAAAATGACTCCAGTTTACCAAAGGGAATCATGTCAGTCCTGTCATAGAGGTCGATATGCCGTGCACCGGGAACAATATAGAGTTCCTTGGGCTGGGCAGCCATTTTATACGCATCTTCGGTGAAATAGCGCGAATGGGCCTTTTCACCCATGACGAAGAGTATTGGCCGCGGTGAGATGGTCTTGATATGACTCAATAATGAAAAATTCATGAATGCCAGGTTGCTTGTTGTAGTAAAATTTGCCCTTGCCCTGGGATGGTGTCCGCGTTTCATGCCATAGTATTCATAGAATTCACTTGTTATGGGATCCAGTCCTTTTGGTACTGATTCAGCCGGTACAGCCGGGAAAGCGGGAATGTATTCAGGGGACCCTTTTTCAAAATCCTTCCATCGCTGTTCTCCAAGTTTAACCAGCATGTTGTTACGCTGCTCACCAGTCATTGTATCCATCCATCCATTTCGTATTACTCTGCTCATATCATACATACTTGCTGTGGCAACTGCCTTGATGCGCAGATCAACCTGGGCCGCTGAAAGGGAAAACGCCCCGCTTCCGCAGATTCCAATGGCTCCGATTCTGTTGCGATCAACAAAGGGACGCGTCCCCAAAAAGTCAACTGCCGCACTGAAATCTTCAACAAAGATGTCAGGTGATGATGCGTGATGCGGTTTACCGCCACTTTCACCGTTAAAGGAGACATCATAAGCAATTGTTATAAAACCCCTGCCTGCCATCTCCTGGGCATAAATCCCCGCTCCCTGCTCTTTGACTCCGCCATACGGATGACCCACTACAAGGGCCGGATATTTTATGGACTTCTCCATGTTTATTGGCATATACAGGTCTGCTGCCAGTGTAATACCATACCTGTTTTTAAATGTCACTTTCTTGTGGTTTACCTTTTCATTCTTTGCAAATGTCTTGTCCCAGGCGGCATTACCTTTCGTACACGCAGATACCACAAGTGACATCCCGAGAATCACTGTTGTAACCGTTAATAGATTAACAATTCCAAATAATCTGTTGTTTTTCATCTTTTTAACTCCTTTCAATAATCATTTTCCTTTAATATAGATATTTTCGCCTTTATGTAAATACCCGATTCTTCAAATAATTGCCTATTTCTACAAAAATAGAATAAAAAGTTTGATTAATTTAGCTAATGATTGTATATTTCTATAAAAGTTAAAGATATATGGAGATTATGACATGAATCAGAACCGGATGATACAGCTCCTTGACAAACTTGTGCCGAATGAAGGGGTCATACCTGAAGTTATCAGTAAGGTCACTCTCTTTCGCATTACAAAATCAACCCCCAGGGCACCTCTCAAATATGATCCCAGTATAATATTTATCGCCCAGGGGAAAAAACGGGTTTTTATCGGAGAGGAAGCCATAACTTATGATCCCCTCAACTACCTGGTCCTCTCAGTGCCCCTGCCCCTGGAGTGTGAAACAACCGCAAGTTCTGATAAACCGCTGCTGGGTTTTACGGTAAAAATCGACGTTGCAACTATCAGTGACATCCTTCTTACTATCGATGACGGGCACCAGATGGGGAAAACACTGCCAAAGAGCGTATATTCCGCTCCCATGGACGAGAAACTCATAGATGTGGCCACACGGCTTCTGGAAACACTCTCATCACCGGATGAAAGCAGTGTCCTGGGACCGATGATGGTGCGGGAAATTATCTTCAGGGTGCTTACCGGGGAAAAGGGGGATGCCCTTCGCGCCCTGGCATTCCGGAACCAGCGCTTCTTTCAGATAGCCCGGACCCTTGACAGGATACATGAATCATATGATAAAAAACTGGACCTGAATTATCTTGCACTGGAGGCGGGAATGAGCATATCGGCATTCCATGCAAGTTTTAAGGAAGTCACCAAGACCTCACCCCTGCAGTACATCAAGAATATAAAGCTCCACAAGGCGCGGATGCTGATGATGGAAGAAGGAGTCAATGCCTACAATGCCGCAATTCACGTGGGTTACGAGAGCCCCTCACAGTTTAACCGGGAATACAAGAGACTTTTCGGATTGACTCCCGGGAAGGATGCCATCAGTATGCAGGGGAGTTTGCAGTAGGAGAAATGAAAATATCCGAACCTGCCTTATTAAAGTAAAAAACACAGAAGAAAAATGCTAAAGATAAATCCTTCAGAAAAACTCTATCTTGAAAACGGGGAAAAGTTCTTTTCCCTTGAACTTATGGAAGACCACCTGGTGAGCCGCACCGGGAAAATCGGGACAAAAGGCCGTGAGACAATCCAGACACCCAAAACAACTGTGGAAAAAAACAATATCCGGCATTTCGCGAATAAACTCATCTGGAAAAAATATAAGGCAGGCTATTATCATATTGCCGGAGATGAGGCCCCTCTGCGTTTACAAATTCCAACCCCGGAACATCTCAAGGCCGCAACATTCACCATTATTGATAACCACGCTTATATAGTGCAGGACTCCGACAACAGGGGATCGAGGATCTGGAAGCTTGATCCTGCCACCGGTCAGTCGGAAAAGATATATGAATCCGGGGCTTTGATGATCCGTTCAGTGAAACATCTCCCCGGGACAACAGAGCTGCTTATCTTAAGCGACTATTCTGTATACGGTATTGATATAAAACTGGAATTGCTTGATATGCAAAAGGGGAGTGCGGAACTCCTTGCAGAGAGCAGATATTTTATGAGTCCCGATATCATGGATAGAGACTCAAAGGGAGAGAAGATCCTCTTTGGAGTGGATGATAAAAGATTCTGCATAATGGAACGGGGAAGCAGAAAGATCCTTCTTGAAGCTCCTCTCCTGGAAACAGCGAGCAGCGGCACGGGGACTGCAGCTCAGATATCCGGTAACGGGAAGTACTGTGCTCTCGCGGGTCAAACGAAAGAGGGTACTCTTCTGCGGATTCATGATCTGGAAAACAACGGAGAATATGAATGCAAAATAGCCGATGACACAATCATTGATGATATGGCCTGGGTTACAGATACCAGCCTGGTCCTCCTTGAACGTTTTGGCCAACCGGCCATCTGGTCTATTGATAAGAATATCGAAAAGGCCCCTGTAACATTTACCGGTTCCGGTTCAAGAGTCGCGGTCTCTCCTGACAAACGGCTTCTGGCAAGCTATGAAACAGGAGTAAATGTTACAATCTCAGAAATTGAAAGCGGGAAAGCAATAGCTGAAATTCATGAGCCCCTTCATCTTAAATACGGCACCCTTGGTTTTATATCTGATGATAAAATTATGATTACCGGGGGAGGAGTGATCTCTGTTTTTCAGTTTAGTTAAAAAGAAAATCCATTTAGTTTTATGTATTTATCCTGAAAATAAGCGTCACATGGCTTTTTCGGAAATATATTCATCAATACTCATTTGGGGAATAGTTTCATATGAGATGGAATTTTTAACTCCCCTCCTGTTCATCAAGCCCAG
>JBNKTL010000028.1:0-67547 GCA_050298055.1 Spirochaetota bacterium
TTCCAGAAGGAGTCCCCTGGAGACAGAAAAATTATCTCCACATTCTTTATCAGGCAAAAAATCTAAAACATCCCTGTGGCTTTCAAATGATGAGAAAAATAACTCTTTACCCTTCTTTCTCATGGTCATTACATGATTTATTGTAATCCGGTAAAGCCATGTTTTAAAGCTGCTCTTAAACTTGAATGAAGATAATTTTGTTATAATCTTTATTAAAATTTCCTGTGTAACATCTTCAGCTTCATGCAGGTTCCCCGTCATATGGAGAGCTATGTTAAAGATCCAATCTTTATGGCGTAAGATCAAAGTATTGAGAGCCTCAGTGTTACCCTTTGCAATAAGATGAATCAGGCTTTCATCTACCTCTGTATTATACCTGTCATTTCTTTGAACCATTCTTTTCTCTCCTTCCTAAAACAATTTTATTTAACTATAACCATTCAATAGATGTATCACTTCTTACTACATGTCTTTTAAAAGCAGTATTCGGATGCCCGACCACCGCAGCAGCATGAATTGTATATTCACCATAGATACCAAGGGTTTTTTCAACGGCTTTTGCGAAAAACGAAACGAATCCGTTTATGCACGTTCCAAGGTGGACTTCTTCTGCTGCAATTAAAAACTGGCTCATGGCATATAAACTGTTATCCTTTGTCGTGGTTTTAGATTTCTCACCTGTCACCAGGACCAGGGCAGGAGCACCATGAAACAGAGAGTCTTTAATTTTATTTTTTTCAAGAATTTTTAAAAATAAATCTACAATAGTATTATATTCATCTCTTTTTTTCTTTGGCAAAAACAGTATTTTCCTGAGAATATTGAATATGTTCTTAACCTTTGTAATTTGTTGTAATACAACAGTTCTTACTTCATTCATGGTTGTCTCATCATCTATAACAATAAATTTACGCTCACTGAATTCAATGTCAAATCGTGGCGCCATGTTTGATTTGTTAATTATTTTAGTAAGGAAATCCCTATCGATTCCTTTCTTTTTATAATCCCGGCATGAACGCCTCAGGAGAACAGGGCTGATAGTATCATCATGATTAAAAACAGTTATATCAGGTCTGCCGTTTTTGTTATAAGAAATAGCCCCCTGAGGACAAACTTTCAAACAGTGAAAACATTCTATACAATTTGTTGAATCCTCATTATAGTGAGCTTTGTTTCCCTGAAGAGTAATGTTCTTACTGAACCCGCATTCCTGCACACAGAGTCCGCATCCTTTACACTTATTACTGTCAACAATGAAATTATTCATGGATTTATTCTCCGAAATTTGTTTTGGAAAGATAATTTTTTTATCCTTTTTACAATATTAGACTGCAAAAAACAGGCACCGTGACAGTTTCGATAAAAAAAATTACTGCCATCAAAAAATAATTCTGTATAATAAGCTCACTGAAGTTCTTTTTATCTGTTATGTGAGCTCGGTAGTACAGGAAAAATCACTCAACCGGAATAAAAAAACTCCGGAGACTTCCGGTGTTTTTCAGTTCTGATACAGACAGCGAAGAACCCTTAATTTATACGAAAATGCGTTCCTGGATATGCTGGTATGGTTTAAGGGTGCGGTTTAAAAATTCACTTGGCACCAAGACCAATATAAAGACTATAGGACGAGTTCTTGGCCTGGTTATTGAATAGGCAGAAATTCATCAGGAAGAACTTTTTAGGAACTGGACAACATTAAAAGAAAGTAGTACATTTCAGAGAATAGAACCGCTTGTTTAAAATGAGGTGCCTGTCATGATCTGGATAATTGAAGCAAAATATGAAAAAGGTTATAAAATTACTCTTAAATTTAATGATGGGACAACGGGCACTGTTGATCTTGAGGAAACGATCGTGAATGACAATCGTAAATTGTTTGCCGAGTTGAAAGACTTAGATAAATTTAAAAATTCAAAGTTGATATGGATACCATCGTTTGGGAGAATGGATTGGATTTGGCCCCGGAATTCCTTTTCAGTTTGGTTTCCAGAGAACAGAGTGTCTCGATTTAGTCATTTTCTCTTATAAATTTCATAACAAACAGAGCCAGGTTATAATACCTGGCTCTTATTCTTATCATGCAGGCACCCGTGGACGATTTTCGAACTCACAAATTGAAGAGACACTGTTTGAATTGCAGTTATGGCTGATTAATAATATTTAATCAAGAGTAAGATCAGGGACGGAATTTTTTTATATTAAGGCCACTTACACTTTTATAGTGTTTATCATTTGCGGTTAAAATCGGGACACCGTAAACAAGTCCTGTGGCACCTATTAAAGCATCTGCAACCTGGACTGAATGACTGAGGTAGTATTGCTCTACGATAAACATTGCTTTTGCAGATATCTCTTCCGTTATATAGAGTATTTCAGATTTCCATATTTTCATCGCTTCACGAAGACTATTCAGTTCATGCTTATTGCGCATCCCCTGGACAAGCTCCATATATGAAATTACTGATACACTGAATCTACCGGCACGGCTTACTGCCTTCCTTGCATTTTCATTTCCTCTCATATACCAGATCAAGACATCCGTATCAATGATCATTTCAGTATCTCTTCTTTCTCAGTTCTCGGACATATTCATCAACAGACGCAGTTTCCTCGTTATCTTTCCATATTCCGAATAACTTACTTTCTTCTACAGATTTTTCAGTTTTATAAGGAACAAGTTTTGCACAGGGTTTCCCCCTGTATGTTATGGTAACCTCTTCTCCCCTGCTGACAGTTTCAAGTAGTTCTTTCGAATGAAATCTTAAATCCTTTGCCGTAGCTTTCATTTATCACACCTCAATGTTTATACTTCAAAGTATAAACTTAAATGGTGTCTGTCAAGCTATTATGAGGAAAAAAATCAGTGCATATAAAAAAAAGGACTTATCCCTTAATGGGAAATAAGTCCTCTGCAGGTAGCGAAGAACCCTTAATTTATACGAAAATGCTTTTCTGGATATGCAGGTATGGTTTAAGAGTGTGACTTTAAAGGTGTTTTGCTGATAAATAGTGTATTTTGTTGACAGATTATTCATGATGTGGCAATTAATATATCTCAAAATCTATATGGAATATACCAGTTGCCCACCAGGCAAAAAGTTTTCATTTATTATATTACAAGTTAGGCCAGATAATGATGCCGGGATTATACGGGCTTATCCTGGGAGGTTTTATTTTTTATCCTGTCAAGTATCGAATAGAGACCTTGACTGTCATTACCGAGTAATCTTACTGGATAAAAATTTAATTATATCAGTTCGATTAAATTCCCTTGCAAGATCTATTGCTGTCTGATGATTATCATTCATCTTATTTATTTCCGCACCTTTTGCAACGAGAACTTTTACTGCATCAAGTCTACCGGCTATTACAGCTTCATTGAGGGGAGTTTCACCATAATTATTCTGAATATTGATAATGTTCTTAATTTCTACAAGATAAACAACAATGTCGAGATAACCATACTTAACCGCAAGGTGTAATGCACAATTTCCATTATTATTCCTTGCTGAAGCATCTGCCCCCTGTTTAATAAGATAACGTACAGCATTAACATACCCCATCTTCGCAGCAGTTATCAAGGGTGTTTCATTTCTTGCACCCTTAACTTCAATATTACCCCCATTATTTATGATGAACCTGATATCTCTTAAACTACCCTTGTAAGCAAGTATATTCAGCACTTGGTTAGTATCATCATAGACTGTTTCAGTCTTAGCACCTGCCTGGATAAGATACTTTATCATTTCTGATTTTCCATTCCATGCTGCAATCTCAATTGGTGTACCACTCTTGCTGTGACTGTTAATGTTTGCGCCTTTACTCAATAGGATTTGAGCCATTTTAATACTATTTTTTCTAACAGCCAAATGCAATGGTGTTTCATATTCTTTATTTCGAGCACTAATTTCAGCACCCTTTAACAAAAGAGATTTCACCTCATCGAAAGATTCCTCTTCAACAGCAACAAATAGCATTCGATTTAATTTGTTGTCAGGATTGTACCGCTGACATTGAACCAGTATAATCGATGCATATAAAATTATAATCAGTCTTATCTTATCCAATTATTCTCACTTGTTATTGAAAAATAGCTCTTGCTTTTAAAATGATCCACATAAATTTACAATTAAAAATCTATAACAGCTCAACATATCTGTCAATGATTTATATTATATAAAAGCAATTTAGTATTTGATTAAGGATACTTCCTAAATCCAAGGCAGGGAAGAATCCATGTGGAAAAACTTTTATCAAACATTGAAGAAAAAATCAGCAGTTTAAAAAACCATCCGGAAAGAGGTCATATCCCTCCCGAACTGGAGCGAATAGGAATTAAAACATACAGGGAAATTCATTTCAAACCCTACAGGATAATTTACCAGGTTTTTAAAAAAAATGTCTATGTTCATAGCATACTGGATGGAAGAAGGGACCTGATGTCACTTTTACAGGAGAGATTACTGCGATAATTATAAAAAAGGCGAGGAATGAATTCTTCGCCTTAAGTCCTCTGCAGGCCACGAGGGACTCGAACCCCCAACCCTCGGTTTTGGAGACCGATGCTCTACCAATTGAGCTAGTAGCCTGTATAATCTATATTAATTTACAAGAAATTGAGTTTTTACTATCCGTCAAGTATAATAAAAAAAAATTTTAAAGAGTTCCTTAATAATACTCATTCATTACATTCTCGTCGAAGAGGTACTTCTGGTTGTCCGTGTCCACTCCCTCGATATACGCGGGGTAGTCGCCGTCAAAACATGCGGTACAGAAGTGCATCTCCGGCCTGTTGATGGACTCAAGAAGGGTTTCAACGTTCAGATACTCTACCGATTCAACCCTGAGGTATTTTTTTATCTCCTCTATGGTATGGGTCGAGGCAATAAGTTCTTTGTGTGTGGGGATATCAATACCGTAGAAGCAGGGATACTTGGTAGGGGGCGCCGATATCCTGATATGGATCTCCTTTGCCCCGGCGATACGGAACATCTTCACGATCTTGCGCATGGTTGTTCCCCTCATGATGGAGTCATCCACAACAACAATCCTCTTTCCGCTCACCGAGGACTTGACCACATTGTACTTTATCTTCGCGCCGAAATCGCGGATCTTCTGGGAAGGCTCGATAAATGTCCTGCCGATATAGTGGCTCCTGATCATCCCCATCTCGTAGGGTATTCCCGCCTCCCGGGCATAACCGATGGCCGCAAAGACCGATGAATCGGGGATGGGAACAACAATATCCGCGTCCACGGGGCTCTGTTTGGCGAGCATCCTCCCCAGGGCGATCCTCATCTCCCCCACGGAGTTTCCGAATATAGTGCTGTCGGGCCGCGAAAAATAGATATATTCAAAAACGCACATTGAGTGCTCTGTGCTTTCGAAGGGGAAGTATGACTTCATCCCGTACCGGGTGATCTCAATAAGCTCCCCCGGTTTTACGTCCCGCACGTAATCGGCATCGATAATATCAAAAGCGCATGTCTCCGACGCAAAAACAGTGGAATGCCCCAGTCTGCCAAGGGAGAGGGGCCTGAACCCGTGAGGGTCCCTCACCGCGTATATGGCGTCCTTATTCATGACCAGCAGGGAATACGCGCCCTTCACCTGTTTCAGGGCATGAATGAGGGCTTCCAGGAAGTCCTTTATTCCCGATGTTGCCATGAGGTGGACAATGATCTCGGAATCATTCGCGGTCTGGAATATGTGCCCGTTCCTCTCCAGGTCACGCCTGAGGGTGCCGACATTTGTCAGGTTCCCGTTGTGCGCTAAAACAATTGGTCCGAGGATTGAGTCTGCCCGCAGGGGCTGGGCATTCCGGAGAAAGGATGATCCGGTGGTGGAGTAGCGGTTATGGCCTATGGCAATGTTGCCCCGGAGGTTTGCAATGTGCTCTTCGTTAAATATGTCCACGACCTTGCCCATACCGGCATACCTGTAAACATGGTGACCGTCCGACGTGGCTATCCCCGCGGATTCCTGCCCCCTGTGCTGAAGAGCATAGAGTCCCAGGTAGGAGAGGTTGGCAGCCCGGGGATTATCAAAAATCCCGAAGATACCGCACTCTTCCCTCGGTTTGAAATGATCTTTTCGGTTTGAAAACAATTTTTTTTTCATTATTTGTGAGTTATTTAACTGTGCATATACAATTATTTAGCAGAAAACTGCAGCTTCTGAAGAACAAAAACAGCATTTTTGATATACTCATTATTGTAAAGTAATTAATCCGTCTTTTTTTCAAAATAAACAGGCACATCGATTATTATTGATCAAACCCTTTCAAACTCCCCGGCATCCCCCAGGGAATTTATATTCAGGAACATCTTCCCGCTGTCCCGGAAACCTGCCCGTTCAGGGGAACCGATGATCTTAACATTCCGGTTTTCAAGAATACTGACGATCCTCTTTGACCCCTCTTCAATAACCCTCCGGACCTCCATCCTGCAGGCGGATGAATAGAGCGCATGAAGGGGTTCCAGTTTATCGCCGTCTCCCGGTATGACCACATCGTAATCATCGGCAAATCCGGTCATGTACCGTATAAAATCGGCATTGAGAAAGGGCATATCACATGCCACGGCAAAAAGTGCCGGTTTATCTGAGTGGACAAGGGCCGCATGGATCCCTCCTATGGGTCCCAGGTCCGGGATGAGGTCCTCAATCCTCTCAATACCGGGAAGCAGGTCATCCATTGGGGTATATGATACGAGAATAATGTCCTCAAAGATCCGGCTGATAATATCATAGACATGAAGAATAAGCTCCTTCCCCCTGAACCTGTATCTCGCCTTGTCACTTCCGAACCTTTTGCTCTTTCCCCCGGCAATGATATATGCGGATATTTCCTTCAGTTTATTTTCCACTCTTTCTCTCATGCTGAGCCCGTGTGATTTTTCACTACTCAATTTTTCTCGGTATTGAATATTTCAGAACTTAAATATTTCAAATTACTTAAAAATCACACAGCCGAAGTACTAACCGGACCATGGGGGGATTTTACCGGTCCCTCTCCTCACTCTCCTCAATAAATCTCACGGCCTCGGAAAATCCGCTGTTCTCCTGTTCCGGAACGGGGAGCAGCCTGAGATATTTCACGACCCTGTTTTTTTCAAACCTCTTTCTCGTATAGACCGGGTCCGCCCTGAGGGCTTTTTTATAGTAATTGTAGGATTCGAGGTACCTGTTCAGCCTGAAGGCCGTTACAGCCATATTGGCCAGCGCTTTCACGAAATTGCCGTCAATGGCAATGCACCGGTTGAGACTGGTATACGCGCTGTTATAGTCTCCCCTCTTCATGTAGACTGCAGCCAGGTTGTTGTGATAGTATTTTACAGCGGGATTATTCTCAATTGCCAGAAGAAAAAACTCTTCGGCTTTTTCATATTCTCTCTTTTCCAGAGAGCGGAGCCCCATGGTGTTGTAGTATCCCGCGGAGTTTCTCCCTGCCTTTTTCGGTCTGCCTGCAAGCGGCTGTGCAGAACAAAACGCAAAAAAGAGAGAAACAACCATGTTCAGGGAGATAAAGGCCACGGTGTTTTTTAACATACTACCTTCCTGGAGAACCGCTTTTATTCCTCCGCTGATCAGGCATCATTCACCCGTCACATCAACTCTATGAGGGACGGCATGTAATCTCCGGGGGGATCATACCCGAGAAGCATGAGAAGCGTTGAGGCAACATTCGCAATCCCCGGCTTTTCATGGTCCACCAGCCTGTATTCACCCCCGTATCCGGGATCGAATATGATAAAGGGTACCCGGTTTGTGGTATGGGAGGTCTTATTTATCTTATTCTTGACCGTTCCCGTTTTACCGTCAATGATAAAATCTCCGCTTTTCTTGTCTATCTCGTACATCTCTTCAAGATTGCCATGGTCTGCTGTTATAACGGCAAGTCCCCCTGCCTTTTCAACCTCTTTCAGAAGCCTGCCTATACAAATGTCCACGGTCTCTCCCGCAATAATCGCCGCATCCATGTCCCCGGTGTGACCCACCATGTCGCCGTTGGCATAGTTCAGCCTGATAAACCGGAACTCCCCGCCCCGCAGGACCTCGATTACCTTATCGGTAATCTCCGCGGCCTTCATCCAGGGTCTCTGGTTAAATTCAACCCTGTCCGAAGGCACCTCAAAATAGGTCTCAAGATCATCGTTAAACTTTTCGGTCCTGTTGCCGTTCCAGAAATAGGTCACGTGCCCGAACTTCTGGGTTTCGGAAATGGCGTACTGTTTTACGCCTGTTCCGGCAAGATACTCGCTTACGGTGTTATCTATATCGGGAGGGTGGACAAGAAAATTTTTCGGTATTTTCAGATCACCGTCATACTCCATCATCCCCGCATAAACAACATCGGGCTTACGGACCCTGTCAAAGTGAGGGAAATCCTCGGCTTCAAAGGCTTTTGTTATCTCCAATGCCCTGTCTCCCCTGAAATTGAAGAGGATCACCGAATCACCGTCCTCAATGGTCCCCACGGGGCCGCTGTCATCAACAATGGTAAAAGAGGGAAGGTACTGGTCGATGATTCCGCTCTCCTCCGTCCTGTATGTCTCTATGGCTTCCCTGGCCGTTTTAAAGGGCCTCGATGTTCCCAGCACATGGGCCAGCCAGCCCTTTTTAACAATGTGCCAGTCAGCCTCGTACCTGTCCATGGTGGTGACCATCCTTCCGCCCCCTGAGGCAATCCTGTAATCAAACCCGTTTTTGCGTTTTTTTTCAAGCTCTGTTTCAAGCTTCTCCACATACTCAAGGGCGGAGGTCTCTCCCACATCCCTGCCGTCCAGGAGAATATGGACCCGGGCCTTTTTGATTTTATCGGCAGCGGCCCTTTCGATCATGCTGAAGAGATGGTTTATGTGCGAATGAACATTGCCGTCGGAGAGGAGCCCGATAAAATGAAGGGTTGTTCCGTTATTGACCGGTTTATGTATGAGTTCTTTCCAGGTGTCGGTTTTATAGATCTTTCCCGAATGGATATCATTACTTACAAGCTTGGCGCCCTGGTCGAAAATCCTCCCCGCGCCCAGGGCATTGTGCCCCACTTCGGAATTTCCCATGTCACCGTCGTCGGGAAGGCCCACAAAAGTCCCGTGGGCATAGATCACGGTGTTCGGAGACTCATCTTTTAACCTGTCCAGGACAGGAGTGTTTCCCAGCAGAAAGGCGTCCCCCTCTTTTTTTCTTCCTATACCGATGCCATCCATGATGATCAGCACCAGGGGACCGTCTCTCTTTATCCTGCTGTTCTCTTTGAGCTTTTTCACCTCTGGTCCTGGTCAAGGAGAAATTTTTCAAGGCCTGATATTGAAATGACCTTGTGGACTTTATCACCGGGATTTATCAGCGTAAAATTTTTGCCCATCTTCACAACCATTTTCTTGACCCTGACAAATTCAGCCAGGTTCTTTGAGTCAATCTGACTGATATTTGACATGTCAAAAACGATATCCCTCTCCTCTTTCTGGAGAAACCGGGTAACCAGCCTGTCCAGGTCTGAGATTATCTCTGAAAGCTCTCTGTCCGGTATAATGAATATTCTCTCTGTTTCATTATCAATGTAATCAATCATACTCCCCTTACCCACCAAAATCAATTTAAAATATCTCAACAGTGACGTTGAGTCAATAAATTATTACCTCAAACAGGCAAATAAATTACTGCCCGAAAAATTCTGAGGATAATTTAATTTTAAGGAAATTTAAATAAATACATTTTTGAATTTTTCCGGTATTTTTTTAAATATTTAATGAAATTGTCAGGCCGGATGTTACTTTTAGACCCCGTCTACGTTTTACAGAGTGAAAGAGCGGAAGACGGAAATGCCCGGGAGAAAAGTACTCCTTTCTCAACAAGGTGGAACTCTATGGATGAAGCAGAGATAGTCAACCGCTGTAAAAAGGGTGATATGAAGGCCTTCAGTCATATCTACAGCAGCTATGTAAAAAAGATATATGACTATATCTACTACAAGACCTTTCACAGGGAGACGGCGGAGGATATTACCAGCTTCACCTTCATGAAGGCACTGGAAAACATTTCCGGCTTCGATCCCGGCCTGGGGAGCATATCTTCCTGGCTCTACACTATTGCCCGGAATGCTGTCACAGACCACTACAGGAAGGCGCGGAAGAGTGTAAATATAGACGATATCTGGGACCTGGCAGGTGATGATGATCCGGAGATCGATGCCATAAACCAGGAGGCATTTGACAGGATCCAGGAATATCTTAAAAGCCTGGCTCCGGACAAGCGGTCAATTATTATCATGCGGGTATGGCAGGATATGTCATATAAAGAGATCTCCAGGATAACGGGAAAGACCGAGGCTCAATGCAAAATGACCTTCTACAGGGCCATAGAGAAGCTGAAACAGCAGATCCCGGCGTCAGTATTACTGATATTTTTACTGAGACTGTAAGATGAAAAATTCGGTGAAAAATCAGGAGATGAAAAATGGGTAAGAAAACAGACAGGATAATGAAGGACCTTGAAACACTGGATGCTTCCGCGGACAGTGACAGGGAAAATATGAAAAAAACCATAGAGAAAATTATAAAATCAAAGCCGCACACGGGCTTCAGAAATTCATTCAAAAAACGGCTTGAAGGTGAACTTCTCTCCCGGGCGAAAGAGCTTTCCGGAGAGGATGACGGTCTATCACGGGGAAAACTCTTCTACTTTAAAAAGTACGGGGCGGCCGGAAGTATCGCCGCGGTCCTGATCGCGGCTTTCATCTTTCTCCCCCTCTACCTCATGCAGACAGGTGAGAGTGAAAAACAGGTTGCAACAACCGTCTACAGGCAGAAAAAGATGCCGGCGGAAACACTGGAGAGAACAGACAGGACAATGGACAAAAAGATCCGGTCTATAAAAGGAGAAGATAAAAAGACCAGCGGGGGACTTCCCGCCGGGACGGGAAAGATGATAGCACGCGGGAAAAGTTCCCCTCCCCCTGTAAGCGAAATAACAGGTTTGATGAAGAATAAGAAAAGTCTACCCGGAGACAGAGAGGACATGTCGGACGGCATCGGCACCGGCACTGTGAAGGAGACCGATGACCTGTCAGGCTACAGCATCGCCCGGGCCCCCATGAAGGGAAGGAAGAGAGAACTTAAATCCGTGGAAGAATCAGAAGCCATAATCTCCATAAGGGATAAAAAGCCGGGAGAAAAGGAGAGAACCGTCTATAAAGTCGATGAACAGAAAAGGACCTCTGAAAACGAATTCCGGGACGCAGGGAAGAACCCCCTCTCAACACTTTCATTTGACACGGGGACCTCATCCTACGGCAATACCCGGAGCTTTCTCACCGGGAACAGGCTCCCTCCCCGGAACAGCGTGCGGATCGAAGAATTCATAAACTCTTTCAGCTACACCTACCCGGCCCCCCGGGGTGACACACCCTTCTCCATCACAACCGAAACGGGAAGGTGCCCCTGGAACGGCAGGAACAAACTGGTGCATATCGGCATTAAAGGGTCCCGTCCCATTGCCGGGGATCTGAATATACAGGTTGAGTTCAACCCGTCGCTGGTCAGCTCATACCGGTTCATGGGCAACGAAAACAGAATGCCCGCGAAGAAAGACTTCAATCAGCACACCGGAAAACCGGGCCCGGAACATACCGTCACCGCCCTCTACGAGATCGTCCCTGCCCGGGGGAAAACAGGGACCATAAAAGGCCCCGATAGAAGCGGGAAGCTCATGACGGTAAAGCTCCGTTACAGAAAACCGGGGAGCACGGAAAGCAGTCTGATCGTAAAGACAGTAAAGGACCGGGATGGTGTAAAGCTCTCAAACAACTTCAGGTTCTCCGCTGCTGTTGCGGAGTTCGGGATGCTCCTCCGGAAGTCAAGATCCAGGGGAAGCTCCAGTTACGCGCAGGTAAAAGAGCTTGCGGAGAACTCCCTGGGGAAGGACAGGTCCGGGCGCAGGAGAGAGTTTTTGCGGCTGGTGAGGATGGCGGAGGTTTTGGACAAATAGGCACGGACGAATTATCCAAGGTATAAACCGGACCGGGACCATTACTCATAAATCCCATTCATACGGGCCTGTCAGTTTCTCTCACCATTCTCCTCAAGCTCTGCCAGCTTGGCCCGGACCTCATCTGCCCTCTTCGGATCGCCCGATTGTTCAAAAAACTCGATCTGTTTCATAGCACCATTTTAATTCTGACAGCAAACCTATTTCCCGACAAATCATTTCCATTTTCCCCAGGAGTACCATGGCCTCTTCAAATTTGCCCAACTTTTTGAGAATCCCTGCCTGATTGCCGTAGCTTTGTCCCAAACCGGCCTTATCTCCAAGTTCAAGGGCAGGAAATGCGCCTTCCCGCCGAACTTTTCTGCAAAAGCATGGGCGAGAAATGTCTTCCCCATCCCCCCCGCTCCCTGGAGGGAAGAGAGCGCTGCGACGCCGCTGCTCCTTTCAAAAAGCCGGTCTTCCAGCCAGGCAACGGCATCCTCTCGCCCTACCATTTCGTCGGTCCGTCCCAGGTCAAGGGGGTGAAAGGTAAGGGGGATCATTTCAAAGCCGGGTTTCGACCCGGGATTTTTTTTCGGTACGGGGGAGAAGCCGGGTTTTTTTTTCGGTTTTCGCCTTCGGTCCTCTACCCTGGTTTTTATCTCCTCAAGAAGCAGCTTTTGCGCCTCTTCCTCCTGAAGTCCCACCAGGTCGATATAAATCATGGAGCGGAATATCCCTGGTGGATCAAAATCCTCTGCCCGTACCGGGATCAGTTTACCCTCTTCACCGGCAGGGTCCCCTGCGAAAGCCGCAGCCCACTCAGGTTGTGTGAAAAGTGCGTTGAGATAAGCCCGGGAGAGAACTGCAATTGTTCTTTCAGCTTCAACAGCGGCTTTTTGCATCATTACCGGGAATTGCATTCCGGCCAGGAAATCCCATGCCTGGATGACCGTGGTATAGCCTGCTTCTTCCAGTGTCCATGCAATCCATTCCGCAAGATTTTTATCTACACTGTTGTAGCTTATAAAGAAGTCCTTTTTCTCTTCCTTCCTGCCTGTTCTTTTGGCCATAAGGATATCTCCCCTCTATCATTCCATCCGTCACAGATATATCCTGAATTAACACGCATAACACCAGATCACTTGACACTACTTCATTCCCATAATATGTCAATAGAAATTATGATACGTATCTCAGTCGCATATTCCTTTTTCCTCCTCACAACTTCGTCCGGTGAACGGCCCCAATTTTTTTAACATGTTCAGGGTCAACTCCGGCTTCTTCGGAAAATTCGGGCCAGCGGCATACAACTTCAATGACCTGTTGTATCATCCGGTCCGCCTGTGACTTTTTGATGTCAGCCGCCCGGGCCAGGGCGAGCAGGTCCTCTCGTACAAACCCGTCCCGCTTACCGTTTACGCTCATCTGATGCCGGCTGGTCCATTCGCCCCCGGGATTCCACGCGTAAGTAATATCAAACGCAGGGGAGAGACGCCATTCACCCCGGCGATTCATAAGGAAAGCTGTATTCTTTACATGATCATCACAATTTCGGGCCACCACATTGAAGATGGCCCGCAGCACCATCTGCTTCATCTCCCTGCGAGGGAGCCCCATCCTCCGGATGATCTGGACCGCCTGTTCATAGGAATAGCTCGCAGGTTGCCTGTAGTCAAAGTGAGCAATAGCCCCCAGGGACTGCATGTGCAGCTTCCTGCCTTTGTCGTCCCTGTCAAACCTCTTTGTCATAAAGTGGCTCCGTCCCCCTTCATGATGAAGACGGCATGTCATCATGCGGATACCGGTCTCCACGGCCATCAGGTGATAGGCATACTCGATTTTCCCATAGCCCTTCGGTGAGGAAATTTCCGCATCACTGCCGCCGGTGATCCCGTCAAACTTCATTATCCAGTATTCATATCCTTTCCCGGCCTCCACCTGGCCTGACCTGAACTGGTTGGTTTCTTTATTCCAGGCGAGAATCCCCTTTGGCCTTGCTCCACCGGCTGAAGTCCCTACCCGGAGGATATCATTGATTGCTTCACGGTCGTCATCACCGGAAAAAACACCGCTTAACCCGGCACGTTGGTCAAGGATCCGGTTCGCCAGGTCGACAAGACCTGCGACCTCAACCTCCCGTTTGCTGGCCGGCAGTCCGGATAGTGCCGGCTGATACTCCAAGGCCCCCATACCGCGGCTGCCCACATAGCAAAGCCGTTCCACCTGATGAAAACTCTCTGCAGTTCGTCCCTGCAAAGCAAGCCAGGCGTCAATGACCGCGTTACCAAATTTATCCGGAAGTGAATCGGCAATCATTCCCGGTAATCCTTTGAATGTGTTTCGCGCAAGTGCCGGGAACTCATAGGGAAATTCGCTCAGCGGCATCATAAGCGGCGCCAGCTGAATCCCGCTGAGAAGGAAATCAGGTGTGTACTGGAAAACCCCTATCTCCCTGTCTTCAAGCCAGGTGACGGCGCCTATCACACTCCCCCAAAGAAGCACCCGGGCATCATTATTCATTATCATCCTCCCCGTCACCCCACGACCAAGCCGTGTGTTCATCAATGGACCGGCCAGGACGCGCGCGTTTACGCTCTCCGTCGCCAATTCCCACCCGTTCAACCGGTCTTACAGCGGGGTCCGGCAGCAGGGCTTCAAGGTTTTGCTGTATGCGTAGCGCTATCATAATCCGGATAAATGTATCCAGGGAAACACCCTGACCCTTTTCAAGCCGTCCGATGGTCCTTGGCGAGACACCTGCTTCCCCGGCAAGTTGCGCCTGGGTTATGTTACGGGAAAGCCTTATGCTTTCCAATCGCCTGCAGAGAGCGGCTTCGATCTGATTACTTGTTGCTACAGAAAAATCTATTTTATAAGACATATATTGCTTATTATCCTCCATTATTAGGATTATTCAGCAATATATTACTAATTATACCAAAAGTCAAGCACAATATAATAAACAGTAATTTGTTGCTGTTTATTAGTATATTCGCACTATTATCAGCAAGATATTACTGTTTATACTACATTAAACTAAAGTATGGATATCTCAATAAAATAATATCTACCGGGGAAAAATCAAAAAATTATTCGCTTCCAGGATTAAAGAAAAGTTTTAATTATCCACCGCCGTAATTGCATGAGAGACTTTCCAGGTAATACCGGTCAAGAAGGTAGATGATCAGCGCCCCAATCCCATAGGCAGCCATATCCGCAGGATCAAAGGTGCTCCCCAGGGTGAGGATGATCAGCAGACTTTTCGTATCAAAGTACCGGGGAACACCGAGATACTGGAGAAACTCAACAAAACAGGCAAAAGCCAGGACTCCCGGGGCAAGAAAAACCGGCCTCAGCTCCGGGGCAAGAACCTTAATACTCCCGTAGATGAAGATCACAATGAGGATATCCCCCCCGAATCCCCGGATAAAAGGGTGCCCCCTGAGGACCGTTGCCACTGCAATACCGCACAAAAAAGTAAAAAGTGAAATAAGGATGTAAGGTATTCGTTTTTTCATAGGATGCTCTTTATTACGAAGAGAGGATTTCAGGTCAATTATTTTTTGAAGGGAAGAAACCTGACCCAGGGGTGTGAATATATTTCGGAAAAATTGCCTGATATAGACAGCGAAAGAATCAAACTTATTTTTTAAAACTGTATTGACAATGGTGTCCACTTCAGTAGAATCTTAGTATACTATCAAGATTATGTATTTCACCACATAATTGATATAAATAATCGAATTCATAAACAAACTCTGTATGAAATTTTTAAAGATTGATACTGTCATTTTTAAAAAATTCTTTTACGGGAAATATTGGTTTGGAATTTTTTTGTCTTTAATTTTTATTTATTATATTGAAAGAAATCGTATTTTAGGTCAACCCGCCATTACACCTTTCGCATTATTAATGTTTTCCATAGTTGTTGCTTCTGCAATTGGTGGTTTAATTCCAGGTTTAATCTCTGCTACTTGTGTTTCGATTTACGCTTATCGATCTTATCTTATTGGATATGGACCAGAAACATTTACTGGTGAACTTTTAAATACACTAATAGGTATCATTATTTATTACATCCAGGCGGTTTCACTTGGAATTGTTAAATCAAAAAAAGATAATTTAATAAATAAATTAAAAATGGCGCAAAGCGATCTTCATCAAGAAATCAATAAAGCGCAACAATATTTAGATATTGCCGGTGTTATCCTGGTAGCCATTGAAAAAAATCAGAAAATTTCTCTTATTAACCAAAAAGGATGTGAAATTTTAGAATATGATGTTAAGGAAATTATTGGCAAAAATTGGTTTGATTTGTTTGTTCCCGAATCTGTTCGTAAAGATGTACTTCATGGATTCCAATTATTGATGAATGGTGAACTTGAAAATGTTAAACATTTTGAGAGTCCAATTCTTACAAAAAATGGTCAGGAACGCTTGATTTTGTGGCATAATGCATTACTCCGGGATAAACAGGGAAATATTGTTGGTACATTAAGTTCCGGTGAAGATATTACTGATGAAAGAATTGCTAAAGAACAGATCATAAACCTTAATCATGCATTGGTAAATCGGGCAGTTGCACTGGAAGAAGCAAATAAAGAATTGGATTCTTTCGCTTATTCGATTTCTCATGATCTACGAGCACCTTTGCGCCATATTAATGGTTTTATTGAATTACTACAAAAAAACATCAATGTTGATCTTGATGAGCAAAGTCAGCATTATATGACAGTCATTAGTACTTCAGCAAAATTAATGAATGAATTGATTGAGGTTCTTCTTTCATTTTCGCGAATGAGCAATCAACAAATCTTATTAACAACAGCAGACTTAGAAAAAATCGTCCAAACAGTAATTACACAGTTAAAACCAAATCTTAATAATCGAGAAATTGAATGGCGGATTAGTAATCTTCCTTTAGTTACCGGAGATCCTTCCTTATTACAAATAGTATTTACAAATTTACTCTCTAATGCAATTAAATTTACTAAAAATAGAGAAAAGGCAATTATCAAAATTAGTTGGGAAGATAAGGACAATGAAGTTATAATTTCTATTCAAGATAATGGCATTGGTTTCGATATGAATTACTATTCAAAATTATTTGGTGTTTTTCAGAGATTACATCATAAAAATAAATTTGATGGTATTGGGGCTGGTCTTGCAATTACAAAACGAATTATCAAACGTCATGGTGGAAATATCTGGGCAGAAGGTAAAATCGACAAAGGTGCAACATTCTTTTTTTCATTACCAAAAAATGTTAAAGATAAGGAAAATAATGCAAATATTTAACTGCAACCACTATTTATTATATTTGATTCTTATATAACTAATCAACAAGACAGCTATTCAGGAAAAAGAAAAAGTTATTGATATGGGAGCCGTATCAGGTATGATACATGCCAGACGACCGTGAAGCGGTTTAGTTCATGAATATTTAACGAGCATTATGACCTGGGAAATATTTTTTGCAATAGGCCTTGTATTATTAACTTTTGCCAGTCTTGTTATTGAAAAATATTCAAGCGATGTAACTGCTTTATCGGCAATTGTGGTAACAGTGTTATTTATTACAATCTTTCCAGCGTCAAAACTACCTTCCTTTGCCGATTTTACGAAAGTCATATCCAATCCAGCACCATTAACAATCGCTTCCCTGTTCATCATCAGCTCAGCTCTAAATAAAACCGGCATCATAGAACAGATCTCAATATTTCTCGGACGTTTTAAAAATCCGGGATACACTCAAATAATTATTTTACTGGTCTTTACCGTTGGTTTCGCATCGGCTTTTATCAATAATACACCCGTCGTAGTCATGTTACTCCCCATATTATTGAGCCAGGCCCGGGCAATGTCAATTAAACCCTCAAAACTTTTAATTCCCTTATCATATGCCTCTATATTCGGCGGGACCTGCACTCTCCTCGGAACAAGTACGAATATCCTTGCCAGCGGAATAGTGCAAAAAGCGGGTTATCCCGGGATAGGGATGTTTGAACTGACATGGATCGGTTTTCCGTTGCTGTTATGCGGAACTGTCTATCTTGCAGTAATCGGCAGACATCTGTTGCCGGATCGTGAATCTTTATCTTCAATCTTAACGGAACAGGAACGCAAAGAATTTATGGCGGAAGTTTTTGTAAAAAAGGGATCTCCATTAATTGGGGTTGCCGTACAGGAATCAGAATTATTTAAAAAGCATAAATTCAATATTATCGCAATTATGCGCAAAGGTGCACCGGTTGATGATGTAAAAACCACTGTTCTGGCCCAGGGTGACAGGCTGGTTTTATCAGCCCATCCGTCAAAAATTGCCCGAGCCCAGTCTGTTGACGGACTGAATTTTATTACTGTCTCAAAAGAAGGATTATCAACTATCACCGAACATGCAGGGGGTATCGTTGAAGCTATACTGGCGCCCACTTCAACATTAGCGGGCAAAACAATTAAAAAAATAAATTTTATGACACGCTACCGAATGGTCGTTCTGGCAATTCACCGGCGGGGCCGCAATGTCCGTGATCAGCTGAATAATCTTAAACTTGAACTGGGTGATACTTTGCTGCTCATGGGCTCGGAACAGGCTATTGAGAACATGCAGGGAGATGAGGACCTGGTCCTCCTGGACCGCCCCCCCCTGCCAACCCGGAAAATGCAAAAAAAAGCCCCTCTGGTTCTCTTAACATTATTCGGCATAATAATATCCACCTCATTCAACCTGGTTCCCATAGCTGCAGCCACAATTATCGGAGTAACCGTTATTTTTATAACCGGAAGCCTGCAGCCCAAAGAGGGCTACCAGTCTGTGGACTGGAGCCTGCTGGTTTTAATTTACGGGATGCTGACCCTGGGGATGTTACTTCAGGTTACCGGCACATCAGGCTTAATTGTTGAAACGATCATCGGGCAGATACATTCATATGTGGCTCCGGAAAATCATCCCATAGCATCATTAGTTGTTATCTATTTTTGTACTTTTTTATTAACTGAAGTCTTATCCAATAATGCCACGGTGGTGATTATGATGCCCATGGGTATTACCCTTGCAGAGAAAATCGGAGTTGATCCGAGGCCGTTTATTATCGCAATTTGCATAGCATCATCAGCAAGTTTTTCAACCCCTATCGGCTACCAGACCAACACCTATGTCTATAGTGTGGGGGGCTATCGTTTTATGGATTTTGTTAAAGTCGGTGTCCCTTTAAACATACTCTATATGCTTGTTGCGTGTTACCTGATACCCAGGATATGGCATTTTTGATTAATTGCTCTTCGTGCTGCTCCATAAAAATTTACCTTTTTATCACAACAAACATCCATTAATATAATTCGCTTTTAAGTAACATACTGTTTCAACGATTTTCTGTTGACATAATCTAATCTGTATGCGATCGGTAATGATAATTAATCAATTGAATTTATATTATAATAAGACACGTACAAGATTTTCAAGGAGTAAATCGTGAACGAGAGAATTATAATGATCTTTCTCCTCATCCTGTTCCTCACCTCATGCTCGAAAAGTGATGATAAAATAAATCAAGATATTATCCTTCCCGGCGCTGTCTGCGAAGCACCTTCTCTTTACGACACATCTTCTCCAACAACAGTTGTTGGCGACGGAACTCCAGGCAGCTGCACTGAGGGTGACCTCCGGACAGCTGCAAACAGCGGCGGAATCATCGTGTTCTCCTGCGGTGCGGGCCCCGTGACTATTACTATCACCTCGCAGATCGTCTTCACCAAGGAGACCGTGCTGGACGGCGGGGGGCTTATTACTCTCAGTGGCAACGGCACCTCGCGAATTCTCTACCTCGATTCCGCATACGACCAGACCACGCCGAGGCTCACCGTGCAGCGGCTTACCTTCATCGATGGAAAATCGCCTGTGGGATCAGATGACACGGCAAGTGGCGGAGGCGCCATTTACCGGGACGGCGGCAGTCTCACGGTGATCAATTGTACATTTACCGGCAACAGCGCGCCCCTGTCCGGACAGGACGTCGCCGGCGGCGCCATCTACGGGTTCGGCGGCGGGGAAACAATTATCTCGGGATCGAACTTTTCCGGGAACAGAGCCGGCAACGGCGGAGCGGTGGGCAGCCTGAACGGAGACCTCATAATCATCAACAGCCAGTTCAGCGGCAACTCGGCAACCGGTTCCGGGGGCAATCCCGGAGACGGTGGCTGCGGCGGTGCCATTTACATGGACGGCAGGGATGAAAAAACCTCCCTGTGCCGCGTGTCAATCGATGGCAACGATGCGGGGGCCATCGGCGGCGGCTTTTTCCGCGTGTCTAACGACGACTCCGGATCCTTCGCCATGAACCTGACCACCGTTGACACCAATACCGTCACCGCAGCGGGTTCTGGAAACGCCGGCGGTTTGTACCTTCAGGGACTGGTGCTCAATATCACCAACAGCGCCATTACAAATAACCAGGCCTTTTACAACGGCGGTATATGGATGAAGACCATCACCATGGGCATAACCAATATCACCATAACGGGGAACACGGCAACCGGCAGTAACGGCGGCGGCCTGTGGTTATCCAGCCCGGTAACCGGGACATTCCTCAACTGCACCATTGCAGACAACAGTGCACCTGCCAGCGGCCAGGGCGGGGGCGCCATGTTCAGCACCGGTGAGATAACGGGACTTGTGCTGAAAAACAGCATTATCGCCAACAACACCTCCGGGACATGGGCGCCCGGGTGCAGCGACCTGCTGGAGGACGGAGGCGGCAACCTGGAATGGCCCGTCGGTACCAACTGCTCCGCAAAACCGCTGATTGCAGATCCCTTACTGGGAATACTGGCAGACAATGGCGGTGAAACAGAAACAATGCTGCCTGCGAATTCCAGTCCGGCAAAGGGAACGGGTACCGGCTGTCCCGAAACAGACCAGCGAGGCATAACACGAAGCGAACCATGTACGTCGGGATCTGTGGAAGTCCCGTAGAACGCAGAAAACCTGCCGCTCACCCCTCATCTCTTGGCGAATTGGTATCCGGAAAAGGAAATCAACGGGGTTCCACAGGGATACATAAAATAATAGTCATTCATTTTATGTGTGGGGAAGGGAAAAATTAAGGGAATTTTCTTTCATACCGGAAATAAATGGTCCGGTTGATGGTTTTTCCCGTGTCAGGAAAACCGGTATGGCTGAGTAATGACAATAAAAGAAAAAATATCTTGCATTTATTCTCGAAATTGATAATATTTTATTTTCTTCAATAAAAAAACATTCCGCTAAAGACTGTAATTTAAGGATGACCTGTAATGATCTTCATGATTGGGGGATTCCAATGAAAAAGAAAATTTTATTGATCTGTTCTTTCCTGGTAATTTTTTCGTGCAGCGAAAACAGCATTACAAAACTGGCTGATAAGTTTGGATTTGTTTATGACAGGGAACAGGACATCTATGTATCAAAAGTCAATTCGTGGCAGCGAAAAGCCGGGTATTCTTCCCTGGTGGACCTCATATCCGTACCTGCGAACATGGTGATTCACTGCGAACCGGTCAAGTTCGACTATAAGGGAAAACCATATATGATCGAACTGTGGAAAGGACAATATGGTGTGTCAACCGGGGCTGAGATAGGAATATATAAAAAAAATAATCCAAAAAAGAAACAGTGGACCTGCGGAGAAGACGAAGACAAGCTGAAGATGTCATATGTCTTGAAAAAGAACGGGAAAACAGTCTTTCAAAGAAAAGGCCTTCACTGGTGGCTCACCGGTTTTAAACCGGGGGAATTCTCCGAACCTGATGAACTGACAATGGAAATATCCCTCTCCTTTGAAAAGCACACAGAGATGCTTGAAGCTTTTGCAAAACGGATAAAAAAAATGGGATATGATATTGAGAGAAACGGAGACACAATTACTTTCCGGTTTGGCAAACCGAAATCAAAGCAGCCTTTGTCCTTCAGGTCTGACCTTGCGGGCAAGACTCAAAAAAGAAATAAAAAACTGGTTGCGTTGTATAATAATGCAAAAACAGGCGTGAAAGTCAATGATAACAGCCCGGAATCAATCGAGAAAATCATACGCAAGGCGCCAAAACTGGTTTTAAAACTGAATACATATAAATTCGATTAACAATTTCCTGCTTTTCCGCAGGTCCCGTACTCTTCGGCCAGTTGATTATAGTCTATGGACATATTCAAAGGAATAGTATTATTTTTTTAACCGGGGAAAAAACATCGGGACCTGTTTTTTATATTCGCGGTAATCTTTCCCCAGGCGTTTTTCCAGTTCCGGTTCTTCCACTTTCTTTAATTCCCAGTTAGACACAATCATTCTCTATAACTATTAAAATATATATAAAATTTATTTTGACTTTAAATAATATTTGAACTATAATACTCCCCGAAGAAATAATTAATTGGTTTCCGGTGATTTTTGAAAATCATTCAAATTTAATCACTCACCCGGAACAAATTGATTTCGGAGATCACGTGATGTCAGAGCTCAGGCAGGACCCCACAACCTATGACTGGATAATATTCTCTCCGGAGAGAGAAAAACGTCCCAACGATTTTAAGAAACATAAAGCGCGCAAAATGAAAATCCCCCCACAGAGCAAAAGCTGCCCCTTCTGCCCCGGCAACGAACATATGACACCTGAAGCGGAGTACGTTTATGGAACAGCCGGAGAATACGGGATCCGCGTGGTACCCAACAAGTACCCTGCCCTGAAACCGGAAGGCAACACAACGAGAAAAGAAATAAAACTCTTCAGAAAGAGTAACGGCTACGGCAGGCACGAAGTCATTATTGAATCAAGACTGCATAACCAGCTCATACCCTTTATGGATGATGAACATGTCCGCAACCTCATAAAGGTCTATATTGACAGGTACCGGACCCTGAAACAGGACCCGAACATTAAGTCCATTGTCATCTTTAAAAACCACGGGCTGGAGGCAGGTACATCACTTGAACATCCCCATTCCCAGATTATCGCTTCTCCCATCGTTTCACCCTACATCAGAAAACAGTACAATGTGGCAACCCGGCATTTTGATCATACGGGGCGGTGCCTTCTGACTGATATCAGCCGGGCGGAAATCGAAGACGGCTCAAGAATTCTGCTTAATAACAAGTACTTTGTTGTTTTTCATCCTTTTGCTTCACACTATCCCTTCGAAACCTGGATCATGCCGAAGATCAGGAACGCTTCATTCGGCGCGATATCGGAGAAGGAGCTGTATGAGTTTGTAAAAGTACTGAAGGACGTTCTGCATAAATTATATGTCTGCCTGGATGATCCCGCCTACAACTTCATTATATACACGGCCCCAGTTGAAGATGAACTCAAAACATACTATCTCTGGCACATGAAAATAATCCCCCGGCTTATCAAAACCGCCGGCTTTGAACTGGGTTCGGGAATGTACACAAACAACAAGCTCCCCGAAGAAACGTCAGCTTATATCAGAAATTACTATTACGGAGTATAGTTCCGGGTTCAATCCTTTTCAAGTCCGTCCAGAAGCTTTTTCAGCTTCCGGGAAAAATTCACTGTTTCGGATGAAAGGACAATATCCTTTTTGCTGTGGGAACTGATGATGTCATTGACCAGGGAGTTCTGGAAACCCCTGCTGTAGTCGGCAAATTCTTCGGAAAGCTTCGCGGTTTCACTCCCGGAATATCCCTTTCTTTTCCTGAAACCGGGGAGCCTGATTTTCCCTTTCAGCTTCCCGAACAGGAGAGGGAAAATCCATGCGGCAAAGGCAAGGGAGATAACCGGCAGGAGAATTGTCAGGTTGGTCCTTCCCACATGCGTAAGATAATCGTATGAGTGAGGGTTGAAACTCCTGGACCAGATTATCCAGAGTGAATCGGCTATGAGGAGCGACACCAGAAATGAAGTCTTTCCCCGGGGTATGCCAATAGCAGAGAGGCCGGATGAAAGGAGGAGGATAAAGAAAAAAAGCACAAAGGTACTGAAGCCGATAAGCTTCGTAATGGACAGCATACTGCTGATGAAGCTGTTTATTCCGGACAGGAAATTCTTTATTTCACTGAGTGTTGATGATATCCCCGAAAAGACAATCATCGTATCGCCCGAAGCCCCGCCGAAAAGTGTCAGGAGAAAGAGTGCAGTAAGAGGGATACCTGCATGCACGCCACCGGGATATTTCATTTTATTTCAACCTGGAGATCGATCTGGTTCCCCTCTCTGTTCCATGACGGTTTACAGAGTTTTTTGATCATGAAAAGGCCCCAGCCCCTTATACGATTCCTGTCCTTAACGTCAATGGAACTGATAATATCAGGAACGGGGAAACCGTTTCCTTCATCAGTTATCCTGATGTGAAGGATTTCATTTTCTGCATACGCATCAACGGATATCATCTTGCTGTTGTCCCACCTGTTCCCATGCTCTATGGCATTTGTCAGGGCCTCTTCAATTATTATCAGCAGCTCATTGAAGTCCAGCTCAGGAGATTTCCCGGATTCTGCCAGTTTATCAATCAACTCTTTCACAAGATCCGGTGTGTTTATATCACATGTATGATATCTCCTGCTTATTAACATCGGGGCATTATCTTTTTTTACATTGGTATCCTTAAGCTCATAACAGATTCTTTCATTCCTTCGAAAACAGGCTTCCCCAAAAATACATGGGAATCTCCCCCTCAGGCATGAATGAGATCATTCCAGGAATTCACTTAACTTAACTTCACTTAATTAAAGATTCGGGATGGGGAGATTCGAACTCCCGACTTCTGCGTCCCGAACACAGCGCGCTACCGGACTGCGCTACATCCCGTTTTTACTGAACAATTAAAATGATCATTACATGTTTAGTATATAAAAAATAACAGACAATTTCAACATGGTTCTCATTTTATTTATCATAACCCAGTGGTTATGATTCATCTTTATTGTCCTATGACAAGAATCCACACAGCGGAAATATTTTCAATGATTTTATCCGGTTGGAAAAAATAATTTTCTCTCTCTGCCGGTTCCCGGAGTTACCGAAACAAAAAAATACTTGCACATGAAGAGCTTCTTTAATATCTTCACGAAGGCAAATATAAGGAACCTCAATGAATGAGTAATGTTCTCTCGGGAATAAAATACAATGAAGAGAGCTAAAGAATACCCGTTATAAGTAGTGAATATGAAGATAAAAATCAAAAAATACTGGTCGCCATTTATCAAAAGGGGCCTGGTTGACAGATATTCAAACAGGATCATCGGCAAAATAATAAGGCTCCTGTTCCGGTCGGTTGAGTTTGACAAAGAAAGCCTCATAAACCTGAACCAGTACATGGACAAAGGGGCTGTGGTATTCGCGTCATTTGAGACATCACAGACCTCTCTGCTCATTTTTACCCGTCTCCTGAAAAAGCATGGGATCAAAACACCTCTGATTGCCCTGGGCTTTGTTCCTTACATTCTGCAGTATATCAGCAATTTCCTGAAAAACAGTTTCATGTATATAATTTCTCTTTTTCAGAGAAAAAAAGACGAACCGGTACCTGACATTGAAAGCATAGCTGAAATCCTTGAAAGCAATTCAATGATACTCTCTCTTCTTTCAAAAAAAGTTTTTTTCAGGAGATATGTGGAGCTAAAGGCCGATACTTTGAGCTACCTGGTGGAGATACAGAAAAGGAGCGATAAACCTGTCTACATATTTCCCAAGATCACATTCTGGAACATGAACCCGGAAAGGACCAGGACCCTTATCACATCAAAACCAACCGGGGACAGGGGATTTCTCGGTGGTCTTTTTACCATCATAAAGAGCAGGACCCCCGCATTTGTAAGAATATCCGCCCCTCTGAACCTCAGGGAAGAGATTAAAAATTCAGGTTCCGATGATCCTATTCATATTGCCGGACTCCTGAGATCACGGCTCCTTGACATATTCCACCACGACAAGAGGACTATTCTGGGCCCTATAATCAAGACCCGTAAGGAGATGATGGACAAGGTGCTCTACCATGAAAATATCCTCGGCCTGATCCGGGAGGTATCAGCCGCCGAAAATATTCCGGAAACTGCGCTCAGGAAAAAAGCCTTTAAGTATTTCAGGGAGATAGCGGCAGATTTTTCAATGAACTATGTCATGCTTTTTGAGTTTTTCCTGCGGTTTGTTTTCAGGAAAGTCTATGACGGCATCCATTACGATGACAGTTTTATCCGCAAGATGAGAGATGCGGCCGCGAAAGGACCCCTGATATACCTTCCCTGCCACAGGAGCCATATGGATTACCTTATCCTCTCATGCGTTCTCTACCGGAACAAAATCGTCTCCCCGCATATTGTCGCGGGAGCAAATCTCACCTTCTTCCCCATGGGCAAGCTCTTCAGGAGAAGCGGCGCTTTTTTTATAAGGAGATCCTTCAAAGGGAAGGCTATCTACACTGCCGTACTGAAACAGTATATAAAAACACTGATCAACGAAGAATACAGCATTGAGTTCTTCATAGAAGGGGGGAGGACCAGGACGGGCAAGCTTGTTTTCCCGAAAATGGGGATATTAAAATACCTGATTGAAGCCATCGAAGAAGGATACAACAGGGATTTGATGCTGGTCCCCCTCTCAATTAACTACGAGAGGATTATGGAAGAATCCGCATACATGAAGGAACACGCGGGCATTCAGAAAAAGAAGGAAACGACCTCCGCGCTGGTAAAAAGCAGGAAGCTCCTGAGGAGAAAATACGGCAGGGTCTTTCTCGAATTCAGCGAACCGGTAAGCTTCAGGGAAATCACAAAGGAGATCAAAGAGAGCGAAGAGCTCACTCCTTTTGTTGCGAAGTATATCATACGAAAGATTAATGAAGTTGTCCTGGTGACACCATCCTCCCTGGTCACTGCGGCCATACTTTTTTCACCCTCAACAGGATTTACCGTTAAAACTGTCCATGACAGGGTCATAACACTTCACCGTTACCTTATGCATACAAAGGCAAAAATGTCCCATGCCCTTGAAGATGAATCTAACTATGATGAACTGATTGACTATCTCTTCGAATCCTTTCTGGATGACAGCATCATCAAAAAGAATGATGAAGATATCTACCTTATAAAGGATGATCAGCGTGTGAGAATTAATTTTTACAAGAACAGGATTATACACTTCTTCATACCGGTATCATTTACTTCTCTCGCAATAATGCTCTTATCAAGCAGAAAAGAAATTAATCGAAAAGAAATTTACATGAACTTCAACAGGCTTGCTGATTTTTTTCGCTTTGAATTTATCTATTCGGAGAGCATGAACAACAGGGAGGAAGCCGCAGACAAAATGCTTTCCTACCTGGAGGAGAGGTCGGTCATTTCCCTCGCCGATAAGAAGATATCTATCATTGACAAAAACAGGGATGAACTTAAGTTCTATGCGGAAATAATCCAGGATTACCTGGAGTCCTACCTTATTGTGTGCAGAGCAGTCAATGAATCGGTTAAAGGGAAAGTTGAAAAGAAGGATTTGATCCAGGAGATAAGAAAACGGGGAATCAGCATGTACAGGGACGGTGAGATAAAACTGATGGAATCTCTCTCAATGTCATACTATCACAACAGCATTGATTCTCTTGTGAAACTGAAAGGGTTAAGCCGGTCCGGGGAGGATGAAAAGAAAAAATCACTGGAAGTTGACAATGGATCTCTCATCGAAAGCGGGATAAAACTCATTCAGGAGTGCCTGGAAGTACTTGACTGACCGTTTACCCGCCCCCTGACAGTTTCAGACACGATATGACATCTCCGTCTTCAAGCCGTGTCCTCCTGTTGATCCTTATATTGTTCCTGAAATAGACCACGTCTTTCCTGTAATCCAGTCCGATTTTTTTTAAGACATATTTCAGCCTTGTCCCCTTTGTTGTCTTTACGCATACACCGCTCTTCTTATTATACTCATTGATCTTTACCGTTTTTTCAATACCGGAGAAGAGCTTTATTGTGACACTGATTTTTTCTTTCTTACCAAACATAGAAATAAAAAAGGGGCGTCCCCTGCGGGAAAGCCCCTCATTATCATCACATTATTAAAACTGTGCTATATATTTAATCTCATGCCCAGGGCAACACCGTGTCCCACGGCCTTATCATCCCCGATATTTCTTGTATAGAGAAACTGGTATTCGGCAAATATCTGGAGCATGGGAAAAAATGTCAGTGCCGCGCCGACGCCCGTCCTGTATGTACTGAAGTACTCGGTTTCATCTTTAGCAACCAGATCTCCGCCAACTTCTTCCCATATGCCGCTGGCAAATTTCGCGTAGGGATGAAGAGGGATCAGGGGAATGTCAAGCTGTAGATAGAGGTCCAGACCAACGGTCTTTCGCGTAAATTCGTAATCCTGACTGGAAATTGAATAGTCTAAATTTGAATTTTCCGTATAGAGGCCAACACCCAGCCTGAGAAGGGGAAATATTGGCGTATTAAAGTGTCCGATAGCGCCATAGGAGAGACCGGTCGGTTCGGGATTTGACTGTCCCGAAATATCACTCTTAATCTCACCTGCGAATGTGTATCCGCCGTAAATCCCGATATCGAACAGCGCATAACTTGAAGCCGGTACAAATGCCAGTATCGAAACAACGAGAACAATCGACCTGATTTTTTTCATAATTATAATGTCTCCTTAAAAAAATTATTGCAACTACCCGGTTGTATGGTCAAATATATTTACATTAATATCTCCCCGCTGCCTTCTGCTGCGGGGAGATACCGGTTATCTCTTTTTAAATATATTTATTTTATACATAAATGAATAGTTACAAATTATCCAGACTTTTTTACTTGAAAATACTTTCTATAAAATAATTATTTGAAACAATAAAGTCAAGGAAATAATTAGTTTCTCAGGGGAACTAAACAAATGTTTTTCGCTTTTCAGTAAAAAAGTGAGTGTAATAAAGAATCACTATTGAGGTAAATCATGGAAGAAAAAGCAATTGCCATACTCTGCAGCGGCGGACCGGCACCGGGGATCAATACTGTTATAAGTTCCGTAGCTAAGGTCTTTTTAAGTGACGGGTACAGAGTTATCGGAGTAAACCACGGAACAAAGACCCTGTTTACGGACAAGGTGGATACGGTTGACATCAATTTCCCTTTTGCGGACAGAATTTTCGGAAGAGGCGGATCTACACTTACAATGTCCCGTTATAAGCCGAAAGACAATGAGTTTAAACCAGATTTTTTTAGAAACAACAATGTTAAACTCCTGGTCACTATAGGCGGAGACGATACCGCTTCCACCGCGAACAGGATAACCAAGTATCTTCATTCCCGGAAAATTGATGTCCAGAATATCCATGTTCCAAAAACCATTGATAACGACCTGCCCCTCCCTGACAGGATCCCGACCTTCGGTTACCAGAGTGCCAAAAACGAGGGAGTCCGAATTGGTAATACCGTATATGAGGATGCTAAGACAAGCGGCAACTGGTTTGTTGTCTCGGCAATGGGAAGAGAAGCAGGGCATATTGCTTACGGTATAGGGACATCATGTCACTATCCCATGATCGTGATACCGGAAATGTTCAATAAAACCGAAATTACCCTGGAAAAGATTGTGGATATGATAATATCCTCCATAATCAAGAGAAAAATCCTCGACCTGGATTACGGGGCCGCGGTTATCAGTGAAGGGGTCTTCCACTTCATGAGGGATGAGGATATTGTCAACTCCGGTATAAACTTCACCTATGATGATCATGGCCATCCTGAACTGGGAAATGTCAGCAAGGCCCATATCTTCAATGTCCTTCTACAAAAAAGGCTCAGGGAGCTGAAAATTGAAGTCAAGAGCCGGCCCGTAGAGATCGGTTATGAAATAAGATGCGTAAACCCCATCGCATACGACCTGAAATACTGTACCATGCTCGGTGCCGGTGTTAAAAAACTCTTTGACGAGGGTAAAACCGGGTGTATTGTGGTGGCAAAGAATGACGGTTCGATTGAACCTCTCTACCTCAAGGATGTTGAAGACGAAAATGGCAGGATTAAACCGAGGCTTGTTGATATATCATCAGAGGACTTTAAACTTGTATACAACAACCTTCACTTCATAAAGGAAAAAAATTACAGGGAAGCTGAAAAGTATATCAGCAATCCGGAAAAATATAACCTGAATAACATCCTGAACTGGTAAAGACTCCGGGTACGGCTTCCGGGCCGTGCCCGCGGTATATCCCTTATTTCTTCATATATTTTTTTTCAAAATCATCCTTTGAAATAATTTCAAAAAGAGTATCCACCTGCGCAATATAGAGCAATTCAAGGATCCTTGCCGGTACACTATAGAGTATCAGCTTTTTTGTACTGTCGGCAAACTTGGTTTTAACCTTAACCAGGAAGCCAATACCTGTTGAATCGATGTTTTCCAGTCCATCCAGGTTGCATGCCAGTATATCCGATTCCCTGCTAATAGCATCTTTTAAGTCTTCCTCTATATCATGAAAATTCGCAGATGTGAGTTCACCGTAAAAGAATACAATAATAATATCATTTTTCTTTTCGAAATATACGTTAATCAAAATATCATCCTCTCTTATCTGTCAAATTTAAAAACCTATTGACATATTTTATGGAAAATTTCTACGAAATGAGATACTCATCTTCAAATTCCTCTGCAGACATCAAGGTAAAGAACCGGTCAATTCCGGCTATAACAAAAAGTTCCAGAACCTTTTGAGGTATGCTGTAGATCACAAAATCAATATTATTGCTGGTTGCTGTTTTTCTTATTTTTATCAGAAAGCTGATGCCGGTGGAATCGATGATATCCAGTCCATTAAAATTTAATGCAATAATTCTCGGATTCCTGTTGAAAACTTCCTGAATTTCTTCATCAATATCGTAGAAGTTTGCGGACGCGAGCTCTCCGAAAAAATAGATTATGAAAAGATCATCCTTCTCTTCAACAGTTACTTTAACCAACTTTCTTCTCCCATAAAAAATTTCCGTTACTTTTCAACAAGATATTCTTCTGTAAATTCATCTTTGGACATTATCGTAAAAAGATGATCCATACCGGCAATACAGATAAGCTCAAGCACCCTGATCGGGATGCTGTAAAGTATGAGTCCTACATCATTATCCAGAGCTTTTGTCCTTAACTTTACCATGTACCCTATACCCGTGGAATCTATATCTTCCATTTCCTCAAAATTAAGGGCAATTAATCTTGGTTTTTTTTCAATCTCACGGTTCAGGTCTTCTTCAATATCATGAAAGTTAGCTGAGACAAGTTCACCAAAAAGGTAAATAATGATCAAGCCTTCTTTGCTTTCAATTGTAAGTTTTATCAAAACCCGGCTCCTTTTTATTACCTAAATACTTCACTTCATTAAACTTATCAAGTAAAAATTAATTCATAACGACCCGGTTCTGTATGAAAATATTAATAGTAACTACTCAGCTATATGAATAAAATTGCGCATTTGCTAAAAGATTAACAATTTGTCCCCGCCGCGGTCAGTGAAGGGGATATATCAGTTATGTTTTTCAATTGAATATATTTAACTCATAACATAAATAAAAAAATATACTATGGTATATCAAGGCCGACCATACAGATATCATCATGAAAGTTTTCCGATCCGTGGAAACTGACGATTTCATCATATAAAAGTTTTATAAATTGTTCCGCTTTCAGATTTCTGTTTTCATACATAATCTCTTCCATAAAATCTGAAAAGTAAATTTTTTCTGTTCCGTTTTTTCTCACATCTGTCAGACCATCGGTATAGAAGAGTATTTTACTCTTTTCCGGA
The DNA here is from genome assembly GCA_050298055.1 of Spirochaetota bacterium. GTDB lineage: Bacteria > Spirochaetota > UBA4802 > UBA4802 > UBA5550 > JBNKTL01. The sequence goes on from JBNKTL010000028.1 coordinate 31,739, forward strand.
ATCTCCTTTTCAGCGGTTTTAAAAAAACAGTTCATTGCTCTCTGCTCTTCTCTGTCCATGGCGCCAAGGGGTATTGATTTCCCTCCTGTGAGTTTTTCAATACCGCCATCGGATATTATGTAGGGGGGCATATGCCCCGCATTGGAAAAGATCATGGTTTTATTTTCACTGTTATAAATCCCGTAAAATGCCGTTACGAATCCAGTCATAAAACCCCGGGGCATAAACTGGGCAAGGTTGTCATTGAGATATTCCATCAGGTCCGCAGGGTCTTTCAACCTGCTGTATATGCTCAGGACCATGCTCTTCTGCATGGAAGAGATCAGTGCCGCAGGAACTCCATGTCCTGCGACATCACTTATGAATATCCCGGTTTTTTCTTTTTCTCTGAACTTCAGAAAATCGAAAAAGTCTCCTCCCACCGGGGCCATGGGCCTGTAGATTGAATAGAAATTTTCACCTGAATTTCCCGCAGGGACAAGTTTCTGCTGGATCTTCCTTGCCATTTCAAGTTCTTCATTGAACTGGTCAATATAAATCTTCAGTTCATTTCTCTCGTTTTCAAGGTCACTGTTTTTATTAGTGATCTGGACCTGCTGACAGAAATCCCTCCTTGCATAATCTTCAAGGAGGTAACAGACCAGCATTCCTATGATATTGGAGGAGATAAAGAAAAAATTGTTGCTTAAGAATATTCTGAAGGTCTTTTCCGATAAAAGCATCTCCTGAAAAAAAATTGCATTAATCTCATAACTGATGACTATGGTCCAGCTCACAAAAACGGCAAACTTGAATTTAAGCCGGGAAAATGTATATATCCACATGATAACAAGTATCAGGCCGGCATAGTAGAAACCTGTTTCCGCATCATCAGATATGGCAATCATCATGATAATTCCCAGACCGGCTGTTAATGCAACAACACTCATGAGGTAGGGCATTAATTTCTTGAATATTCCGGTATAAGAGAGTGCAAGCACTGATAGAATAACCGGGGTGACAATCCCGTACCTGATGAACCATATGGTACCCCTGGAATTTTTGACAATGAAGCTGTCCAGTACACCGAAACCGGCATAGAGAATCACTCCCAGTACAAGCGATATCCTTATAATATATATGGATTTTGAAAAGTAATAGTTGGAGAATTCCTTTTCTGTCTCTTTATCCGGAAGAGTATTCGGAGTCTGTTCACAGGATTTTTCTTTTTTTCCCTCTTCTTTCACCATCAGGTACCTGAAATTTTTTTTATGAGTACCTCAAAAAATTAAATTTTTCATATAAACGCACCCTCATGGAGCTTTTTTGATATTAATCCAGAAAGGTTCCCATTGCATAGATATCTATTTTGTAACGACTCAGTTATATGGCCAAAATAAACCTGTTTGCTAAAATACCAACCCTGGTGCTGTCGATGACGAAGACATGCCCGTTATGTTTTTTCATGAATATAATTATTCTTATACTCCGCTGAGCAGTTATATTTTTTATATACGGAATATCCTTTTTCAATATATATAAATTTTTTCATAAAGTCAACGTCATTTTCAGATATTTAACCGGGAGATGAAAATTTTAAGAATAACACAACAGACTGTATATGATTTTGGGGAAATTCAGAGAAAAAGATCGTTGATAAACTCGGAAAGGTCAAGAAGGTTGTTGACCTCTCTCATTTCTTTGCAGAAGGGTTTGTAGAGAGACGCAATGCTGTCCCCCCAGTCCCAGAGACTCATCTTTTCCGGGTTGAGCCAGATTATCTCCCTGCTCCTCTCACCAATCTCCCGGAAATAATTAAGTCCGGGACCCTGGTAGTTGTTCCGCGCGTCTCCCAGTATGAGAACAGTGGTCCTGCTGTTCAGGGAATCACTGTAGTTTTCAAGGAATTCCCTGAAGCTCTTACCGTAGTTACTCCCCCAGCCGTAGGTAAACTCCTCATCGGTGAAGATGGAATTTATTGCGGTTTCAGGGGCTGTTTCCCTGAACAGGTCGGTAATTTCAACCATACTGCTGATAAACGCGAATGTTCTCACGCGGGAAAACAGGTTCTGGAGAATACTGGTCAGAAGGAGCATGAACCGGGAATAAATATTTACTGATCCGGACACATCACAGAGAGCTGTAAGCTGGGGCCTCATGATCTTTCGGTCCCTGCAGTAGATCCTGAAGGGAAGACCTCCTGTGCCCGTACTCTTTCTCAGGGTACGTTTGATATCAAGCCCTCCCCTCTTCACCCTTTTTTTTCTCAATGATATCCTGTTTTTAAGCTTCTGCCCGAGGCGGCGAAGGATCTCCTCAATCTCCCGGATCTCTTCCTTTGTCAGCCTGTATATATATCTCTGAAGAAGATACTCCTCCCTCTCCCTCACCTTTTTCCCCGCGCCCCCCTTCCCGGCCGTTTCATCCAGGACCCTCCGGACAAAGGCTTCTTTTTCACCGGGAGATTCATTCAAGCCGGGGAAGGACTTTTCCAGAAGCTGCTCCATATTACGGATAATGGCCCTTGCAGCCGAAGAGAGGCCCTCCAGGGGAAGTAAACCTTCACCGCCGAGGAGAGAATTCATGATACCTTCAATAACCGGGAAAAGATCCGGTGTACCCCGCAGTTCATCGGCAAGATCTGAGGCCAGTCCCTCAAGGAGCAGGGCGTCTTCAGTTTTGACCGGGCGCTCTTTCCCCTCTGGGACCTCCCTTCCGGTTTTCCGGAAGGAAAAATTGAAATAATTCTCAAAGCATTTTTCGAAGAGGGGGATATCGGTATAGTCCTTAATCAGCGTGGTTTTCAGCGCCTGTTTGAAGCTCTCCTTATAGGCAAGTGAAATATAATCCAGTGCCTTAAACATGTCCAGGGTCTCGGATGTTGATACGGGGATATCGGCATCTCTCAGGACCCCGATAAAGCCGGAAAGCTTTTTGAAAACAGATGGGTGGGAATTCTGCATGTTCTCTCAACCGGGTATAATGGATTCCAGGTTCTTATTTACCTCCCCGATGTCCTTCCTGTATTTCAGGATAATATTCAGGGTTCCGGATGCCGCTTCCCTGCTCAATGAATCGTGCCCCATAATGACAAGCGCCCCGGCCCAGTCCAGGGTCTCACTGATACTGGGCGCTTTTTTCAGGGTCAGTTCCCTTATCTTGTTAACTGCCTTCACCACATCTTCCGCGAGTTTCCTGCTGCAGCCGGGGACCTTGAGCAGTACAATCTCCTCTTCCACCTCCCGGGGGGGGTAGTCGATATAGAGGTGAAGGCATCTCCTTTTCAGGGCGTCGGACATCTCCCGGGCGCTGTTGGATGTGAGGAGCACAAAAGGTTTCTCCTCCGCCTTAAATGTGCCGATTTCAGGGATTGTAACCTGAAAATCGGAGAGGACTTCAAGGAGGAAGGCTTCGAACTCCTGGTCTGATTTATCGATCTCATCTATGAGGAGGAGAGACTTTTCAGGCCCCGATATGGCCCGCAGAAGCGGCCGGGGAACAATGAATTTCTCCGAGAAAAAAGCGCTTTCTTCCCGGGAAATACGGTTTACCGCGCCCGCAAGGTCCTTCTCTCCTTCTATGACCGCGTTGAGTTTTTCCCTTAATATCTGTGTATAGAGGAGTTGTTTTGAATACTCCCATTCGTAGAGTGACCTCGCTTCATCAAGACCCTCATAGCATTGAAGTCGTATCAGCGGATAGTCACAGGCCGCGGCAATTGTCTTACCCAGTTCGGTCTTCCCCACGCCCGCGGGACCTTCAACAAGGAGGGGCTTTTCCATGACTGACGCCAGGTAGACCGTAGTGGCAATCTCAGCTGATGTCAGGTACTTTTCTCCCGCCAGCTTTTTTACAGTGTCTTCCGCATCTTTAAACATAAAAAGTCTTCTCCTACAGTTTTGATACGATCAGATCTCCCATCTCCCCGGTACCCACCTTCTTTTTCCCTTCTGACATGATATCGCCGGTCCGATACCCCTCTCCCAGCACACCATTTATCGCATCAAAGATCGCCGCATACGCGTCATCCATGCCGAAACTGTACTTGAGCATCATGGCAGCGGAGAGTACCTGGGCAATGGGATTCGCGATCCCCTTTCCCGCAATATCCGGCGCCGATCCCCCTGCAGGTTCGTAAAGCCCGAAACTCCCCTCTGAAAGGGACGCCGAGGGAAGCATACCCAGGGAACCGGTTATCATGGACGCTTCATCCGATATAATATCACCGAACATGTTTCCGCAGAGGAGAACGTCAAACTGTTTCGGGTCCTTTACAACCTGCATGGCGGCGTTGTCAACGTAGATATGCTTCAGTTCCACTTGGGGGAATTCCCCGGACACATCGTTGACAATCTCCCTCCAGAAAACCATTGATGTGAGGACATTGGCCTTATCAACTGACGTGAGTTTTTTGCTGCGTTTCATGGCGGCTTCAAAGGCGACTTTTGCTATTCTTCTGATCTCTTCTTCCGTATAGACAAGTGTATCGTAGGCTTTGTTCCCCTCTCTCCCCTTGGGGGAACCGAAATAGATCCCGCCGGTAAGTTCCCGGACAATGAGAATATCGAAACCATCGCCGATGATCTCCCTTTTGATGGGAGATGAATCAACCAGGTCTTTGAACACTATTGCGGGCCTGAGATTGGCATAGAGATTAAAGATCTTTCTCAGCGGGAGAAGTGCTCCTCTTTCAGGCTGTTCTTCCGGGGGGAGGTTTTCCCATTTGGGGCCTCCAACGGAACCGAAAAGTACCGCATCTGAATTTTTACAGGTTTCCACGGTAGAATCCGGAAGGGCTTTACCCGTTTCATCAATTGCCGCTCCCCCCACCGGGGCCCTGCTGTATTCAAAGTCAATATTATATTTTTCAGATATCCTTTCAAGCACCTTCAGGGCCACATCCATCACCTCCGGGCCGATACCGTCACCGGGAAGAACCGCTATTCGTTTTTTCATAGAACAATCTCCATACTATTTTTCTCATAAATTATACATTTAATTAAAATGTCAATTGAAATAGCGGATATGTATGCCCCGGAATTTTTCTCCTGCAGGTTCAGGGCAAAAAAAAGCCCCTCACGACAAAACCCAGTAGTCTGTTCGGGGCAAGGAAGTTAAATTCTAATAAGCTTAATAAGCTTGGTGTAAAATGATTACTTACCCTATCGGCATTAAATACCGAAAACTTGAGGATTTTAACCGGAAAGTGTGAATATAAAAGGAGACCACGATGTAACCATGGTCTCAATAAATTAGAAGGAGGTTCATGAAAAAAATTTGTATCAGCCTTAATTTGTTATGAATCCTTACCATGCTTAAAGTTACAAAATTATGATTTTTTTTTGCTTGCTTTTTTTATTTTTATTAAATAAAAAAAGCGTAAAATCGGATCGTTATAAACGGATTTAGAATATCAAGGAGATTCAGATGATAGCATACAAGGACTTGGGACTGGTAAACACCAGGGAGATGTTTAAAAAAGCAATCAATGGGGGATATGCAATACCTGCATATAATTTTAACAACCTGGAACAGCTGCAGGCAATAATCCAGGCCTGCGTGGAGACATCTTCTCCGGTCATTCTCCAGGTGTCCGCAGGGGCCAGGAAATATGCCAACCAGACACTCCTGAGATACATGGCTGAAGGCGCGGTCAGGTATGCAAATGAGCTCGGTAAAGATATACCCATTGCTCTCCATCTTGACCATGGAGATACCTTTGATCTATGCAAAAGCTGTGTGGATACCGGGTTTTCATCAATAATGATTGACGGATCACACCATGATTACGACGATAATATCGAGCTGACTTCAAAGGTCGTTGAATATTGCCATAAATATGATGTAACAGTTGAAGGAGAACTGGGTGTTCTGGCGGGAGTTGAAGACGATGTTTCCTCGGATAAACATATCTACACACAGCCGGACCAGGTTGAAGATTTCGTAAAGAGAACAGGTGTGGACAGCCTGGCTATTGCCATCGGGACATCCCATGGGGCCTACAAGTTCAAACCGGGATCAAACCCGGAGATCCAGCTTGATATTCTCCATGAGATTGAGAAGAAAATCCCGGGTTTCCCTATCGTCCTTCACGGGTCATCATCTGTCCCCCAGGAACTGGTCAGGATCATTAACGAGAACGGCGGAAAAATGGAAAATGCCATAGGAATACCCGAAGACCAGCTCCGGAAAGCGGCAGAATCCGCTGTCTGTAAGATCAACATTGATTCTGACGGAAGGCTTGCGGTAACGGCCGCGGTGAGGAAGGTCCTCAATAACAATCCGGGTGAATTTGATCCCCGGAAATACCTTGGGCCTGCGCGGGAAGCTTTGAAAGAACTCTATATGCATAAAATAAAAAATGTTCTGGGATCAGAAGGCAAGGCATAGGAAAATAATTGGAGGTAAGGAATGCTCGTTAAAGATATTATGACCACAAACGTGGTAAGTGTGGACAGCAGCACCACAATCGCGGACGCAAAAAAAATAATGGAAGCCCATAAAATACGCAGGCTCCCGGTGGTTAACAGGCACCGGCTTGCTGGAATTGTTACGGAAAGACACCTTGAACAGTTCACACCATCCAAATCCACAACCCTCAGTGTCTGGGAAATCGGGTATCTCATGGGGAAAACCACTGTGGCGGAAATAATGGAAAAAAATGTGGTAACCGCATCCCCCGGTATGACCGTTGAGGAAGCACTCGCCCTGGCCCAGAACCACGGAGTGGGAGCGCTCCTTGTACTGGAAGATGACAGGGTTGTGGGTATAGCCACAACAAACGACTTTTTCTATAAAATCGCCAACCCCGTTCTGGGGATAGGCATGCCCGGTACCAGGGTGGAGGTTATCGGCAAAGAGAATGAACCTGTTTTAGAGGATGTGGTTACCATTGCAAATAAAGAGGACATCAAGATCGTTACCCTTCATATCCTCCACCTTACCGAGACACCCGAAGGGGAGAAAGATATTGTCATCCACCTGGACACGGAAGATCCGACAAAATATAAAGAAGAAATGGAGAAAAAGGGATACAGGGTGATTCTCCGTACACGCTGAGTTTTAATGATTACAGACCCGGTCAATTCTCGTTTATCTGTAACGGTTCAAATTTTTCCCAGCCTGAAGGGGGATGGATATCATTGATAACATCGGGGTCTGTTGTAATATCCGCTTCAAACCCCTCCAGGTCTTTTCGAGTGAAAAAACCCATCTCCCTTTTATTCGTATCGATAAGACCGTAATACATTATATTATTTTTTTCCCTGCTCTCCACCCGGAATCCGTACCATTCGATTCCCGGGGGTGTTTTTGTAGCAAAAAAAATGCATGTGAAAACTTCTCCCGCCGGAGACCTGTACAGGGGAAACTCAGATTTTTTCTTTTTCAATATCTATCCCTGTGAAAACGCATAAATACAGCCCGGTATTACTTCACTGACCTGTTCTGGTATCTCAGTGTATTTGTTGCATCTCCCTTTCCATCACTCACTGCCGGGTCGGGAACATCACTTCTGTTCTTATCTGAACAAGAGAGAGAAAAAATTGTCAGAGCAATCAGCATGACTGTAAATATTCCGGATAAGCGTATCATAAAAATCTCCTCTACACATTGTTGAATATTAAGTAATAAAAAATCATTTTAAAAATCAATTACTTTATTTATTACACTCAAGCCATAGTTAAAAATAACTACTCAACCTGTATGGTTAAAATTTGTTATTTTTCTAAATTAATATTGTCATTCCCGCGAAAGCGGGAATCTATTCTTTTAGAAAAAGTGGATCCCGGATCTTCGTTTCACTTCGGCCGGGATGACAGACTTGTTAGTTCTTAAAATATCTGAGTAGCAACCATATTTATTAAAAATATAAACAAGATGAGTTGCTTCTATTAATTTACATTAATTCTCAGATTTCCTTGACGGGGGAAAAAACCTCTGTTAATATCTCATAAATTTGTATCAGGGAGGTTTTTATGGAAACAGCATACAAGGTTATTGAAGTCATTGGAACCAGCACCAAATCCTGGGAAGAAGCTGCTAACAGCGCAATTTCAGCAGCGTCAAAGTCTCTCAAGGACCTGCGTATTGCAGAAGTCAAAGAGATGGATATGAAAATAGAAGACGGGAAAATCGCAGCTTACAGAACAAAGCTCAACCTTTCCTTTAAACTTAATATTGACTGATCATTCAAGAAGGTCATTGTTTTTTATTATGTATTGCGGCCACTCTCTGAAAGGTGGCTCTCTTTTTGGTCCTGCCATATTTAAAATCTAATATTCAATTTCCAGATTTTTCAATAAGTTTATATTTACCTTGACATTATCAATACATTTTATTTTATGGTCATAAGTAAGCTGAATTTCTGATTCTTAATCAGCAATACCATTTACAGGTTCTATTATGAAATTAGACGATTGTGAAAAATGTGAATACCATCTGGATTATGCATTAAACGAAGTTGTATGCAACTTCTGGGATGAGGTAACAAATAGAATTACAGTGAAAAGGGCCAAGGAACTGTATGTGAAGGACTGCCCCAAGGAAAAATCTGCACGACAGAGTGTTCTTCAAACACTTAAAAGAGAAGAATAGATAGAATATCTTTGATGTTTAAGTATTTACTGCCAGCGGAGTGATGACGCCTTAAAGAGCAGCCAGACATCCATTCCCGGAACAAGCCTGAGTTCATTAACCGCATGCCTGGTGAGAGAGCAGTTCATGCTGAAACCGTTAACACTAATATCAGCCAGGATCCCGCTGTTCTCCCCCGGTGACCGGAGTCCCTTTATTTTCCCCTTCAGACAGTTCTGGGCAGAGAGCCCCTTCTGTTCCGTGATAGAGACCATTATTTTAGACGGTTCGATTATTGCCGGGCAATCTGCAGAGGGAGGCTTCCCCGCGTAGATCTTTAATCCCCCGCCGAGATTTTTTGACCAGAGACCGTCAATATCCTCCTCCCATGGCCCTGTAATAATGTTGTCCATACCGTAACCGGCAATCATGCCGTTGTGCACCCTGAGGATATTATTCGAAAACTCATTGAGCCATACCAGGTCGTGACTGGAGACAATAAGCGTGGTCCTGTGTTCCCTGTGGATCTCAAGAATGGCTTTTTTAATGGAGAGGGAACTCACACTATCGATATTTGACATAGGTTCATCCATGATTAACACAGAGGGTTTCAGCACGAGCCGGGCGGCCAGGGCCACACGTACAGCCTCACCCCCGGAAAGCTGGTGCCATCTTCTTGACCTGAATCTTGAAGGATCAAGACCCACAAGCTCCAGGGCATCATCCACACCCTTTTTAATATCCGCCTTTCCCGCACTTTTTCTCTTTAAACCGTATGCCACATTCTCGAAGACAGATCTCTTAAGCAGGTAGGGGTCCTGTAACTGAAAAATAATCCCCTTCCCCTTCCCCGCTCCATCTGTTTTTCCCGAACAGGGTACATTATTAAAGTATATCTCCCCGGAGTCGGGTTTTTCAAGGAACGCAAGGATCTTGAGAAGCGTGGTTTTTCCGCTGCCATTTGGTCCGTAGAGACCCAGGGAATCACCTCTTTTGATCTCCAGGCGGGGGATATTAAGACGAAATCCTCCCGGATAGTCCTTTCTGATACCTGCAAGCCTGTACTGGTGAAATTCTTCCATTTCTAAATTCCTGATATTCTCCTGAGAAGCATCAAGAGAAGATTAACGGTAAATGCCATTAAAAGCAGTATTATTCCCAGGGAGATCCCCATTGCAAAGTCTCCTTTCCCCGATTCCAGGGCTATGGCCGTGGTTATGGTCCGGGTACTCCACTTGATGTTTCCCCCGATCATCATTGAAACCCCGACCTCCGATATTGCCCTTCCATACGCGGTAATCGCGGCCGCCGCAACCGCGAACCGGGCTTCATAAAGACTGGAAATCATGATCTCCCTTTTCCCCGCACCGAGAGTCATCAGGGTCGGCTTGAGGCGGGGGTCAGAGCTCTCTATGGCAGTGGCTGTGAGGGAAATAACAATGGGGAGAACAAGCAGGGTCTGGGCCACTACAATTCCCGGCACGGTAAAGAGGATCTCCATACAGCCCAGGGGCCCTCTCCGGGAGATAAAGGCATAGACGAAGAGCCCCACGACCACCGTGGGAAGAGAGAGGAGCGTATCCGAAAGGGCTCTGAGCTGTTTTTTGAGAAAGAAATCAAAATATCCGAGCACAAAACCCGCGGGCAATCCTATAAGCAGACTGAAGGTAATAGAGAGAGTTGAGGCCTTAACCGTTGTAAAAACAGCAGAAAATGTTTCGTCATTGAGTTCAATGATCAACCTCAGGGCCTCAACAACCCCCTCAAGAAGAAAATCCATACTATCTATTTATTCGCATTTGGAGTAAACAGGGGCTTCTCCAGCAGCCTGAATGCCCCGATAAGTTTTTGGGCCTTTTCGGATTTCATCCACTCTATGAGCTTTTCCGATGCTGATGTATTGACATTCCCGCACTTTTTGCTGTTAACGGCAATAAGACTGTACTGGTTAAGGAGCATATCTTCCCCTTCCGCGAGTATGACAAGAGTCGGCTTCCCCTTTTTGCTCGATTCATATTTTATATATGTCCCCCTGTCGGTAAGGGTATACCCTCCCCTTTCTGAAGCAATATTGATGGTATTGAGCATCCCCTGTCCTGTCTGCACATACCAGCTCTCCTTCTCAGGGACTTTAAGGCCTGCTTTCTTCCAGAGGCTCAACTCCTTTTTATGGGTCCCCGAATTATCTCCCCGGCTTGCAAAAATCGCCTTTTTACCTGAAATTGCCGTGAGGACTTCCTTCATTTTTTTTCCTTTGATCCCCGCGGGGTCCTCGGCCGGTCCGATTATCACAAAATCGTTATACATGATCTGGTGTCTTTTTACGCCGTATCCTTCTTTCACATACTTCTTTTCCGCTCCCGGCGCATGCACAAGGAGAATATCAACATCACAGTTCTTTCCAAGCTGCAGCGCTTTCCCGGTACCCACAGCCACCCAGTTCATAATAATCCCCGTATCCTTCTCAAAATAAGGTTTAAGATAATCCATTAAACCTGTATTGTCCGTACTGGTTGTTGTGGCGATCTTGAGCGGTTTTCCGGAGGATTTGCCGCAACCGGCCATAAAAAGCGATAAAACAGAGACTAAAAGAACAAACTTAATTAATGAGCCTTTTATCCTGAACATTTTTAATACCTCAAAATATTTTAATAAAATCACAGTCGCTACTCAACTACATGGATAAAATATACATATTTAAAAATACCAACATTGTGTCCCCGCCGCCAACGGCGGCGGGGACACAATAGTTATCTTTTATTTATTAACATGTCAATTTTATACATGACCGGTAATAACAAATCATAGCAATGCCTGTTGTGTGATAGAGAAAAAGAAAAATATACTGTTTGTCAATAAAATTTTTATATTATTGTAATAATATGTAACTATTAGTAATTTTTTAGCTTATTTTGTTAATATTCAATTCTTAGATTCAATTTATAATTTTGCCCCAATTCTCATGCTCTGACCCTAAAATCCAATCCACCAGGCGGACAACTATCCGAAAACAATGCTCTGACCCATTTTTTCTCCACACAACCGGTAACATTATATATAAAACCCGTTTCAAAAAATGATATGAAATCAAAAAAAACTTGAACTGAGCACCATTACATGAAAATTAATAATAATCATGAATATCAACATCAAAGATATAATCTTCAGGGACCCCGTTAAAAAAAAGCAGGTCCAGGTCCCGAAAATCCTCATCGTAGAGGAAAAAACCAATGTCGCAAAGGATATACGAAATAACCTGAAAAAACTCGGCTACGATGTAACAACAATCCTCAATTCCCCTGACGATGCAATCAGGGAGATCTTTAAGAACAAACCCGACCTTATCATGATGGATGCGGGAACGGATATCACTTCAAATAATGTTGATATCGCCCTCAAGATCAGGAAGGACTTCGGTATCCCGATCATATACCTGACCTCCTACCCGGAAAAATATATCCTGAAAAAGGCGAAAATAACCGAGCCCTTTGAATACCTTCTCAAACCGGTCAACAGCAAGAACCTCTCCAGTGCCGTTGAGATATCACTCTACAAGGATGAGATCGATAGGAAGCTGAAGGAAAGCGAAGGCATCTACAGAACAATTTTCGAGACAACAGGGAACGCCACGATCTTTATCGAGAGTGATACCACAGTTTCCCTTGCCAACAGGGAGTTTGAAAAGCTCTCCGGGTATTCACGGGAGGAGATCGAAGGACAGAAGAGCTGGACGGAGTTTGTCACCCGGGAAGACCTGGACAGGATGCTTGAGTACCACAGGATGAGAAGAATTGACCCCACATCAGCGCCCAGGAATTATGAATTCAGGTTCAGGGACAGGTATGGGGAGATCAAGGACATCTATATGACAACAGATATGATCCCCGGAACGAAAAAAAGTGTGGCATCATTTATGAACATTTCGGAGCAGAAAAGACTTGAGAGTGAAATTATCAGGATAAGCGAGCAGGAGAGGCAGCGAATCGGGAACGACCTCCATGACGGTCTGGGCCCGCACCTGGTAGGGGTCAAGTTCATGATAAACCTCCTGAAACAGAAACTTGAAGAAAAAGAAGTTGATGAAGCATCCAAGCTTCAGGAGATCAACGATCTTATTACACAGGCCATCAACCACACACGGCAGCTCGTGAAGGGCTTAAGCCCCGTGGATATTGATGCTGACGGGCTGGTTTTCGCCCTTGCCGATCTCGCGCAAAACGTCGAAAAAGTTTACGGGATAAAATGCACCTTTAACCACAGCAGCCCTATTACCATAAAAGACAATATCGTAGCCGTGCACCTCTTTCTCATTGTGCAGGAAGCGGTCAACAATTCCATAAAACACAGCAAAACGAAAGAGATCGCCATAGACATCAACGGCTCGGGAAATCTCATTACCCTCTCGGTGAGGGATGACGGTATCGGCATTGAAAAGCTTCTTGACAAGAGAAAAGGAATGGGAATTAATATTATGAAGTACAGGGCGAGAATCATAAACTCATCACTCAATATCGGCCAGAATGATACGGGAGGGACTTCAGTAACCTGCACTCTCAGGCTCGACTGAGAACCGGGACGTCACTATGCTTTCAGCAAAGGGTAAAATAAAAGTTTTCCTGGTTGAAGACCATCCCATATTCAGGAAGGGTCTTGCGCAGCTTATTAACAATGAGAAAGACATGAGCGTGTGCGGCGAGGCGGAAGATACATTAATCGCATTGAAATCAATCAGGGAATCCATACCCGATATTGCTATTGTTGATATAACCCTCAAGGACAGGAGCGGTATCGACCTCATCAAGGACGCCAGGATGCATTTTCCAAATATGCCGATCATTGTCCTTTCAATGCACGATGAAAAAATCTACGCGGAAAGGTCACTCAGGGCCGGGGCAAAGGGATATATTATGAAACAGGAAGCCCCGGAAATTATCATAAAGGCCATACGGCATGTACTCAACGGGAACATCTATGTAAGCGACCAGATAGCAACACGGATCTTCAGCATGATTCTCGAAGGGAAACCCGCCCCCGACAGTTCACCGGTTGACCTTCTTACGGACAGGGAACTGGAAGTCTTTGAGCTCATTGGACAGGGTTTCGGCACACGGCAGGTTGCACAGAAACTCAACATAAGCATTAAAACAGTTGAAAACCACAGGATCCACATCAAGGAAAAACTCAACCTCCATAGTGCCATTGAACTGGTTCAGAAAGCCACACTCTGGGTACAGAGTGAACAGCAGACATAGCACCAATGGACAGTCATCCCCTTGACAGCTGGAAAAAGATTTACCCGGAAAAATTTGTCTCCGAAGAAAAAATCTTCGGCAAAATCCGGAGGGGTGACAGAATATTCATAAGCACCGGCTGCGGTCAGCCCCAGTACCTTGTCAACGCCATGACCAACTACGTAACATCCCACCCCAAGGCATTTGCGGAAGCGGAGATCATGCAGGTCTGGACACTGGGAGTCGCCCCCTACATCAATGAAAAGTTCAACTACAACTTCAGGCATAACTCCTTCTTTGTGGGGGACAACACACGGGAGCATGTGAACAGGGGACTGGCCGACTACACTCCCATCTTTCTCTCCCATGTACCCCGGCTCATGAGGACCGGGAGAATACCCATAGAGATCGCCCTGATCCAGACGTCCCTGCCTGACAGGAACGGGTATGTGAGCCTGGGAATCAGCGTTGATATCACAAAATCAGCCATTGAAAACGCCGTAGTAACCATTGCCCAGATCAACAAAAACATGCCCCGGATACACGGGAACACCTTTATTCATCTTGAAGATATCGACTACATTCTTCCCCGGGATGAGCCCCTGATCCAGTATGATCCCCGTCCCCCTGACGGCATTGCCGAACAGATCGGGAAGTATGTCTCGAGGATCGTCAATGACGGTGACACGATACAGCTTGGATACGGCAGCCTTCCCAATGCCATCCTCCACAACATGGGAGAGAAGAAAGACCTGGGTGTCCATACGGAACTTCTTACCGATTCCATGGTTGAATTGATCAAAAAGGGCGTCATTAACAACAGCAGAAAGAGCAGGAAGAGGGGAAAATCGGTAGCTGCCTTCTGCATGGGAACAACCGAAACCTATGAATTCCTCCATGATAACCCCATCATCGATTTCAATCCCATCGATTACACCAACAATCCCCTTACTATTTCGCAGATTGAAAATATGACAGCCATAAATTCCGCGCTCCAGGTCGATCTTACCGGGCAGTCGACCTCGGAATCCATAGGCGGAACATTCTACAGCGGGATAGGAGGACATGCCGATTTTATGCGGGGGGCTATCATGGCCCCGGGGGGGAAGACCATCCTCGTACTCCAGTCCACGGCAAAGTCGGGAGAAGTCTCCCGCATCGTTCCCTTCCTGGACAGCGGCGCCGGGGTGACCCTGAACAGGGGTGACATCCACTATATCGTCACGGAATTCGGGATTGCCTACATCCACGGAAAAAACATCAGGGAGAGGGCCATGGACCTCATCGCCATTGCCCACCCGAAGTTCAGGAGCGGACTCATAGAAGAGGCCAAGAAGAACAATATCATCTACAGGGACCAGGCCTATATCCCCGGGAAAAAGGGTGAATACCCGGAACACCTTGAAGTCCACGGCACACTTACCGACGGGACCGAAATAAAAATAAGGCCGGTCAAGATCAATGACGAGCCGATCATAAAGGACTTCTTCTACTCCCTCTCCGATAACAGCATCCAGCGCAGGTTCATGTCATACCGGACAGATATCACCCATGACCTGAGACAGGACTTTACCGTCATCGATTATACACGGGAGATGACAATTCTCGCGGTCATCGAGGGGGAGGAGAACAAGGAGATCCTGCTGGGTATGGGCCAGTCCATTAAAAGTGAAGACTCCCACTCGGCGGAGATCGCCTTTGCCGTCCGCGACGACTACCAGAACCTGGGTATCGGCACAAAGCTCCTCTCCTATTTAATTATCCTTGCCCAGAAAGACGGGCTCCACGGATTTACCGCCGATGTTCTGCTGGAGAACAGGGCAATGGTCAGGGTTTTTGAAAATCTTTTCCCCGATATGGAAAAAAGAATTGAAGATAATGTCATTAACTGTACAATGAGATTCAAAAATAAAGATGAAGAAAAGTGATAACAGCACCATAACCTCCCTCTTTGAGCCCCGGAGCTTTGCCATCATCGGTGCGTCCCAAAACCCGAAGAAAATCGGCCACACCATTACACGAAATGTTATCGAGGGGGGATTCACAGGGGACGTCTACCCGGTCAATCCCGACGGGGGAGAGCTCCTGGGGAGAAAGGTCTTCACGGGCATAGGGGAAATCAAGGGGCAGGTGGATGTTGCTTCCATTGCCGTACCGGCAAAGTTTGTGGTAAACGTGGTCAGGGAGTGCGCTGAGAAGGGCGTAAAGCACATCCATATCATATCATCCGGTTTCTCCGAGGTGGGCAATATCGACCAGGAGAGAGAGATCGTACAGACCGCCCGGGCCGCGGGGATGAGGGTCCTGGGCCCCAATATATTCGGGCTCTATTCGGCAAAAGCGTCCCTTAACTCAACATTTTCCGCGTCGGCAATCATGCCGGGAAGCGTGGCGATCCTTACCCAGAGCGGGGCCCTGGGCATCGCAATGATCGGGAAAACGGCGGTTGACAATATCGGCCTCTCGGCCATCGTCTCAATAGGCAACAAGTCGGATATCGACGAGGCGGACCTCCTGAGTTACCTTATCCGCCAGGAGGAAACAAATGTCATCATGATGTATATCGAGGGGGTAAAAAACGGGGAGGCCCTTATCGAGACCCTCAAGGAGGCAACACTCAGGAAGCCCGTGATCGTCATCAAGTCGGGCAGGTCCGCGCGGGGGGCCATGGCAGCGGCTTCACACACCGGTTCCCTGGCAGGTTCCGATGCGGTGTTCGAAGCCATCATGAAGCAGTGCGGAGTACTCCGGGCCGAAAGTATCGACGAGGCCTTCAACTGGTGCAAGTACCTTGCCTTCACCCCCCGCCCCCGGGGAAAGAAAAGTGTCATCGTCACCAACGGCGGGGGCATCGGCGTTATGGCAACCGATGCCTGCGAAAAGTTCGGTATAAGCCTCTATGACGACCAGGAGATCCTGAAGGAGGTCTTCGAGCCTGCAACTCCCTCCTTCGGGTCCACAAAAAATCCCGTGGACATTACCGGAGGAGCAAACTCCGGCGACTATATCCACGCCCTCACCGCCCCCGCGGCAAGCGAACATATGGACTCCACAATCGCCCTCTACTGCGAAACGGCAACATTCGATTACGAAAACCTCACCCCCATGATAAGGGACACATACAAAAAACACGCTGAAGCGGGAAAACCCATCACCTATGCCATCGTAGGGGGTGAATCCGTGGACAAATCCATAAACACCCTCAGGAAGGAAAACATTCCGGTCTACGGGGACGTCTACGAAGCGGTATCATGCCTTTCAGTGTCCTACAGGTACCAGGAATATATCCAGGGTCACAGCCGCCGCTTTGACGAGATAGAGATAGATACGGGAAAGATAGACTCGATTATTGACACCGCGCTGTCAGAGGGAAGAAAATTTCTCCTCTCCCATGAGGGTTCGCAGGTGATGTCACTGGTGGGTATCGGGATACCCGGAGAGAAGGTCACCAGGAGTATCGAAGAGGCCGTGGAGTTTGCGGAAAAAACGGGCTACCCGGTGGTCATGAAGATCGTGTCCCGGGATATCCTCCATAAAAGCGACGCGGGGGGGATAGCCCTTGACCTTGAGGACAGGGAGGAAGTGATAGACGCCTACGAAGCCATCATGCATAATGCCAAGGCATATGACCCCCATGCCCGGATCGACGGCATCCTTGTTTCTGAAATGGTCAAACAGGGCGTTGAACTGATCGTGGGGGCCAGGAGGGACCCTTCATTCGGTCCTGTTGTCATGTGCGGCCTGGGGGGGATCTATGTTGAGATCATGAAGGACATCACCTTCAGGGGGCTTCCCATAAACAGGAACGAGGCAATGGCCATGATCAAGGAAATAAGGTCTTACCCGCTGCTTCTGGGAGCCCGGGGGGAGAACCGGAAAGATATTGAGGCCGTAGCGGAGACGATAATAAAGGTAGGAACTGTCATCAGGAAATGCCGGAGGATTACCGATATCGAGATAAACCCGGTGATGGTTTATGACAGGGGCATGGGCGTTAAATCCGTGGACGCGAGAATCCTGATCACCGAGAAGAAGGAGACAGACCAATGAAGAGAATAATAATCGGATCAACCCGGGAAAATGCCGGGAAGACAAGCATTATCGCGGGGATGGCCACTGCTCTCAAGGGAGATTACGGATATATAAAACCCCTGGGGGACAGGCTCATCTATAAGAAGAAGAAGAGCTGGGACTACGATTCATGCCTCATCGTTGATATCCTGGGACTGGATGTTGAATCGGAAAACACATCAATAGGTTTTGACCACTGCAAGCTCCGCTATAAATATGACCAGGCCATGGTCAGGGAAACAGTCAACAGAATGGCCGCAGAAATGGAAAAAGGGAAAGAGGTCCTCTTCATCGAAGGGGGAAAGGACCTTTCATACGGCAGTTCCCTTAACATGGACACAATAGCCCTGGCAGACTACCTTGACGCGGAGCTCATTCTCGTCATAAGCGGAAATGACGATAGCATCATTGATGATATCACCTATCTGAAAAATTATTCGAAATCAGAAAAAATCCGGATAAAGGGTGTGATCATAAACAAGGTGCACGATCCGGAGGATTTTAAAAATACCTATATGAATGAAATAAGTGATACGGGTATCAATATCCTGGGGATAGTCCCCTTCCGAAATGAACTTACTGATTTTACCATAAGTTACATGGCCGACAAGCTCTTTGCAACATATATTGCCGGTGAAGCCGGGGCCGGCAGGGTTGTAAAGAACATATTCGTGGGAGCCATGTCCCAGGGAGAAATGCTCCGTCATATTCTTTTCAGCAAAGACAACAAGCTTATCATCACAAGCGGGGACAGGAGCGATGTGATCCTCACCGCCCTGGAGAGCAGCACATCGGGAATTATCCTTACAAACAATATCCTTCCTCCGCCTAACATCGTATCAATGGCGGCTGACAGGGAGATACCTCTGCTCATGGTAAAAGGGGACACCTTCAAAGTGGCAAAACAGGTTGATGATATGGAACCTCTTCTCTCCATGGACAACAGCGACAACGTGAAGCTCCTCACGGAACTTGCGGGGAAGTATATTGAAACGGAGAAGATTTTGAAATAACACCGGTCGGGTGAATTTGATTATTCTTATACATAGCTGAATAGTTACGAAAAATATTTTCTTGATTAATTGATATGTGTATACAAGACTGATATTTAGCAATCTTTTTAGAGGACATTATGGTACTTAAAGGTCATATTAAAAACAATCAGATTATACTTGATGAAGATATCAACCTTCCTGAAGGGGCTGAGGTTAAAATATCTGTTCAAAAAAGTCATGAGATAAAATCTTCCGGCCTTTGTGGAATCTGGGTAGATGATAGATCAAGCAAAGAAATCGTTGATGATATAATATCAACACGTTCAGAAGGCAGAAACATTAATTTATGATCTATCTTCTTGATACAGATATACTTGTATACTGGATGAATGGTAGCCATGCAATTGAGGATAAAGCATTATCTGCAGGACTTTCTAATATATCAATATCAATAATATCAAAAGCTGAATTATACTATGGTGCATATAATTCAAAATATATAGAAAATAATCTAAACAATATCCATCTGTTAACTGAGAAAATTACAGTTTTGAATTTTGATGATAAGTCAGCAAGGTCATTTGGCGAAATAAAATCATATTAAAAAAATAAAGGACTCCCAATTCTTGATGCTGATATTATGATTGCGTCAATTGCTCTCGCAAATGACCTTATACTTGTAACAAATAACCTGTCCCACTTCGAGAGAATCCCTGACTTAAAAATTGAAAACTGGTCTGCTGACAATTAAAATAACCCTATTAATCTTTTCATCAAAAATATATCATTCATTACAATCTACTGAGCGTTCATTACATCAAAGTTTTTTCAGTAATTTTTCTTGAAAAAAAATATCCACAGGATAAAAATTGTTCATGGCAAACAGAATTGGTGAAAGGCTCTGGAGCAGAGGTCATGCTACTCCCTCCCAGGTCTTGATCGGCCTTGAATACCAGAGGGAGTACGGGGGCAGGCTCGGTGAAATCATGATGAAGCTGGGATATATTTCCTATAAACAGCTTATGGAAGTCGTTAGGGATATTGACTTTTAAACCCGCTACACATCTCCACATCCCCTCTTTATCCCCTTATCCCCCTTTTTACACATCTTTACATCCAGCAGTTATTGTCTCCCGTAAATTTCCTTTATTAATGAGTTGTAATTATTTCCAGAATGTGTACTATCTGACAGAGTATACCACTGGAAAAGCAGGTGCCGGTTATGGGGGAGAAAAACAGCAGTTTCATGAAAAAAATGCAGGAATCGAAAAACAGGTTCCGGGGGATGAACAGCGAATCCATCATGAGTTCATTTATCAGCCACCTTGAATACTCACTGGCCAAGGATGAATATACCGCCACGGAACAGGACTGTTACGCGAGCCTTGCTTACCTCACCCGGGACAGGCTAATCGAGAGGTGGATAGAGACCCAGCAGACATACTACAACACCGATGCCAAACGGGTCTACTACCTCTCCATGGAGTTTCTCATCGGAAGGACACTGGGCAACAGCCTGATAAACCTCGGGATCCTCAAAGAGACGGAGAGCGCCCTTCACAGCCTGGGCCGTAACATGGAGGAACTGCGGGAGAAGGAGTGGGACGCGGGCCTGGGTAACGGGGGCCTGGGAAGGCTTGCCGCGTGTTTCATGGATTCACTCTCAACCCTTGAGTATCCCGCCGTGGGTTACGGCATACGGTATGAATTCGGAATGTTTTTTCAGAGCATCGTTGACGGCTACCAGGTAGAGACACCGGACAACTGGCTCCGGCTGGGCAACATATGGGAGTTTCCGAGACCCGAATACATGTACCGTGTTAACTTCTACGGGCGGGTCAACCGGTTCAATGACAGCAGGGGCAGGCTCAGGACCGAATGGGTGGACACGGAAGAAGTAATGGCCATGGCGTATGATATCCCTGTCCCCGGCTACAGGAACAATACCGTGAACAACCTGCGGCTCTGGTCGGCAAAATCGTCCCGGGGTTTTAACCTTGAGTACTTCAATCACGGTGATTATGAACGGGCGGTCCTTGACACTGCCATGACCGAGAACATATCCCGCGTCCTTTACCCCAACGATAACGTCTTCGTGGGAAAGGAACTTCGCATGAAACAGCAGTACTTCTTCGTATCCGCCACCCTTCAGGACATCATCAGGAGATACAGGAAGTTCCATGACAGCTTTGACGCCTTCCCGGACAAGGCGGTCATCCAGCTCAACGATACCCACCCCTCAATCGCCATTCCGGAACTCATGAGGATATTCATTGATGAGGAAGAGATGGGATGGGAAAAAGCCTGGGACATTGTGACACGGAGTTTCGGCTATACCAATCACACGGTACTCCCGGAAGCCCTTGAGAGATGGCCGGTAAGCCTCATGAAAAGGGTCCTCCCCCGGCATCTGGAGATAATCTTTGAAATTAACAGGCGGTTTCTTGAAGAGATCGGGAAAAAATTTCCCGGCAACAACGAGCTGCTTAACAGTCTTTCAATTATTGAAGAAGGCCCCGAAAAGAAGGTGCGGATGGCCAACCTTTCAATCATCAGCAGTTTTTCCGTAAACGGCGTTGCGGCCCTCCATACCGACATCTTAAAGAAATTCCTGTTCAAAGATTTCTACCTCTTCTTTCCCGAAAAGTTCAACAACAAGACAAACGGGATAACTCAGAGGCGCTGGCTGAAACTCTGCAACCCGGAACTTGCCGGTCTCATAAGCTCACAGATAGGGGAAAAATGGATAACCGATCTTGAAAAGCTCAGGGAGCTTTTACCCCTCGCCGATGACAAAAACTTCAGGGATGAGTGGGCGGCCGTTAAACAGAGAAACAAGGAGAAGCTTGCCGCGTACATCCTGTCCCATAACGGTATAGAGGTCAATCGTGAATCGATCTTCGATATCCAGGTAAAAAGGATCCACGAATACAAGAGGCAGCTTCTCAATCTCCTCCACGCGGTGACCCTCTATAACAGGATAAAGGAAAATCCCGGAGGAGACTTTGTGCCCCGGACAGTGATATTCGCAGGGAAAGCGGCCCCCGGGTACCAGATGGCAAAGCTTATCATCAAGCTCATCAACTCGGTGGGTAAAGCGGTCAACAGCGACCCGGAAACAGGAAACAGGCTTAAAGTGATATTCCTCAGGAATTACGCTGTCTCCAACGCGGAGAAGATCATACCCGCCGCCGACCTTTCGGAACAGATATCCACCGCGGGATTCGAGGCCTCGGGGACCGGGAACATGAAGTTTTCCCTGAACGGGGCCCTGACAATCGGCACCCTGGACGGAGCCAACGTGGAGATGCTCGAAGAGATCGGAAGGGAGAACTTCTTCCTTTTCGGACTGAACGCCCCCGGCGTGGTAAAGCTTCGAAAATCGGGCTATGACCCCCGGAGCTACTATGAAAAGAACAGGGAACTGAAAAGGGCACTGGACATGATAAACAACGGATATTTTTCTCCCGACAACCCCGGCCTCTTCAGACCGGTCATCAACTCACTGCTCCGGGAAGGGGACATGTTTATGCTCTGCGCTGATTTCGAGGCCTACATAAACTGCCAGGAAGAGGTGAGCAGCGCATTCAGGGAGAAGGAGAGATGGACACGGATGAGTATCATTAACGCGGCAAGCATGGGCAAGTTCTCCTCCGACAGGACCATCAGGGAGTACGCGGAGGAGATCTGGGGGATTCGGCCGGTCCCCGTTAAGGTGGGTTCCGGGGGACAAGTATAGTTCTCAACCCGCAGGGACCAGGTTGAGCATTCCGATGGCTTCCTGCAGGTCATCGGGCCAGATCCAGAGGCGATAGGGTTCGTCTATGGAGATGTATTCTTCGGGGCCGTACAGTTTGCGGTCCCGCATATCGGCACAGTAACGTGAACGCCAGCTTTTCTGCTCCGGGTATGAGAGTTCTGTACCACCGGCAAGTTTTTTCGTAATGCCGAACAGCTTTTCACACATGCGGTATTCATAACCGGGTAATGACAGATCATCCCGGTACTGCCCGCTGCGGGTCTCTCTGGCTTTTACGGCCATCTCCAGGAAGAGGGGCAGGTCCAGCTCCCCCGGAATGACCGGGTAAATAATGAACGGTGCGGCCCAGCCGCTTTCGATCATGTTCAGGTTAAAGGTCGCCCGCTCCCGGCGTGTCATTGTCTTGAGCTCCTTGCTGCTGTATGACGGAGCGATATAGGCAAGCAGCCGGCCGTAATCGTCAAAAGGACTCTCCGCCGAACGGATGAAAAGCTTTCTCTTTGAACCGGAGGACCGGCGCAGGCGTTTATCCACAATCTCCTTATGAAAAGCACTTGCGGCCCTGCCCTGGGTATATTGCAAAGTACCGGCATGAGTATTCTCAAGTTTGGGGAGGACATAGTCACGGAACACGGCGGAAACCGGTGCAATGCCGTCACGTATCCACTGCGCCAGCTGTTTAAATTCATCATCCACACGGGCCGCGCCATTCTCGGAACGGGCGGTGACCTCAGGTGTATCAATAGAAAGCATCCGTATAGGGACCCGGATATTCGGTGTATCCCCGTCCGTAACGTCCGCAAGGGATCTTGCTCCCAGAGACGGCAGGTTTTGTCCCGCGGGGGTCCAGAGAATTTGTGTGGGTTCAACCATGGTCTTCCTCCTTAATTGCTGCCGGAATGATCATTAATATAATTCAGCCATTTTCGGGCAATTGTATTGTGTTGATCCAGTTTAAGGGCTAATTCAAGATTTTTAACAGATTGCTGAATTTTACCCAGATAGTAATGGGCTACTCCCAAACCTGTATAGACAGAGACAAGACTCAAAGAATGTGTTGATCTTATTTTTTTGTATTTTTCAGATTTTACTATTGCTTCATTATATTTTTCTATTGCTTCTTTGTATTTTTTCTGTCCGCAAAGAAGATCTCCCCAATTATTAAAAGTGGTTACCAGGTTGAGATAGTGAGTATCATTATCCGGGTTGACCCTGATTGCTTTCTCATAGACTTTTATTGCTTCATCATATTTTTTCTGTTCACATAAACTCACTCCCCAATTATTATACGTGTTTCCGACCTTTGCCCGGAAATTTTCATTTTCAGGATTTAATTTTAAGGCCTGACCGTAAGTTTCTATTGCCTCTCTGTATTTTTTTTGCTCCAGTAAACAGAAACCCCGATTATTATATGCAATATTTAAATTATTCAGATAATTTTCATACTCCGGGTTAATTTTTAATGCTTTACTGTATTTTTCTATTGCTTTATTAAAGTTAACTTCTCCTGTTTTGTATTGGTTCTGCTTTGTAAAAATATACCCTATTTCATTGTATGCAGCACCTGTCATCGCAAGGTAAAGATCATTTTCCGGATTCAAATCAAATGAATCTTTATCACTCTTTACTGATTTTTTATATTTATCTATTGCAGTTTTATATTTATCAATTGCAACTTTATGTTTTTCTTTTGCTTCTTTATATTTCCCTTTTTTTCTCAAAAGATCTCCCCAATGATAATACGCCATACCTAAATCTTTATAATAAGTATCGTTTTGGGGATCGTGCTTCAGAGCTTCCTGATATTTTTCTATTGCTTCCGGAAATTTACCCCCATTGTGATAAGCAGCTCCCCAGACGGATTGCAAAAAACCTCTGTCCTTATATTCCAGTATCTTATCACAATTTTTTTCTTCTTTTCCGCAGGTATGTATCTCTTCCCTGTTTTTCAATTTTTTAAATATTTCATTGCCTTTCTTTACTCTTCCTTTTGAAACGTAAGCAACAGCTAAATTGAGATTCAAGTAATAATGATCCGGTCCGATTTCCAGACCCCTTTTGTACTTTTCGATTGCTTTTTTGAAGTCTCTTTTTTCATAATTGAAATAGTTACCCCATAAATTATATATTTCAGTTTTATTGCAGGATATTTTAACGGCTTTTGATATATATTTTTCTGCGGATAGCTTTTTCCCTGTACCGTAGTTCGCAACACCTAAATCCCAGAGATACTGAGCCTTTTTTTGATTACAAATTGAATTACCCGGAATTTCATTTTTATCGTTCTTATAAATCTCATTATATTCCTCCAATGATTTCTCATAATACTTAACAGCTTGTTGATAATTATTGAACTTTAAATACAGGTCTCCCGATTTATTAAAGATCAAATCTGATTGCTCGGGATTTTTCTGGAGGGCGATTTGATAATAATTTTCCGCTTCTTCTTTATTTCGCCTTGAGCTATAATAATCCCCAAGACAAGTATAACCTCTGTAGTAATCCGGCCTTCTTCTGAGAATTTCTTCGCAATTTTCTTTTGCCAGTTTATAAATTCTCCTTCTCAGATAAAAATCTGATTTATTTTGAAATACGATGGGGACCTGATTATCAACTTTTTCCAAAAGCTCTTTTGTTTTTAAAAAATTATTGCGCTGATAATAAAGTGATGCAAAATCCATGTAGGTATCAGCAAGCGGAGAAATTTCCATGGAATTTTTATAGTGTTTTGCCGCATTTAGTATATCACCTTTAATATCCTTTGCCAATGTCGCTTTGAAGTATTCCACCCACTTTTTTTCATGACTTTTTTTATCGGGATTTGAAATGATATCATTTATTACAATCCGCGCGTTTTTGATATCACGGATATAAAAATACTGATGAAGCGCATAACCGACCCGGTCAGAAAAACGCAGCAGATCCATGGATGCCAGGTAGAGGAGCTGATCAATTGTCTTAATATATCTGCTCTTCTGGTTCCCGATAATTTCTCTATGGTTAATAAATGAATGAGTATTTTTTTTGCTGTCCCGAATCCGTAAATGCAGATACAGTTTATTGTCTGTTTCAATGATCTCTCCGCTGATCCGTTTGTCATTAATATTAAATATATCTTTAAAAAAATCAATTATGGTACGGGCGGTTAAACCGGTTCCCGGAACTTCTATATCAGATTGATTCCATCCTTCTTTTGTGGACAGGCATGCGCGGCTGGTCTGTGCTTCCATATAAATTCGTTCGATACTCGCCTGAAGCCGAACAGCCAGTATGTGAGGGGTATATCCCAACTTTTCCAGGTCTGCGGGAATTCCGATTGGCTCAATATAGATGTTCTGGCGCACCATTTCTTTTGTGAACCAGAAGATAATAATAATTAATAACAAAAAACTGAAGATATTAATAGCTGTCGTCTTAAAATTTTCCAATGACGAATTAAGACTTTTAAAAGAAGAAAACTTTGATAAAATTCCCAAAACAAAGGATTTTATCTTTGCCTTAATTTTATTGAGCCATTCTGGCAGGAAGGTCATAAAATTAAAATTTTGGAATCTCATGACAGCACCTCCACAAAGAACAGGATTGTGAAAGAAGCATAGGGCCTTCAGGAACGTCTCAACTATGCAACAAGGTAAACATATCTTTCAACCGCCTGCGGCATTTTCTCAAAACAGGGAAAGAACGATAAAATTATTGTCAGAATAATTTTATAAGAATCAATATATTTGAAAATGTCAAGAATATATCAGTTTCACGCAGGGAACATGTAATGAACGCTACACAGAATGTAATGAATGACATGTAAATTTGCTTTTAAAAGATATTATTTTCCCTGATCAGAATTAATTAGATTTACAAAGAACGAAAGCAAAATATTTTTAACTCAATGACATCAGAATTTCTGTAGGATAATTCATTTTATAAAAAAATGATACGTGTTGAAAATCTAACCAAGTACTATCCCGGAAGTGAAAAGCCCGCTCTGGACGGCATATCCTTCACTGTTGAGAGGGGAGAGATCGTGGGGCTCCTGGGTGAAAACGGCGCGGGGAAGACCACCACCCTGAGAATACTTGCCACAACACTCTCTCCCTGTTCCGGGAAAGCCGAAATTGACGGCTTCAGTATTACCGGCGAACCGGAAATGGCCAGGAGCAGGACCGGCGTGCTCTTCGGAGGGGAGACCGGGCTCTACGACAGGCTCACCTGCAGGGAAAATATCCTCTACTTCGCGGGACTCAACGGCATCCCCAAAAAAGAAGCTGAGAGCAAACTGGAGACCCTGACCGCGGAACTTGAAATGGGAAACTTCATCCACCGGCGGTCCCATGAATTTTCAAAGGGAATGAAACAGAAAACCGCCATCGCCCGCTCTATCATACACGATCCGGGTATTATGCTCTTCGATGAACCCACATCGGGCCTCGACCTCCGGGCCTCCCGGGTCATTTACAACTTCATGGAGAGGTGCAGAGACCGGGGAAAGGGGATACTCTTCTCCAGCCACAATATCAGTGAAGTGAAGAGAGTCTGCAGCCGCGTCCTCATTCTTCACAGGGGAAGGCTTGTTAAAAGAGAATTAAGCGCTTCTCTCTTTTCAACAGACCCCAACGAATTTGAAAACCGGTACCTCGGTATTATCAGTGATGATGATCAGGACAATTAAAACCGTATTTCTCAAAGAACTCACCGACCTCTTCAGGGACTGGAGGACCCTTCTCACGGGTATCATCATACCTGTGGTCCTTTTCCCCCTGATACTCTTCTATCTCAATGTTATCGTGAACAGGAGCAGGGCCGAGGTGGAAAGGGAACTCAGGGTTGCGGTTTCGGGGAAAAGCGCCCCCTATACGGAATTTCTCAGGGGGAACAAAAATATCAGGATAGAAAAATCCCGTGACCTGAGAAAAGATGTGGTGGAAGGAAAGATCTATGCCGGAATTCTTATCCCCGAAAATTTCGACCGGGACATTTCAGAGAGCAGGAAAGCGGAGATTGCCGTAATCATAGACAACAGGAGCCAGCTCTCACTGGTGGCATATTCAAAAATCGCGGAACTGACCTCCGCCTACTCGGGCCGCGTGATAAGCGGCAGGTTCAGCGGCAGCGACAGGGAGAGGATGAAACTGAACCCGGTAAGCGTAAAAAGCGTAATGGTGGAACCGGAGGAAAGAGGGGCCGGGATGCTCCTTCTTTCAATACTCCTTCCCCTGATGCTTCTCACCTACTCCGTTATCAGTCCCCTCTCCGTGGCCGCGGACCTGGGAGCGGGGGAAAAGGAGAGAGGTACTCTGGAACATCTCCTCTGCACCCGGGCGGGAAGGTTTGAGATCCTCTGCGGAAAATTTGCCGCTGTCTCTGTTTTCGGGATCATCGGCGTTCTCTCCTTTCTTGCGGGTGTGGCCATCTCCTTTGTTCTCACGCCGGACTTTTTCGGAGAGAACGGTTATACCCTGAGCCTGGGCCCGGTTTCACTTCTGCTGATATCACTTCTTACCCTGGGACTCATCATGGTGTTCGGGGCGGTCCTCATGGGAGTGAGTTTCTTCTCACGGTCAACCCGGGAATCCCAGACACTCTCGCTCCCCCTGATCATCATAAGCATGGCGTCAGGATACGGCACCTCCATGATCGATATTAAAAACTATCCCGGGATCTTCCTCCATCTTCCCCTGCTGAATATCAGTATCGTTATCAAGGAGCTGATACTGGAGACCTTCAGTGCAATGAACATCCTTACGGTCTGTGTATGGACTTTTTTCTATCTCGCGGCAGCTCTGTTTGCCGCCTGGAGAATATTTTCCCGGGAGAAGGTCATCTTCAGGAACTGATGGAGAGCGGATACCGGTGCCTGAAACGGCATACAGCCGGGCACTTTACCTGATCTTCCTGAACACCCCGTGGTCAAAAATGCCGTAGCTGTCGAAACCGGAACGGATCGTAAGAGCGATAGCGGTAAAAACCGTGATGGATGTCCCGGTAAAGATGGCAAGCATGATGGCAATCTGGTACTTTATGGCGGTTGCGGGATTTATCCCCCCCATGATAATACCGGTCATCATACCGGGGAGCGCCACAAGGCCCACAGTTGCCATGGTGGCAACGGTGGGACCCAGGGCCGCCTGGAAAGCGCCCCGGAAATAGGGGAAAAGGGCCTCCCTGAGTGTGGCCCCCTGGGCCAGGCTGTAAAGATAAGCGTTCTCATTCTCCCGTATGGATCTATAGAATGAACCTATTCCGATAATATTCGCCCTGAGACAATTTCCCATGATCATACCGCTTATGGGTATAAAGTACTGCGCCTCAAAGAGGTTCGGGATGCGGAGGATAACAAGGTTAAAGTAGATCATGGGAACGGCAGTTCCCCCCAGAATGGAAAGAAAGACCGGGACCAGGAAACGCCTGATTTTCAGACCGCTGCCATTGATGATGGAAAGGTCCGCCACAGAGATCATGAGGAGAAGCCAGAGTGTATTCAGCCACCAGCGGTTGAGATCAAAGACCAGGTGAAGGTAGAGTCCCACAAAGAGGAGCTGCACTGTCATCCTGATTACCGAAATAAAGGTTTTTTTCAGGATGTCCGCTCCCAGGTAGAGCATCAACCCCAGGGGGATAATGAGAAGAAGATAACCCAGGGCCAGGGCAAAAGTCCTTATCTCAATGGCAGATGACATTATCTCCTCCTCTTTACCGGGATCCTCACAGCCCGGTCACCTATGGCCGCGAACTCCCGGTCATGGGCTATTGCAAGGAGCGTTGATTTTGACTTTTTGAAATAATTGATCACTCTCCTTTTTCCGGACGGGTCAAGTGCGGAGGTGACCTCATCCAGGAGATATATCTCTCTTTCAAGGAGGATGGCTGTTATCACTGCTATCCTCTGTTTCTCGCCGCCGGAGAGTTTCCCCATTTCCTTCCGGAGGATATCCGCGGGGAGATTAAACTTCTTTAAAAGCGGGAGGATCCTCTCTTCACCGGGACAGCTCTCACTGTTGGCATGGTACCTGTAGGGCCGGAGGATAATATCCGAGACCCTGCCCGGACCGGGGTCAATCTCCTGGGGGACATAGCCTATCCGGGTCCTCATACTCCAGACAGAGGATTCGTCAACATTCTTCCCATTGATGAAGAGATCACCTGCATCAGGCCGGACAAGGCCCAGAAAACACTTCATGAGTGTGGTCTTTCCTGACCCGGAGATACCTGTAAGGATGACCTTTTCTCCCGCAGCTACAGAAAGTGAAAAGTTTTGGAAAAGGGGCTTCCCCTCAAAGGAGAGCGAGAGGTTACGGGCTTCAAGGACAGGTTGTAATAGATCTTTTTTTATTTTATTCACGGCAAAACTCCCGGATCATCAAGCATTATTTACAATCCGGATTAATCAAATCATTTTTCTCCATATAAAAGTACTGTTTTTTAACATGTTTTACCAATATGGAACTAAGCGAAATCCCCCGCTCTGCGCGCCCCTTTAAATAAAGGGGCTCATCATACCCAGACTTTTTTTAAAGTGATAAGAACACCCCCCTTTACCAAAGGGGGGACAGGGGGGATTTAACCAATAAAAATTCATCATTGACAGAAGCAGGCTTATACTCTATGATAGCAACAATCAGAAGCGGGGAGATCGTGAAAAAAGAAGATTTAAAACAAAACAACGGGAAAGAGGGAAAACCGGCATACCTCTCCTATAAAAACAGGATATACGATGTTACTGAAAGCAGGCGCTGGGTAGAGGGCGTACACATGGCGCGCCACAGCGCGGGGGAAGACCTCACCGATTTCCTGGCAATGGCGCCCCACGGCGAGGAAGTCCTCTCAAGATTTAAAGAGGTGGACAGGCTCGAAGAGGACGACGCGGATAAAGCAGCTGAGAAAAAGATGCTCCTCTCTGCCCTCTACAGAAAATTCCATCCCCATCCCATGTTCATACATTTTCCCATTGCCCTTTTCCTTTTTTCAATGATGCTGCAGACCCTGTTCCTGGTTACCGGATTAAGGTCTTTTGAGCTGTCAGCATACTACTCCCTTTCATTCGCCACCCTGATGATGTTTCCGTCAATTCTGTCAGGTTTCTTAAGCTGGTGGATAAATTATGATATGACAGCAACGACAATCTTCAAAAACAAGATTATCTTCTCATTTATCCTGCTCCTGCTGGGTACGGCGGAAGTCATTGTGAGAAGTCTTTATGCGGATATTTCTCTGGGAGGTAATTATACCTCCCTGCTCTATAATATCCTCCTTTATGTAAATGTCCCGGTCACGGGATTTATCGCATACAATGGAGGGAAAATTACTTTCCCGTCATAGGGAAAGATTTGAAGGTATTAGTGGGAGTTGAGGTAGAGAGATGGATAAACAGGATAAACAGAGAATAAAGGCCCTGGAAGAGATGATCCAGGTGGTTCTTCTTGCTATTCCCCGGGAGATTTCAGCGTACGAATTTTATTTAAACGCCGCGGGAAAAGCAACAACCGACTCCTCAAGAGACCTGTTTCACACACTGGCAGACCAGGAAAAGGGACATGAAGCAGAACTGAAAAAAATTCTCGGTGAACTGAAAACCGAACTGGGAAAGTTAAAGGGATGAGAGATTTTCCTGGAGACCTGGTAATGAGCATTAAATTATTTGACACTATTTTCGCGGTAAAAATAATGTACCGATATTAGTATATGCAATATACAGATATACTGCAATTTTGAAAAAGGAGAACAGAACATGGGTGGTCTTATCGGATTACTGGTAATTGTCATACTGGTTGTAGTCATTATCAAGCTTATATGAAATCAGCAAAACGAGAGAACTTATAGAAAGGAGAACAAAAAATGGTCTATTTACTTGTTGTTGTAATCCTGGTTATAGTCATTGTTAAGCTTATATAAAATCAGCGAAGCTTTATCATTACAGACGAAGCTTTATGAAAAATAAACAGGGATATCATAAACCCTGTTAAGCAGGCTGTTCAAACAGGGGCCTGCTTTTTCTCTATATCCCTTCCTGCCTATTCTCTTGACACCGGTTGAATAATGGGGTAAGATATATCCGAAAGAGAAGGCAGGACTGACTCAATGGCTTTTGAATTACCGGAATATCATCCCCCCGATTTTCAAGCGGGCACCCCCGCATCCGCACCCCCGGTAAAAACCGAAGCCGCGCCCCTGGACGGTGTCGCTCCGGACAATTTTCATGCGACCACAAACTACCCCGAATACCTTCACAGGGGAGACGGGAAGTGGGTTCTTGTACATGAGAGCAGGATGGATTGTGTCATCGTACTCCGTAACGGTACTCCCGAAGTGGTTGAATCCAGGAGGCTCAGGAAGGGAGACCCCGTGGTTGTGGGAAGAAGCGAAAACGGCGAAGAAGGGATACTGGTCCATGACAGGGGATTTTCCGGAAGCAGCAGACCCGGCGACAAGTTTTCATTTCACACCAGGCGGACCCGGGAGACCCCCTTCTCCAGAAGTTATGAACAGCTGTACGATATTCTCCGGTATGACAGGGACAACGGTTTTATTGTGTGGGTCCTGGGTCCCGCCGTGGCCTTTGACAAGGACAGCCGGCGCTGCATGCAGGGACTGGTAGAAAACGGATACTGCCACGCGGTCATGGCAGGCAATGCCCTGGCAACCCATGACCTGGAAGCATCGCATTTCGGGACAGGGCTCGGTCAGGATATCTATTCCCAGGAACTTCACCCCGGCGGCCACTACAACCACCTGGATATACTCAACGCGGTACGAAAAGCCGGTTCCACAGGAGAAGCGATCAACCGTCTGAAGATACGTGACGGGATCATCTATTCCTGCGTGAAGAGGGGAATCCCCTGTGTTCTGGCAGGTTCCATACGTGATGACGGTCCCCTCCCCGAAGTCATAGGAGATGCCTACAGGAGCCAGGATGCCATGAGATACTACGCGCGGAAGGCAACAACCGTAATCACACTGGCCACACAGCTCCATTCCATTGCCTTCGGAAACATGACCCCCGGCTATCACGTCATGGAAAACCTGAAGGTGAGACCCGTCTACTTCTATATCGTTGATATGACAGAATTCAGCGCCGACAAACTGGCCAACAGGGGGTCCGCGCAGGCCACACCCATCCTCACCAATGTCCAGGACTTCATGATAAACCTCTGGAACAACCTGGGAAAGAAATAATGGGAGTCCTCTCATGGATAAAAAGATCAGGATAATAGGGGTACCCATGGACCTGGGACAGTCAAACAGGGGCGTTGACATGGGACCCGGCGCGGTCCGGTACGCCGGGCTGAAATCAAAACTGGGTGAACTGGGATACGAAATCATTGATACCG
The DNA here is from genome assembly GCA_050298055.1 of Spirochaetota bacterium. Lineage (GTDB taxonomy): Bacteria > Spirochaetota > UBA4802 > UBA4802 > UBA5550 > JBNKTL01. The sequence continues at coordinate 64,671 of JBNKTL010000028.1, forward strand.
GAAACATCGAAGTTCCCGTCAGGGAGTCCCTGGAGCAGGACAGCCTGATACCGGAAATTATCAGGATATGCGAAGCTGTTTACAAAGCGGGAAGAGACGCAGTGGATGAGGGCTGTATACCCCTGTTCCTGGGAGGAGACCACTCACTTGCAATCGGTTCGGTGGGAGGGGTATCGGATAAAAAAGAAACAGGACTCCTCTGGATAGACGCTCACGGAGACTCCAATACCCCGGAAACATCCCTTACCGGGAATATTCACGGCATGGCACTTGCCGTTCTCACGGGAGAGGGGATACCGGAACTTGTCAACCTGGGCCGGAAGGGACCGAAGATCAGGCCGGAAAATGTCGTGACAATAGGTGTGAGAAACCTGGAGAGGGAAGAGAGAAGGATCCTCATTGAGAAGGAAATAAAGATCTACACCATGAGGAACATCGATGAACACGGTGTCCATGCTGTTATGAAGGAAGCTCTGGAGCGGCTTGCCCGCTGTCCGCAGATCCATGTAAGCCTTGATGTTGACTGCCTGGACCCCTTTACCGCCCCCGGTGTGGGAACACCTGTTTCCGGGGGCCTGACCATAAGGGAAGCGCATCTCATCATGGAAACAGTGGCAGATACCGGCCGCCTCTCCTCCATGGATATCGTTGAAGTCAATCCCCTTCTCGACCGCGCAAACCAGACCGCGCGCATAGCGGTTGATCTCGCGGTCTCGCTTTTCGGAAAGCGGATTATTTAACAGAAGAAAAGTTACAGGTTGAAAAAGAAGAGGTTTCACACGAAGCCCACAAAAGTGCGCTAAGGTCCCCCTAACCCCCAAAGGGGGCACAAGAGAGTTGTGGTTTGAATCTTATGCCCCCTCAGGGGGACGGGGGGCTCTGGGGGATGGCGGTTCAAACTCTCTTCAACCCGGAACTCGGAACTCGAAACTTGAAACTTTTTTTATACCGAAGAAACCGCGTCCAGGAAGTCTTTCTTGACCTTATCCAGTCTCTTCCGGAGAACTTTACCGGTTTTTTCCGTATCATCGCCCCTTACATCTTCCCGGACACTGAAATAGAACTTGATCTTCGGCTCCGTACCGGAGGGTCTCATGGTAACCTTTGTGCCGTCTTCAAGGAAAAACTGGAGGACATTGGATGAAGGGAGACCATGGATGTTTTCCTCCCTGCCGCCGGGAAGGAATCTTCTCTTCAGGGTGAGAATATCCGCCACACTCTCTACACCGGTACCTCCCAGCCTCTCCGGGGGGTTCGTTCTGAAACTCTTCATTATCCTCTCTATCTTCCCGGAACCGTCGGCTCCCCTGTGTGTCAGGGAATAAAGATCTTCCCTGTACATACCGTATTTTACGTATATACTGTTGAGAAAGCCCCACAGGGTCTCCCCTCTTTCCATGAGCCAGTCCGCCATCTCCGCGAAGAAGTAGCATGAACTCACGGCATCCTTGTCCCTCACAAAACTCACGGGCAGGTATCCGTAACTTTCCTCTCCCCCGAAAACAAAAACCTTCTCACCGCTCTTCTCGTATTCCCTCATCTTACCGGCGATCCACTTAAACCCGGTGAGGACGTCCACAGCCTCAAGCTTATAGCTTTCCGCGATTTCTCTCTGCAGCTCCGTGGTGACAATTGTCTTGATCACCGCCCCGTTGCCGGGAAGTCTCCCCTCCTCCGCCAGCCGGTTTATTATATAGTATTCCAGCATGGTCCCAATCTGGTTCCCGTTTATCAGCACATAATCCCCGCTACCGTTCCTGAAAGCAACGCCCATCCTGTCAGAATCCGGGTCTGTGGCCAGGACAATATCCGCACCGCATTTCGCGGCATGCTGCAGCGCCATTGACATGGCGCCCTCCTCCTCCGGGTTGGGCGATTCTACCGTGGGGAAATTCCCGTCGGGAAATGACTGTTCCTCAACCAGGTTGAGATCGGTAAAACCGAAGTGTTCCAGCACTTCGGGTACCACCTTGTACCCGGTGCCGTGTATGGGGGTATAGACAATTTTTACTTTCGATTTTTTCCTCTCTCTGAAACCGGCACTCTCAAGCCTGTCCAGGTACGCTGTGGTAATATCACCGCCCATAAGTTCAATAAGGCCGGCATCCACCGCCCTGTCAAAATCTGTCTTTTTTATCATTTTTATGGAATCTATCTTATTCACTTCGGAAATAATATTGTCATCATGGGGAGGGACGATCTGGCTGCCGTCGTCCCAGTAGACCTTGTACCCGTTGTATTCCGGCGGATTGTGGCTTGCGGTTATCATCACACCGCCCATTGCTCCCCGTTCCCTGACGGCAAAAGACGCAAAGGGAACGGGGGTAATGTCTTTAAAGAGATAGACCCTGATCCCGTTCGCGGCAAGGATTGATGCTGTTTCCCGGGCGAATTCATCGGACATGATACGGGAATCCCGGGCAATGACCACACCCCTGCTGCCGCCCCGGCACTTTTTTATATATTCAGCCAGGCCCTGGGTTGCCATCCCCACCGTATAGATATTCATTCTGTTGGTGCCGGCACCTATAATGCCCCTGAGACCGCCGGTCCCGAATTCAAGCTGTTTGTAAAACCTGTTCTCAAGTTCTTCATCTCCCTGTCCGGCAACAAGGTCCTCTATCTCTCTTATGGTATCCCGGTCAAAGGGCTCTTTTGTCCATTCTTCAATTCTCTTTTTTATGATTGTTTCCATTCTTCCACCTGTATGAAAATGTGTAATATACCTGTATGTTTATGGATAAGATGTCAAGGAAAAGTTCCGCATTGGAGAAGAAGATGTTTCACACAAAGCGCACGCCCCCCTAACCCCCTTGTCTGTCGATTTTTACAAATTGAAATAAACAGTTATTGTATAAATCTACCTCGATTATCAAG